>CAIXKE010000034.1 GCA_903919975.1 Akkermansiaceae bacterium | reverse complement strand
CCGCTCCTCGTCGGCTCCACCGGCCCTTCCCAGCGCGGGAGTGCATTCGGAGCTTGCAGGTGAGATCGGATTCTCCTATCGAATGTCCATCAGCCAGCCCGCTGAGATTTTAACAATTTAACGGAAAGAAAAATTTCCCCCATGCCAAATACATGAAAAAAGAAAGGCTTGGCGGCTGAAAACCGCCGCCACGATTTCATCACCGTGGCTACGACATTTCTAAAAATGCTCTAAACGGCAGCATCCAGGTTTTCTAACAGCTTTCATCCGGAAAGCAAATTCCTTGGCAATTCGCTAAAGAAATCTTGGTAAAGCGGTCCGGAGAGCTACGCTCGAGGCGAATGAAAACCGCCGTGAAATCTCCCGAGCCAGCCGTTTACCGGCGCGGACTGGGGATTTTTCTTACCGAAACACCGCCCACTGACACACCGAAACACCTCTTCCGTCCCCTTTTCCCCCGCAACCCCTTTTTCCCCGCCTCCGGTCTGGCCACCAGTTCTTTCAACGGCCCTCACCTCAAAAGTAAATTCCTAGCAGTAACACCGCCGACAACCTCAAAGGCCTCGAAAGCACCGAGAGCATCGGCGTCCTCCTCATTGAGGGCGGCAAAGAAGTCACCTGCCTCGACGCCATGATGCAGAACCGCTACCGCCGCAACTCCGCCAAACTCCACGCCTGGCTCGCCGCCTCCTGCCTCGAACGCAGCCCCAAACGCAACAAGGAAGACGGTGCCGCTGCTGGAGACACCACCCCGCCCGCGCCGCAACCGTGAAAACTCCCTTATCGTTCCGCTGCGGGCGGCAATGCTTGTTAGCCGGAACTGCCCCCATCGAATGCCCAAGGTCTGTTATTTTGGACTGCCCCCTAAGCATTTTTATGGAGCGGCTCTTGACAAATGGAACCAAACGAGAGAAGAGATAGCAGTAATGAAAATTATAGTTATCGCCGTTTTTGCCGGACTTGTTTTCGCCGATCTGAGTTTGGCGAAAATTGGAGAGACGAAGAACCAGTTGATTGTCCGATACGGCAAACCACTTAGCGAAAGTGATGAAGAAGTGGTCTTTTCTAAGGCTGGATATGATATTATTGCAATTTTGTTTAACGAAAAATGCGGCTGCATCACGTTTGATAAGACGGAAAACGCCCCGAATAACCGCGCCCCCTTGGCAGGTGGTGAAATTAAAGCGTTATTATCCGCTAATGGAGCAAAATGGAAAATGACGGATAAAAGTGAGCTCGACACGATTATATTTTTCAATGAAGACGATGAGCTTATAGCAACATACTCTGCCGATACTTGCACGCTGACAATTGCAGCCATTGCTCAGGTAGCTGAGGTTGCTAAAAACGACAAAATTCCGTATGATCGGCTTAGTAGCGAAAACGTCACCGTTGAAGCAAAATCAGTTGCTGGCGGTGCATCTACTCGTAATGATTTCAAAACTGACTACGGGAGCCATGATAAAACTAAACAGCAGGCAAAAGATATTGAAGTTACTGTTCATCCAATCTTTAAGAATAAAGAGGATTTAACTATCATGTTTTACTTTGTCCTGCGTAGTAAAGAGACTAAATCTGAATCCTTCGCCCCTTCCGAACCGATCATATTTAAGGATGGAGGCGGGAAAACAAGTTTTAGAGGAAGCGCTACGAGCACGGATACGAAATATGCAGCGCTTGGCGTACGCGAAAAAACAGGTGAGACGATCTGCGGTTGGTTGGTAAGAGTGGTGAGAGGGAATAAAATTGTTGGTGTTGAAGGCTCTAATGAGAGATTTAAAAATATGGCCGGTGATCCCAAATCGTTTCCAGAATGAAATCAGTCGGTAGGGTCAGTCATTGATCGGTGTGGAAAACTATGAATAGATTCCGCCCCAGACTTCCTTCACACATAAAAGTCTCCATGGTATTTATAAAGAAACTCTATTGACTCGTTGTCTGAATCGGTTAGGATCCGGTTCATGAGGCACGCACGTTGGACTATTTTTCCGCAGCCTCAGCCTCAGCCTGAAGGGACTGATGAAGTGGGGACTGGAAGGCCGGTGATTTATCACTGCATTTGACTACATTCCATTCCGTCCAAGCGTCGTGCAGCCTCCTCCTCCGGAGGCTGTTTTATTTTAGGCGCGAAGCGCCCGCTGCTTTCGCGGGTGGTGGATCGGCGCTTGGTGTTTGGGCCGGATGAGAAGGAAAAACTGCGGACGTTCATGCGGATGTATGAGAATTTTTCGGGCAATCGGGTGCTTTCCTACTGCTTCATGTGCAATCACATCCACTTGCTGTTGGAAATCACGCCAAGACCGCCGGACGGATTCTCGGATGAGGAGCTGCTGGGGCGCATGAAGTGGATTCAGTCGGAGGCGCAGGTGACTTTGGTGGCCAAGGAATTGGCGGATGCGCGGAAAGCGGTGGCGGAGGGGCGGGCGACGGAGGGCGAAGCCTATGTGCGGGCGATTCACGAGCGGTTCACCTGGCGAATGCACGATTTATCCGAGTTCATGCAGGGATTTTTGCAACGCTACACGCTTTGGCACAATGGGAAGCACAAGCGGAAGGGGCACTTGTGGGAGGATCGCTTCAAGAGCGTGATTGTGGAGGATGGCGTTGCGACGAAAACGATGGCGGCCTATATCGACTTGAATCCGGTGCGTGCCGGGATGGTGAAAAATCCCGAGGAATATCGCTGGAGCAGTTATGGTGAGGCGATTGGCGGTGGGGCGAAGGGCGATGGCAAAAAGGCGCGGGCTGGCTTGGTTAGAACGCTGCGGGCGCACAAGGGCGTGGCGGCGAATGCGGATTTGTGGAAGGGTGAGCTGGCTTTGGAATACCGGAAAATTTTGTTAGAGGGCGCGGGCGAACGCGTTGAGGAGCACGTGGAGCAAAGTGGGAAAATGAAGCGAATCATCAAACGCAAAGGACTGACCAAAGAGCAGCTTGACGCGGAAAAAGCGCGATTGATTGAAGCCGAGGAAAAACGGATGGGAGAAATTCCATTCGGGCGGATGTTGCGGTGTCGGGTGAGATATTTCACAGCGGGAGCGGTGATTGGAAGTCGGGGATTTGTGGATGAGATGTTTGAAAGCGCGCGGGATCGCTTCGGACCAAAGCGCAAGAGCGGGGCGAGGCGGATGAAAGGCAATGCGAGTGCCGCAGCAGGCATGTTGTGGAGCCTGAGGGATTTGCAGGGGGGATAAATAGCGCCAATCAAATAAAATCAACGGCTACAGCCTCATGATAAGAAACCTGGGTTAGTTGCGCTTCGAGATATTTCTCTGTGAACTCAGTGGTTCTCAGTAGTTCAGTGGTTTTTTGGAAAGTATCCGTAACTCAACTTCCGAACCCAAATTGAACCATCTCCCTCACTCGGCAGCATCCATCCCCGGCAATCCCTCCCGGATTTTCCCGGAAAAATCCGGTGTATCCCCCGCAGCTTTCGCGCGATCATTCACCCGCGATAGCGCTTTCAATTCGGAAAACGGCAGCGACGTATCAATCGCTCTACGCTCATATAACATCTGATCGCCCAGACCGTTGACGAGCATCCGGTAATCCCATGGCGCACGCGCGCTCGCAGCCCGCTGCTGGCGAATCGCCGTGGTGCAATTATTGGTGATGGCATTATACCAACGCGGATTCTCAGCCAAACCGTTGATCACATTCATATACTCCAAAAAGCTGTCCCGCGCCGAGATTAGATTCAATCGATAGAGATAAACATCCTCGCCCTCACGGTGGTTGCTACGAACCCCGATCACATCCCGCTCATCAGCCACCACATAGATCAATTCAAACTGACGGTAGAGCCCACCCAGCGCGGAATACGCCTCACCCTTTTCCGGACGGGTCTCAATACTGAAACACACGCGGCCGTCTTTGCCAAAATCATACGACATGATCGGATGCGCCATGTAGGGCGAACCCCAGTAATTGAGAAACATATCCACCCCGCGGAGATTCCGTAGATCCACATGCCGCGTTTCATACCGCGGCGTGAAATCCTTCTCCGATCGATACTCGAAATTTCTAACCTGATAGAGAGTCACCACATCCCCGTCGATCGTCGCCCATGGCGTGACCGCCACCTCAGCTTTCCAATCGCGATATTGCCGGGGCTGGAGCGTCAGCCACCACAAGAGGATGAGCAATATCCCCAACATGATGCCAAGTTTTGCCCGCCATCGAGGCCGCACCAGAATAACCGTCAGCACCACCACCACCCCGAATACCGCCGCCACCCACGGACGCAAAAACGCCAAGGGAAAATCAAACCACAGCGCACCGAAGGCCCACAGCACGCCAATCAAAATCAGCACCCATGAACCCACCATGCCCGCCAGAGACAAAACCCTAGCCAGCCATCCCATGCGTTTTTCATCTGCCATGCGGCGCATAATGATCCCCCTCCTCGCCCATGGCAAACGGATTGCCATCCGATGAGCTCACACGATTTTGAGCCGGGCCAAATCCTGGGTATCGATCAGACCCACGGGTTTACCCGCCGCATCAAGCACCACAATATCATCAATGCGGTTTTGCCCGAGCGTCCGCAGAACTTCCACCGCCAACGCATCGGACCGAACGGCGATGGGATTGCGAGTCATGAGCGAAACCACCGATTTTCCACCCAGCAGCGGATCAATCCGGAACCCACGCGCAAAATCCCCGTGAGTGAAAATTCCGGCCAAACCGCCTTCCGGATCGAGGATCAAGCAAGCCCCGGCACGACTGCGGTTCATCGCGTCCAGCGCCGCAAACACATCCGCATCTTCCAGCACCGTCGGCAGCGCGGTATCCGAGCGCATGATGTCGGAAACACGCGTCAACAAAGCCCGCCCCAACGATCCCCCCGGATGAAACCGCGCGAAATCCTCCTCGGTGAAACCCCGGGATTCCAGCAAAACCATCGCCAGCGCATCGCCCATCACCAACATCGCCGTGGACGACGAGGTCGGCGCCAAATTCAACGGGCACGCCTCACGCTCCACCGAGGTATCCAGCGTGACCTCGCTCAGCCTCGACAACGTGGAGTCCGGCTTGCCTGTCAAAGCAATCACCTTCACATCAAATCGTTTGATAAACGGCAGCAAATCCAGCAATTCCCGGGTTTCCCCCGAGTAAGACAACGCCAGTACCACATCACCATCGGAGAGCAGACCCAAATCTCCATGCAGCGCATTCTGCGAATCCAAAACCACGGCAGTCGCCCCGGTCGAATTGAGCGTCGCCGCGATCTTGTGGCCGATATTCCCCGATTTCCCCACCCCCACCACCACCACCTTGCCACGGCCACTCACCGTTTGCCGCAAAATCCCGACCGCTTCAACAAAGCTTTCCCCGAGCAAGCCCGACATCCGGCGCAGACCGTCAATCTCCATCTCAATCACCCGCCGCGCCTTTTCCAAAGAATCCATACGCCATGACAAGCCCTAAATCCCCCCTTGGCAAGCGCAGAGGCCTCATTTCCTCTGGCCATCACCCCGCACGAATGGCATAATCCCTCCATGAAAACCCTGCTAGCCGCTTTTTGCGCCGCTTGCCTAATGGGACATCCAGCCGCCGCCACCACCATCATGGTCGTCCCCGTCTTCGAGCCCCTGAGCCTTCATGGCACCGATGGCGACGAGGCGATCTCAGACACCGGCGAGGCTCTCCAGGCTTGCGTGATGCCTCGCCCAATGGCCATGACCGGCGCGTTTCCAGAGGTCCTGATCGATGCGATCCGCAGCCCGCATTTGATTCCCACCAACAATCCGAACTACAAAATCCAGGAATCCAACCTGCTGGTCATCGCCAAAATCGGCATCAGCGGGGAAATGACCACGAATGGCCTGACAGTCCGAATCGATGTTTCTCAACTCGCCATCCCGCCTGAAATCGACCTCACCGCGCGCCAAATCCTGAAACTTACCATCGTGGCCATCCGGAAAACTCTGGAAGTCTATCAAGCACCCCAAAGCAATCCTCTCGCCGTAACATTGGTCATCGAAGGCGCTGACGAAGCAAAAACCAACCTGCGCGAACTCGGAGCCAACTTTGTGATCGGCGGAGTCGCTCCTCCAGAAAACTGAATCCGCGTTTTGCCTTTTCAAGATGGGGGGAAATCTGGTTTCATCTGCCAGCCACCACATCCCATGCCCCAACGTCCCCGAGATCCACGTCCCTTCAAGCGCGCTATCCTGAAACTCAGCGGTGAAGCCCTGCGCGGAGCCAGCTCCCGGGACAATATTTCCCCTGAAATCGTCGATCGTATCGCCCTCGAAATCCGCGAGGCCGTGGATTCCGGACTCCAACTCGGCATCGTCGTCGGTGGCGGAAATTTCTGGCGCGGAGCCAGCGCCTCCGCCCGCGGCATGGACCGCGCCACCGCCGATTACGTCGGCATGCTCGCCACCGTGATGAACGCACTCGCCCTCGAGGGGGCCCTCACCCACCATGGCGTGAAATGTGTCGTCCAGTCTGCTATCGAAATGAAAAACGTCGCGGAAACTTTCATCCGCAGAAGAGCTGAACGACAACTCTCCGATGGCAAGGTCGTTATCTTCGCCGCCGGCACCGGCAACCCCTTCTTTTCCACTGACACCACCGCCGCCTTACGCGCCAGTGAAATGGGTGCCGACGTCATCCTGAAAGCCACTCAAGTGGACGGCGTTTATGATTCCGATCCAAAAAAAAACTCGGATGCAGTGCGCTACCAAAACGTCACCTTCCACGAATGCATCTCACAACGCCTCAACGTGATGGACACAACCGCTTTCAGTCTCTGCATGGACAATAACATCCCGATCATCGTCTTCGATCTCGCACCAGTCGGAAACCTTTCCCACGCCCTCCGCGGACTCCCCATCGGCACCCTAGTCCACAGCGAATAATCCTCCTCTTCCGACCTTCGACGTTTAGACATTCAGACCTTTAGACCGCGCAGCGTCTCCAATCTCCAATCTCCAATCTCCAATCTCCAATCTCCAATCTCCAATCTCCAATCTCCAATCTCCAATCTCCAATCTCCAATCTCCAATCTCCAATCTCCAATCTCCCATGGACCCAGAACTAGCCATCCTCGAAGTCGAAGAAGCGATGACCAAGTGCGTCGATTACCTCACCCACGAATTCGCAGGTGTCCGCACCGGAAAAGCCAGCCCCGCGCTGATTGAGAATATCGACGTCCACGTGCAAGCCTACGGCGCGATCAGCAAACTCAAGAGCCTCGCAGTCATCAGCTCGCCCGAGCCACGAATGCTAATGGTCCAACCCTTCGATCCATCCACCACCCGCGATATAGAACGCGCCATCCGCGAGTGCAAACTCGGCCTCAATCCCGCCGCTGCCGACCGCTCGCTGCGCGTCCCCATTCCGGAACTCTCGGAAGAACGCCGACGCGATATGGTGAAACTCATCAAGCAACTCGCGGAAGAAGCCAAGGTCCGCCTCCGATCGGCCCGGAAAGATGGCATGGACGCCGCAAAAAAAATGAAAGCCGACAATTTCATCACTGAAGACGGCCAAAAGGATTTCGAAAAGAAAGTCCAAGATCTCACCAACAAATTCACTAAAAAAATCGACGACTACGCGGTAGCGAAAGAGGCTGATCTGATGAAAGTCTGAGTAACAGTCTAAGATTCTGTCTAAATATTGCCGAAGGCAGGAACCGATCCTGCCATTTTCATGACAGGATCTAAGATCATACAGACCTTCAGGAGGCCTTTTATAGTTTAGTTTTGGCTGAGAGTTTGAGCCTCGGACTGAGCTGGAGCATGGCAATTAAGGACGGAGTGTTTGCGCTGTGTGTCGTGGAGGCCCACGATATCCCAGCCGCTTGACGGATTCCGAATAAAAAATCTCGAATACAAATTCTCGAATACCTATTCTCGAATACCTATTGCCGACCTAGCAAGACTCAACAAAATCCACCTGCGTACATACATCATCCCGATAGCAAACTGGTTATTAGCGGAAACAAAAAAGCCCGCTAGTCTCTTGACTAGCGGGCTTTTCTTGAATGAATTAAAAGGAATTAAGGCACCGTACCGATGATACTGTATTGTCCCAAAGAACCATAGTCGGTGTAACCGTCGGCAAGCGGATCCCCGCGACCGACACCGGAAACGCGAAGGAAATAAGTGCCCGCAGCGAGAGCAGCGGAGACGGTAGCGTCGGTGAGCGTGTCGGGGTTCGAGACGGCAAAGACATTACCAGATGCATCGAGGACTTCCACTAGCAAATCGAGGTTCTGGCTGGTGGCATCACCGAGTACGGAAAGGCTGACCGTGCCGCCATTGGTGCTAAAGGCGAAGCTGTCCGCGTCATCCCCTGTCTCAATGATGCCCGAGCCGAAAACGGAATTGCCGCTAACTGCCAGCGCGGGAGCGCCAATGGGATTACCGGGCTGCTGGTCAGCGCGATAAGCAAACCCGTTTTTCGTAGTAATGATGGATAGGTCATCCTCCTTGTTGTTAGCATTTAGATACTCGCCGCGCGACCATTGGACGAGCGATTGATAGTAGCCTACGCCCATGATTGGGGCCCAACCAACCTCACCGCTACCATGACCTTGATAATAACCTTCGGATGGCGAGGTGCGCCCGTCGTGAAGCAGTCCAAGAGTGTGGCCGATTTCATGCGAACAGGCTTCCGCAATATATCGGGCTGTGTTTGCAAGTTGGTCGGAAAATACCCAGCACGGCGTATCGCCAGTCCAAGTGAATGAGTTGACATAAGCCACTCCGCCGTAAGCGCCATACCACTCATTATCCGGAGTAATGATGCAGCGGATACGGCGGTTCGAGGGAGCAGCAAGGTAGGTAGCTTCATCGGTAGTGACGTTGATCTGGAAAGGCGCGTAGTCTTCCGCGGAGCGCCGCCAGATTTCGGTCATCTGAGCTTGAGTGTAGGTGGTAGAAATGGCACCCGCATTGATGGTCCCCCCATTCAGCCACTGGGTGCCGGTGACGATTTGGCCGTCCATGTCGAGATAGGCTACCGCCACGGCGCCTGGCAGACTATTGAGTAGCGGCACATTGGTAGGCGTCGCCTCGTCATTACTAATTGTACAGGTGGCACTGCCGTCCGCGATGACCGCGTTCACGGAATTGGAGAGCAGCACAAGAAATTCCTCGTTAGACTCAAGGGTGACGTCACCGCTGATCGGCACAGACACCGTGCGGACGCTGGCGCCGGGAGCAAAAGTAACGGTCCCACTCACAGCGGTGTAGTCGCTACCCGCCGTGGCCGTGCCGTTCTGAGTGACATAACCCACGGTGATAGTTTTGGCACGGTCGGCCTTAGACAATTTGACTGTGACTGATAAATTCTTGGTTCCCGAATTCCCTTCGGTGATTGAAGTATCCGTAACGGAGAGGCCAGGTAAGGTGGCAGCACCGCCTGGCCGAGCTTCCTCGATCAGTTTGTTTTTTGCTTTAGCATCTTCATCCCTCTTACACGAGGCTTGAGCCTTGGTCTTGTCGAGTGGCGGCAAGCCCATGGCTTCGATGCCGTCTTGGTTCTGATTGAGCATCGAGCAAAGCAAATCGCTGAGCGCGTGGCGACTAGCCATCAAGCCGCTACCAGAGGGGCGAAATTCATAAGCAACCGGATGCGCGTCGAAATACAGCTGCCCGAGGAAAAATCCGAGAGCTTTGTTTTCTTGCACAGTCAACGTCCCTTGCGGTTCGCCGTCGATCCGCACGTGTGTTATGACGGTACCGTCATCCTGAATGGAAGAACCTATGATTTCCCCTGCAAGATCGGCGAACCGGTCGGATAATTCAATTTTAACCCGGGTTCCTGCCGCTTGGCCAAGCACAGCGCGCAGTGGCTCGGCTTGAACAGGGATAGATGCGCGAAGCTCCTTTTGTCCGGCCGCACCGCGCTCCCACAATAGTCCTTGCGCTGCAAGAGAAGCGTCCTCAGTCCGATTTGCCGCCGCGAGAGGCGAGGGACTGGATTTCCCTTGGTCCAACAATGCTGCTGCAGTCGTCGGTGACGGCACCCCGGAATTCATGCAGATTACGGAAATACCCGCTAGCGCAAGAAGGCTGGCCACGCCATAGAGCGCAACGTAGTTTTTTGAATTGGGTTTCATGGATTTTGAAATTTATTACAGAAAAGGTAGTCATTAACACGCTGAGGCTTGCGTTCAACAAAAAAATCCCAAAAGACGTCAACCCCGGAGGCAACATGAAGACCTCCGCCGCCCCGGCGCGGCGGCCGGACTTGCGGGTCCGCCTCACTTTTGGCGAGCACTATACAACCATCGGTTCTACCTCTTAAACTAGGGGCGGCGCATGTGGTGGATAGCACTTACATCCTTGTCTGGCACCCAGCCCCTTAATCCAGTTCCGATAACCTCAACAAAGTCAAAACCATACTTGGTTTGAAGAATCCGAACAATAGATCCCTGACCGGGTGTTCCGAGTGGCTCGGCTTTTTCAAACGGTGAAAGCCGCACAACCGCCGATTCATTTAAGACTATTCCGCGATTTGCCTCATCACGCCGAAGATAAAGTGCAAAGGCACCACCCACGATCAAAAATACGGCGAAGCCCGCAGAGATTCGCACGCAATATATCATCCTTCGCCGGCGCATACGGCCAAACCCGCACAGCAAGACCAGTCCACCGAGAAACAACGCGCTTCCTGCCACCAGCCACGACCATTCATTCAAACTCAAACAATTAAGAACAGCATCCGCAATCGGATGCCGCCCGGAATCTTCGAATGCAGTCGCCGCCTTGCGGGCAAGATCCAGATTCGCCAATAAATCCGAATCGCGCGGTGAAAGCAGACGGGCTCCTTCGTAGGCGTGAATGGCATACCCGTATTTTCCAAGCCGCTGATCACAATTCCCCAGATTGAACAAGACAGATGCGCTTGGTCCATCACTGGCCAGAATTTCCTGATAGACAACCGCCGCGCCCGCAATATCTCCGGATTCGAACTGGCGGTTCGCCTGATCGAAGCGCGACTCACCAGCAACCGCCAGCCCCGCCAGCAAACTGTAAATGATTGTCAGAACCATTCGTTTCATATCAATGGGTGGGTGGATGGATTGAGTGCCGCCATGGCTTCATCCAAAAGCACTTGCCACTGAGGCAGGATTCCGGAACCAACCTGGCGACCGTAGGCATGAAGATCCGCCTCGTGGAAGAAGCGGGCGATCGGTGAATCATCGGAGATGCGCGCGGTGATTTCCGCCAGAGTAATCGCCTGTGCCGGCTGGTTCCAACGCGCCCCGAGCCGCACCTGAATGGCGAGCCGTCCCGCCGCAAAAAAGCCGGAAACATCCTTGGATGCAGAGCAATATTCGGCAGCAACCAAGGCATCTTTTACGGCTTTTTCCATGGCCGCCTGTGTCAATCTCCGAGGATCACTGAGACGGCGGCGAATCACTGCAAACAAGCCGCCCACAATACACAGTCCGCCCCCTACTCCTAACAATGGAACAAACGCGGGGCGAAACACCAAGGGCATTAAATCACGCGACGCGGACATGACCGAGCGCTGCCCGACAAGTTCCCGCTCTTTTTTCGCAGGCTCAGGTCCGGCTTCAACCACCGCAGGCTTATCATCGACCATGTCCTCGCCTGAAACCCGGATTTCCCGCACCGGACTCGTGATCGTTTGGTAGGCCACTGCCTTCGGATCGAAGAAACTAAACTCCAATGCCATATTCTGTTCACCGCCTCTGCGCGGCACCGCGCTGAACTGGAAAACCTTGCTGCCGGAAAACGACGCCTGATCTCCTGCCGTGAATTCATCCTTACCGGGATAAATCTTCCAATCATTCGCCGGACTCACTTTGGGTGCGTTCATCAGCGCGAAATTTCCCGTTCCACTGATCCGCGCACGAATCTGTTGCGGCTCTCCGGTCTTCCAGTCGGCTGGTATTTCCCCGCCATCAAACTTGAACTCACCGACCGCCCCCGAAAATCCATCCGGCCGTCCTTCGCTCGGAAGTGCCCGCACCTCGATTTCCTGATCATCGGATTTCAATGTGATATCTTTTTGGATCATCGGCTCGTTCACATCATCGAATATGCGGTTAAGAAGAGGATCTCCAAACGCTCTACCTTTCGGTCTGCCGGTCTTCAGTGCCGCAGTGTCACGAACAGCAACGGTCGCATTCAGCGAGAGCGATGCCGGATATTTCCCGGCTTTGGTCGCCGAAATCCCGCCAAACCAAGTGACCACCAGATAACGTTTCCCGTCCTTAATTTCACGGGTTTGCTGCGCCTCGTCACTCACATTGTGAAGCGTGAACGCCACACCTTCCGGTTGGATGCCGCTGCGCAACTGGGCGCGCGCAGCCTCGGGAATCCATGCGCGAATCCGGACTGGCGCGATCTCACCGACATAAACGTGCCTGCGTTCATTTGATGCCAGCTCGACCGTTAAGAAACCAAAACGATTTTTCCCATCGTCGCCCGTTTCGCTGGGCTCATTCCCGCTCACAGCCGATGCCACAGCCGAACCAAGCACCTTGAGCATGAGCGGCTGAGTCGCATATCGTTTTCCATCCAAAACAATGGCAATTGATGGAATCTGATAGTCACCCGGCACATTTGAGCCAACGGCATATTGATAGATCACCGAAACCGAAGTGATCCCATTGACCATCTGCACTTGCTGGCTCTGACCTCGCGACTGGATGATCAGGTTTTCAACCTCCGGTATCTCGGGCTTCCCAGACCTGGCACCGGAAATGCGCAACGTCATGATCGCACCATTTCCCACCTCGACGGACTCAAGATCCAAGCGCGCGTCCACTTCCACTGCGGCCGCCTCAAGACAGGTGGACATCAGAACCACCGCCAAAACCCCCAGATGGAGGTAGCGTGAAATCATCTCTAAATATCTACACATCACCATGTCTTTCCTTTCGTGGAATTATCCGGCCGTGCCAGCCGGCTCGGCGGTTGTTGTGGAAGTGGTATCACGGTGCGCTCATCACCGCGAAGTGCTTCGAGCAACTGTCGGGCTTCCTCTTTTGTCATTTCCTGCTTTTCGCCGCGTTCATTTCCGACTCCTTGCTCTTCCTTCTCTCCAGGATTTTCCGCGCCCTCTTTGGCTTCTTTTGACTTTCCGTCCGATTTCGGATCTTTGGATTCTTTCGGGTCTTTCCCTTCCTCTGATTTTTCGCCTGGCTTTGGGCCATCTTTCTTATCCGACTTCTGTTCTTCCTGCTTCTGTTCTTCCTGATCTTTCGCTGACCCCTTGCCGTCCTTTGAATCCTGTTTCTCCTGCTTATCTTTACTTTCTTCTGAATTCCCCCCCTCCTCCTTTGATTCGTTCTGTTGCTGCTTCTTGAGTTCCTCCAGCTTCCGCGTCACAAGTGCCTTGTTATACTTGGCATCCTCGTCCGACTCATCTAATGAAAGTGCATCCTCATAGGCTTTGATCGACTCTTCCCATGACTTGATCGTCTCCTTGGGACTCTTCTCCAAAGTCCCCTGACCCGTCCGGTAGAGTGAGTTACCAAGGTTGTAGTAAGCCAATTGCTGAACCTTCAGATCCGGCGTCCGCAACGAGCTTTTAAGAACTTCCGCAGCCTTGGTGAAATCCCCGCCAACATACGCTTCGGTCCCCTGATTGTATATCATCCGGGCATCGGCCTCCGCAGCGCGGCTTTCTGAAATGCCCGCTCCCAGCACGCAGAACATCAGAGCTGAAGTGGTGCCACAGATAATACTCGATAATCCGACTTGCGCATTCACTCCCCTCATCCGTCGACGATCACCGATGAAAAAATCCAGCAACAGCAGAGCGATCGCCGCCCCGAGAGGCCACTCGAAACGTTCCAACGGAATGCGCTCCATCCGTTGATTGATTTCACTTTTAGGCACCAACCGCAGACGTTCATGATAGATCGTATTGAGCCCTTCAGCACCGCGACCGAGCGGCGCGTAAAGCGCGTTGGTCGTCTCGGCGATTTTTCTCAGCGTTGACTCATCCAGTGTCGTTGTCACCACCTGTCCCTTCTCATCCCGCACGAAATCCGTCCGCCCGTTTCGATAGCGCACGGGAATCGTACTGCCCTCGGGGCTGCCGACACCGACCGTATAAATGGCCATCCCATTTTTTGCAGCATTTTTGGCAGTTTCGATGACATCCCCTTGCAGGTCCTCACCGTCCGTCAGAAGAACGAGCACACGGTGGTTGTTGCCGTTTTCATCGAACAAACGTTCGGATTCCTTGATCGCACTCGCCAAATCCGTACCCTGCCGCGGAATCAAATCCGTATGCAAGGCATTGAGCGACTCGCGGAAAGCATCATAATCCAAGGTCAACGGACACAACGCGAACGCACTCCCGGCAAAGGGAATCAACCCGACACGGTCGCCTTCCAATCGCGCGACAAAATCAATGATCCCGAGGCGAGCGCGCTCCAGACGATTGGGCGTTAGATCCTCAGCCAGCATGCTGCGCGAGGTGTCCACCGCGAACAAAATATCGATACCCTTGCGCTTCACCTCGCGCCATTCGTAACCCATTTGTGGCCGTGCTATCGCCGCGAAAGCGAGCCACACCGCCAACAACCACAACCCGCGCTTCAGGTTCCGCAGCCGCGGCGAAAAACCCTCGGTTAGGCGCTGGCGAAATCGCGGGTGAATCAACCGCGCCAAATCCGCATCGCGCCGCCGATCAAAACGCATGAACAACCCGACAAGTGCCGCGCAGACCAGCAAACCCACAAGCATCCAAATGGGTTGCGCGAAATGCAAGGATTCTTCGGATGTCCAATTCATGGCAGGCGGCGGAAACGAGTTTGGCGGAGCACCAGCTCCAGCAGGAGAATCCCTAGACCGGGCACGAGAAACCAGAGATAGAGTTCGTCATATTGCTGGTATTTCTTGAGCTTGCGGGTCGATTTTTCCAGCTGATTGATCGATGCGTAGATCTCCTTGAGCGAATCGGTATCCGTCGCCCGGTAGGATTGCCCGCCGGTCGCAGAGGCAACGGATCGCAGCATCTCCTCATCGATATCCACCTTCATCGTCTGCAAATGAGTGCGGCCAAACCCATCACGCACGGGAACCGGCGCTTCCCCGCGGGTCCCGGCACCAATAGTGTAAATCTTGATTCCAAGTGTCTTTGCCGCTTCTGCAGCGGTAAGCGGATTGACCGCGCCGGCATTGTTCACGCCATCAGTTAAAAGAATCACGATCCGTGATTTCGCATCTGAGTTGCGGAGATGATCCACCGACGAAGCAATGGCGGAGCCGATGGCTGTGCCGTCCTCGACCTGTCCCATTTGCATACTATCCAATCGTTTCGATAGAAATTCGTGATCCAGCGTGAGTGGACTGACCAAATACGGACGGCCCGCGAAGGCGACCATGCCAAGTTTGTCATTCGGCCGCTCACCGATGAATTTCCCGACCACATCTTTTACCACTTCAAGACGATTCACCTGCTTTCCCTCCAATTTGAAATCCAGTGCTTCCATCGAACCGGAAACATCGAGCACGAGCACAATATCGATACCACTCGCCTCAATATCGGAAGATCCCCTGCCGAGGCGCGGGCGGGCCAATGCGGCAATCAGCAGCGCAAATGCAAGCAGTCCGATGAAAGCAAGAAATCCGCCGATTTTTGAGCGCGGGCGGGCACCCACACGAATTGCATCATCCGTGGATGGCATTCGCAGTGCGACGGGCCTACCCCAGCGGCCTTTCCAAATCGCCAGCACCGGTAGGAGCAACAGGAGCAGTAAAAACTGCGGATGTAGAAACTCGAAACTCTCAGTCATGGCTTGCCGAGGGTTAGATTAGGAGCCGTGGCGGTGATGAAAGCCCGGGCCGTTTGCAGGAGTTCACCCCGTTGAGTCGCATCCAGGCTTGATCCCGCGAACTTCGCGAGATCGCAGGATTTCATAAATGCTTTCAGGTGATCACTTTCTGCGATGATGGGTTCAGTGCCGTTTTGCTCAATTTCACGGAAAAACTCCTCAGTCGTCCGACGCGGTGCAGCCAAACCAAAGCGGTCGGCGATGTATTGGCGGAGTGTCCACGCCGCCTGATTTGCGAAAGTCTCAGCCGCCAAGGTCTCGCGGGTTGCTTCGAGCTTGGCCAATGAAGCAAGCGCGATTTCCGGCGGACTCTTGAGTTGTTGTTTCCGCCGGTGCTTTTTCAAAAAAAACAAGGCGAGCGCGATGATAACAAGCGAAACCGCAACTCCAACCCAGAGAGCTATCGGAAATTTTTCCGGCTCGGGTATATCAACCAGCGCCTTCGGCCCGCGAATATCCTCAGTCGTATCCGGCGACTGTGCCATGAGATTGCCTGTCATACAGACAATCAGCGGCGCGAGACGAAGAATAAGATTATTCACTAACATTTTTAAAACTGGTTCAGCCGGAACGGTGGCGTCGGCTGTTGAAAAACCCTATCATTGTAGGCATCCAGGTTTCACCGTTCACGAATTCCAACAAATCCACACCCAGCGAGCGGATGCGGGATGCCGTCAATTCACGGCGGCTCCGGGATTGCGCTTCATACGCGGCTCGGACTTTCGTGCTGCCGGTATCGATCTCCACGACTTGTCCGCTCTCTGCGTCTTCGATCAGGATTCGACCCACATCCGGCAGTGATTCCTCGCGGGGATCGGTCACGGATACGGCTATCACATCATGGCGGCGATTGGTGACTTGAAGCTTGTTGCGCAACTGGTTCATCCGCTCTTCAAATGGCGTTCCAAGGCGGAAGTCAGAGACTAGAAAGATCACCGATTTACGATGCACCACTTGATTGGCGAAATCCAAGGCCTTGGCTATATCGGTGCCGCCGCGAGTGGGTTTGAAAAACAGAGTCTCGCGAATCAGCCGCATGATATGCGTCCGGCCTTTTCCTGCAGGAATATATAACTCCACCTTATCGCTGAAAAGAATCAACCCCACCTTGTCGCGATTTCGAATCGCGGAGGCCGCGAGCACACCGGCCGCTTCGGCAGCAAGTTCACGCTTGGAGTCCTCAACCGATCCGAAATCCGATGACGCGCTGACATCAATCATCAACAAGATCGTGAGTTCACGCTCTTCAGTAAACATCTTGATGTGCGGCTCGCCGGTGCGGGCAGTGACATTCCAATCGATCGTGCGGACATCATCGCCGGGCACATAGTTGCGCACCCGGTCAAAGTCCATGCCCCGGCCTTTGAAAACACTGGCGTAGCGGCCGGCCATCGAGTCATCGACAAGTCGGTTCGTCCTGACTTCCATACGCCGAACGCGGCCAAGGATCTCCGCAGCGCGGGCCTCGTCCTCAAGCGTAACGGGTGTGCTGGCTTTCCCGTGAATCATGGGACCGGCAGCTCGTCGAGAATGCGAGTGATGATTTTTTCGCTGTCGAGACCTTCCGCTTCGGCCTCGTAAGTAACGGTGACGCGGTGGCGCAGGACTTCCATGGCGATGCTTTTCACATCATGCGGCGTGACATAAGCTCGGCCATTGAGGAAAGCGTGTGCTCGGCTGGCGAGTGCGAGATTGATCGTGGCACGAGGCGATGCACCCACCCGAATCAACGGTGCCATGTGAATGCCGAAATCATCGGGCCGCCGCGTGGCATGCACGATACGCACGATGTAGCGTTTCACTTTTTCATCGAGATAGAGCGAGTTCACCACCGTGCGTGCCTGCTGGATGGACTCCAAACTAACAATCGGTGCGGGTGTGGGAAGATCTTCGGTAGTGCCGGCCAAATCGAGCACGCGAAGTTCCTCTTCCTCGCTTGGATAATCCATGACTACCTTCATCATGAAGCGATCTAACTGAGCTTCAGGCAACGGATAAGTTCCCTCCTGCTCCAGCGGGTTTTGGGTGGCCAGCACGAAAAATGGCGATGGTAGGGCAAATGATTCCTCACCGATGGTAACTTGTTTTTCCTGCATCGCCTCTAACAATGCGCTCTGCACCTTGGCGGGAGCTCGGTTGATTTCATCGGCCAAAATGAAGTTCGCAAATACCGGCCCGTGTTTGACGCGAAAGCGTGCCTCCCGCGGATCGTAGATCTCGGTTCCCACGATATCCGCCGGCAGCATGTCCGGCGTGAATTGGATGCGGTTGAACTTGGCGTTCACCAGTGACGCAAGCGTCTTGAGCGCCAGCGTCTTGGCCAGGCCCGGCACACCTTCCAGCAGGATGTGGCCCTTGACCATCAGGGAAATCAGCAGACGATCCACCAGATCGGTTTGCCCGATCAAATAGCGGCCGATTTCCGAGCGGAGCGGGTGAATCCAATGCGATGCCTCGCGGACTAAAACCTCTGCGTCCGCCTGATTCGGCAACGCAGCGGCGGCTGTTTTTGTTTCAATATTCGATGTCATTACGGGAGAAAGGGCAGGATGCTCAGAGAAGATGAGTGTCGGCAAAACCGAATTCACGGTGACGAAGCGGCAAGTGGACTCGGGATCGTCTAAAATGCAACTCCAAGCCATGATTTTCTACAGCACCGATTTCCCCTTTGTGTTTGCCCGATGCTCTCCCGACCTACAAGCTGGCACCGTCGATGGAAGCGCAAAACGACTCATTCATCCGGTATCTCGCCACCGAACGCGGGCTTTCCGCCTCCTACCAGCTCTCGGTGCGGCAGACGCTCGACGCCTTGGCCGGATGGCTCGGAAAACGCGGCACCCCCTTGCCCGATGTGGGCACGGATGAACTCGCCGCGTTTCTCAGTCAGCGAAAAGATGAAGGCCTGAACGCCGCATCACTGCGACTCACCACCGTCCATCTCAAAGTATTTTTCCGTTGGCTGGCGGCAAAGGGGAAACTTGAAATGGACCCGGCCGAACCCTTGCTCTCTCCTCGTGCGGATCAGACTCTGCCGGAAACGCTGCATGCCGTCGAGATTGCAAAACTTCTGGATTCCATCGATCCTTCGGCCTCACTCGGACGGCGCGACCGCGCGATTCTCGAATTATTTTACTCATCCGGCCTGCGGCTCTCCGAATTGTGCGGATTACGCTTGGAGATGATCGATTTCGAAGACGGATTCCTGCGCGTCACCGGCAAGGGCAACAAGACGCGCGTCGTCCGCGTAGGACACCTCGCCCTTGAATCCATCGAAAACTATCTCACCAACGAACGGCCCAACCTCGTCACGAAGCGCACCTCATCCCACCTCTTTATCAGCGTGCGCGGAACCGCCCTCTCTCCAGACCGCGTCCGACAAATCGTCAAAGAGCGGGCCAAGCTGGCGGGTATCGATCAGAACATCTACCCGCATTTACTGCGCCACTCTTTCGCCACTCATCTACTGGAAGGCGGCGCGGACCTACGGGTAATCCAAGAATTGTTAGGTCATGCGGACATCTCCACCACGCAGATATACACCCATGTTGACCGGCATCGACTCAAGAGCATCCACCAGAAATTTCATCCGCGCGGATGAGCAACTGCTATTGCGGACGCAAGGTTTCCAGATACCCCTCCAAACCGGTCGCAAAGGTCCGGCGGAAACTCTCTTCCGGATTGCATTTCGTGGTGACGCTTAACCCCGAGAATGCCGAAACCAGAATCGCCGCCTCCACCGCAGGTTGGATCGATGGATGAATCCACCCGGCGGACTTGCCTTTTTCTAACAATCCAGCAACAGCCGTCCGCCATGCGGCGAACACTTCCTCCAGCGCCGCGCCGAGAACAAGATCAACCGCAGCGGTTTCGGCTGCCAAGGCCACCAACGCGGATGTTGCGTCCCCCGGACGAAGATCCAGACTGCGGGCACGACAAAAGGTCCGGAGTCCATCGAGGGAATCAATCCCACGCAACGGAACGCCCCAAAGCGCCCCGATGGCATTCATGAGATCTCCAAGGATCCAAGCAAGCGCCAGCGACCGCTTGTCCGGAAAATGGTGAAATAAAGCTCCCTTGGTTAGTCCCGCCTGGATCACCAGCGGTCCGAGACCGGTTCCCGAATACCCGTCGCGGGCGAATCGCTCGCCGGCGACATCCAGAATCAACTGGCGGGTCACACCCGGCTGCTTTTTGCGCTGCTTCATGGCATTTCCATACCAACCAAACGGTATTCAATCAAGACCAATCAGCTGGCAACGCTGATTTAAATGACGCCCTTTCGGAAGCATCAATAACCATCGGCGATGCGCGAGACCAGAGCTTCTCCAGCTCTTTCAAAAGCTTCGGGTAAGGCGTTATTGCGTGCGGTCTGGAGATTCGCGGAAACATACAACTGGCTGGTACCGGAGGAACTTCCTGTAGCAAGCACTTTGGTGGGATCCCGGGCATCGCGAAGGACCCACTTGAGATTCACGCGGTTTGAGAGCTCCTCAGGACGAAGGGTGTCAAAACGTCTTCCGCGGATATTGGAATACTTGATTTCACTAACTGTGCCCTCAAGCACGGCATCGGCATCTTCCACTTTACCAATGCGGTAAGTGCCATCCTGGACGAGCGCGTTGGCGACGGCGGATGTGGCGAGAGCCTCGGCCCGCGGGTGCAAGGTGGCATTTGAAAACATCGGCACGGCAATGGTTTCAATCTTGTCAAGTGATGAGGGCTTGGTGCCGCCGAGTTGATAACCGACGCAGGAGTTGAGAAACAAAACCGCGGCGAACAAAGTGAGGATTTTCATGGAATGGATCATTCGCCGAGTTCTTTGAGGCGCGCTTTCGAGGAATCGTGCAGAGTGCCCGAGCCACTGTGCTTGATGATGTCCCGGTAATAAACCTTGGCGGATTCAGTCTTGCCGGTTTTAAAATAGAATTCAGCGATATCAAAAGACCTCTGGAGATCACGTCCACTGAGACTTTGCAACATTTTGTGGGCCTCCACGTTGCGCGAGTGCCCCGGATACTGGATCAAATAGTCATTGAATGCCTCACGCGCGAGATCGAGATTGGCTTGGTTCTGATTTCCACGGTCAGCATTCTCCATCAGGGTTTGCCCCACTAAAAAGAGCGCCTCGGGCGCTTGGGAGCTTGTGGGTTGATCAAGGACAAGCTTGCGAAAAGCCTGAATCGACTCCTTGTATTTCCGCTTCGCCAGATAGAGCTGGCCGATCGTGAACTGCGCTTGGGTAGCCGTAGCGGACTTCGGCGCATGGTCCCGGACCTTACCAAGCATTTCCACGGTCTTGTCGAGCGAGAGTTTGGTTTTCATCCCGAGAAAACTGGATTTCACATCGCCGTCGGCCGCAGACTGGGCCACTGCCGCTTGGCGCTTGAGCGCAGTCATGTATAACGGGCTGCCTGGAAAGCGCTGCAATAATTCATCATAGGCCTTGAAGGCATCTTCGATCCGGCCCTCCTGATTCAACAACTCGGCCTGGCGAAACCGCGCCTGCGCGGCGGAAGGTGCGAATGAATATTCGGTGGCGATTTGGTCGTAGAGCTTGATCGCTTTGCTGGCTTTTCCAGCATCATCCGCCTGCTTTGCTTCCTGATAGAGCGATTCACCCACGGAAGATGCGGACTGGGTGTTGCCCGCGAGTATGGGTGAATCGGAATCCGATCCGCATGAGGCGAGCAAAAACGTGGCGACTGACAGGGAAATAAAAATGATCGGCCGTTGGAGCATGAGCGGGAGCATAGAAGAAAGAAGGTCCGGGGAAAGCGCAAAAATCGGAAGCCCGCCGATTCACTGACCGAGTTCGGTAGCCCTGCGACTGGCAACCCCTACCGCCTCAATCAATGCGGAGCGAACTCCGTGGCGCTCCAGTGCGGCAAGCCCTGCGATCGTAGTGCCTCCCGGAGAAGTCACCATATCCTTGAGAATCGCCGGATGCTCGCCAGTTTCCTGCACCATGCAGGCCGCGCCAATCACGGTCTGGGTGGCCAGACGGAGCGCATCGGCCCGTGGTAAACCCGCACAAACACCGCCGTCCGCGAGCGCATCGATCATTAAATAAACATAGGCCGGACCACTCCCGGATAGCCCGGTGACGGCGTCCATCAGGCGTTCAGGCACTTCGACCGCGAGACCCACCGCCTCAAGCAGGCAGCGGGCGGTTTTCGCATCATCGCCGGTGGCCTTGCTGCCGAGGCAATATCCGGCCGCGCCCTTTCCTATCAATGCCGGCGTGTTTGGCATGGCGCGAATCAGGCGAATCTGTTCTGAAGCCGCCGCCTCAAGCGCGGAAAGCGTGATGCCGGCTGCGATCGAAATCACCAAGACCGACTTGTCGGCCATGGCCTCGGAAATCGCCTCCATGGCCGCGCGCACATCATGCGGCTTGGTGCAGAGCAAAATCACTTCACTGCCCGCCAACGCTGAAATATCGGCCGCCGAACGTGCAGCCGTGGATTTGGCAAATTGATCCCGTGCGCTTTGATAGGGATCCACTCCCGTGACGTCCACTGCCGCGACCGCACCGGAGCGGATCGCCCCCTCTACCAATGCCGTGCCCATTTTACCGCAACCGATGACTCCAAGCTTCATGCCGGGAGATTAAGCAAGACCCGGCGATACACGCCAGCGTCATTTTACTTGGAGACAGAATCGCGTGTGCCATGGTTTCCGCCATGAAAACACTTTGGATAGCCGCTTGGTTGGCGTCAGGCGTGATTTGCGCCGCTGCGGCTGAGACGGATGCGGGCACTCTCGCGCAAGAAATTTCGGACGTCGAATCCGCCATTCCTGCTGCCGTAAAAGCGATCGGAGCCCCGACAATGGTCGATTTTTCATCCGGAATCCAAATGGCGGTGAGCGCCAGCACGGAAAAAGCGCAAGCCCATGTCGTCCAAGGACTCAACCACCTGCATGGCGGTTGGGAATTCGAGGCCAGTCGCCACTTTGCCGCTGCAATGCGCGAGGATCCCGATTGCCTGCTCGCTTATTGGGGCATGGCCATGGCGCTGATCAATCCATCTCCCGAGACAAACGAGGCCCGCAGCGCGGCCACCGACCGCATGCTCGACCTCATCGAGCATGGCACAGGAACCGAACTGGAGAAGGGTTATGTCTATGGCTTGATGAAGTACATCGAGGACGGCCCCACCGGAGCCTCAATCGCCTTCCGCAAAGTCGCGGACCGCTTCCCCAATGAACTCCAATCTGGAATTTTTTCGGCTCTCTTCAGTCGCGGCGGCTTCGATGCGGCCGGCGATGCGACTCCCGATCAACTCGCCTCGGAAAAAGTGATCGAGACCCTGATCACGAAATATCCGGATAACCCAGCGACGATCAACGCCTTGCTAACCATCCGCGCCGAAGGAGCCGACCTCACGAAATCGCTTGAGTTGGCCCGCAATCTGTCCCGGATGATGCCGAATTATGCTCCAGTCTGCCACCTGCTAGGTCATTATGAATGGCGTTGCGGAAATCTTCATGCGGCCTCCGCCGCATTCGAGCGCGCATCGGCTCTCTATCAACGATGGATGGATGACAACAAAGTCGGCATCGCCGATTGCCCGGAATGGATCAAAGCGGAGTGCTACCGGATCGTCGCACTGGTATCGCAGGGCCAATTCGACGCCGCCTACACCGCTGCGCAAAAAGTGGCGGCCATCCCGGTGCCCACAGAGCGCCCATCATCCGCCGGAGCGCGGTTTCTGATGTGGGAAGCCCAAAGCCTGCCCGCGAGAGTCCTTCTTTATCGCAATCGCAGCCCACGTGGCATCGCCGAAGAAGCCGCCCAGTCGCTACCCAAGACCGAAGACTTGCGACAATTCCGTAATTCATCCTTAGCATACTGGTGGATCGACGGCCTACGGTTTGCCCTTGAAGCCCAGCGGTTGATCGATGCCGACAAGATCGATGAAGCCAGAGACGTGATGGCCGCACTAACCCAGCACGGGGAATTGATGAGCAAAACTCAGGAGGCCGCCGCGGCAAATGGCGAGCGCTCCCAATGGCTGCGCGCCTTCCGCTCATTGGAAGTGCTCGCCAGTGATATCCGCGGACGACTCGCAATGGCCGGCCCCTTGGATAAGCGGGAAACCGCCTACAACTGGTTCGCCTCCGCCATGGACCGCCAGCAATCATCCCCTATGCTCTATCCGCCGATGGTCCTCTCGCCCATGGCATCACGGCTCGGCAATTTTTACCTCGCCACCAAAAAACCCACCGAGGCCATCGAATACTACCAACGGGCGCTCACCTCATTTCCGAACGACAACCAATCGCTCATCGGCCTGAAAGCCGCCTTCGAGGTGGCCGGGAAATCCGCCGAGGCCACCGAGATCGAACAACAAATCGAGAAACTCCGCCAAAAGTAAGCGGAGAAACCGCGACTTTGCCTTCCCGTAAACTTGGCACTTGGAAACCGGCCGCCGTTTCCCGAAGCTCCGGCCATGTCGCACAGCCATATCGACGTCCGCTACGTCGCCAATCTCGCCCGCCTGGAACTCAGCGATGAGGAAGTCGCGTTGTTTCAGCCGCAGTTAGAGGCCATTCTTCAACACGTCGAGGCGCTCACGCAACTCAACATCGATGGCATCGAGCCGACCGCTCATGCATCCCCGGTCTTCGATCGCATGCGCGCCGACATCCCCCACGAAAGCCTCCCGCCCGCCGCCGTGCTGCAAAACGCGCCCGACCAAGCCCAAGGCCAAATCCGAGTCCCGAAAGTCGTCACCGACGCCTAATTATTCTTATTTCAGCGTTTCAGCGTTTCAGCATTTCAGCATTTACCCCCATGACGATCACCCAGCTACGCCAGCAACTCCTCGCCGGTGAAACGACCTCCACCGCCATCCTCCAGCAACTCGCCGGAGAAATCGCCGCCCGCGATCCCCAGACTGGTGCCTACCTCTCCCACGATCTCGAGTCCGCGATCGCCGAGGCCGCCCACGCCGATCTCTCATTGCCACTCGGCGGCATTCCCATCGCCATTAAAGACAATATCAACGTGCTCGGCCAACCTTGCACCTGCGGCTCAAAGTTTCTCTCGGAAAACTACACCTCACCCTATGATGCCAGCGTCGTAAAAAAACTCCGCGCTGCCGGGGCCATCCCCTTCGGCCGAATGAATCAGGACGAATTTGCGATGGGCTCCGCCACCGAAAATTCGGCACTGCAAATCACCCGCAATCCCCACGATCCCCAGCGCATCCCCGGCGGATCGTCCGGTGGCTCTGCTGCCGCCGTCGCCGATCACACCGCCATCGCCGCCCTCGGCTCAGACACCGGCGGATCAATCCGCCAGCCCGCCTCGCATTGCGGCGTGGTCGGCCTGAAACCTTCCTACGGCCGCGTTTCCCGCTACGGCCTCGTCGCCTTCGCCTCGTCGCTCGACCAGATCGGCCCGCTCACCCAATCCGTCGATGATGCCGCTCTGATCCTCCAAGCCATCGCCGGCTACGATCCACTCGATTCCACCTGCCTCGATGTCCCCGTCCCCGATTACCTAACAAACATCAACGACGGTGTCCGCGGCATGAAACTCGGCGTGCCCAAGGAATACTTCGGCACCGGCATCGACCCCGGCGTCCGCAAAAACGTCGAGGCCGCCATCCAAAAACTCGCCGCCCAAGGCGCGGAAATCGTCGAAATTTCCCTCCCCCACTCCGAACACGCCGTGGCGACCTATTACGTCATCGCCCCAGCCGAAGCCTCGTCCAACCTTTCCCGCTTCGATGGCATCCGCTACGGTCGCCGCGCTGCCAACCCGACCGATATCCTCGATCTCTACAAAAAATCCCGCGAGGAAGGCTTCGGCCCCGAGGTCAAACGCCGCATCATCCTCGGCACCTACGTGCTCTCATCCGGTTACTACGACGCCTACTATAGCCGCGCCCAAAAAGTCCGCACCCTCATCCGTCGGGATTTTGAAACCGCCTTTCAACACGTCGACGCCATCGTTTCGCCCATCGCGCCCACCCCCGCGCGCAGAATCGGAGCCTTCGCCAACGACCCACTGCACGAATACCTCTCGGATATTTTCACCATCTCCGCCAACCTCGCCGGCATCCCCGGCATCTCCGTCCCCTGCGGCACCACCGATTTCGATGGCGGCACCCACCTCCCCGTCGGCCTGCAAATCCTCGGCCCCCACCTCGGCGAAGCGAAACTCCTCCAAATCGCCAAAGCCGTATAAAAGCACTGAGCTAAAGCCCACCCTCAGGCGGGACTTCCGGCTTTTCCGATTCAACGGTGTTCAACTTTGGGGTCATGAGCGTGCGTAGATTTTAGCGAGACTGGCCAGGGCGTACTGCCATGAGCGCTCGGAGTCCAGATGGTTTTTCAACCAGCGGATAAACTTCACAGTGCGTTGGGTGAGGCGTTGGATGCATTGCTGGAGAACAGTCAATCCGCCTCCGCCATTGCTTTTGGACTGGG
>CAIXKE010000033.1 GCA_903919975.1 Akkermansiaceae bacterium | reverse complement strand
CGACTGGAAGAATTTGAACCGCCAAGGCGCCAAGAGCGCCAAGGAAACTCCACATGGGTTCACTGACATCCGTTTCGATTCCTCATACACGATCTATCTTCTTGTTTAACTTGGCGCACTTGGCGTCTTCTTGACCTGCCGTAGCCTTGGCGAAGGAGGTGGCGGTGAAAAACTCTTCATTTTCCCTAATGTAGGCACCCTGAGAGGAAAGGAGGGGCTTCGCGCTGGGCTTTCGATTTTTCTTATGCTTAACGCAGTTTAAACCACGAAAGGCACAAAAAGCACGAAAGGAGAGAGAATTGAAAAGTGTGGCCAATGAGTCGTTCGAAGATCCCTCCAATTGACACCCCTCTGCGTGCTCCTGTTCAAAAAATCTGAATATGAAGAATTTAAACAAAACTGCCGAAGCCTTGTAGGCAGTTTGGACAAAACCACCGAAGGCTTGTAGGTGGTTTGGACACGAGCTATTCGCGACATGCTCCGAAGGAGTGAGGACGCTGGCGGAGCGTCCGAATCAAAAGCCGTGGGGAGGCTTTGAGTCAATGGCACGCAGAGAAGGACCATCGGAGGGCTTTTCAAGCGAACCATGGGCACTCCCCATTCCGCACATTCACTTCAAGAAGACAAAAATTAAAGTAGCGGAAACCAAAGCGCGAAGCTCCTCCCTTCCTCTCTTCTCCGCGTCCTCCTGTTCAAAAAATCTGAATATGAAGAATTTAAACAGGAGCACGCAGAGAATGACCATCGGAGGGCTTTCAAAGCTGATCATGGACCATTTCAGTTCGGTGTTTCGGTGTTTCGGTGTTTCGGCTGCGGCGTTGCCGCTCGGTGTGTCAGTAAGAGAAGAGAGAAAGAATCGGTGCACAGCGCGGCCCTTTCTCTCTTACCGATCCACCGATCCACCGAAACACCGAAACACCGAAACACCGAAACACCGAAACACCGAAACACCGAAACACCGATCCACCGAAACACCGAACCGCAGGCATCCTCCCGCGTTTCGAATTTAATGCTTAAGATTTAGTGCTTCATCTCTTCGTCTTGACTTTCTGAGCCGATATGAGCACATTTGTGCCATGAAGAATACATCCGTCTTGCTAAGAGCTCGAATTCCCGAGCAGCGATACCGCAATGCCGAGCAGATCTTGGATCGCTTGGGCATGAATCCTGGAGATGCCGTCAATCTGTTCCTGGCGCAGATCGAGTTGCGAAAGGGCCTACCATTCGAGGTGACTTTGAACCCAACCGGATTGATCACGCCCGACCAGCAAGCTCAGTCGTGGACGGAGGCGTTGGGTGAATACTGAGCCATTGGCCAGGGAAGTTTGGTTTGCGGAGCTCGGCATGTCGGCAAAAAGTCGACCCGTCTTAGTTTTGGCCTATCCCAAGCATGACGATGCGCGGGCTTTGGTGATCGTCGCGCCCCTCACATCACAGATACGCGGAATGCGGGGCGAAGTGGAAATCGGAAAGCCCCGGTGGTTGCCCAAACGCTCCGCCGTCAACGTCCAAGGACTTGCGAGTTTTGACCGGCATCTACTGTGCCGGCGAATGGGCTGCTTGGACACAGCCACGATGGAAAGAATCAAAACCGCGCTGCGTGAGATCCTGGGTCTTTGATCGTCGCAGTCGATGCCCATGAAATGAGCGAGATCAGGGGTCAGGGGTCAGGGGTCAGGGGTCAGGGATGGTAGATCGTAGATACTCTTCTCTTCGTCTTGTGTCTCTCTTCTAACCTTCAGCTTGCCCGCCTTAGCTTTAGCATCGGCGGGACTTTTAGACCGCGCAGCGTCTCCTCGAACATCCAACTTCGAACGCCAAACATCGAACATCGAAGTGAAGAATAAAAAGCGCCGCGCTCTCCTTCAAACATCTCCTCTTCCTCTTCGTTCAACGTTTAGCGTTAAAAGTTCGATGTTCGATGTTCAATCCCTCTTCCGACCTTCGACTTTCAGACATTTAGACTTTTAGACCGCGCAGCGTCTCCTCTTCATCTTCCAAACCCACAACGCCAAGGCGATGCCGATGGCGTAATTTGTTAGATCCCCCACATCATCCCAGCCAAAGCCATAGCCAAAGCCCGTCTGAGCGGCTTCAATCGCGACTGCCAAGCCCGCAGCCAACATGATGGTGGATCTTCGATTCACCAAAGATGCGAATACCAAAGTCGGAAGAAATAACAGCAGAGCATGCAAGATCGGCCTCAACATGGATAGGTAATATTTCACCTTTATCATCCAGCCATCCTGAATCGGAATTTTGCCGGGAGCTTCAGACATCGGATCTGGCATTCGGTGAGCCGGAGTGGGCGAAACCGATTTAACGTTTTGAATCGGAAGTTCATCGCCAGCCATCCAAGCGACAGGCGGACCGATCTTGAGTGGAATGACCAGCGGCCGCACAGCCTTCCACGGTCCTGGAACCGCTGAAAACACAGCGGCAACAACCCAAATCAGCGCTGCCAGCGCACTCATCCAGCGCGATCGATTGCCACCGATCCGCAAAAACATCCAAATCCAAAAAACCCAAGCGGCCGCCAACACCCACTGTCCGAATTTCCAAAGCGCCCGACCTTGCAACGGTATCATTTCCAATTTTGAAATTTCAAATTCTCCTCCACTGCCGAGATGCTCGATCCACAACACGGGAATCGATCGTCCATTCGCAGGCCTGACCACCAACTCGGTATTGCCGCTGTCGGTATCGCCGCGCAGCGAATTTACGGCATCCGTCTCCAGCTTCACGGCGCCGTCCGAAGACCGCCACTCGATCAGGACGCGACCGTCGTCCCAAACCTGCGGGCCAACCTTCAGGTTTTTCGCCTTCATCCGGAAGCGGATCAGGAAAGCCTCCACCGGTGGGACGCCAGGCAATTCCATGCGCACTCGCACGCGCGGGTTTTCTTGGCTCACGACCATTCGCAACACTGGATCCTGAGCACTTCCCTGCCACTCCGCACCGGAGGGAAGGACCGGCAGAGCCGTCCGCAGCTCCGCCAAATGCAACTCCGCAGCAACCGGAATGCGCTCAAACCGATGACACCAGAGCGCGAGAAGCCCCGCGATCAGTAGGGGAAATGTAATCCAAAGAACAACGCGACGCATCCTGCCACAAAGCCAACACCGTTCCGCCCCGGTGCCAACACATTTTAGCGAATTCCACGCAGGCGAAGCATCAGGAGGCACCACCTTAGTGTGGCGCAAGCGTTTCCCCCGGTAGGGCTGACCCTCCGTGGTCGGCCCACTTGTCGCCTGAGCGTGAATCGCAGAGGAAAAGTGAATGCTTCGCGCTTTGGGTTTCTCTTTCTCAAGCTCTTCACATTCGCACCGCCATTCGGCGGATAAATGGGCGGACCGCGGAGGGTCAGCCCTACCATTTCACCCGGTCCGCCCACTTGTCGCCTGAGCGAGAATCGCAGAGGAAAAGAGAATGCTTCGCGCTTTGGGTTTCTCTTTCTCAAGCTCTTCCACATTCGCACCGCCATTCGGCGGACAAGTGGGCGGACCGCGGAGGGTCAGCCCTACCATTTCATCCGGTCCGCCCACTTGTCGCCTGAGCGTGAGATGCAGAGGAAAAGTGAATGCTTCGCGCTTTGTTTTTCTCTTCCCCAAGCACCCATCATTCGCACCGCCATGCGGCGGACAAGTGGGCGCGCCACGGCGGTCACGCCCTACCGATCTTTCGCCTCTTCCTCATCCTCTTGTGTCTTGTGTCTTGCATTCTTGTGTCTCCTCCCCATGCTCGCATTCCGCAATATCTGGTATTGCAGCGGGTCGATTTTGAGGCTTTGCTGCCGACGACCCACACCATTTAATTCATCCCAATGCCTATCAGCCGCAATGAATCTTTCCGTATCCAGGCACTGCAATTGACCGACGCCCTGCTCATTTGGCTGTCATTCATGTTTGGCTGGGAAATGCGGGGGCTTGTGAGGACGCTCATGAATTTGGGCGTCGAAGAAGTGGATATCAGCGATTCGATCAACTGGGTGCTTTACATCGCCGCTCCCTTCACGCCGCTGGTGCTTGAGCGTTTTGGGTTCTACGACCACATCCGGACGAAAACCACGGGCAGAGCGGTCGAGCAATTGCTCAAAGGCATTTTGTTGATCGTTTTGTTCATCGGGATATTCGCGATGGCCGCCAAGTTGATGGACGTGCGTCGCATGGCGATGGGCCTCGGATTTTTGTTTGTGTTCGTCGCGTTGATTGTTCGCGACCGGTTCACCACCGCCTGGCTCAAACGCCAAACCACTCAGGAATCCGCCAAAGAGCGCGTGCTGCTCGCCGGCACCAAGGCCGAAACCACCCAGTTGCTGTCGGAGCTCGATCCTGACATCACTGAGAGCTGGAACATCATCGATCACTTCGATCTGGAGGAGCGGGAGATCGAGGAGTTGTTTGTCCTGTTGAAAAACCAAGCGGTGTGCCGGGTCATTTTCGTAGCGAAGGAAACCGGATTCGACAAGGTGGCGCGGGCGGTGGAAGTTTGCGAACTTCAAGGCGTGGAGGCATGGATCGCCGCGTCGTTCATTCGCTCTCAAATCGCCCGACCGGTTTTCGATCGGCTCGGGAAAAAGCCGATGCTCGTCTTGCGTTCCACGCCCGAACTTTCGTGGGCGTTGCTTTTTAAGGATACATTCGACCGAGTGGCAGCCGCGCTGATCATTCTGCTGACCCTGCCGCTGTGGGCCTTCGCGGCGATCGGAATCCGCCTGAAGAGTCCTGGAGCGCCGGTGTTTTTCTCGCAAATGCGCGCCGGGCGCTACGGTCGACCATTCCGGATGTGGAAATTCCGCACCATGGTGGCCAACGCCGAGGAAATTCTCGACCAAATCAAAGAAGAGCACGGCAATCAAATGGACGGGCCGGTTTTCAAACTCGAGCAAGACCCGCGGATCTTCAGCTTCGGATCCTTGCTCAGAAAACTCAGCATCGATGAGCTTCCGCAACTTCTCAACGTAGTCAGCGGCGACATGAGCCTTGTCGGCCCCCGCCCACTTCCGCTCTATGAAGTCGAGGCATTCTCTGAAATATCCCATCGCCGCCGCCTGAGTGTGAAACCCGGCATCACCTGCGAATGGCAGGTCGGGGGCCGCAATCAAATCACCAGCTTCGAGGATTGGGTCGCGATGGACCTTCGTTACATCGATAACTGGTCGCTGTGGCTTGATTTCACCATCCTCCTCCGCACCATCCCCGCCGTGCTATTCGGCAAAGGCGCGAAGTGATTTAGAGGTAAAAGCTGAAAAGCTGAAAAGCTGAACGCGGAATGAGCTTTAGCGAATATTGAAAATTATGGCGTAGCCGACATTAGCATAGCCGCAGGCAAAAGCTAAAATCAGAGCCTTCGGGCCATGCTTTAGCTCTCTATCTTCATTTCCTCTTCATTTCCTCTTCATTTCCTCTTCATTTCCTCTTCATTTCCTCTTCATTTCAGCTTTTCAGCTTTTCAGTTTTTCAGCTTTTATTTCCCAATGCCCATCATCTCTTCCATTTTCCTCGTTCTTTCCTTGATACTTGCCGTGGTGATCGGTCCGCAAACACGGCCATGGGTGTGGGGGCCAGCCATGATCGCTCTTGGCATCGCGGTATTGGCCGCGATCCCGGCGATTTGGCGACGTGGAAAAATCTCCACGGACCTCGGCATGCTTGCCTTCGGTGCTGTGACCGCCGCATGGTTTGCTTGGCGAGCGTGGGTTTCTCCGGTGGCGGAATTGGGACAGGCCGACTTATTGCTGGTCGCTGGCGCGGTGGGAACCTTCATCAGCATCCGCGTTATCGCCGGCCATGAACTGGCGGAACGCATCCTCAGCTGGGGCATCGCGCTGCTGCTGCTGGCGAATCTCGCGGTGATGGGAATACAAATGATCCACCCGGATTTCGTGCCGGTGTATCGCAGCAAACTCGTCAAAATCCCCACTGGATTTTTCGCCCACTACAATGAGACCGCCAACTACCTGATCGGGTCGTCCATGCTGGTTGGGGCGGCGGCCTTGTTCGGGCGTCATGCTTTGGCGACCCGGGTTTTCTGGTTTCTGATAGCGATCGCTGGCATCGCCGGTGTTTGGTTCACCCGATCTCGCGGCGGCATTTTCGGCGCGGCGGCGGCTTGCGGAGTGTTTGCGCTGTTCCTGCTGATTCTCGGCAAACGACGCAATGCGAAGTGGTTTGCTCCGGCAGTGATTGCCGTTCCCGCGATCGGAGTCGGCATCGTGGCATACCTACTCATCGGTTGGCAGGAAGCGCAGGATTTTCGCCAAGCCGGCAGCGGCCTTGATGCGTTGATGGACAACGCTTGCCGACTCTACTTCCTCGGCATCGCCTTGTCCTGCATCGGCCTCCACCCGCTGATCGGCGGCGGCAGCCGAAGTTTCAGTTGGGAGTGTTTTCGGTTTTGGGATCATATGGCCCAGGGTCCTAGCGGTGCTAGGCCGGAGCTGGTTCACAACGAGTTGGTGCAATCCGCCACGGATTACGGACTCATCGGGGCCGGATTGTTAGTCGGCTTGCTCGGGGCTTTGGCCTTGGTTGCCATCCTACGGGTTCTGTTTGAAGAACCCTCTAGCAATCGCGATGATCGCGACGCATGGCGGATCGGCGCGCTTACCGCCCTTGCCGGCATGTTGGTGCAGTCCAGTTTCAGCTTTGTCTTCCACCTGATGACTGGGATTTTGTTATTGGGCATTTGCTTAGGGCACATGTCGCGCACCCCTGCGCAATCCCCCACCCTGCGCACGCTGGCCAGCCGGATTCTGTTATCCGCAGCCGCGCTTGCATGCGCCGCCCTCCTGCTGCCACTCGGCTGGAAAGGACTTCAAGTCACGCGGATTCTTTGGCCCGTTTATTTCAGCAAACAGCTCGACATCTCCGCCGAATCGAAAATCGACGCCCTCAACGCAGCGATCCGGATTTGGCCGCAACCCACGCTCTATCTGGAGCGTGGCATCACGTTCCAGGAATTGACCGCGTTCAAAGATCAGTCCTATTTCCATGATTTCGCGGAACGGGCGATCGCCGACTACCGATCGGCCTCACAACTTCATCCGTTTGATCCAAAATTTGAAATCAACCGGGCCAATTTGCTGAGCCAACTGCAACGCGACGCGGAAGCGGAGGAATCATTCGCACGCACCATCGCACTCCAAGGCGGGATGGAGCCCACATTCAGAGGGCACTTTTTTCTCGCCAGACATTTTCTCCACAAAGGCCTACGCGCCACTCACTCCGGCATATCCAAGGAGGCTCTTGCTGCATTCGAAGAGGCCGCAAGATCGATGGAAGAAGCAGTTCGAGTGACGCCCGGCTATGTGATCGGAATAGAGGGACGCAACATCCGCATCACCATCCATGAACGCCTCGGCAACGCGAGAGAGTCCGCAGGCGACCTTCCAGGCGCACTTAAGGCCTACGATTTCGCGGCATCGATTCCCACCGGAAATCGCGCCCATTACCGAGCCGCCGTGATCATCGGGAAAATGGCGGTCGAGGCCTGGTCCGAACGCAAGCCATCCGAGGCACTGTTCGGTTTCATGGAGGCGAAAAAGCGCATCGGCCTCGCGGGCAACACCCTTCCTGAAAGTGTCACCCCTGCCCAACGCGCCGCAACCATCGCCTACCTCGACCAGCAGATCGCATTCCTCAAAGGCGCGAAAATCGAACCCACGAAGCCGAAAAAATAAGCTTGAGCGCCACGAATCGGCGGACTTTGAAAAATACCTGGTTTTTAGGCCTCCCGCGCACTTGACATTGGTCCTCGCATCAGAGATTTCATTTGCATGGCCAAGAAACCAACTACGATTAAAGACCGCTTCTCCAAGACCCAAATCCTGGATGATATCGCTGCAAGCACCGAACTCAGCCGCAAACAAGTGGCTGCCGTTCTGGACAGCCTGACTGATGTCATCGAAGGACACGTCAAGAAGAACGCCGTCGGCGAATTCGTCCTGCCCGGTCTGTTGAAAATCAGCACCGTGCGTAAACCCGCAGTCAAGGCACGCAAGGGCATCAATCCTTTCACCAAAGAGGAAGTCATGTTCAAAGCCAAGCCAGCCACCACGGTCGTCAAAGTGCGTCCGCTGAAAAAACTTAAGGACATGGCTCTCTAAGAGTTGCCTCTGTCCAGGGCTTGCACAGCATTCCACCTGACATTCATCACGGCCTTTCCGGTTCTCCGGAAAGGCCGTTTTTTATTTCAGTCAGGAAGACAAAGGAGAAACCACACTCTATCGGAGCATGCGAAAGCAATGTCATACCATTTTCCCAGGTAGGGCTGACCCTCCGTGGTCGGCCCACTTGTCGCCTGAGCGTGAATCGCAGAGGAAAAGAAAATGCTCCGCGCTTTGTTTTTCTCTTTCTCAAGCTCTTCCCATTCGCACCGCCATTCGGTCATAGAGCCACTCATTGACGCCATGAGCCAGCGCTGCATCCTTAAGCGTGGTATTTTGATGCATCGCATGGCGGGCGATCTTCGCCGCCTTTTCATAGCCAATCTCTGGCGAGAGCGCGGTGACAAGCATGACAGAGCGGGCGAGGTTGTCGGCGATTTTCTCACGATTGAGTCGCGTTCCTTCGATCATAAATTTGCGGAAATGATCGCACATATCCGCTAAGATCCGTGCCGAGTGCAAACCGTGACGGATGACGATCGGGCGGAAGGTATTGAGCTCGAAGTTGCCTTCGGCCCCGGCCATTTGCACGGCAAGGTCGGACGACATGACTTCGATGCAAACCATCAGCATCGCTTCGGCTTGGGTCGGGTTTACTTTACCGGGCATGATGGAAGAGCCCGGTTCATTGTCCGGCAGTATCAACTCCATCAACCCCGCACGCGGGCCCGAACCCAGCCAACGCAGATCATTGGCGATCTTATACAAAGTGACAGCCGCTCCCTTGAGTGAAGTATCGTTGCTCGATTGCGCCATATTCACGTGGTCGTTCGGATGCACCGGTGATTGCGATCCAAGATCACCGCCGAGCAATTGAATGCAGCGGTTGGAAATCACTTCATTGACGTTCATGTTGACTTGTGTGCCGGAGCCCGTTTGCCACACACACAGAGGAAACTCCGTATCCAAGGCACCACTGGTGATTTCCTCACACACCTGGCCGATCAGTTTTCCCATCCACTCCGGGGGAAATTTTTCTTTCCGTTAAATTGTTAAAATCTCAGCGGGCTGGCTGATGGACATTCGATAGGAGAATCCGATCTCACCTGCAAGCTCCGAATGCACTCCCGCGCTGGGAAGGGCCGGTGGAGCCGACGAGGAGCGG
>CAIXKE010000032.1 GCA_903919975.1 Akkermansiaceae bacterium | reverse complement strand
CCTCCGCCGGCTTTCCCAATCTGCACCCTCCGGGTGATTTCTAAAGGCGCGAAGCGCGCCCGACTGGATTGCCTCCGCCGGCTTTCCCAATCTGCACCCTCCGGGTGATTTCTAAAGGCGCGAAGCGCGCCCGACTGGATTCGAACCAGTGACCGTCCGCTTAGAAGGCGGATGCTCTATCCATCTGAGCTACGGGCGCTTTGCAGGGATCATTTACCAGCCTGCCGGCGCGGTGTCAAAAGCCGCTTGGAAAAATCGGCAGCGAGTTTGGAGGTGATTTCGTTGAATAGAGAGGAATTTGCGGTTTTCAGTCGGGATTTTTCCGGTTTATGCTCCGGGCATGCGCACTGCGGTTTATGCTGGCTCCTTCGATCCTCCCACCAAAGGTCATATCTGGATGATCGAGCAGGGCCTTGCGATGTTCGACAAATTGATCGTGGCGATCGGTGATAATCCCTCAAAACGCTATTCATTCAGTGTCGAGGAGCGCCTTGATTTGTTGCGCAAATCCACGATGCCCAGTGAAAAACTCGTCATCGACCATTTCGATAATCGCTATCTGGTGGATTACGCGCGGAAAAAGGGTGCAAAATACGTGTTGCGTGGCATTCGATCACCCCATGATTACGAATACGAGCGGGTGATGCGCCACATCAATGCGGACATGGCACCGGAGATCACCACCGTGTTTCTGATGCCGCCGCGCGACATCGCCGAGGTTTCCTCAAACATGATCAAAAGCCTGATCGGCCCCAAGGGCTGGGAAGACACCGTGCGCCGCTACTTGCCGGAGCCCGTGTTCCAATTGATCGCCGGAAAAGGAGACGATGGCAAATCGAGGGATTTGAAGATCACGCAGTAGTATCAACTCTAGATTCGACTTTTAGACCCATACCTCAGCTCACTCGAATTTCGTGCGGATTTTGATGTTTCTAAAGAATACCAGGTTGCCGTGATCTTGAAGGAGAATGTGACCTTCGGCTAACTCACCGAAAGCAGGCCATTTCTTGTATTTGCTCCTCGCCACCTCGTCGCGCCATGCTTGGGAACCTCGCTCAAACTCGACAGTTTTCTCGCCGTTGAGCCAGAATGTGACGTGTTTGCCACGGGAAAGAATCCGGGCATGATTCCAATCGCCGACGGGATTTACTTTTTTATCCTGTGGCGCGGTGATCATGTCGTAAAGTGAGCCGATCGTGCGGTTGCCATCGCGTCCGAGCTTGGCATCCGGGTGTTTGGCGTCGTCGAGGATTTGAAACTCGGGGCCGATGGATGAGCCGGCACCCTTATTGATTTCTGTATCAACGAACATCTTGATGCCGCTATTCGCGCCGGGAGTGATTTTAAAGTCCACTTGAAGCTCGAAATCCGAGAATTTTTCGCGCGTGACGATGTCACCGGCCGCTGCCGCTTCGCCACCGCCGGCTTCATTGATGATCAGCATACTATCCTTCACCTCCCAGCCGCCCTTCGGAAATTCCTGTGAGCGCGCGCTGCGCCAACCGTCGGTGGTCTTGCCATCCCACAGCAAGCGCCAACCCGCCGCTTGCTCCGCATCACTCAGTGTGTTAGCGGTGCTCGCCGTGACTTCCTGAATCCGCAAATTCCGCCAGCGCACTTGGGTGCCAGCCTTGGATTGATCCTTACCGATGCCATGGACCTGGAGCCCGATGAATCCTGCGGCTGTCCGCGAGTCCTTGATGTCCGCGCAGGGAGTGCCGTTGAGCGTCGTCTTGAGTGAATCACCGATGGCTTCCACCCGGACTTTATTCCAATCGCCTTGTTTGAAAATCTTCCGCCCTTGATCGCTGAAGGCTTTCGCGTCGCCACCAGCCGAGCCGGGATAGAGCCAGCCCCTGACTGACTCCTCATAAATCCCGGTACTCCACCAGCGGTCCTTGCCTGGCTCCGGATCGATCTCGATTTGATAACCATGCACGCGGTTTGCAGGGATATTGAATTTCTTGCCCTGCAGTTCGATTTCCTTTGCCTCAGGAAAACTCTGACTGCGAATTTGCACGCCTGAATTCAACTTGGGATCCACCTTGAATTCGTATTCCAAAATGAAATCTGAGTAATCGCGAGGCGTGCAGAGAAAGGTGTTTTCGGTATTCAGCGTCGAAGTTCCGACGATGCTGTCACCCTCGACCGCATAGCTGGCCTTGCCCCCGCGCTTGACCCAACCATCAAGGTCTTTTCCGTTGAACAAATCAGTCCACCCGTCGGCGGCCATGGCGGTTCCACAAGCAGCAGCCGTAAGAATCAAAGTGTGTAAATGCTTCATGAGTTTGAATGAATTCCGTGCGAAATCCTATGAATTCGGCATGGCATTTCTAGAAGAAAAAAAACAAATACGCACTCGCTGAGAATTTCAGCGGATATTCCCCGCCTCATAGTTCCGCCAACTCCGCCCGGCTGATGGAAAACGCGGCGAGGTCCTCCACCTCAGCCACCGAGTCCACATGACAAAGCCGTTGCCGCAGCTCCTTCGCGCCGGGAAAGCCTTTGCAATAAGCCATCAATCGCGAACGCATCGCCGTGAGAGTTTGTTTTTCGGTGCCGTAGCGATTGCTTCCGGCGGCCAAGCGACAATGTCGAATCACGAGTTCCCAGCGCTCCTCAAGATCGATGCCGGGGGATTCCCTGCCGGTTTCGAGAAAATGTTTTGCCTCGCGGAAAACCCACGGATTTTGCATCGCCGCCCGCCCGATCATCACGCCGGACACGGCGGTTTCATGCTTCCTGCGCATGACATCCGCGCCGCAAGTGATATCGCCATTGCCAATCACCGGAATGGAAACCGCGCGCGCCACGGCATCGATCACCTCCCAATCCGCCTCGCCGCCATAACCTTGCGAACGCGTCCGCCCATGCACGGCGATGGCACTCATGCCAGTATCTTCGAGGATTTTCGCCACTTCCACCGCGTTCACCGTCGTCTCATCCCAGCCAATGCGGATTTTGGCGGTCACGGGCACCACCTCGCCGACCGCCCGAGCCACGCCTCCGGCCACGGCGGTTAGAAGCGGGCAATCCTTCAACAACGAGGATCCGCCGTTTTTTGCGACCACTTTGTTCACCGGGCAACCAAAATTGATATCGATGAAATCCGGGCGTTTCCAATCGATAATTTTTTTGGCGGCCTCGCCCATCCGCGCGCCATCCCCGCCGAACAACTGCACGCCGACGGGTCGCTGGCCTTCGGTGAATTCGGTGTATTTCCGCGTCCGCTCGTCCGCCTGCATGATGCCCTCCGCAGAAACAAACTCGGTCACCATCACATCCGCCCCCAACTCCTTGCAGATTTCACGGAAAATCACGTCCGTCACTCCCGCCATCGGCGCGAGATACAAAGGAAAACGGTCATTGGCGAACCACGGAAGCACGCACCACTTTAAAAGCAGGCCATGCCGTGCGTCCACTTCAGAATACCCGATTCAATTCACATGCTCGGAATCTGGACCACTTTGGAATACTGATTGGAATTCTTGGCGAGCCATTCGTCAAAGTCAGCCTTTCCCAGCTTGACTGGCAATTGCGTGATACCGGAATCGGAAAGCACGCTCACAGAAATCCCCACAGCGGTGATTTTCCCGGCCTTCAGATTGTCTGTTGCAGGGTCTTTTACGGGAATGGTTTCGATACCTGTTCCTTTGATCCTGAACTCCTCGACATCTTTGGCAGTTCCTGGAGGACGGGTGATGTTTACAATTCTGTTCTCGATCACTCCCGCATTCGTCACCTCCACATGGAAGGAAACCGTAAACTGGAATATATTTTCACACACGAAATTCTCCACGTTAGAGAACTCCGGATCATATTTAGTCACGAACAGAGCGCCGATTTCCGTCTTACCCAACAACTCATCAAAAGTCGCCCTGGGATCGACTAAATAGCGATTCAAAACGAAGGTTTTGAATTTATTATCAGCTCCCCCAGCAGCAATTGGATCTTTCCAAGCCAGCTTGTAGCCAACGCATGACACATCACCGCCAAGGTCCTTCGCTGTGCCGATCTCTCCATTGTAGCGATCCGTTGCAGCCGTGAAAAAGACCAAATCCGCGGCATTTGAACTTCCGTCTTCTACCTTTGAAATCGCGGAGAGCCACTCATAAGTATTGCCGCTGCGGGTGACGAGACCCTCGAAATCGCGGGCCATGGTGTCCACCATCGCCTTGGCTTGGCGGGCTGCGCGGAGTTCCGAGCGACTACGGTTCCATGTATCCATGGCCATGGATGTGACCGAAACCAATACCGTCACAATGATCATGGTGATGGCCATGGACACCAAAAGTTCCACCAACGTGAAACCGGATTTCAAATGGAAGATTCGCCGGGTTTTCATGGAATTCGGAAGGGGGTTAACGACGCACCGCTAGATTGCGGCTAAAAATAGGTTTTTTGGCCGCAGTGTAGGCATTTCCAAAGGCATTGCCCTCGAAGTATTTTTTTGACTTGGCGGACAGCGAGTAGAATTCCGCCGTAAACGCAATCACCGCTTCGGGATAATCATTCACGGTGGCGATGACGGTTCCAGAATTCTTGGGATCTGCGATTTGCCCGGGTTTCCCTGCAATCAAAGCACCCGTCGCATCGAAAACCAGCTGCGTGCATTTCACCAGATAGACACCGCCCTCCACTGATGGCAGATCCTCAAGGAATATAGCATCACTTTTCCGACGGATCATGGATTGAACCACATAATCTTTACCGGGCACCTGATCCTTGATACTCGCCACGGGTTTGGGCGTGCCATCAGCACGGGGAGCGGCGGTTAGACTGCCGCGATATTGATAAGCCAATAACGCGTCGTTCGCAGTTCCGGTGTTCGAATTCTTGATCCAATCGAAGGCTTTATCAAATCCCGTGGTGCCGGGATTGCCAGTTCTCAGAGTCACCAATTCCTGTTCCAAAGTGGAAGCGAGGCGATCCGCGGCTTGAAGATTGATTGATTTCTTAATCCCTGCCGCCGCTGGAGCAAAGACAATGACGAAGCCCGTGAGCAATACCGCGAGAACGCCGATGGCAATGACCGTCTCGATTAAAGTAAAACCGCTCTTGCGGAATGAAGATGGGGTTTTCATGGGTCAGAAGGTTTTTCCGGAATCGGGCAAACTTGCCGATATTTGATCGGGGCTACGGAAAACCGAAGTCCGCCCGTTGCGCCAGACGACAAAACCGCCGAAATCGCGCTTGGAGCTGGCCATCACCTTGGGCGGCTGGGCAGAGGCCGGCTGAGTGAGGTTTCGGCTGCCATTGCCGATGACGAAACTGGCTCCAGGTGTCGTGCAAATGCCCTGCGAATTGAATTCGTAGATGTAATATTCACCTTCGTAGGATTTTTTCGCCCCAGTGAGAGTCACCGTCTTAATCGCATCAGAGCCGCCAGAATGATCTTTCTTACTAAGGTCACTACTGAAAAACGTTTGATCGGGAAGCACAGCTCCACGGCTGGAAACCACCCAAGCGGGATTAGCACCAGCGAGGGTTGAGGGTTGACCGGTGTCATCAAGCGGTTCGTAGGCCACTATAATCCGCTTCAGATCATCTGCGGAATTGTTGGTGAGGGATTTAGCCACCAACACGCAGGCTCTAATATTTTTACCAACGGCTGTTGATCGAGCTTCATCAAAAAGCGACTCGGCGGTGGCCACTCCGCTGGTGACACCTTTACCGCCCATACCACTCAGACCGATCGATCCGAGGGTCATCAAAATGGAAATGATGGCGATGACGACAAGCATTTCCACCAAGCTGAAGGCCGCCTTACCCACTGAGGGCGCTGATTTCCTGTGAATCGATTGCATGTATTTAAAACCGAGTTGGTGAAAATTGCACTGGGTTAACTAAAATCGCAAGGGCAAATGCCAATACATCGCGGTTACGCCGAATGCGTGTTGGCCGGAAAGTGACCTTGATTGGGTCCGCTGGTCCAGAGCCAGGCCGGGCGGACCATGTCGCGGACGTCCTTGCGGGTTGCTTCCCAGCCAAGCAACTGCTTGGCGAGCGAGGGATCCGCCACCAGCGAATCGGGGTCACCCTCACGGCGCGGGCCGTATTTGACCGGCACAGTCTTGCCGGTGACATCCTCGACAGCCGAAATAATTTCCTTCACCGAGACACCCACACCGGTTCCGAGGTTGCAACGAACCGATTCACCGCCGGCTGCCAAATAGTCGAGCGCGCGGGCATGGGCATCGGCCAGGTCCTCGACGTGGATATAATCGCGGATGCAAGTGCCGTCGGGCGTGGCGTAGTCCGTTCCAAACACTTCCAGAAAGTCGATTTCCCCGGTAACAGCCATCATCACGCGCGGGATCAGGTGGGTTTCGGGATTATGATCTTCACCGATTTTTCCGTCCGGCGAGCAGCCACTGGCATTGAAATAACGCAGACAGGCGCTGCGCAGGCCCCAGGCATGGCCGCAATCCTTGAGAATCCACTCGACCATCAGTTTGCTGCGGCCGTATGGGTTGATCGGATTTTGCGAATTTGCCTCGGTGATGGGCAACTTGTCCGGCACGCCGTAGGTGGCGCAGGTGGAGGAGAAAACGAATACCTTGCAGCCAAACTCCTGCATCACCTGAAGCAGCTTGATCGGTTCAGCCGTATTGTTCTGGTAATATTTCAACGGGTCGGTGACGGACTCGCCGACGTAGGCGTAGGCGGCAAAATGAACGATCGCACCAAAGCGGTGTTTCTCAAACAATGAGCGAACTAAGGCTTGATCCCCGACGTCGCCGACGACCAATTCAACACTGGGATCCACGATCGCTTGATCATGGCCGAAAACCAGATTGTCCAGCACGACGATTTTGCGACCTTGGCTGGCCAAGAGGCGGACGGTGTGAGAGCCGATGTAACCGGCTCCTCCGGTAACGAGAATAGGTGTGTTTTCGGTAGTCATAATTTCTGAAAGGATGAAACCGGAGAATGCCGGGCACTGTCAACCCATGGCGGCGGCGACTCCTGAATTCTTGCAAAAACATTCGAATAAACCGCCGATATGTGGTGTCGTAGCCGCATGAAGAAAAACTTCCGCCTTTGGGTCGCCTCCGCCGTGGGAATCACCGCCGCATTCGCATTCAGTTCCTGTGCCTATGATCCCTACTACTCATCCCTCGGAGGGTCTTACAGCTCCGGCTACAGTTCCGGCTATGGCCAAGGCTACGGTTATGGCGGAAACAATTTTTCCACCTCGCTGTTTGTCACTACCGGTGACCCCCGTTGGGGCTACGATCCAGGGTGTCACAGCTATTACGATTACCGTTCGCGCCGCTATTATGACCCCTATTTGTATGGTTACTACCCCGTCGGCTATCGTCCGGTGATGGTTTATGGAGCGCCTCACCCGTATGGCTGGCAGCCGGGCCGCAGTTATTGCTCGCCACCACGGACGGTCAGAAACGTGACGGTTGTGAATTATCAGAACCGCGAGGCGGCCTACCGGAACTCCGATTACTCGTGGGCGAAAAAAGTTCACAGTCAGCCGAGCTCGCATCACCGCACGCAGAGCCAAGAACCGAACCGTTCAAGCTATGGAAGTCCGAGAACCTATGATCGGAACTCTTACCCTGCCCCCTCCACGCGGACCTCGCCTTACAGCCAGACCTCGCCCTACAGTAGCGCGAATCCTACCAGCCGGGAATCATACAAATCACGCCAAGCTCTGGAAAGTGCTGTCGTATCCGGCCGCAGCCAAACTCAACGTGAATCTGAAAGCATGCGCCAAAAACAGAGCGACAGCCGTAGCTCCCGCTATTCCAGCCGTGCGCAGGAACCCCCATCAAGGCAGTCCGATTTCGGTCAGCAGAATTCGCAAACCCAAAGGAAAGCCCATCAACCTTCCGAACCATCATCCCACAGCCGGTCACACAGTGAAAGCCGGCCAACGCCGCCCGCCAATAAGCGTGATGACGATGACTCATCCAAATCCAAGTCGAACGGAAAGCATGGAATCCGAAGCCTTGGAGAAGGTTGATTTCCTGAAATCAAGATTCAATCCGCCTCTCGCCGTGCCCGCTCACGGCGGAGGCGATCCAGCGTCACACGTGGGCGTAATATCCATCGGCCGCAGAGCCAGCCCGCCAATCCCCCACCCAAGTGGCAAGCATGGCCAAGTTGAAATAACGAGCCAATCCCCTGCTCGATCAGAATTTCCCCGATCCCAGCAAATCCCGGCAATTTCAAGGTTGGATTGACCAAGGTGAAAAGCAAGGCCGCCAGCAGGATTCCCAGGCCAAGGCTTTTCCCTGAAATCGGCAATGGAAACATTCGCGACTCTGGAGAAAGCGTCGTCAACAACAACAGCAAGGCAAGGCAAGCACCGGAAATCCCGACCAAAAGCCCGTCACCTAACAAAAGATGAAATACACCTCCGACCAAGATCCCGGCTAATAGCACCACCAACATTGTCGCCCGCCCAGCGATGTATTCGATCCTCGACCCAATCACCAAAAGGAACATCGCATTCAGTCCGGCATGCCACCACCCGCCGTGCAGAAATCCATAGCTAACGATCTGCCAGATTTTTCCTGACAGAAAACCCTCGCGGCTCAGCCCCAAGTTCACAAAACTCGGCGCCCATGCATCCGGTCCTCCGCCGATGGAGACGATCGTCTGAATGCCAAGGATCACCACAACGCAGGCCCATGAAACGGGCGAGCGAAAGATTTGTCGGATGTGACTTCCCACGCTGGTAACCGGCCCACTTGAAGAAGTGAGCATCACCTCGGGGAGTTGGCGTGGATCCGACACTTATTCGACAATTCGTGCGCGAGGCTCGCGACGGACCGTGTCCTCGCCCCCGGCGGTCGTCACGAACGGCCCGCCTTCCAGCGGAGCCACGCCCGAGAAGGCAACGTCCGGCATCTCCGACGGCCTGCCAGCGAGAGGGAAATCTTTTCTCAGCGGGAAAAACGGATAGCCCTCCCACATTAGAATGCGCTTGAGATTCGGGTGATCGGAAAACGGAATCCCCATCATGTCCCAGACCTCGCGCTCATGCCAATCAGCCCCGGCCCAAAGATCGGTAGCGGTCGGCACCGACTCGTCCTCCGCAAACGCAGCCTTCACCCGCAGGCGGCTGCTGTCATCGAGCGTGGCAATTTCATACACCATCTCGAATCGCGGATCGTCCCCAAAATGGTCCACGCTCGAAATATCGAGCACCATTTCATAGCCATAATCGTTCCGGCATTTCGCGAGCACATCATGCAGGGAGGCTGGCTCCACATACAAAGTCTGCTCGCCGCGAAACTCCACGGTTTTCAAAATCTTCGCTCCAAAGGCTTCCGTGAGCCGGGTGACATCGGTGGTGGCTGACATGGCGTTATGAAAAATCAGGAAACCTCTTCAAAGAACGATTGCTTCTGCGTCATGGTGGATTTCTCCCCCTCGATCTTCTCTTGCACTTTCATCAACCCTTGAATCAAGGCCTCAGGACGTGGTGGGCAACCGGAAATGTAAACATCCACGGGAATCAAGCGGTCAATCCCCTGCAAAACCGCGTAGCTGCGATACATCCCGCCGCTCGATGCGCAGGCCCCCATCGCGATGCACCATTTTGGTTCCGGCATCTGGTCCCAGATCCGTTTCACCGCCAGTGCCATCTTGTATGTCACCGTCCCGGAAACAATCAACACGTCCGCCTGCCGCGGCGAGAAACGCATCACTTCCATCCCGAAACGCGATAAATCATAGCGCGAACACGCCGTCGCCATCATCTCGATCGCACAACACGCAAGACCCATCGGCATCGGCCACATCGAGTTTTTGCGCATCCAATTAATGGCCGCATCCACGCGGGTGATAATCACGTTGCCTTCGATCTTCGAATCGTAAGCCGTATGAACGGTGCTGGAGGAAGGAGTGGGACTGACCATGGCTGAAAATCGGCTGCGCGGCACTGTTGCCCGCTATTCCTCTCCCCTCAAGTCGTTTGTGAGAAAAAACCGTCCGACCCGGCTCGCCGACCCCACCCGAAATTCCGGTCCCTATTTAAAAATCGCCAACACCGGCCGGTGGTCGGACGCCTCATTCCACGTCGGATCATCGATAATGTGCGAGGCGTGGAAATCCACTTCCGAACGCAATGCGCGGGACACGGTGATGAAATCGATCCGCGAATAGATGTCGTGCAGCGACCAATAATGCGTCCAAGCCTCCCCGCGTGAGTCTTTGGCCGGAATCGCCGTTAGGTAGCCCGGATCATTGTAACTGCCGGTCACCGTCTTGAATGCCTTGCTCGGGCGGGTATCGTTGAAATCGCCATAAACGACCAATCGCACATTCGCATCCGCCTGCAGAATGCGGTCCACATGACGGCGCAACAACCGAGCCTCATGAATGCGCATTTCCTCTTGATCGATGTCTTTGACCTCACGCTTGGATTTCAAATGCACCCCGATGAACCGATACTGATTCCCCCCCGCCTCGATGCTGGCGTCAAGAATGCCACGATTGATCCCAAAAGTGCTGCCGCTCATCTTGAACTCGGTCTCCGCGGGTTTCGCTGTCGAGGTGATGGGAAATCGTGACAAAATCCCCTGATGACGCACCGGGTCCGAGCCACCGACATAATGAGTGAATGGCAGATCAAGGCCGGCGGCTTTGAGGGCACTCCGGATTTCCGCCAGATCACCAGCCTCGCCGATTTCGCAGAGGCCGATCACATCCGGCGATTGGTTCACGAGCAGTTTCACGATCGCCTGTTTCTCGGACTCGGGTTTGGGTAGATTTTTGACCAATTTCCGATCCACGTAGCGGTCCATCGTCAGCCAATTCTCTACGTTGTAGCTAATGAAACGAAGCCCCTCGGAGGTATTCCGAGATTCCGACGTGGCAGAATTACCCTGTGAATTGGCCCTTGCCGGCTTCCGCACGGGATCCGACTTCTGCACGGCCGCAGGTGCCTCTTCTCCGGGAGCGGCCCACTCGGGCGTTCCGGTTTTCTTATCACACCCGGTCGTCGCCAGCCCAATACATGCCAAAAAAACGACCCCGGCGAAGGCCGGGGCTCGATTGAAAAACTGAGTGAAAATCGAGCGATTTCGCATGGAACTCACGCGTCCCGAGATTCCTTGCCGGGAGCGTCTTTCACCTTCGCTTCGCCCTCGCCACGGGTGATTTCCCGCTCGAAATCATCACGGGCTTTTTTGAATTCACCCATGCTCTTGCCGATACCACGGGCGAGTTCAGGCAGCTTCTTGGCTCCGAAGAGCAACAAGACCACGACAAAAATCATGATCATTTCAGGCATTCCAATAGGTCCCATAAGTGTGTTGGTGTTGTTCGAGAAAGACTAGGCGCGGATCCCGGCCGTGGCAAAGCATTTACGGCACATCACCACAGGAACTTGCAGAAAAGCGCAAAAATCGGCCGATCTCCTCAACCCAATAGCGAACGCACGCCGATCCGCCCCATGCGCTCCGCTGCCAACTCTCTCGACGGAGCATGACGGGCAACATCCTCCAAAGCGCTCCAGGCAAAGACCGTGGCGAGCTTGGCACAATCTTCCGGCGGACATCCGGTGACAATTCCCGCAAGATACCCCGCCAACAACGAATCCCCCGCCCCGACGGTGCTAACCACCGAAACCGGCGGGGCTTCCGCGATCAGCGCCGCATTCGGACTCACGAATAGAGCGCCGTCCGCGCCGAGCGAAACAATCACATGCGGGACATTTTTTCGCTGCATCCTAAGTGCTACACCCGCCCGCGAGGCGAAATCCGGCAAACGGCAGTCAAGGATTTCTTCCAGCTCGTGGTGGTTCGGTTTGATCACATCCACGCCGCATTCGATGGCCACCTTCAACGCCTCACCGCTAGTATCCACGGCGATCTTCGCGCCTCCTTGTTTCAGTTGTTCCAATAAATCTCTGAAAAAATCGAGTGAAACCCCATCGGGCAACCTGCCCGCAATCACAAACCACGTCTGCGGACTGCAAAGCTCACGAAGTTTTCCCGACAAAGCATCTAAGTCCGCCCCCGTCGGTGATGCTCCCGCGAAATTGATGTCGGTCGTTTCGCAGGTGCTTTGCTCCACAATCTTGATTCCAGTGCGGGTTTCACCGTCGATCCGAATGAATTCATCGCGAATCATCCCCTTGGCGAACAATTCCTCAAACAAGCGCACATTTTCCCGACCGAGAAAACCCGTTGCCGTGCTGGCAATGCCATAACCACCAAGCATCGCTGAAACATTCACCCCCTTGCCGCCCGGTTGGCGATGATGCCGCGTCGCGCGATTCACCGCACCCGGACGCAATTGTTCCAGAAATACCGTCTCATCGATGGCGGGATTCAAAGTGATGGTGACGATGTCGAATAGAGTGCTCATGGCCGCATAAGGAAAATACGCACTGCCATCTCACAACAGCAATATTCACGAATGTGATCGTCTTCGAATCAATACTCAATCTCATTCCAACCAGCCAAAGTCACAAATCCAGCATGCAACTCGTGGCTGGCGCGTCTCGCGCCAGGCCGTCCAAGGAGCGTCTCGCTCCGAGTCATCCCTGCAAAACCGCACCCACCACTCGGCAGCGAAAATGAAACGGCGAAATACCCCACGGAGCGGAGGGAACGCGTCCGCCGTTGCCCCTCAAGAAATGCTGGTCTCTGCGGCCTACAGCGTCGATACAGGCACCGCATGAATCGCAAGCGCAACTCACCTCCCTTAAATTCCAAGCCCCCGACCGCTGCGCCTCAAAAGGATCGCAAGACTCAGAGTCGCCCTGAGATCCATGAGGAGGCCGACCATCATTGAAGCGGCGGGCTGGGCACAATCTGCAAGCGATGGCCTTCCTCTCCGGGTTCGCCTGTTTGATCTATCCAATGCTTTACGGGCAAAATAAAACCGGACTCGGACTGATATCTTTCAAGCTCCTGTAGACCCTATTCATGGTTTTCCCACAAGTCAGCTTGTGGCGCGGCAACTTCCAACCGGGCGCGGAAATGCTCGCCCTAATCGGTCATCAGGACAACAACCCGGTGCCTCCATGCGCGCTCAATGTGGAACGCGACAAAAAAATAGCCGTGGCCGGCGCCACCCGCCTCGATATGCAGGACCTGATGCTGCCCATCAACCCGCAATCCATCCTTTCAATGAAATGACCCGGATTCTTTGGATATTTTCATGCTGGCTTCGGCTTCTTCCAATGAAACATAGGGCGATTCATGGAGCACTGCTTTTTTAGCGCCGCTCAGGATTCTCCACCATTCCCAAGCACACCCGAGAGTGATCACGGCCACGAAGCCAAGCAACACGGTGACCACCACGATATCGAGCCGGGCATTGAAGAGCGCGGTTTCCACGGCTTTGAGCTGGTCTGCTGGGACACCGGCTGCCAGTTGCGCCTCGAGTTTCCGTGCGGCGGGTAGAAAACCGGCGGCACTAGGCGAGAAGATTTTCATCCAGCCTGCGGCGAAAGTCACCGACGCGAGGAAGACCAGCGGCACGGCGGTGACCCAGCAATAGCGCGCTTTGCCGGACTTGATAAGAATCGTGGTGCCGAGGCTGAAGGCAATCACCGCGAGAAGTTGGTTCGAGATACCAAAGATCGGCCAAAGGCTTTTCGCGATGCCCGCAGGATCGATGGCACCCTGATAGAGGAAGAATCCCCACGCGGCCACAAGCAATCCGGTGGCCGTAATGTTGCCAAGCCAACTGCGGGTGTCGCCCAGCGGCTTCCACACGCTCCCCAAAAGATCCTGAAGAATGAACCGTCCGACACGGGTGCCGGCGTCGAGGGTCGTCAGGATGAACAAGGCCTCGAACATGATGGCGAAGTGATACCAGAGCGAGAGAGTCGCCTTACCGGGCATCACTTTGGAAAACATCGCCGCCATGCCCACCGCGAAGGTGGGTGCCCCGCCGGTGCGGCCGATGATGGTGGGCTCTTGGAGGTCATCCGCGAGTTTCTCCATCTCCGCGAGGGTCACCTGATATTGCGGACCGTAAGAATTGATTTTTTCAATCTGAGAAACCACCGCCGCGTGATCCTGCGGATTGATGGGCGAGTTGATGGCGAAATACTGGCCAGGTGGCAAGGCGCAGGCGGCAATGATTGCCATGAGTGCCACCAGCATCTCGGTGACCATCGCGCCATAGCCGATCATCCGGATATCCGACTCTTTACCTAACAATTTTGGAGTGGTCCCCGATGAGATCAACGCATGGAACCCACTCACCGCACCGCAAGCGATGGTGATGCAGACGAAGGGAAACACCGGCCCCGGCACCACGAAGCCACTGCCATCAATGAATTGCGTGACCGCCGGCATGTGCAGAGGCGGCATGGCGATGACGATAAACACCCCGAGCACCGCCACCGTGCCAAGTTTCATGAAGGTGCTAAGGTAATCGCGCGGGGCCAACAACAACCAGACCGGCAATACCGATGCGGCGAAACCGTAAATCATGATCACCCACGCCAGCGTCGGCGCGTCGAGTGTCAGCGCTTGATTCCAACTGTCCGGCAAATATTTCCCGCCTACCACCGCCAGCAGCAAACCAACCACACCAAAGACAGAAACACCCGTCACACGCATGGTGCCGGATTTCAGCAGAATGCCCATGATCATCGCCAGCGGGATCGTCGCAGCGATGGTAAAGAGCCCCCACGGACTTTCCGCCAAAGCCTTCACGACCACCAATCCGAGCACCGCTAGCAGGATCGTCATGATCGCCAACAGGGAAATCATCGCCACAAAGCCGATGAACGGATTGATTTCCTCCTTAAGCATGCGCCCGAGAGATTTTCCATCCCGCCGCATACTGGCGAAAAGCACCACGGCATCATGCACGCCGCCGCCAAGGGTGGCGCCAATCAAAATCCACAAGGTTCCCGGTAAGTAGCCGAACTGCGCCGCCAGCACCGGCCCGACCAAGGGACCCGGGCCAGCAATCGCCGCGAAATGATGCCCGAACACCACCCATCGCGGAGTTGGCACGTAATCCTTGCCATCCGCCCGCGTCACCGCCGCAGGGGCGCGGGTCACGTCGATCGAAAGCACCTTGGCCACCAGCCAGGCGCTGTAAAACCGGTAACCCACCGCAAAAGTGCAGACACCCGCGACCACGAGCCACAATGCATTCACCGGTTCATTGCGCTGGAACGCCGCCACGGCGACCGCCAATGCACCGAGCAATGAGACACCACACCAAATAATAATTCGAAACAATCGGGACATAGGAATAGGCTGAATTGAGTGGTGTGTCCCCGGAAGATGATTTTCTACCTATATGGGATAGCAGTCAGGTTCGGGCGTTCTAGTTTGATTTTTACGCTGACGAGAGGCGGAGCGTCGGCAACCGCGTGATACTTATCAAGCCCTGAAGGGCGACATCCAGGGCAGAAATATCAAAATCCTCTTTCGTGAGAACATTTTAAAATCTGACGAACCCAACCCAGACATCAAAATCTTACCCCTTGCATCCACGTTCAAAATAGCGATTTTTCTGAAAGTTCAGTGCTTGGTCGCGCGTTTCGTCGATGGCTCCTTCCAGCGCAGCCACTACTCCGCACCGTCCAGCGTTCATCCCCCCATCTCCCCCGCGATCCATCCCTTTTTTCTACAATCCCTCTTATTCCCAATAACCCTTCTCAAAATAATCCAAACTGCCAAAATGAAAACGATCAGATCCGAATATCAAAGGCTTGTGGAGCTTTCAGAGATCAGCGACGGATGGAAAGAGATCAAGAGCGCCTGGAATCTGGCCACCAATCAGAATTTCGTGGATGGAAAATTGCTTTGCAAGGGTGAGTCAAACGGTGCGCTGGTGAAAGGTTTCGCGATCGATTCTGTCACCAAGCAATGCATGACGAGTTGTTCGACATATCACTCCCGTGCCTATTTGGACATGGTGGACTGGATTTCAAAAAATGAAGCGAACGAGGATATTGACGCAATCATGAGCAGACCGATCAGGGGATGGACCGGGACCATTCTTGATTTTGAATTCCCATGCATCCTGATGGGCGACTCTCGTCTATTTTCTGATAAGTCGCTTCTTCAATCCTTGGAAGAAGCCATTCTGGATCAAAATATCGGACTGCCTCTCAACAATCTATTTATCAGCAGAAGCTCGTAAATACTCCGGCTGATTGGTCCACCTTTTGCGCCGCTATCCCGCATGCAAATGCTACGGGCAAAACGGACAGAGTATGCGGTAGTAGACCGGGCCGGTCACTGCAACGTGAAGCCAAAGCGGAAAAACCCAACGGGCGAGACGCTTGTGGGCGCTGAAACGGTTCGTCCAACCAGCGATGAAGGTGAAAAGAATGAATGCCGGAATCGATGCAATAAAAACGCTGGAAATTTGCTTTTTACCTTGCCGCTTAAGGGTAAAACGGCCGGAGCATCAGATAGCAGACTGGACCGGTCACTGCGACGTAGAGCCACAGCGGAAAAACCCAACGGGCGAGACGCTTGTGGGCGCTGAAACGGTTCGTCCAACCGGCGATGAAGGTGAAAAGAATGAATGGCAGGCTGACCGCCGCGAGAATGATGTGGGAAGTGAGTAACAACAGATAGACCGTCCGCATGCCGCCCGCCGATGCGCGCTCAGCCGCGTCAACGATGCCATCGAGGTTGAGATCCCCATATTTCACTTCGTTGCTGGTGAAATGATAGGCGACGTAACTGAGCAAAAAGAGCACCGATAGAACCATGGCCGTCAGGATCATTCGGCGGTGCAGGGCGATCCGCCCCTTAAGAACGGCGATCAAGGCGATGACGAGAACAACCGCGGCAGCGGCATTCACCGCAGCATGAAATGGCGGGAGGAAAGATAACGAAACGCCATCCGGCAGCGTGATTTTCACCTGACGCATCAACCCGACGAGGCCGAGGATGGCAGCCGTTAGAATCCAGGCTGCGATGCCGAGTTTTTTCGCGAGTTCCTCGCGCGGTTGGCGGGAGAGCCATGCTTTGCGTTCTTCACTCATGGTTTGGTGGCTTCGGGTTTGGTGGCTTCGGTTTTGGTGTCGAGTTCGGTGCGGATGCGGTCGAACATCTGCTTCTTGAGTTCCTCATAAAGTTCCGGGGTATTCTTGCGCGCTTCTTCCGAGCGGGCATCGGCAAGCGGCCATTTGCCGATCACTCGAAAATCGCGGTCCACTAACAAAAATCCGAGATCATGCGAATAGCGGCCATTGGCTTCGATGTCCGCCGGATCCGTGCGCTCGCGGATTCCGAAAAACTTGAGTTCTTGTTCGAGATAAGTGTGGGTGGTATCTGCGCCGCCGGCGTTGAGAAACCACCAGTTTTTCGTGTCGGCACTCAGCGCGCTGGCGTAGTCGGCGAGTTTTTTCTGATTATCGTTTTCCGGGTCCACCGAGATGCAGGCGATGTGGAAATCCGGGTGATCTTTGAATGCATCGTAGATTTTCCGGAGCTCCTCGCCATTGCGGACCGCGCAGTGCGGACAAATGGCGAAAAACTCGGCGGCGATCCAAACCTTGCCTTTGAGATCGGAGAGGTTGACGGGTTTCCCCTCTTGGTTGATGGCGCTGAGATCGCGCGTGATCGGAAACCATTGCGGGGCGGTTTCCTTACCGACATTGACGATAGCGGCCATGTCCGGCTTGGGAAGTTGCGAGCGAAGGTAAAATGCGAGGGCTAGAATCGCGATGGAGATCAAGGCGACGCCGGAATAGAACAGGGCGATGGTGGTGGTGCGTTTCATCAAGGCTTAAAAGGTTCGACGAGTAATTTTTCGATCGTCGCGGCAAGCAACACTTCGAGTTGGGCTTCGTTCGATAGATCCGTGCCGGTTTTCTTGCCATCGGCATCCCACTTGGCGGCCTGATCAAAATCAAAGGTGGCGATAAATGGCGGTCCGCCACGTTGCTGAGGGACCACGGCGCGGCGGAGGTGACCATTTTTATCGATCAACACGAGGGTCGGATCGAAGGCCCATTGGCCATCTTTCTCGTGGGGCGGCATGGTGGCTTTAAGCTCGTTTTTAATGAACTTGTGCAGTGTGTCCGGTTCATTGCCGCCGAGCCACCATTGCGGGAGTTTCATGCCCTGGGTCGCCGCAGCTTGCGAAAGCCCGGAAACGATCTGTTCGGCAGGAATCGACTCCACGACGAGGGAAACCAGGTTGAACTCAGGGTTGCCTGCATATTTTTCCGCCACCCGCTTCATCACAGCAAGACTGCGCGCGGAGGAATCAGGGTGCTTCAGGCTGATGACGTTGATGACAAACACATGACCGCGTAAGTCGAATAAATCCGCGGTTTTTCCATCCTGCCGGATGATGCGAAGATCTCGCTCTTTCTTAATCCGATGAACGATCGACGGTCGATCGTCGGCGGATTGTTTGACCGACCATTTTTCATAAGATTTGAGGATCAACACGCCGCCGATCACCATAATAGCGACCAGCGTCCACGCGGTGCGGGCGAGTTTTTTCGGGTCGCGGACGGCAGGTTCGAAATCGGCGGGCAGGGACATTCAGGCGGCAAAATAGCCGTGTGCGCTTGCTTGGCAAGTCGTGATCACTGGAAATCACGAGTGAATTCCCATTTCCCGCACCCAAAAAGCAAATGACGCGCAGAGGGGGGTAGGCGAACACTCAAAGAGTGACGCCACAGGCGGATTCATATCGTCATTCTGATTTCACGGTCATGAAAATCGGGAACACCAACGTTACGGGGTCGATGAGGCCGGAGGGCAGGAGTGGGGAATAGGCTTTGATTTGATAATGCTGCGCGTGAAGGCCTGTTTCGCATCCGGTTGCAGATCACCGACAATGCGGTTGTTCCAGTGATTGGTGACGGAAATCTCCAACTGGTTTTCGCCGGCTTTAACAAGGGCCCGATATTTGCCTGCCACGGGTGTTTCCAAAGCACGCCCGCATCCTTGCCATTCACTTTGACAGCAGCCACTTCCCTCACCATTCCCAGATTGAGGATGACTTCGCCCCTTTCAGACATCTAGCAGCCTGTCGGACTTAGAAATCAGATTCACTGAATAATTAGGCGCGTAGCGGCGTATGGAGGAAATGTCCGTCCGTTTCGTCAACATTGACCACGACACGCCGCTGCTCCTGCCGCCCGACCTGCGCGATTGGGTT
>CAIXKE010000031.1 GCA_903919975.1 Akkermansiaceae bacterium | reverse complement strand
GCTCGGGGCGTTTGACGGCACCGACGAGTTTCATGGGAGCTTTGCAGCACGGGCATTGGAGAGGATCGGCTCCCCAGACTTTGAGAATCATGTCGCGCCAGAGGGGGCGCATGGATTTGGCGGATTGTTTTGGTGGGGCGGGGATGAGGAGGATTTGGGAAGGGTTTTTTGAAATTGGAGATTTGAGATTGGGGGAAGATTCTGGTGGGCGGATGATGCGGTCGGGGATGAGAGATTGTCGGCCTCGGGTTTTGTTGGAGTAGAGGCCGTAGTAGCGGACGGTCTGCTTGCCCTTGGGCGGGAGGTGGTCGATGACGGCGGCGATGAAGTCGGGGGCTTTGAAGATTTCGAAATTTCGTTTGGTGGTGTGGTGGCGCTTGGAGCGGTAGATGACGGTCTGGGTGGCGGCGTTCCAGGTGATTTTCTGGAGCGAAAAGGGATGGCGGAGGAGGTATTCGGCGAGGCGTTTGCGGCCTTCGGTGTCGTGGGAGGGAACGGGTTTTTCGCCGCCATCGTGGATGTTGAAGCCGGAATGTTTCCAGGAGAGGAGGTCGGCGAGGCGGCTGGGGCTGATGTGTTTGCCGTCGCGCAGGGCGTGGAGGAAACAATGGCGGAAGAGTTCGATGGCGGGGGCGAGGTCTTCGGCGGGCATGCAGTGGAAGCGACCGTCGGGGGTGAAGAGTCCGTCGGCGGCGAGGACGTGGAGGTGGGGGTGGAAGATGAGGTAGTCGCCGAAGGTGTGGATGGCGGCGATGGCTCCGAGTTTGCCAGCGGGGAGATTGAGGCGGGTGCGGAAGATTTCCTGGAGGGTTTCGGTGGCGGTTTTGAAGAGGAGGTGGAGAAGGTCGCGGCGTTTGCGGAAGATGCCGCGGAGGATTTTGGGGATGGTGAAGACGAATTGCCGGTGCGGGACTTCGTGGCAGACGGCGGTGGCGATCCAATCGGCGGCCTGGCGGACGCGGCGCTGATGACAGGCGGGGCAGAGGTGGCGACCCTTGCAGGTGAAGGCGAGGAGGCGTTCGTGACCGCAATCGGGACAGTGGAAGCGGAGGAAGCCTGAGGCGAGGTCGCCGCAGCGGAGGAAGTTGCGGACGGCGGTGATGACGTTGGGGCGGAGCGGGCCGAGGATGGGTCGGTGTTTTTTCTCGTAGGAGGCGAGGAAGGTTTCCCGAGCGGCGGTGAGTATTTGCCAGAGTGGGGAGGCACGGGGGCGGCGGGGTTGGTAGACGGATGGCACAAAGAGTGTTCATAAGAACAATTTTTGTGCATGGCAAGATCAGGGGTGATGGATCGGTTTAGGGGAAGATCAGGGTGGGTGAATTTCCGATGGGGGAGATTCGGACTCGGAGCGAGACGCACCGGGGACGGCCTGCGGCGAGACGCCGCAGCCACTTTGTGGGAGGCGGCGGCGCTGCGGTTTTCGCGCTGCGGCGGAGGTTGCTACGCTGCGGCGAAGTCGAGGTCTCGGGTGGCGCGGGCGGCGGGTTCGGGGAGGGTATCGCCCTTGGCGTGGCGATGGGCGATTTCGTCGCGGACGATGGCGCGGAGGTCGGCGTAAGTGGCTTCTTCCTGTTCGCCGTGGCAAACGCCGCCGTAGTAGAGATCCGGGCAGTAGCCGATGTAGCACTGATCCTCATCGGACCAGCGGACGAAACGATGGTAATGGTCTTCTGGTTTCATGAGGAAAAGTTTCAAGTTTTCAGTGCTCAGTTTTCAGGAAGAGGAAGCAGTGACCGGTGACTTTTGATAAGAGAAATCGGAACCGTAAAAGCGTTGCAGGAAAAGATTTCTTCGTTCGACTTCGGAGAGATTCTTGGGAATGCCGGACCAGACGAGTTGGCGGGCGGAGGCGGTCATGCGGCAGCCGATGATGAGCCGTTCGGAACCGCTCTTCCGCATCATTTGTTCGAAGAGGAAGGCGTTCAGCTCGGGCGGGGTGTCCGCTATGGAGAAACCCGTGTCAGCATAGCGGTCAGGTTCAATTTTTGAGCCCATGTCTTTAGATATTCCATGTCATCTCCGGTGGCGAGCAGGTTTTCGACGTCGGAAATCCGAGGACTGAATCCGAGGGAATCGGAGGCATGGGACGGTCGTGGGCGGAGTGATTGAAGAGACGGAGCGAGACGCTCCTTGGACGGCCTGGAGCAGGATGCTCCAGCTACTTTTAGTCCTTTTCCTCTGGATCGGAACTGTAGGCATCCAGCCTGCCGGCCTCCAGCATGGGTTCTCCTCCGGTGGAATCCGGTTCTCTGAACACAAGCGATATTTGGTCGTCGTCGATTCCCATCTTGGTGTCGTCGGACATGCCGGAGATAAATGCCCGGAGTGTTGCTAGAGTGATCATGGTTTCAATCAGTGTAGGGTCCAAGGAACCGTTGACCGTTGAAGTGGATCATGTGGTCCGGGGCGTCGGCAATCCAGACTTCGGTTTCCCAGGCGATGGCTGCGTGGAAACGGGTGAAGGTCTTGCGATCTGGAAAGGCAGAGACGAAGACGAGGCCGGGGCGAGCGGTGGCGAAGAGTTGGGTCAGTTCGTTTTTCCGCTTTTGATCGACGGGGCCGTGGGAGGTGACGGCTTCGATGACAATGAGCCAGTCGCGTTCGATATCGTGAATGAGGACGTCGGGAGCTTTGCCTCGGGCTGCGAGTTTGATTCCGAGTTCTGCCAATGCGAGGTCGTTGCTGAGTAATTCTTTGTCGGCGGCGTCGCCGAGCAGAAGGACGCGAGGACTGCGGACGAAGCGTGGGGTGAACTCCTCGATGATGGAACGGATGAGCGTATTCTGGCCACCTGCTGAGAGTTCGATGGTCATGCCGTCGGGCAAGCGGACTATTTCGCGCGGGAGATCGCGGTGACGGGCTTTGAGGTGGTCGGTCGCGGGATTGGTTAGGAAGGATTTGAGTTCCTTTTTGAAAGTGGTGGTTCCAAAGCTGGCGATCAGAGTCAGTGCTGCCGGAGTGAGTTGGTAGCACCACTTCGGACTGTTGATCGGACGATCCGGTAGGTCGGGATTTTCGAGAAGCAGGCCGTGTTGGACGAATTGGTGAACCGTTTGGCGGCGGATGGTTTCGCGGGTGTTGGGTGCGTAGTGAACTTCGTATTGATCGCGCATCCAGTCCATCATCTCGGTGATGCGGCGGAGGGGAGCGGTGGCGCTTTTCCAGGGCTTGCGAGGTTTGATGTCGGCGAGTGCGAGAAGCGTTAGTGCGGAGCGTTCGTTTTGCTGTTCTCGCGGAATGCCGATCATTTGGAGAAGCTCAAGGGCTTGGCTGACTCGCGTGGATGATGCGGGGCTCATAAATTGGTGAATAAAGGTGCGCCGAGGTGTTCGGTCATGGCAAGGTCGATGGCGCTCTGTTGAGTATCGTCCAAGCTGGCTTTTCCAAGCCGTTCCAAAGCGGATAGATCGGGATAACGGAACGAGCGGAGGTCGGAGGCGTTGACTTGGGTGTGGCCGTTGAATTGGCGGAAATAGCGGTCAGACACGGTGGAGTTGAGGAAACGGCTGAGACCCCGGGCGAGCGGGGCGGATAGGCCGGAGCGCTTGCGGTGGAAGAAATTGAGGTGGTTTTCGATGCCGACGAGACCGGAGGGAAAATCGACGGGATTGAGGATACCGGAGACAAGGCGGCGTTTTTCCTCCTTCGAAGAGAAGCGTTTGATGAGGACGAAGCGTGCCGCAGGGATCAGCCACTTGCGGGTTTCGTCGTTTTCGTGGATGGCCACGGGCTTTTTGCTTAAACGACCGTCGCCGTAATCAGTGGAGCGGAGAGAGGGTGCGAGCACTCGGCCGGTTTTAACGCAATGTGGATAGATCAGAGGCACGCTGCCTTTGGCGAGGTGATCTGAGAGCGAATCTTTGAGGCGGAAATCGACCACCGGTCCGGTCGAGACTTGGATGCCGAGATCCGTGAGTTTGCAGGGAAGAGAATCGATGAAGCCGCGGACGTCTGTGGCGTCGGATTCCGTGGTGATGTGCATGACCCGGTCGGGATCGGCGGGGGAGACGAAGCGGTTTTGCGGGACACTGGCAGTTGCTGGGGTTTCCAGCGAACCAGTTGAGACCATCAAGTGCGCGTTGCCTCGTTTGTCACGGTGGAGGTGGAACAGGATGTTTTCCTGGAGAACGTCGTCACGGCTGAAGGCTTCCAAGCGCGAGTCGAAGACATGGACGCGGCTGAAGTTGGTTTTTTGCAGCAGTTCGCGGCGGAACTCGCGGAAATAGGGGCCGTTGCAGAAACTGCGGGGAGTGATGGCAGCCATCTCGCCGCCATCGGCCAATTGGCGGACGGCCAGCCAGACGAAGGCGGCGTAGAGGTTTGAGATTTCGATGCCCACCGAGGCCAGCAAGGTCCTTTCGCGCGAGCGGGTGGCAATTTTGCGGTAGGGTGGATTCAGGATGGCGTGGGTGGTTTTGGGAGCCTGGGCGGTTCCGAACAATCCGGGATCAAGGGCACGGACGGCTCCTTCGATGTAACTGCCGTGGTTGATCTCGATGGTGGTGCGGATGCCGGCTTTGCGCAGTAGCTTGGCGCAGGCAGTCAGGTTTTGCCGGAGAGCGGGCAGGAACGCTTCATCCAATTCCCAGACTTCCATGGTGATTTCCTCCAGAAGAGGCAAGGCCCCGCTGGCGTGCAAGGCGCTGATCCGGTCCACCACGGCGGCGGTGAGCACGCCGCCGCCCGCGCCAGGATCCAGTAAATGCAGAGACGGGCGATTGAATCCTTCCGGCCGGAACCATCCGGCCAAACAGCGGGCAATCTCCGGAGGGGTGAAAAACTGCCCGTTCTCGCCGCGCTCTTCCCGAGTCTTCTCCACACAGGTCTGCCAGCCGTTGGAATCGGCTAAAGCGAGAACGTGGGATGCGGTTGGGGAGATCATGGGTTCATTTGAACAGTTTTGGCTCGAGCTGTCAATGAAAGAGTCAAGGCAAAGAAATCGGGTTGGAAAATGTTATGGTGTGAGGAACCAACCCCAGAAAGTTCACTCGCGTTTTTTCCGCATATATTCATTATAGATCTCTTTATTTTTTGGATCCGCAAAAAACTGTTTCGCTCTGCGTTCGTTTTCGAGATCAGGAACCGAATATCCTGCTTCTCCAACACACTTTGCCATCATGATGACAAGTGGAAAGGCAATAGCAGCAATAATCAACAGATGTTTCCACTTCTTCCGTCTGATCATCAGCACTGTTTTGAAATCTGGAATCATCCAAAGAGGGACGGTTTTATCCAATTCTTGGATATGTATCATCGATTCTTTTGAGATTCGATTATTGAACCAAGCATGTGCAAGAAATTCGGGGTCACAAGGGCCGTTCTCTTTCTTGAAAATCTTGTCTATGTACGAGTAGTGAAACCTCGGCAGATTCGAATTGACTCCTTCAAGCTCAATAAGAGTCTTGCCATCTTGCATCGTTTGAGAAGCAATCGGCAACGCCTTTGTTGCTCCTAAAAGGGAGCTGAGAGGCAACCAAGTTTGGGTTCCCTCTGCACAAACCTGTGTTGCTGGGGGAAGCACTCCGCTGAAAAGATCTCGTTTGATTTCTTCAAGTGAATAAGGTCCAGATATCTCTGTTCCGTCAGGTGAGTAGTAATAGTTCATTTTTCTCAAATCGCTGATGCGGAGTTAGTTTGTGTTTCGAGAAGTAATGCCTTAAAATTGAGTCGCATTATTTCTGATAGTAAAGCCATTACTGCCACATTCGACCGAAAATAGAATTCCTGTAACACGCTCTCGGCTTAATCCAACTTCACGTGCAATATTAGCATAGAGAAAAGTTCCAGTTTCTCCATTTGTGATCTGCTGGTTGATATGATTTTCGAGCAAATTTGCATCACGGTTATAGGCCATATGCGCAGCAAACTTTTTTTCGTCTTTTCCTCTATAGCAGCTTCGTTGAACTTCGATCATGATTTTAGATATGAGATTGAGTGGGGAAATGACGCGTATATCCAATAATCAAGCGACAGCCAAATCGAGATCGCGGGTGGCGCGGACGGCGGGCTCGGGAAGCGTTTCGCCTTTGGCGAGGCGGTGGGCGATTTCGTCGCGGACGATGGCGCAGAGTTCGGTGTAGGTGGATTCTTCCTGTTCGCTGTGGCAGACGCCGCCGAAGTAAAGATCTGGGCAGTAGCCGATGTAGCACTGGTCTTCATCAGACCAGCGGACGAAGCGGTGATAACGGTCTTCTGGTTTCATGATGGGAGAAGTAGCAGGCTGATTTTGGTTTTGCAATGCTTCAACTAACGGGGGATGAAGATCACGGGAGCGGACTCATCGGTTTCGTTCAAACGGGCGGCGACTAGTTGATCCTGATCGAACTGAGCCATTTGGAGATCGATCGGAATGAGGCCTTCAGAAGTTCTGATAAAGTTGTCTGGCTTGGCATCGACGATGACGACGCCGTCGCTGGGACGATACCACCCAAAGTACGACGATGGGACAGGGCGGAAGCCTTCTTCGACAAGCATGTCGTGAATAGACTCATTGGTAGCGACGCCATTTTTCTCATACCAGAGTTGGGAAATCACGATGGATGGCTGACCGGATGGTTGGCCAATAATCATGCTGGGTTTGTCCGAGATCGTCACCCCTTCAAGCCGAATGTCGCTAGCAAACACCTCAATGTGGAGAGCCATTCGATTGAAATACTCTGAGGGAGTGGCGTTTCGACGGTCAAGTTGACCATTCGCCGCTGTAGGGATTTGGCCATAGATCCCGGGCCAAGTCCGCTTCACCGCCCGCGAGTCAAGAGGACGGTAAAAAACCTCGTGTTCGCTGGTGCTGTTTGAAATGAGGTCGAGGGAATCGACTTCGGTTTCGGGAATCAGCGTGCCTTTGCAACGCGCCCACTCCTCAAGATTTCGGATTTCGACTCCGAAAGATGCTGGATCACCTGAGCACGGACTTTTTCCACAGGAAACCGCTTCAGCGGCATGCTCGAAAGCGTGTTGTTGATCGCGACGAGCTTCTGGGATGGAGGATTCACATTCACGTTGGCGAACCTGCCCGTCGAATGATGGGCTGTCAATCGGATCGTTTGATGTGGGTGGCGGAACCAATGAGCGTCAAGGAGTTGGGATTAAAATTTTTGAGAATGAGGGCTGAATTTTAGCGGGTAGGGAATGAAGATGAAGTGCGGCGGTCATAGACGCGCCGCTACAGGTTTGGGGGTTATTGGCACGCCTCGCAGGTGCCACCGTTTAGCATGGCTTCGAGTGAGCAGGCGTTCTTTTCGGCTGCGCTGTATTCGCGGGCGGCGTTGGCGGCTGTTGCGGCGGTTTGGGTGGCCATGACGCCGCGTTGTTCCTTTTTGACGTCGATGGTGGATTTCTCGATGTTGGAGGCTTGGAGGGTGCGGAGGTAGTAGGTGGTTTTGAGGCCTTTGTCCCAGGCGCGGCGATACATGTGCGAGAGGGTCTTCATCTCGGGGGTGGCGAGGAAGAGGTTGACGCTCTGGCTTTGGTCGATCCACTTCTGGCGGCGGGCGGCGGCGTCGATGATGTATTCGAAGTCGATGCCGAAGACGGTCTTGTGCTTGTGCTTGAGGGCTTCCGGGATGTCGTCGATGGCGTCGAGCTCACCGTCGAAAT
>CAIXKE010000030.1 GCA_903919975.1 Akkermansiaceae bacterium | reverse complement strand
GCCCCCGCCAGCGGAAGTTCTCGCCAAATCCACAACTAAAAGCCATAAAACCAACCAAGTCCGGGTGTCATGAATCATGGCGCAACGACCTTAACCCTCCGGTGTCATCTTTCATTGGCGCAACACGAAGCAGCCTTTCTTAAGCCCCAAAACTGAGGAAGCCCCATACAATTCACTAATTCATCCGTTCCACCGATGCCCGAATTTCAACCAAAAGTGGTACCTGCAGGAGAAACTCCCAAGCCCACCAACGAAACGCAGTCATTTACGTTTCCTAAGAAAAAGGCGAATAACAATGCCATGCCCATCTCGTCAATCGAGTTGGCAAAAGCTGATGCGGCGGAACGAGCCTTAGCCCGGGCCAAGGAATACGACAAAATCAACGCCACCGAGAAGGACGATTGGTATTATATCCAGGGTGAGCAGCAATGCGGTCCAGTGCCTTTGGACGAACTGAAAACCAAAATCGCGGATCTTTCGATAACCCCTCCCATCTACTTGGCTTGGCACGAAGGAATGGAAATGTGGAAGCCCGTGCATGAAATCGCCATCATTTGCGGGGTTTCCCCATTGGCGGCGACTCAATGTTTCAAACTTCCTTCATCCGCAAGAAGGCCGGGAGACAGCAATCCGTCCGAACCGGCGCCAGTAGTTCAATCCGGAGCGATTCATCAGCAAACGGCGGACAACGGTGCCGTGTCCCCCTCGTCAATTGAGTTTGCAAAAGCCGAGGCGGCGGAACGAGCCTTGGCCCGGGCCAAGGAATACGACAAAATCAACGCCACCGATAAGGACGATTGGTATTATATCCAGGGTGAGCAGCAATGCGGTCCAGTGCCTCTGGACGAACTGAAAACCAAAATCGCGGATCTTTCGATAACCCCTCCCATCTACTTGGCTTGGCACGAAGGAATGGAAATGTGGAAGCCCGTGCATGAAATCGCCATCATTTGCGGGGTTTCCCCATTAGCGGCGACTCAATGTTTCAAACTCCCCACACTTGCGAAAAGGCCGGGCGACAGTGCGTAGCCGCCCGTCAGGCGAACTCGCAGCGACTCCACGTAAGCGGCAGCTTGCAAAGCAAAAACATGTCTGCGGAAGTCGACATTCGCTGGCAAGCTCCGCATTAAACGCAACCGCAACGATGAAAGGAATTGAGGTGGCTTTGACAAGGCCAAGGACCGCTTCAAGCCAGGTTTTACGAACGAACTGCCGCGATTCGGCTTAATTGATCAACTTGCGTAGCTTCCGTTGACGCTGATCTCCCGGGCGATCATCCCCCGGTTTTTCGGGTTCAATCTCTTTTTCAAGAGTAGTGTATTTTTTGGCGGGCTGCATGAACCGTGAGTCAAACGTGCTTACATACGAAGTGAGTCGCCGGAAGGCCAGATTCGGTCTAGATCCGGGCTCTGGAGTGTGGCGTGGAGAGCGGCGAGGACGTGATCAATCTCCGCAAGCGTGGTGCAGAGCGGCGGCATCAGGACGAGGGTATCGAGAATCGGCCGGGTGAGCAACCCGTGAGCGCGGGCGGCTTGGCAGATGGATTCCCCGAAGCGCATCGTAGCTGGGAACTTTTCACCGCCCGGTTGGCGGAGTTCGATCCCGGCGACAAATCCGCATTGGCGGACTTCATGGATGATCGGGTGGGCGGCTTTGAGCACAGCGAGGCCGGCTCTGAGGTGGATGATTTTCGCCGGGAGTTTATCGAGTGTTTGTTCCTGTTCGAAGACGTCGAGACTGGCGAGGGCGGCGGCGCAGCCGAGGGGATTAGCCGTGTAACTATGGCCGTAGTAAAACGCGTTTTCCGGGGCACCGAGGAATGCCTGATAGATAGCTCCCGTGGTGAGTGTGGCAGCCATCGGCAGAGTGCCGCCGGTGAGGCCTTTGGCGAGACAGAGAAAATCCGGAATCACGTTTTCCTGTTGGCAGGCAAATAAGGTGCCGGTGCGGCCGAAGCCGGTCATGACTTCGTCGAGGATGAGATGGACGCGGGATTCATCACACCACTGGCGCAATTCCGCGAGCATGCCACTGGGCCACGGACGCATTTCATTGACGCCTTGGATGAGCGGCTCAATGACAACTCCCGCGATTTTTCCCGGGTCGAGGGCGCGGAGATCTGCCAATGAGCGGACATGGGTGACCGGGTAGCCGTGGTTTTTGAAGCGCTCGAAGAATCTTCCGACACCACCCAGCGAGGCTGCGCCGAGGGTGTCACCGTGGTAACCATCGGCGAAGGCGACGAATTCGTTGCGCTGGGGCGCGCCGGTTTGCAGGCGGAATTGGACGGCCATTTTCAGGGCGCACTCGATGGCTGTGGAGCCATTATCGGAGAAAAAAACGCGCTCCAGAGTGGCCTCAGGGAAGAATTTGCACAATCGATCGGCGAGTTCTGCTGCGCCGGGGTGAGAAAACCCGAGAAATGAGATGTGTGCGGTTTTTTGCAGTTGGCGGGAAATGGCGGCTGAAATGACTGGGTGAGCGTGACCGTGGATGTTGGTCCAGATGGACGAATTCCCATCAAAATAGCGCCGTCCTTCGGAATCCCAGAGCCACGCGCCTTGCCCATGCGTGATGATCAATGGCTCGTGACCGGCGGCGCACCACTCGTCCTGACGGGTGAATGGGTGCCAGCAGTGGGCCTGATCGGATTGAATCCAGCGGCGGGTTTCGTCACGCATCGGCGGGATTATGCGGTGAATGATGGCAGTGGGAAGCCGGAATGCGCTTGTTTGCTACGTGATTGCGTCATGGTGGATCGTCGAGAATGGAGTAGAAATTTCAAGTCGCCGTGAATTTTCCCCCTCCGAATTTGCGGATCACGACATCATAACCCAGATAAACCCAATCGGCGGATGAAGGAATACATTCCATCATCCGCCGATTTTTTTCTGTGTGACGGGTAAAAACTCCGCGCTTGATGGTGAGGCCGACGCCGTTTAGCCCTGCGGACCGCATTCATGTCCGTTTCCCCATATTCCATTCCTTCGCCCGCGTTGCAGCGCGAGGTGAGACGCCGTCGATCGTTTGCGATCATTTCTCACCCGGATGCGGGAAAAACCACGCTTACGGAGAAATTCCTACTCTATGGCGGCGCCCTCAATCTGGCCGGCAGCGTGACGGCGCGGAAAAACCAGCGGGCCACAACCTCGGACTGGATGGATTTGGAAAAACAACGCGGAATCTCCGTGAGCTCCACCGTCTTGCAGTTTGAATACAAAGATTGCGTGGTGAACATTCTGGACACCCCGGGGCACAAAGATTTCTCGGAAGACACCTATCGCGTGCTCACCGCTGTGGATGCCGCTGTGATGGTGGTGGATGCCGGTAAGGGCATCGAAAGCCAGACGCGAAAACTCTTCGAAGTTTGCCGACGCCGTGGCGTGCCGATTTTCACCTTCATGAACAAGATGGACCGCCCGGCGCGGCCGTCGCTTGATCTGCTGGACGAGTTGGAAAGCGTGCTCGGCATCCATGCCTATCCGCTCAACTGGCCGCTCGGTGACGGTCCGCGCTTCAAGGGCGTCTATGACCGCGAGCACAAGGAAGTGCACCTTTTTCAACGCACGGTGCATGGGGCTTACCGTGCGCCGGAAAGCGTCACGGGCATTGATGATGAGAGCGTGAAGGCAGCGGTGGAAGAAGCGACCTATCGACAAGTCTGCGACGAGTTGGAGTTATTGGAAGGCGCGGGCGCGGAATTCGACGTGGACAAGGTTCTGGCCGGCGAACTGACGCCGGTATTCTTCGGCAGCGCAGCTAACAACTTCGGGGTGCAACTGTTGCTCGATCGTTTCCTGGAACTCTCCCCCTCCCCGCTGCCACGGCAAAGCGACGGACTCACCATCGATCCGGCCTCGGAGGAATTCTCCGCATTTGTCTTCAAAATCCAGGCGAACATGAATCCTAAGCACCGCGACCGCGTCGCCTTCGTGCGGATTGTTTCCGGAAAATTCGAGCGCGACATGAATGTGCTCAACACCCGCAGCGGCGAGCGCATGCGGCTTGGAAATTCGCAGCGCCTGTTCGCCCGTGAGCGGGAAACCGTGGACGCCGCCTATGCTGGCGATGTCGTCGGGTTGGTCGGAAACTACGACTTGTTGATCGGTGACACATTGGCATCGGAGAACGGGGTGACATTTCACGAGATCCCACGGTTCGCTCCGGAATGTTTTTCGTATCTCCACAACAAAAGCACCGCGAAATACAAACGCTTCCGCGATGGCCTCGCCCAATTGCTCAAGGAAGGTGTGGCCAGCGAATTTCAACTCCTCGATACCGAGGGCCCGCAAATTCCGCTGTTAGGCGCGGTGGGTCCACTGCAATTCGAAGTCCTGCAATACCGCCTCGAAGGCGAATACGCCGCGGAAACCCGCATCGAGCCTGCGAATTGGAACATCGCCCGCTGGCTCAAGCCGAAAACCGGCGATCCGATGGCACCGGATGCCCGCCCCGCCCTATCGCTCGGCACCGCCCTGGCCCGCGATTCCAATGGCTGGCTCGTCGCGCTGTTGCCCAGCGAATGGGCCTTGAAAACCTTCGCCGATAAAAACGAAGACTGGATGATTTCCGATCAACCCTTCCCGCCGCCGACCGTGGAACGTTGAACCGGGAATCCGCAGTTGAAAGGTGTATTTCGGGGCCGTTTAACCACAGATTTCAGGCAGATTTCACAGAGAGGTTTGTGATCAATTTGAATCACCCATTAAGTGAAGCATCTTGTTTTCATAACTCATTTAAAATCTGTGCATTCTGTGTAATCTGTGGTTCAAAATGCGGATACTAGCTTGAATCAGGGTCATTTCAGCAACAACACGCCTTTGACCTTTCTCCCGGAACCCTGCATGTTCCACCCGCCATGGCCTTCGCCACTGTTTTCCCCGATCTTCTCAAGTGCCCCACTCCCCTGATGCGGCGCTTCGAGCATTTGCTTGCCGAGGAAACCGGCGGGCCTTTGGAAAACCTCGCCCGCCTCAGCCAACAAACGACCCGCCGCCATTTTGGCCGGACCATGCGGCTTTTCGCACCGCTTTACGTCTCCAATGAGTGCGTGAACAACTGCTCGTATTGCGGATTCTCGCGAGACGCCGGGATTTTCCGCACCACCCTCACGGTCGATCAAGTCGTGCGCGAAGCCCGACACCTCCACGCCCTCGGGTTCCGCAACTTGCTGCTCGTCGCCGGCGAACACCCGAAATTCGTCTCTGACGGCTACCTGCAGGATTGTCTGGACGCCCTCAAACCATTCATCCCCACCCTCGCCATCGAAGTCGGGCCGATGGAGGACGATCAATACTCGGAAATCGTAAACCATGGTGCCGAGGGACTCGTTGTCTATCAGGAAACTTACGACCGCTCCGTCTATCAGACATTGCACACCGCCGGACCGAAAAAAAACTTCGACTGGCGGCTCGACTGCCCGGAACGCGCCTACGCCGGTGGCTTCCGCCGCATCGGTATCGGCGCCTTGTTCGGCCTCGCGGATTGGAAAAGCGAGGCGCTCGCACTTTGCGCGCATCTCGAATATCTCTACAAGCACTGCTGGAAAGCCCAACTCACCATCGCCTTCCCGCGCATGCGACCCTACGCCGGCAACTATGAATATGAGCCGGACCCCACACTTTTCCTGCCGGACAAATCATTCGTTAGGTTAATTGCCGTATTTCGGATTCTTTTCCCGCAAGTCGGCATCGTCGTCTCCACCCGCGAGCCCGCGCCGCTGCGCGATGCGATCTGCACGCTCGGCGTCACCCACATGTCGGCCGGCGTCCGCACCGAGCCCGGCGGCTACACTGGTGCCGGCTCGGACGATCTCCACCTCACCATCAAAGGCCGCCGCGTCGAACTCACGGAAAAATCCGGCTGCGAAAAAGCCACCGAGCAATTCCAAATCAACGACGCCCGATCGGCTGTGGAAATCGCCGCCATGCTCCGCGCGAAAAACCTCGATCCCATCTGGAAAGATTGGGACGAGGCATTGTTGGCGATTTCTTGATTTCCTAACATCCACCTTTGACGTCCGGCCTTTAATCCGCAATATCCCGCCGATGTCCCCTCTCGAAGCCCTCGTCGCGCTGAACATGTTGCCAAAAATCGGCCCCGTCCGGGTGCGCCGATTGTTGGAGGCCTTTGGAGATCCCGCAACCGCACTCGGGGCCGGCAAAGACCGTCTGATGCGCGTGGATGGCATCGGCGAGGAAACGGCGAAGATTCTCCATAGCTGGCAAGACCACGCCGATCCAGTTGCAGAGATTCGCGAGGCCGGCGAGCGCGGCATCGCGATCGTGACGCAGGACGACGAAGGCTACCCAGCCCCATTGAGAGAAGCTTACGATCCGCCACTACTGCTCTACGTTTGGGGAACCATCGAACCGCGCGACAAACATGCCATCGGTGTGGTGGGATCCCGCCGGGCGACTCACTATGGCACGCAAGCCACCAAGAAACTTTCCTATCAAATTGCGCAGGCCGGTTTCACGATCATTTCCGGCCTCGCCCGTGGAATCGACACCGCCGCGCACGAGGCGGCCGTCGCCGCCGGCGGCCGCACCATCGCCGTGATCGGCTCAGGTCTCGGCAAACTCTATCCACCGGAAAATCTCGCGCTCGCCGAGAAAATCGCCGCAGGTTTTGGTGCGGTTGTTTCCGAGTTTCCACTCAACACCGCACCGGACAAACAGACGTTTCCGATGCGCAACCGCATCGTCGCAGCATGGTCGCGTGCTCTGTTAGTGGTCGAATGCCCGGCTTGGTCAGGTTCCTTGATCACCGCCAATCTCGCCACGGAATATGGCAAGCCGGTTTTCGCCGTACCCGGGCCGATCGATAAACCGTCCTCAGCAGGCTGCAATCAACTCATCCGCGATGGTGCCACACTCGTCGCGGACGCCAGCCACCTGCTCGATGATCTCGGGCAATTGCCCTTCGCCCGCAAAGCCAGCGCAGCCGAGCCCGCTGTGGAGATTCCCGAGTTACCGGAAGAGGAAGCGGCGGTGTTTGCTGCCGTCACCAGCGACGAGTCACCGGTGGACCGCATTATCGAGCGTTGTGGCCTGCCCGCTCATGTCGTCAGCGGAACCTTGATGAAATTGGAAATGCGCCGCCTCGTTCGAGTTTTTCCAGGATTCCGCTATGCGCGGCGATAAACGGGATGGATCACTCCTCCTCGAATTTACGGGCGATGAGTTCCTCGATGGCTGAGATAGCAGCATCGGCATCCTCCCCTTCCGAAGTCACCGTGATGATGGAACCGTGGCCTGCAGCCAGCATCATGAGGCCCATGATGCTTTTGCCGTCCACCTCCTCACCGTCTTTTTCGACAAAGATATCCGCCTGAAAGCGGTTTGCCGTTTTGACGAATTGCGCGGCAGGGCGAGCGTGGATGCCGAGCTTGTTGAGGATGGTGAATTCTTTTTTGGCCATGGAAAAGAGGCTCGCGCCGAAGGAACCGTAGAAAGTCCGCGGAGAGTCTCCAAGGCAAAAGTTTCATCTCAGGGGCAAGAACGTGAATTCTTCCCCATTGCAGGAAAAATCAGTTTGATTCCAGCCCCCATCGCCCGTGAGAGTGGCTGCGCCATGCTAGACATCCGCGTCATCCGCGACAATCCCGCCACTGTTCAAGAACGCCTCAAAGCCCGCGGCGGCGAACATTGGCGCTTGGTGGACGCCGTAATCGCCTGCGACGAAGCCCGCCGCAAGGCCGAGACCGATAAGCAACAACTCCAAAACTCCCGGAAAACGATTTCCAAGGAAATCGGCATGCTCAAGGCCAAAGGCGAGGATACCTCGACCATTGAGGCCGAAGTCCGGGCCATCAACGAGCGAATCGCCGCGCTCGATGCGACGGCCGAGGACGCGGCTGCCGAGCAAGCGGACCTGCTGCTCAATATTCCAAATCTCACCCACGACGCCTGCCCGATCGGCTCCGACGAGACCGCCAATCCAGTGGTGCGCGAGTGGGGAACCAAGCCGGTGATCGCCGCCCCCAAGGACCACGTCGAACTCGCGCAGCAACATGGGCTCATCAGCTGGGACGATGGCATCCGCGTCGCCGGCTCGGGTTTCGTGGTGTATCGCGGCAAGGGGGCGCGCCTCGAACGCGCGCTGATCAATTTTCTGTTGGATACCCAGACGGCCAATGGCTACGAAGAAGTCAACGTCCCGCATCTCGTCAAACGCGAGTGCATGGAAGGCACCGGCCAACTTCCAAAATTCGAGGACGACATGTATGGCACCGATGCCGACGAGGCTGGCGTCAACAATCTCTTTCTTGCCCCCACCGCCGAGGTTCCCGTCACCAATCTTTATCGGGATAAGATCCTCGCGGAATCCGACCTACCGGTGAAAATGGTGGCTTATACCCCGTGTTTCCGCCGCGAGGCGGGTTCCGCCGGGCGCGACAACAAGGGGATCATCCGCATGCACCAGTTCGATAAGGTCGAACTCGTGCAAATCGTCCACCCGGATCACGGCTTCGAAGTGCTCGAACAACTCACCGCCCACGCCGAATCGATTTTGCAGAAACTCGGCCTGCACTACCGCACCATCGAACTCTGCACTGGCGACATCGGTTTTTCATCTGCAAAAACCTACGACATCGAAGTCTGGGCTCCCGGCCACGGCAAGTATCTCGAAGTGTCAAGCTGCTCGTGTTTCAGCGAATACCAAGCCCGCCGCATGAAGTTGCGCTTCAAGGACGCCGATGGCAAAAACCGCTTTCCGCACACCCTCAATGGCTCGGGCACGGCATTACCGCGTCTTTATGTTGCGCTGCTGGAACAATACCAACAGCCCGACGGCACGATCCGGATCCCTAAGGCCCTCGTGCCTTATTTCGGTGCTGAGGTTTTGTGATATGTTTTTTGACGGGAGGCTAATGGCGCACTACGCGATCGCGTAGTGGAGATCGAGTCATTTGATGGCATATTGCTTGTCGTAAGGGATAGCACAATTGCCCCCCCCAAAGGGCCCATGGGCGTCGGAACAAGGGATCCGACGCCCGTGGTTATTTCAGTCTTAATGTTTTTGAAATTCCTGTAAAAAATTCAAAAACTGTTAACTTTTCTCTTGCTAAATACGAATTTTTAGATCATCTATTAGATGCATCTTTTAGATTAATTACTTTGGTGAATAGTCAAAGATGATGACGTTTCCAGGTTTCAGATAGATATGGCCTTCGCTGAATTGAAATTCCGGGGGAAATTCAATTCAGTGTCAGATTCCATCTGGAACACTTTGGGGGGAGTGTGCTAAAAAAAGTGGCACGGATCGACAACGATCCGTGCCTTTTTTGCGGATGCTTCACCCAGGTAAGTCAAACCCTCACACGCAGATCCCTCATACTCCATAACCGCCCACTCGCCCACTCGCCCGACTGCCGCTTGCCGTCACTCCTGCGGTTGCTAGTAATTTGCTTTTAAAGGTGGCACCTGAAACAACCGATGGGCCGGACCGGAGGGGAAAAAAGCTGTTACACGGAGAGCGGCAGCAGGCTGCAAGCAGTCCATGGCCACTGGGGAGGGCTAAACTTCAGGCACGCTCGGGAAACTCGTTTTTCCAGCGAATGAGGGCACTTCGGATTTCCGCGGCTTCGCGAGACGGGCTTAGTTCCCAGACGAGCGGGCAACCGGGCGGGAAAAACTTCAGCAGCGCGGCGTAATCCAAGGTGCCGCTGAAGGGCACGCGATGGTCGCGGGAAGGCCATTCGACATCGTGAACGTGGCCGCCGATAAGATGGGGTGATATCAGCCCTAACCATTCGGCGTGGTCGAGCAAGCCGAGGTTGTGTTTGAGTTGGACATGGCCGAAGTCGTGCCAATAGCCGACTGACGGGTGATCGGCGAAGTGCGCTTGAAGCGCGAGCATTTCGCGCTCCGTTGGCATATCCTCGTAGCGTGAGCGGGATTCCACTGCCAGTTTGATGCCGAGCCCTGCGGCGCGCTCGGCAATGGTAGTTAGAGCCTCCAAGGCACGGTGGTAATAAAGCGGGGCGATTTTCTCACGCTTTTTGACGAACGCGATTTTGGACTTAATAAATTTTGATCCATGCTCTTCTCCCGCTGCGACCATCGCGGTGAGCGGGTGGGTCCAGCGTTTCGGGTTCATCGGCACCGAGCCCATGTGGAGCACGAGGTATCCGGCATGAAACTCCGCGGCCAATTCCAGCGTACGCAACGTCATGTCCATCGCGCGTTGGCGGTCGAACGGGCGGTGCGAGGTGAATTCATAGGCGTCCGGCGCGTCGATCATCACCTCGACAGGCGAGGGAAAGTAGTTGTGGACGCCTGAGCAGGTGAAAATCCCGCGTTTGAAGGCTTTTTGGATTCCGGGCAGCTTGGCGATTGTCATGCCATGGGACAACTCGATATGCGAGAACCCGAGATCGACGATTTCCTCGATCATTTTCTCACCGTCCGAGTGGCGGCTGTTATTCCAGCAAGATGAAAACGCGAGCATGGTGATGGCTGGGGATGACCTTCCCGCTTTTTAAATCAGTCGGGGATTACAAGGCCTTGTTGCCGGAGGATCTCAATGGCGGCCGCGACTCCGGATTCGATGGTGTGGTCCGAGTTATCAAGGATGGTAGCTCCCTCGGCGACGACGAGTGGAGCGGTCGTGCGCTTGCTATCGGCGGCATCGCGTTTGGCGATGGAATCGACTTCACCGTCTTTACCGCGGCGGGCGGCACGGACGTGCTCGGCGGCATCAACATAGATTTTGTAGGGCGTGTCCGGGAAGACGACAGAGCCGATGTCCCGGCCTTCCATGACGACGCTGGAATGGGTGAGATAGCCGCGTTGGAGATCGATGAGTTTTTCGCGAACTTCAGGGATGGCGGAGATCGTTGAGACGTTGTTGTTGATGGCCTCGGCGCGGAGGGCGTCACCGGGATCGACGCCATCGATGGTGATGGTGGACATGATGCCGTCGCTGCCGCATTGGATAGTGATCAAATCTAGCAGCTTAACAATTGCAGCGGTATCTTGTGGATCGATATTTTGCTGGAGTATCTTCCAGGTGATGGCGCGATACATGGCACCTGAATTGACCATGGTGAGGCCGAGACGCTGCGCAAGTAGCCGGGCGAGCGTGCTTTTGCCGGAGGCGGCGGGACCATCGATGGCGATGGCGAAGTGTGGGGAGGGATTCGAGCTCACGCGTGAGAAATGGTTGGCAGGGTGAAATCCGCGGCTTGCGAACGCTCATGCAAGATGGCATCGAGGTGGTGGGCAAATCCGGGATAGGAGGTATTCACGCAATCGGTGTTGCGGATGATCGTTTCCCCTTCCGCGAAGAGGCCGGCGATGGCGAAGGCCATGGCGATGCGATGATCTCCGAAGCTATCGATCACCGCACCGTGGAGTGGGTGGCCGCCTTCGATTTCCATGCCGTCTTCGAATTCTTCAACCACGGCACCCATGGCGCGGAGGTTGTCCACTACGGTGGTGATACGGTCGGTTTCCTTGACGCGGAGTTCGCGTGCGTTGCGGATGATGGTGCGGCCCTGAGCAAGGGCGGCGGCAACGGCGATGACCGGGATTTCATCGATGAGATTGGGCACCTCGCTTTCCAGAATGGTGGTGCCTTTGAGCGGAGCACCCTGAATCTCGATATTACCGATGGGCTCGCCTTCCGAGTGGTGAACGATTTCCGACATGTGTGCGCCCATGCGGCTGAGCACTTTGAGGATGGCGGTGCGGGTCGGATTGAGTCCGACGTCCTTGAGCAGCAAACGCGAGCCCGGCAGTGCTGCTGCGGCGACGAGCCAGAAGGCGGCGCTGGAGATATCGCCGGGCACGGTGAAATCGCAGGACGCGGGGATTTGCCCGCCATCGATCGAGATCGAGTTGCCCTCGTGGCGGGTCTTCACTTGGAATGAAGCGAGCATGCGCTCTGTGTGGTCGCGGGTTTCGGCGGGTTGAATGATGGTGGTCGTGCCATCGGAGAACATGCCGGCTAACAGAACCGCGCTTTTCACTTGAGCGCTGGCGACCGGCATCTCGTAGGTGATGGGCGTGAGTTTGGCGGGATGGATCAAGAGCGGTGCACAACCGGGTTTTTCACCGAGCGTTTCGATATTCGCACCCATTTGTCCAAGTGGGATGGTGATGCGGCCCATCGGGCGTGAGGATAATGAGGCGTCGCCAAAAAGTTCCGAGGCAAATGGCTGGCCGGCGAGCAGGCCAGCGAGCAGGCGCATTCCGGTGCCGGAGTTTCCGCAATCGATGGGCGCGGCGGGGGCGCTGAGTTTCATCGATTTCCCGTGGATGCGGAGATGGATCGGGCCGTAGCCGGTGAGCTCCTCTAGCACCTCATGGCGCGCGCCGAGCGCGCTCATGGCATTGAGCGTGTTCACGCAGTCTTCGCTGGGAAGGAAATTGCGGATGGTGCAGATGCCGTTAGAAAGCCCGCCGAGAATGGCGGCGCGATGGGACATGCTTTTGTCTCCGGGGACGCTGAATTCGGCGTGGAGCGTGGAGATGGGAGTAACTCGGAATTCCGACATGGATAAAAGGTGGCAGGTTCTAACGAAAGAGGTGAATGGATTGGGCTGGATGGAGCGCGGATTGCGAATTTTCTCGGATTCTTACAGAAGCGCGTTGAGTTGATCCCGCTGTTGTTTTGCGGTGATTAGCCATTGCCGAGCCGCTGGTTGGTCGGCGCTTTCGAGTAGGGCGAGAAATTCTGTGAGGTCGGCGATGGCATCTCGCAAGGGATTGAGCAGAGCCGTGCGGTTTTCGGTGAGGATTTCCGCCCACATTTCTGGATTACCGGCGGCGACGCGGGTAGTGTCCCGCAACCCGCCGCCGCCAAAATTGCCATCGGCCGGATTTTCCAAGCAAATCCTTGCGGCGCTGGCGGCGACGATGTGTGGCAGGTGGCTGATTCGAGCGACCAATTCGTCGTGGCGCGCGGCGCTCATCCAAGTGGTGCGGCAACCGACGCTTTGCCAAAATCGTTCCAAGCCCGCGATTTTTTCGGGAGGAGCATTTTCATCGTTGGTGAGCAAACAAGCCGCATTTTGAAACAGATTGGCGGACACGGCAGCCAGGCCGTTGCGTTCTGATCCGGCCATGGGATGACTGCCGATGAACGTGGCATTCCGGCCTGCAAGCAGCAGGCGGAGGCCGTCATGCGGAACGCGTTTGACGCTGCCAACATCGGTAATCAGGCAAGCTGCGGGCAATCCCAGCTCCAAGCATTGAGCAACCAGCGTTGCCATGATGCCGACCGGCACCGCGAGAACTAACAAATCAGCTTCCCGCACGGCTTCTGCAAGATCGGAGGTCGCACCGGCGATACCGAGGACTAGTGCCTCGTTTGCGGTTTCCTCGCGCCGCGCCCACAGCCGCACTTTGGGTGGGTTAAGTTGGCCGCCTAATGCCAAGGCGAGTGATCCGCCGAGCAATCCGCCGCCAAGAATCGTGATATTCGGGAATTGCGTGTTCATTGGAAAAAAACGGGGCTGACATGCGGATCCAATGGATACTTCCATGAATGCGCTGTGTGGCGAAAATCGTTAGGGAACCCGGAAAAACTTCTTCTCGGAAGGTGGGCTGGTTTGATCCGGAACTACGGTGCCGCTGGGAATCCCGCTCACTAACATGAGTTTGCCGGTGTAAGGACTCAAGACATAGCCTTCCCTGCCTGGGGCCTTGCTGGCGGTGACGATAGCCGGGCTGGAAGGCGTCGGCGTTTTGGGAAGAGCGCTTGTCCTTACTGTGGGCTTTGGTGTGCTGCTTGGGGCTGCGGTTTTTGGCGGTTGCGGAATCGTTTCCGTTGGCGCTGGAAGCAATTGCGTTTGCTCTAATGGCTTCGTCGCATCGGTCTGCGGGATCGCAGGAGGCTGGACTTGGCTAACTGGCCGGGGTCCACCAGATGGATATTCCCGCACCGGATAACAGGCCGCACAAAGCATGCTGCCAAGCGCGACGACAGTTGTTAGAAATCGTTGAATCATGGTGGAAAGATGCGGCAAATAAGAATCATCCGGTTTTTCCATGATCAATGGCCGGAATGCGGCTGGGGGTTACGGGACCCGGAAAAACTTTTTCTCGGAAAGTTTGTAGGTGGGATCCTGCACCAAGGTTCCACTGACGATGGGGCGGTCTTGCTCATCGAGCACGCTGATGATCTTATTGTTGTATGGGCTGAAAACGTAGCCGTCTTTGCCGGGAACTTTGCTGGCCACCGGGTAGTCGTTGCGTTTGGGCTCGATAGGCTTGGGTCCGTCGCTAGGCGGGTTAACATTGCCGGGAGTCTCGGTGGAGCCGATGTTTGCGGCGGCCTCTTTTTGCTTCAGCTCTTCGGCGGCTTTTTTCTTAGCCTCTTCCTCCGCCTTGGTTTTCACCTCGTCGGGCGTGGCGGGCGCGGTTTTTTCCGTGCCTTTGTGGGATTTTTTCTTCTGCGGATTTTCGTTGTAGGGATAGCAGGAAGCCAGCGACATGCAGACGATGGCGGCGAGTCCGGTGTAAAGGCGGAAGTTCATGATGATGAGGATTGAGGAGGTTGAAAGATTTGAGTGTCGGTAGGTGCCGGCGAAATCGTGGCGACAGCAACTATAATGCCTTTGTTCTGGTTTCCGTCAAGCAAGGTCCCTGTAGAAAATCGTCTTCTGCTGGGCGTTTGATTCACTCAATCCCCAACCGCAGATCACGCGCGGTCCACAACAAATCCGCCGCACCTGACCCACTTGCCGCTTTTCCTCGCATTTTCCGCGCCCCGCTCTTGCGCCTCGGCCCGAAGCGGTCCCGGCATTGCGTGAACAGGTTGTCCACGAACGCCCGACTGCCCACCGCCGCCCCATCGGTAAAATATCTCACCCGCCACCGCAACATCTGCCGCAAGGCCACATCCCGACTCGTCGCCAGCTCATTGAGTTCCGCTGCCACTTTTCCCGCCGTCATTCCTTTTCTAACCAGCTGAGTCACAGCTTCGCCTTGTTCATTCAACCCTTCCCGCGTTTTCTCCTCCCCCTCTTCCAACAAAATCATCCGGTAACTCCTC
>CAIXKE010000029.1 GCA_903919975.1 Akkermansiaceae bacterium | reverse complement strand
GACAACGGCATGGCCTCCACCAAGGACGAGCAGGTCCAGCGCGGCCACTACCTCGCCATCATCGACGAAGTGGACTCGATCCTCATCGACGAAGCCCGCACCCCGCTCATCATCTCCGGCCCGTCGGCGCACTCGTCCCATCAGTTCGACAAATACAAGCCGCTCGTCGAACAACTCGTCAAACGCCAGACCCAGCTCTGCAACGAGGTCGCCACCGAGGCCAAACAACTGCTGGAGGCCGGCGACAAGGACGCCGCCGGCCGCTTGCTCTACAAACTCAAACTCGGCCAGCCGCGCAACCGCCAGCTCATGCGTTTCATGGAAGAGCCGGACATGCGCCGCCTGCTGGAGAAGGCCGAGCTTTCCTTCCACCAGGACGCCCAGAAAAAGGAACTCTTCGAACTCAAGGAGGAACTCTATTTCGTCATCGATGAAAAAGGCCACGACTCCGACCTGATGGAAATGGGCCGCGAATACCTCTCTCCAGGCGATCCCGACTCCTTCACCCTGCCCGATCTCGGAACGCTCTACGCGGACATCGACACCAACCGCGAGCTCGCCGACGAACAGAAAATCGCGGCCAAGGACGCCCTGCAAGTGCGCATGGACGCCCAGGCGGAGAAGATTCATAACATCTCCCAGCTTCTCAAGGCCTACTGCGTCTATGAGAAGGACGTGCAATACGTGGTCAAGGACGACAAGGTCATCATCGTCGATGAAAACACCGGCCGCGAGATGCCCGGACGCCGCTGGTCGGACGGACTCCACCAGGCCGTCGAGGCCAAGGAAGGCGTCTCCATCGAGAAGGAAACCCAGACCTTCGCCACCATCACCATCCAGAACTATTTCCGCCTCTATCAAAAACTGGCGGGCATGACCGGCACCGCCGAAACGGAAGCCGCCGAGTTCCATGACATCTACCGGCTCGACGTTCTTCCCATCCCCACCAACCGGCCTAACTGCCGCGTCGATGAAAACGACCAGGTCTTCAAAACCCGCCGCGAAAAATTCAATGCGGTCATCGCCAAGATCGAGGAAGCCCACACCAAGGGCCAGCCCTGCCTCGTCGGCACCGCCTCCGTCGAATCCTCGGAAACCCTCGCCCGCATGCTCAAACGGGCGAAAATCCCTCACTCGGTCCTCAACGCGAAATTCCACGAGCAAGAAGCGGAAATCGTCTCGCTCGCAGGCCAGTTAGGCGCCGTCACGGTCTCCACCAACATGGCCGGCCGCGGCACCGATATCAAACTCGCCCCGGGCGTCCCCGAACTCGGCGGACTCTTCGTCATCGGCACCGAGCGCCACGAATCCCGCCGCACCGACCGCCAACTCCGCGGCCGCTGCGCCCGCCAAGGCGACCCCGGCCGTTCGCAATTCTTCATCTCCTTCGAGGACGATCTGATGCGCAACTTCGCCGCGGCAGACCGCATGACGGCCATGATGGAACGCTTCGGCATGAAAGAGGGCGAGGCGCTCGAACATTCATGGCTCAACAAATCCGTCGAAACCGCCCAAAAACGCGTCGAACAACGCAACTACACCTGGCGCAAACGCGTGCTTGATTTTGATGATGTCATGAACATGCAGCGCGAAGTCGTTTACGGCTATCGCAACGAAGTGCTCACCACCGAAGTCCCGCGCGATCTAGTCACCGAAATCATCGAGGAAACCATCCCCGCAAAGGTTCACCAATACCTCATCGACCGCGATGACGACATCCCGGATTACAAGGAACTCCTTCAATGGGTAAACGCCACTCTCCCGATCAGCGTCACTTCCAAGGACTTCATTGAGGGACAAAACGAGGAGGCCATCTCCTCCACTCTCGTCACCAAGGTGAAAGAAGCCTACGAACTCCGTGTCGGCAATCTGCCCATGGAAGTGCTCGACCAAGAAGAGCGCCGCATGGTCCTCGTCGCCATCGATAAACAATGGCAAGAGCATCTTTACAACATGGACGCCCTGCGCGAAGGCGTCGGACTCCGCGCCCAAGGTCAGAAAGATCCACTCATCGAATACAAAAACGAGGCCTACAACCTGTTTGTCACCCTGATGGATTCCATCAAACAGGAAGCCCTCCAAAACCTCTTCCGCTCTGCCGCCAACCTCGAAGCCTTCCTCAAACAACTCCACAGCGCGCCCAAACAACTCCAAGGCGGCGAGGAAGCTCTCACCCGCGATAACATCGGCAAGGCTGGAAGCTCGGGAAATCTCGATATGGCCTCCATCCCTTCACCCGAGGGCACCACGCTCAAACTCAACCTCCCCAAGCGGAAACCTAGCTTCGACATCGAAACCACCGGCCGCAACGCCCCCTGCCCATGCGGTTCCGGCAAGAAGTTCAAACAATGCTGCGGCCGCGAAGCCTGAGCCTTTCGCAGCCCCATACGACTACAGTGGCGCGGGCATCCTGCCCGTTGCCATTCTTCATCATGGCTCATCGAATTTCCTTCGACGTTAGGATATCGGTGTCTCACGCGGAAAATGAGATCCAATCGGCTGCGTCCAATTCGCATATTTTGCGGAACTCGCGGCAACTGGCAGCTTTTCAAACACCCCATTTGACAAGGGGCACAGGTTTCCACTACTTTCCCCGCCCCGACGCAGATGTCGGTCCCATTTACCATGAACATTGTGCTCGAGAAGCTGCCTAAGTGCGTCGCCACCCTTCGCGTTGAAATTCCTGCGGAAAAAGTCCAAGTCGAACGGAATCAAATCGTCCGCAAATATTCCAGCAAAGCCCGTGTCCCCGGCTTTCGCACCGGCAAAGCACCGCGCACCATCATCGAAAAACGCTTCGAAAAAGAAATTTCCGAAGAACTCAACGAGGCCCTCTTCAATGAGGCCTTCGATGCGGCGATCAAGCAGGAAACCCTCAAGGTTCTTGAGTTTGGCATGCCCCAAGACCTGACTCCCCTCCCCGACGGCGGCATTTCCTTCGTCTCAATCCTGACACTCGCCCCGGAAGTCACCCTCCCGGAATACAAAGGCATCTCGGTCACCGTCCCACCAGCCGCCGTGCCGGATGAGGAAGTCCAAACCCAACTCGCCGCCTTGCAAGAACGCTTTGCCGACTTCAAGGACATCGAAGGCCGCCCCGCCGCCATGGGCGACTTCGCCGTGCTCGACTACTCTTCAACCGTCCAAGGCAAGCCGACCGAAGAATTTCTAGGCAAACCCGCAGGCTATCTTTCCGGACGCGAAGGCTTCTGGGTCCGCCTGGATGAAAAAGCCTTCCTCCCCGGATTCGCCGCTCAACTCGTTGGTATGAATCCCGGCGATTCGAAGGAAATCACCGTCACACTGCCCGAAGATTTCCCAGTGGCCGATCTCCAGAACCACGAGATGGTTTTCAGCACCACGCTCAAAGAACTCAAGGAAGCCGTGCTTCCTGCGCTCGATAACGAACTCGCCGCCAAGCTCGCCCCCGGCAAAACTATGGACGAAATCACGGAAATCATCCGCGAAAACATGCAGGGCGAACGCGAACGCAAGATCAACGACATGAAAGTCAATCAGATCGTCGCCCACTTCAACGCCTTGGTGGACTTCGAACTTCCCGAAGAACTCGTCTCCCAGGAAACCCAAAGCCAAGCGGACGCCATGGTCCAACGCGGCGTGCAGTCCGGCATGACCGAGGACGAAATCGCCTCCCAACAAGCCGAGATTTTCGCAAGTGCAGGTCATCAGGCGATCTCCAACCTCCGCACCAATTTCATCCTCCAGGAAATCGCAAGGGCCGAAAAGATCACCGCCAGCGATGCCGAATTGGTCAATCACCTCGCGCGAATCGCACAATCCCGCAACGTAGCGCCCAAAAAATTCATCAAAGACGTCCAGCGCTCCGGCCGCCTGGCCTCGATCCGCAGCTCAATCATCACCGGCAAGGCCATTGACTTCCTCATCGAGCACGCGAACGTTGCAGAATCGGCCGAAACAGCCCTCACCGAAGAATAACATGACCTTCAATTCCATGCCTTCATCCACTCCACGCAACAGCTACTACGTCCCCGTTGTCATCGAACAAGATGCCCGCGGCGAACGCTCGTTCGACATCTATTCGCGCCTTCTCAAAGACCGCATCATCTTCATCGGCACACCGATCGATGATTTCGTGGCGAACTCGGTGATCGCGCAGTTGCTCTTCCTGCAAATGCAGGATCCCAAAAAGGACATCCACATTTACATCAACTCGCCCGGCGGATCGGTCACAGCCGGCCTCGCAATGTATGACACAATGCAATTCCTCACCTGCGATGTGAACACCTATTGCATCGGCATCGCCGCATCCATGGGCTCGGTCCTGCTCACCGCCGGCACCAAGGGCAAACGCTTCTGCCTGCCGAACTCCCACGTCATGATCCACCAGGTATCCGGCGGCGCGCAAGGCACTGCCTCCGATGTCGAGCGCACCATCGGCTTCATGTTCAACCTGAAGAAACGCCTCAACGGTATTCTCGCCCACCACACTGGCAAGACCATCGAACAAGTCGAACATGATTCAGACCGCGACAATTACATGACCGCCGAAGAATCCGTTGCTTATGGCCTCGTAGATAAAGTTCTCGAAAGCCGCAAACAACTCCCCGAAGCCGTCGCCGCCCTCGCCGTACCAAAAAAATCCGACGACTAATCCACCCGTTTCAGCGTTTCAGCTTTTCCCAATTTTAGCTTTTACCCAAAATCCATGGCCCGCGCGTCCAATCTCACCATGTGCTCATTCTGCGGAAAGAGCCACTCGGAGGTCAAAAAACTTATCGCAGGCCCTGGGGTCTATATTTGCAACGAATGCATCGATGTCTGCTCGAACATCCTCGAAAAGGAACTCGGCGGAGCACCTGCCAAGGGGAAAACCAGCGCGGAGAAACCCGGATTCAAAATTCCCCATCCCGCAGCCATCCTCGCGAAACTCAATGATTTCGTCATCGGCCAGGAAAACGCCAAAAAGGTGCTCTCCGTCGCCGTTTACAATCACTATCAAAGACTCCGCCAGGATCATGTAAAGCTTGATGAAGAGTTCAAGGATGTCGAAATCGAGAAATCCAACATTCTCTTGTTAGGACCCACCGGATCCGGCAAAACTTTACTCGCCCGCACGCTCGCCCGCGTGCTCGACGTGCCATTCTGCATCGTGGACGCCACCACCCTAACGGAAGCCGGCTACGTCGGCGAAGACGTGGAAAACATCATCCTGCGCCTCCTTCAATCCGCGGACTTCGATGTCGCACGCGCCGAACGCGGCATCATCTATGTGGACGAAATCGATAAAATCGGCCGCAAAACCGAGAATGTCTCGATCACCCGCGATGTCTCGGGCGAAGGCGTGCAACAAGCACTCCTCAAAATCCTCGAAGGCACCGTCTGCAACGTCCCACCCCAAGGCGGCCGCAAACATCCGCAACAAGAATACATCCAAGTCAACACCGAGAAAATCCTCTTCATCGTCGGCGGCGCCTTCGTCGGCCTCGAAGACATGGTTCGCCGCCGCCTCGGCAGCAATACGCTCGGGTTCCACGCCGGAAACGACAAGGAAGACCTCAGCGATCCATCACTGAACATCCTCGAAAAAGTCCAACCCGAGGATCTCCTGCACTTCGGCCTCATCCCCGAATTCATCGGCCGACTGCCGGTCATTTCCTCCCTGCGCAAGCTCTCCGAAGATGAACTCATGTCCATCCTCACCGAGCCGAAAAACGCCCTGATCAAACAATACGGCAAACAACTCGCAATGAATGGCGTAAAGCTCCGCGTCACCCGCGATGCCTTGCGCGCCCTCGCCGAGGAAGCCGTCCGCCGTGGCACCGGTGCCCGAGCCCTGCGCTCGATCTTCGAGCGCATGATGCTCGAAGTCATGTTTGATATCCCGTCCCGCGATGACGTCGAAAGCGTAACCATCAACCGCCAAGTCGTGCTCGGCGAACGTCCACCCACGATCCGCCGCAAGCGCGCGGATCAGGACGCCGCTTGAGTGATTCCGTCGCAAGACAAGAACACGCGGCTTCATAGTCGGGTGCCACACCGTGACTGAACCGCTTGTAGCGGCGTCTCTATGAGCGTCGACGCCCAAGCTCCGCGCGAAGCCATCTTCCTCTTGTGTCTTGCATCTCATCGTTTTGTGTCTTCCCCACCACTAAACACTGTGACTGAGCCGCTTGTAGCAGCGTCTCTATGAGCGTCGAAGCCAAAGCCCGCGCGAGCTCTCCTCATCTTCCTCTGTGTCTTGCATCTCATCGTTTTGTGTCTTCCCCACCACCAAACGGCAGCATCCAGATTTTCTAACGGCTTTCATCCGGAAAGCAAATTCCTTGGCAATAAATTCACCCACCTTGACCTTCCACAAAACCGATCCATCACCCAAAATATTGCCCCGCACAAAAAATGTTCTTATGAACACTCTTTGTGCCATCCATCTACCAGCCCCGCCGCCCTCGCGCCTCCCCACTCTGGCAACTCCTCACCGCCGCTTGGGAAACCTTCCTCTTCTGCTACGAGAAGAAACACCGTCCCACCCTCGGCCCGCTCCGCCCTAACGTCTTCACCGCCGTCCGCAACTTCCTCCGCTGCGGCGATCTCGCCTCCGGCTTCCTCCGTTTCCACTGCCCGGATTGCGGCCACGAACGCATTCTCGCTTTCACCTGCAAAGGCCGCCACCTCTGCCCCGCCTGCCACCAACGCCGCGTCCGCCAGACCGCCGATTGGATCGCCACCGCCGTCTGTCACGAAGTCCCCCACCGCCAATTCGTCTTCACCATCCCAAAAATCCTCCGCGGCATCTTCCGCAAACGCCGAGACCTCCTCCACCTCCTCTTCAAAACCGCCACCGAAACCCTCCAAGAAATCTTCCGCGCCCGCCTCAATCTCCCCGATGGCAAACTCGGAGCCATCGCCGCCGTCCACACCTTTGGCGACTACCTCATCTTCCACCCCCACCTCCACGTCCTCGCCGCTGACGGCCTCTTCACCCCCGACGGCCGCTTCCACTGCATGCCCGCCGAAGACCTCGCCCCCGCCATCGAACTCTTCCGCCACCGTTTCCTCCAAACCCTGCGCGACGGCAAACACATCAGCCCTAGCCGCCTCGCCGACCTCCTCTCATGGAAACATTCCGGCTTCAACATCCACGACGGCGGCGAAAAACCCGTCCCCGCCCACGACACAGAAGGCCGCAAACGCCTCGCGGAATATCTCCTCCGCCATCCATTCTCCCTCCAGAAAATCACCTGGAACGCTACCACCCAAACCGTCATCTACCGCTCCAAGCGCCACCACACCACCAAGCGGAACTTCGAAATCTTCAAAGCTCCCGACTTCATCGCCGCCATCATCGACCACCTCCCCCCCAAGGGAAAACAAACCGTCCGCTACTACGGCCTCTATTCCAACAAATCCCGCGGCCAACAATCCCTCATCCCCGACCGCATCATCCAAGCACCCTCTTCAAATCAACAATCAGAGATCAACAATCATCAATCGGAAATCCAGAATTCCCAATCAGAAATCCTCCTCGTCCCGGCCCCACCAAAACAATCCGCCAAATCCATGCGCCCCCTCTGGCGCGACATGATTCTCAAAGTCTGGGGAGCCGATCCTCTCCAATGCCCGTGCTGCAAAGCTCCCATGAAACTCGTCGGTGCCGTCAAACGCCCCGAGCAAATCGAGTTCTTCCTCCGCCTCCATGGCCTGTGGGAAGGCATCATCCAGCTCCCACGCCCACCGCCACCGCCGCCACCTTTCGACATCGAGACCATGGAACCCATCAAGCCACCCTGGCAGGCAATCAAAGAATGGATCCCCGACGACGAACCGGATCTTGACTGGTTCAACCGTTCGCGGAATCCATCCGATCCCGATCCTGAAGGCTTCGACCAGCGCCCCACATGGAAACCAGACGAAATCCAATTGGACGACGGCCGAATCCTGGTTCTCGAATACACCTGACAAGCAGGAAGCTCATCCGCCAAAAAGCCGCCGCCAAAAGAAATCTTGGCAAAGCGGCCCGGAGAGCTACGCTCGCGGCGAATGAATTTCCCTCCGAAATCTCCAAACTTGGCCAAATACCGGCGAGGCTTGGAGTTTTTTCTTACCGAAACACTGCCCACTGTCGCACCGAAGCACTTCTTCCGCCCCCTTTTCCCCCGCAACCCCTTTTTCCCCGCCTCCGGTCCGGCCAATCGCTCTTTCAACGGCCTTCACCCCAAAAGCAAATTCCTAGCATTTTAAAAATAGCCGCCCCTGAGCTATGCGGTGTCGGCTCACCCCACCACAAATCCCAAAAGAGCAACCCCCTTTTCCCCTTCCCAGAATGGCTACCAAGTGTATTCTCTGCGCTGGGTGAAAAAGCAAATTCCTAGCATTCATTCAAAAATGAAGCCGTTCAGCACGTTGGATCGCTGATAAAAAATGGTCAATATACGAACAAATGTTGTAAACTATTTGCAATCCACCTTAAAGAGTTTCTATCAATGAAGACACACCGCTTTCCCATCTTTATTTTTTTCAGTATTTTCCTTTTGGCGGACTTGCAAGCTAGAGCATCATTGATGTCAAATTTGGTGGATCCTGTAGCTGAGCAATTACGCCAAATGGTCGGTTACACTATTGCTGATGTAGGAACTATCCGTGAAACTAAAAAAGGCCGTTTCGAGGGAACTGTTATTATTCTAGCGGGAGGAATTTCTTTCGAAGTTTCCGACGCAATGTCGCGTTCTTTTTTGGGATCAGAATTTATTATTTTTTCAATGGAGAAGCCTGTAGGCGGTGGTGATAATTTATTAAAGGAGAAAAAATCAATTTACCGTATTTTAATCGGCGACAAGATTTATGATGCCATCCGAGTCCAATAATTTGAAATAAAAATATAATTCTCTATTAATTCACTACAGTCATCACCCCCTTTTCCCTTCCAAGAACGACCCTTAAGTCGTGACCTCAACCTAGGTGAAAAGCAAATTTCTAGCATTAAAAGTTGCTTGATTCACGTTAGATTTCACTTGTCTACCTGATCTTGAACTTTAAGGCTAAGCATCTGAATAAGAAAATTATGAATCTCAAGGCAGCAACACTAATCGTAATCATTGGATTATCCATCTCATTTTTAATGCTAGTGATGGCCACAACCCCCTTTCTAGAAAATATGATCGCGGATATTACGATCGCGGAAATTGCCCCGATTTTCTATCCTGTAATGTGGAGCTTTTTGTGTTTGCCTCTCATCAATTTTTTTATCGCCCTGTTCATTAAACAAAAATAAGCCATGACAGAAATTGATGAAATTCTCGGAGTGAAAGCACAGTCGCCACCGCATTTAGTGGACTTAACGACGCTCCCCCAAGAGACTGCGGGAACGATCGTTCAAAAACGTAGTAGAACCGTGATCTTCATCGGCATTGCCTTTTTATTCATCGCACTCGTGCTTTGCATCAAGGTCTACGGCGAGAAAGATCCGTCCAAAGACTTCATCGGTAAGTGGATAAGAATGGGGTCTTCTGATGTGGGAATTATCTTGTTTGAAGATGAAACTTTTGCTCTAACTAACTTCATAAGAGGTATTATGTATTCCCCTGAGCATCAGAGACGAATTGGCTTACTTTTTGATACTCACGGAACTGGTAGCGTCTCTGGCGAAAATTTTGAGGGTACACTTGAACTTGATAACTCTTTTCTTGTTTTGAAAACCTCCAATGTAACTATTTATTATGAACGAGCCAAATAAGCGGAGGTGTGAAATTGGGACAGACAATCTGAATAAACGCATCCCGCAAGATCCCAATCTCTGAAGTTGACCCATATTTAATTTACTCACAATCTCTGAACATGATGCAATTAATCCGCCCGAGTTTTGTCTTTATGGGTGCGATTCTATTTTGCTCATGTGAGTCAAAAAATAAGCAAGCGGTAAAGACTTTACGTTTGAGGGCTGAGAATGGTGATGCATATTCGCAATTCCAGCTCGGGGTTTGCTACTCAGGGGGCAAAGGCGTTCCCAAAGATCGTATTTCAAAAAGACAGGCTTTTAATCAAAAATCTGCCTTGCCACGTCGGCATTATCTGGTAATCTGATCCTGCAATGAGTGTGAACAACCGCAAGCGATGGATCGTTCCGTGGAAGGATTCGCGGACGAAGCCCGTGATTTACCACACGATCTCGCGGGTGGTGGGGCGGGACTTTGTGTTGGAGGTGGATGAACGCGAACATTTCCGGATGCTCATGCGGATGTGCGAGAAGTTCACGGGCTGTCGGGTGCTGTCTTATTGCCTGATGTCCAATCACTTCCATCTATTGCTGGAAGTGCCGCCGATGCCGGAGGGTGG
>CAIXKE010000028.1 GCA_903919975.1 Akkermansiaceae bacterium | reverse complement strand
CGGGCGTGCCGGTTGATCATTTCGCGAGGAATGAGGTTGAGAATCTGCTTGAGAACGATCACATTGGCGCGGGTTGGTGTTTTTTTGTTCATATCACCCTACCGAGTGGCAGGGATTTCAATCTAACACCAGCCCGCTTTTTACTCTCAACTATGAATTCCTGCGGGATGGCTGTGAAAACAAACAGAAGAAATTTTTTACAGAAAGCGGGTTGCGTTTCGTTAGGCATCACCCTCTTCCCCACCATTATAAAATCATCTGCACTGGGCAGGCAGGGGCATGTTCCGCCAAGCGACCGGATAAACCTGGTTCTGATCGGCTGCGGTGGACAAGGAAGATGGAATACGGAGCAAATTCTCAAATTAGATGATGTACAGGTAATTGCCGTCTGCGACGTGGATCAAAGCCAATCGGCATTGGCAAAAAGATTGGTCGATGAGAAATACGGTAATACCGGCTGCCGGATTTATGGTGATTTCAGGGAAATTCTTGAAAAGGAGAAAGGCGACGCGGCAATACTGGCCTTGCCCGATCATTGGCACGCCCTGATTGCAATCGCCGAAGCTGATAAAACAACCCCCATTTCCCCCGCCCTCCGGTCCGGACACCGGCTCTTGCAACGGCCTTCACCCGAAAAGCAATTTCCTAGCAATATAGCAATCCTAGCAATTAGAGTTTCTCCGGCAGTTCGGTGATCTGCCTGGCGCCGATGGCGCGGGTTCTGGGGGCGAGGTCGTAGGAATGCAAGCCGGCATGAACCACGGTAAGACTGGTGAGGTGGAGATCCTCGCTTGCGATGCGCATGGACGGCGTGAGAACCGGTGCCGAGGCGCGCTTGATCTCGAATCCGAGCCGCCGCCGCCCGCGCACCACCAGCAGGTCAAGTTCGGCGCCGGCATGGGTTCCCCAGAAATGGCATTCATGCGGCTCCGCGCCGAGCTTGCGGATGATCTGGGAGATGATGAAGCTCTCCCAGGAGGCGCCCATGCGCGGATGGGCCTCCAAGTCGCGCATGGTGGGAAGATTCAACAAACCGTGCAGCAATCCGGTGTCCGCGATATAGACCTTCGGCGACTTGATCTGGCGTTTGGCGACATTCTCGTGCCACGGTTGCAACTGCCGCACCACGAAAGCGCCGCTCAGTTTGTCAAGATAGCCGCGCACCGTGGTATCCGCCACCCCGAAGGAGCGGCCGAACTCGGACGCGTTCCAGGTCTGGCCGTGCCAGTGGGCCAGCATCAGCCAGAAGCGCCGCATCGTGGAGGCATTGGTAGTGATACCCAGTTGGGCCATGTCACGCTCAAGGAAGGTCTTGATGAACGCATTCCTCCATTGATGGCTGGCGGCGTCGGAACGCGCGGTGAAAGAAAGCGGGAAGCCGCCCCGCAGCCAGAGGCGGTCCAGCGCGTGTGCCCCGGTTTCGTCGAGTCCGAAACCACCGAGTTGGGCGTAGGCAATGCGACCGGCCAGCGATTCGGCGGAGTGTTTCGCCAATTCGGGCGACGCGGAACCGAGCACCAGATAGCGGGTCGCGGCCGTAGCTTGGTCGGCCAGCACCCGCAGCACGGGAAACAAGTCGGGGCGACGCTGGATTTCATCGATCACAATCAGTCCCTTGCGCCCGCGCAGCGCCAGCATCGGATCCGACAAGCGGGCCTGATCGTCCGGATCCTCCAGATCATAGAAGGTGGTCTGGCCCGGCCACCCGGCCATGGTCTGATGCGCCAGCGTGGTCTTGCCCACCTGACGCGCTCCCAACAATCCCACGATCCGATGCCGCTTGAGCATCAGACGGACCTTTTCCAATTCACGCGCACGGTCGATCATGGCTGGAATTAGACATTGAAAATTCGGTCATGCAAGCCGAAATTTCAACCTCATCGGCCTTCCCATGTTCACGGCGCGGCGAGCGCGCGTTTGACGGTGGCGGGATCTGCGGCGGCGATGCGCAACAACGTGCGGGCGGCCCCGCTGGGACGCGAACTTCCTTGCTCCCACTTGTGGAGCGTTTTGGGACTAATGCCCATGGCCCGGGCGAAACCCACCTGTGAGAGCCCGAGCGCGTGCCGGATCATTCGCGGGTCAGGATCGTGGGTGCCAACCGGTGCCTCCGGCAGGGCCGCCCCTTGCCTGCCCAGATAAGCCACCAGATCCTCGGCGATGTCCTTGAGTTGGGAAAGAACCCCCTCGGGGGTCGCGGCATGACAGCATTCCCCAATCAAACCGGGGACCGATCCAAGGTATGCGCCGTCTTCATCACTCCACCGGACGTGAAGCGGATACCGGGAGGCAAGATGAGCGATTTTGCGGGGCGCGGTTTTCATGGCTTGGATTCGTTGATTTTCTAGGCGACGTGTTTTTCAAGGTAGGGCTTGGCATCGTCCCCATCCTGGCCGGGGATGACGGCAGGAATCACCACGTTCGGATGAGCGAACTTGCGATGACTCCCTTTGCCCCCTAGGACTTGCAAAAAGCCAGCTTGACGCAAATCCCTCACGAGCTGCCGGATCTTCCTTGGCACACCCCAACTATACCCAATGGGAGATTTGGCGCAAGCGGCATTTTTTGGCCTCAAGCCGTTTGCAAAACCAGCCGTTTGCAGCGCAAGAACTTTTCTGTAAAAGGAGACTCCCTTCGTAGTCCAAATGGCATCATTGTGATGGCGATGCCACAATCCGCCTCCCAGCATATCGCAGAAACAATCTAACAAATACAATCAATCCCCCCCATGAAACACCCGCCACATCACCTGCTCCCTGCCATCCTTGCCGGCATGGTTTTCCTGCAATCCGGCTGTGCGCCGGTGCGGACCCGGCCGGAGGCGCCGGCCATCGTTGTCAAGGAGCTCATCAAGACGGACAAGAGTTGGGACGGAAAGGCGCTGCCCGCCTACCCGCGAGGCCAGCCGCAGGTCACGATCCGCCGGATCACGCTGCCTGCGGGAGCCCGGCTTGAGACGCACCGTCATCCGGTGATCAATGCCGGCATGTTGCTGAGCGGGCAACTCACGGTGGTGACCGCAGACGGCAAGACCCTGCATCTGAAAGCGGGAGATCCGATCGTCGAACTGGTCAACACGTGGCACCATGGGATCAACCAAGGACAGGTTCCCGCG
>CAIXKE010000027.1 GCA_903919975.1 Akkermansiaceae bacterium | reverse complement strand
GGAAGGCATCAAACGCATCGCCAACAACCACCAAGACTTCGCGTCTTCGCGCCTTCGCGTGAACCAATCTGATGTCTGATGAACTTCCATAATCCTCCGGGGAATTCCTTCTTTATCATACCGAGGACGGACGCAACCGGATCGAATGCCGCCTACGGGATCCACGCCGAGGCCACCGCCGCCCGCCTGCCGCACACCCTGTGCTCCTAACGACCGCCGATCACACATTAACGTTATGAAAGAGAACTCACGCGAAGGCGCGAAGGCGCGAAACAAAGAAGAAGAATCTCAGTATCTAACGGATAATGGTGCAACCCTTCGCGTCTTCGCGCCTTCGCGTGAGACCCGGAATGTGGAGGAGCTATCCGCCATCGTCGTGGATTGTGCCTATAAGCTGCATGTGGAAGCTGGGCCAGGGTTGTTGGAAACCGTTTACGAAGTGGTTTTGGCAAAAATGCTGGAAGACCGGGGATTGCGCGTCAGGCGTCAGGTGCGGATTCCGATCGAATTGATGAACTTGAAAAGCCAATGAAATGAGCGAAGCCCAACCCAGGGTCACCTCATGGTCCCAGAAGCCATCGGATCCTTCGCGGAAAACCACCAGGTCATCTTCTTCACCTGCCACCCGGAACACGCGGGGGAGTTGCAGAACCTGGCGGGCGCTAAGAGCTTTCATATGACAGCATGATCGATAACGTTCCCGCATGAAATACGCCGCCCTCGTCAAAGCCATCCACTCAGCCACCGCCCAATTGCAGGGCCGTGCCGCCGTGGCCGTAAACCAAGCGCTCAATCGACTGAACCATGGAACGGAATAATCAGCACATTTTCGGCATTCTTCGCTCCCAAGTCCTTTCCGCTTTCCTCGGACTCACCGCCAGCTAGTTTTCAGATCAATTCATGCACGGGCCCAAATCCACCTCTTTCGATCATTCCAAATGACAAGTATCCAACAACGCGCCGCTCTCCAGCGGCAGATCTGGCAGATTGCCGTGCTGAATGCGAAACTGGCAAGCACCGTCGCCAAGACCGACCGCCTGCGGGCGGACATCGATGCCATCATGGCGGAAATCGAAGGCGAGGAGGTAGGAACATGAGCAATAAGAAAAAAAACGAGGTTCCCATCCGCTCATCCGCTGCGGAATATCTCACCTTTGTGGCGGCCAATGGCCATGGAGGCGTCGAAGCTGTGTATGCCGATGAGGATGTCTGGCTAAGCCAGAAAATGATGGGAGTGCTCTACGACGTCGAGACCCACACGGTGAACTACCACCTCAAAAAGGTCTTCGCGGACAATGAGTTGCAGGAGGATTCAGTTATTCGAAATTTTCGAATAACTGCCGCAGACGGCAAAACCTACGACACCCAGCACTACAACCTCTCCGGCATCATCGCCGTCGGCTACAAGGTGAATTCCGAACGCGCCGTGCAGTTCCGCAAATGGGCGACTGGCATCATCAAGGAGTTCACCATCAAAGCCTACGTCATGGATGACGAGCGGCTGAAAAATGACGGCACCATCCTAGGCAAAAAATACTTCGAGGAACAGCTCCAGCGTATTCGCGAGATCCGCCTCAGCGAACGCAAGTTTTACCAAAAGATCACCGACATCTACGCCACCGCCCTTGATTACGATGTGACGGCGCAAGCGACCCAACGCTTCTTCGCTACCGTGCAGAACAAGCTCCACTGGGCGATCCACGGCCAAACAGCCGCCGAGGTCATTGTCTCCCGCGCTGATGCGGAAAAGACCAACATGGGACTCACCACTTGGAAGGATGCCCCGCATGGAAAAATCCAGAAGTTTGATGTCAGCATCGCAAAAAACTACCTCACCGATGCCGAACTCGCCCAGCTACTGCGGCTCGTCAACGCCTACCTCGACATCGCGGAGGACATGGCTCAGAGAATGATTCCCATGACTATGGCAGACTGGGAGGAACGCCTCAACCGCTTCATTGCCGCCACCGATCGTAAAATTCTCCAGGATGCCGGAAAAGTCACTGCGGAGATCGCCAAAGCCCACGCCGAAAGCGAATTCGAGAAATACCGCATCGTCCAAGACCACCTCTATCAGTCCGATTTCGATAAACAAATCCACGCTCTCGAAATACTAGAGAACAAACCCGATCCCCAAGCTGGACAGGCAACCGTCAACCAAAAGTTGACTGTTCAAAAACAGGCGAAAAAGGCCACCCGCAAGAAAGGAGACAAGCATGAGTGAATAAAGATACATGGCGGAGACCGAGCTCCTCACGACCGCCGATCACACATTAACGTTATGAAAGAGAACTCACGCGAAGGCGCGAAGGCGCGAAACAAAGAAGAAGAATCTAAGCATCTAACGGATGATGGCACAACCCTTCGCGTCTTCGCGCCTTTGCGTGAACCAATCTGATGTCTGATGAACTTCCATAATCCCGCAAGCCCGCTCCCAGACCATGAAGCGCCAAAATCACGCGAATGCACCAAGGAGCGGCGGAATCCGTCCGCCGATGCCCATGGAATGCCAATGAGGTGAGCAAAGCGCGACCCATGGTCAACTCATGGTCCCCGAAGCCATCGAAAAACTGGGCAAAAATCAGGGAAAACAAAATCCATGATAGGTCCACGTTCCGCCACCCCGCTGCCATGAAATGACCGGTGACCGCCAAGCACAGCTCTCCACCCATCGCCCCTCTTGCTCTTCCCATTCAAAATCAATCATCCAAAATTAATCATCCAAAATTCAAAATTCAAAATTCAAAATTCAAAATTTCTCCGACCCTGCCCCCGTATTTGACCCACCCCTCCTTCTACCGTGGGGTGCCATGAACCAAAACACCTCAAGAGCCGACTGGTTTTTCCCGATCGAAGAAGCCCCGGTCTTCGCCACCGTAACCCGCAATGGAAAGGCGGGAGACGTGCGGGTTCCCAACAAGAAAGCCCTCATCGCTGCCGATACCGGGGACATCTTGGGCATCGTCGGGGCGGGCTATCAGATTTTCACCAACCAGCAGGCGGTGACCCTGTGTCACAAATTCTGCCTCGAAGCCTTTCCGGACACGACGGCACGCGAGTGGACCTTCATGGAAGGCCATGGTCCAGGCACCCGGAGCTGGGTGGCGATGGACATCCACCATCAGGCGCATGCCATGAACCTGTGGGGCAATGGCGGTGCTTCGGAAACCTTCACCCCCTTCGTTCGCATCACCAACAGCTACAACGGCAGCCGCGCCCTGCGGATCGACGTCGGCTTTCTCCGCGAGCATTGCAGCAACGGCGTGATCTTCGAGCAGGAGGCTGCCACGCTGGCCGTGCCGCACACTCGGCAGGGCATTCATTCGCTGAAAGTCGCCCGCCCCTTCGCCGGGATGTCCGCCCTCCGCGATGAATTCAGCAAGACGCTCGCCAGCGTAAGGGCGGTCGGCATCACCCCGAAGGAAGCTGGGAAACTGGTCCGCCATGTCACCGGTTGGCCGGATTTGCCGGAAAACCCGAAACCCGGGGAGTGCACGGAGCAGGCGAAACTCGACGCCGATCTGGAAACCCGTCTTGGCGGCTACTTTGACCAGCTCGGCCAAAACACCTACGCCGCCTTCAACACCATGACCGACATCGCCTCCCGTCCGCCGCAAAGTCCACGCTTCCGCCGCGACCGCTCCACCCTTGAACGCCGTGCCGGGGCGTGGCTGCGGGATTTTAGGCTGGCCGCGTCACGGCCCGGTTTCTCAATCGCCTCGCATTTGGAGACGATTACGGGCTGAAATCCCGAACTCTCGAACGGATCCCTCAATTTCATTGCTCATCTAACGTCGATTTCGTCTGATCCGCCTATGAGTCAATTTGAATCACCATTCCTCGCTGTTACGGCGGGCGATTGGCTGTGCTCAAATGATCTGGCCTTTGCAATCTTCGATGGTTTTCCGGTTTCTCCCGGGCACGTCCTCGTAACCACCCGTCGCATCGTCGAAACATGGTTCGATGCGAGCGACGAGGAACAAGCCGCGCTGATGGCGTTGGTGAAGGAGTCCAAGCGTCTGCTCGACATCCAGTTGTCGCCGAAGCCCGACGGCTACAATGTTGGATTCAACTCCGGCGGTGCCGCAGGCCAAACCGTGCCGCATGTCCATATCCATGTGATTCCTCGGTATCTCGGTGACATGCCAGACCCACGCGGCGGCGTGCGCCATGTCATTCCAGAGAAGGCGAACTATCTGGTCAGGAAGCCATCAAAATCCGGCGGCAATCATTCTCTGACACTCACGGCAGGCCAGCCTCACTCGCCATTGTGGAAGAGCATCGGCCAGCGCGTTTCATCCGCCGATGAGGTGGATCTCCTCGCATCGTTCATCCAGCCTTCTGGCCTCGATCTCATCCAACTGTCTATTTTCTCAGCACTGCGGGCTGGAGCGAAAATCCGGATTCTCGTCGGCGATTATCTCTACATCACCTCAGCAGAAGCGCTGCGGCGTCTGGTAGGTTGGATGTCGCTTGCCGATGAAATCCTCGACAACTGTTCCCTTGAAGTCCGGTTGGCAGAGATCACGAAGCTCCCGTCCAAGCCCGCTTCATTCCATCCGAAAGCATGGCGCATCGTCGATTCTTCCGGTGGTCTTATTGTTGTCGGAAGTAGCAATCTATCCAAAGCCGCCCTTGAAACCGGGATCGAGTGGAACCTAATCGGACAGACCACTGGATCCGAGCCTATCGATCTGACGCTCGCCACCGCTTTCACCGATCTCTGGCAGCAGGCCACTCCGCTCGATGATGCACTTGTCGCCAGTTATGCCCTGCATGCCAAGGAGGCGCACCGCAAATTTATCCCGCCGGAATCTATTGATTTACCCACGATCCTATATCTGCCGCGTCCTTGGCAACTCGGAGCTTTGGCATCCCTCGATAAGATCCGGGCGAATGCCTATCGTCGGGCTCTCATTGCCGTCGCTACTGGTCTTGGAAAAACTTGGCTCGCCGCGTTCGATGTTCTGGCATTCGGAAAGTCACTCAACCGGCAACCCCGGGTTCTGATCATCGCCCACCGTGCCGAAATCCTGGTTCAAGCAGAAGCCACCGTCCGCACCGCCATGCAGTCGGAGTGGGATGAAACCCGCGTCACTTGGTATCTCGGTGCAAACAGCGACATGAGCGGCGATCTCGTCGTCGCCTCAGTCCAGAAGCTCACCCGACCCGAGGGCCTCGCCGCTCTGGACGACCAGCATTTCGACTATGTCCTTATCGACGAAGTTCACCACGCCCAAGCGCCCAGCTATCGGCGGGTCATGGCTCGACTGAATGCCACTTTCACACTCGGCCTAACCGCCACCCCGGAGCGCACCGATGGTGTGGACGTGGCATCGCTCTTCGACGACGTGCTCGCGTGGCAGGCCACCGTCGGCGATGGGATCGCGGAAGGCTCGCTGGTTCCCTTTCACTATCTGGGACTCAAGGATGATGTGGACTTTGAGCAAATCCCGTGGCGCAACGGCCGCTTCGATCCCACGGCGCTTGAGGAGAAACTCGAAAACAGCAAGCGAATGGAACGCCTGTGGAACGCATGGCAGGTCGATCCCGACGCCCGCACGCTCGTCTTCTGCTGCTCCCGCCGTCACGCGCTCTATACCCGCGACTGGCTCCGCCGCCGCAAGGTCAGCGTAGCCGCAGTATTTTCCGGCTCAGGTGGCGATTCGCGCAGCGATAGTCTATCAGATTTCATCGAGGGCAAACTCCAAGCCCTCTGCGTGGTCGATCTCTTCAACGAAGGCCTCGACGTGCCGGATGTAGAGCGGGTGGTCATGCTGCGCCCCACCGAATCCAAAGTTATCTTCCTCCAACAACTCGGCCGGGGACTCCGTGCTGCAGAAAACAAGCTGCGGCTCAAAGTCATCGACTTCGTAGGCAATCACCGCGTCTTCGCCAGCCGCCTCACCCACCTGCTTTCGCTTGGCAAGCATTCCGCAAAATGGGCGGACCTGAAGAACTTCCTCAATGGCGCAGCCTCGAATCTACCCGAGGGCTGCCTGCTAGATCTCGAAGTAGAGGCCAAGGAACTGATGCTTCGCCTCGTGCCAAACACCGGCTCGGCCGTCGTAGAAGCCTACCGCAGCATGCGCGATGAACTCGGCCGCCGGCCCTCGCCCAGCGAGCTGTATCACCATGGCTACCTGCCGAGGACCCTTGCCGCCCGCTTCGGCTCATGGTTCGGTTTCATTTCAGAGCAGGATGATCTATCGGCTCCAGAGCGTCAGGTGTTCGATTCCTTCGGTCCATGGCTCGCCATGCTGGAAGGCACCAATCTCAACAAATCCTACAAAATGGTCGTTTTGCGCGTGCTGTTGGATCGCGATGCGCTGTGGGACGGCATGGACATCGAAAAACTCGCCGCAGCCTGCCGCGAGTTCCTCCTTTCCCATCCAACTCTCCGCCACGACCTGCCGCCTACCCAGCAGTTTCCCGATCCCGCCACGGCACCAATCAAACAATGGGCCGCATGGTGGCTGGAATGGCCGCTGTCCCGCTGGATGGACGAGCAGGCCGGGCGGCATTGGTTCAAGCGCGAGGGCGACCGTTTCCTCGCCGCCTTCCCGTGCCCGGAAAACCTCCGGCCCGACTTCGAATCGATGACCGCCGAGCTGGTGGACTACCGTCTCACCCACTATGCGAAGACCCGTATCGAAAAAGCCGCCGAACTCAGCGCAGACCGCTTTGTCGCCAAGGTCAGCCATTCAGGCGGCAAACCCATCCTGCGGCTACCCACCGTCGAGGACTTGCCCGGCCGCCCCATCGGCCCGACCATTGCCACCCTTCCCGATGGCAGCCAGTGGGTGTTCAAGTTCGTCAAGATCGCCTGCAACGTCGCCTCTCCGCTCGGCAGCGAGGAAAACCAGATCCTCCCGCTCCTTCGCGGCTGGTTCGGCGAGAACGCCGGGGCTCCCGGCACCAACTATCAGGTCACCTTCACCCAGTCCGAAACCGGCTGGTCCGTCGAACCCGTCGCCGTCGCCACCCCCTTGCGAGTCGTGGACGCCAACCCCGACACCGGGGAAAGCGGGGAGCGCGAAAACCGCAACCTCCCCGGCTTCGTCGAAGCCCCCGCCGCCAAAGAAAAATTCACCCGCCTCGTCCCCGTTTACAGCCTCGAAGCCGCCGCCGGCCTGTGGGGACCGGAATCCGCCCCCGAGGAAATCGGCTGGGCCGAGGCCGCGGGAGCCTCCATCAAACCCGGCATGTTCATCGCCCGCGTCCGCGGCCACTCGATGGAGCCGAAGATCAAAGACGGTTCCTGGAACCTCTTCAGCCCCTGCCCGCAAGGCTCCCGCGAGGGCCGCATCGTCCTAGTCCAGTTCAATTCCATGGGCGACCCGGAAAACGGCGGGCGGTTCACTGTCAAAAAGTATCACTCGGTCAAGCGGGTCACCGAGCATGACTGGAGCCACAAACACATCGAACTCCTCCCGCTGAATCGCGACTACGATCCCATCATCGTCAATCCACACGAAGCACCCGAGATGGTCGTGGTCGGCGAGTGGGTTTCCTCAATCGACTGAACCATGAACCGTAGCCCAACTTATCTCAGCATCTGAGTTTCTACCATTTCCAGCTTCTCTAACCATCATTGCCAGATGCTCTGCAAATCAAACCATTCACTGGACCGAATTCCCTTAAACTGACCCGATCCATCGCCGCATGAAATACACCGCCCTTGTCAAAGCCATCCACTCAGCTATGGGTATATTCGGGAGTATTATTGAATCCCGCCATCAACAATCCTTGCCTTTCGCTAGGAATATGGCTAATCCATTCCTGCCGAAAGTGTTTTCCAGCACTGAGGTGCGCGGCCTGAGCGCAAGCGATACGGCCGTTGGGCAGGCTTATCAGATCAAATGTAAAGCGGATTTCGAAAGAAACCGCCGCACAGGCGACCTGAAGCAGCTGTGGCAGGTTCACGGAAACGTGGATTGTGGTCATAGTCATCATAAACATGATAATGCTTATAAAAGCGTCATGAGGCAACTTGTGACTATGCTTCTGGTTTATCCGGGGCAGGAAATAGCTGAGGAGAAGGAGAATGAGTAATCAAAGGGTCTGCTACACCAGATCTCCGGTTTCTGTTCGCAGAAACCTTCTCCTCAGTTGAGCCCCCCCCACCGATCCAAATGACAAAAGACCAATTCCTCGAAGCTTACAAACACAGGAGCTATCTCCATTTTGACGTCCCATTCGCATCCCCTGCGGCCGCTTGGGATTTCGTTTGCGACTTCAAGGAAGGAATACTCTATGGGTCCCCGCCAAGGAAACATGGATTCCACCCATTTATCGGGTTCACATTATCGACTCTAAAAATCCAGCGAGAGGACAAACCGGGAATCCCACGGCGATTGAGGCGGATCATATACAAAAACAAACTACGACCAATTAAGATAGCCTCTCACAAGGATGCCGCCATCTACTCTTATTACGGAAAGACCCTTAGCGATCTCTACGAAACTCGCCTCGCAGATTTGAATCTAACTGAGGTTCCAACGGCCTTCCGCAAGATCCCCGGTGGCAAGTCGAATATTGATCACGCAAAAGAGATTTTTGACTTTGTTGAGCAGAACCGGCCCTGCGTCGCACTCGCGTTCGATGTTGAGAAATTTTTTGATACGCTTTCGCATCGAAAGCTCCGAGCTGCATGGGCGGATGTGCTTGGATGTGATCGTCTGCCTCCAGACCACTATCGAGTCTATCGTTCCCTGACACGTTTTGCATGGGTCTCAAGGAAAGCGGCTTACGACGAGTTTGGCATCAGCGAGCACAACCCAAAGTTGAGAGAGCCAAACCCTCGAAGGTCTCGAATCTGCTCACCTGAGGAATTCAGACAACATATCCGGGAGGCTGGTCTCATTCAGCACAATCCTGAATCCGACAAGGGTATTCCCCAAGGATCGCCGATGAGCGCGGTCCTCTCGAATATCTACATGCTACCTGTCGATCGAATCATGCACACCTGGGCGACGAGCCTTGGAGGCCTTTACCGGCGTTACTGTGATGACATAATTGTGGTAATCCCACCGGAACACACGGAAGCCACGGAGCACCTCATGCACGCCCTGATCGGGCATGAATGCCTGAGGCTCAATACTGGAAAAACCGAACGAGTCGTTTTCGGCGGGCCTATCGGCAGCGTTGCCGCGGAAGACAAGAAGCTGCAATACCTTGGGTTTACATTTGACGGCGGAACGATCCGCCTCAGACAGAGTTCTTTGGACCGATATTATGGGAAAATGAGAAATGGGGTGAATCAGGCAGTCAAGTGCCAAGGAAAGCAAATCAGAAAAGCGGGGTATCAGCGACTCAAAACCCGCAAGCTGCTGTTGAAGTATTCTCACCAAGTACGGAGACAACGTGGGGACAAGAGGCTCCTGCTGGAGGATCGCCGAAAATACCTTTCCAAAAGATCCAATTTCATTTCCTACGGTCTTCGGGCATCGAAAAAACTTGATTCATCTGCCATTCGAAATCAGATCCGAGCGCACTGGGGAAAGCTCTGGAAGCAAATTCGGAGCAAGGAGATCCAACCATAAATTAGGTCATTGCTATCGGATTCACACAATGCCTGGAAAAATGACGGATTGAGTTTCTTTCTACGCAACAGCACAGGCGGTTTCCCTCATCGATAACAGCCTCTCCGTAAACTCATTCCGCCCCGTCGCCGTGATCAGCAGCCTTTCCTTGGCGCGGGTCATGCCACGTCGTCGCGGCGCTATGCCGGGCAAGCTGGTAGAGGAGTTTCATATTCTGGGCGGCCTGGGTTTCCGAGGTTTCGATTTGGCCGCGTGTGGCCGATGAAGATCACGGAGCGGAACTCAAGGCTCTTGATGCTTTGCATGGACAGGATGTTGACCTGGGGTTTCCGGGGATCGTAGGTCCGCATGCCGCTGCGGGTGGCCATGAGCTGATGGGTGATGAATTACCCTGGATCACTGCAAACTAGGGCTCGAATTCCAGAAATGGACCGGATAGTCTTGCTCTATGCTCTTCAAGCGAGGCCTCTACGAACAATTGATTACTTTGTCCATGGAGGGCCGACTCTCAGCGGTCGACGACGATCTGATTCGTCGTTCTTCTCTCCGCCCCGCCGAGGCGGGTGATCGTCTCGCGCTTCATCTCGGTCGAATTCTTGCTAGGATCATCGATAAGTCGGAGGAGAAGTCTCGTGTCGGTGATGGCATCGCCTTAGTCCGGAGACTATTGGATGCGATGGAGAGCGACATGACTGAGGGCCTAGAGTTGATTGAGGGGGAGACCATGCTGGAGGCAATTCTTGAGAGGGACCCCGCTGGAAAACCTAAGGTCATCGAAAGTCCTCTCATACCCCTGCTAGATACGACGCTCCTGACTAACGCCCGCGGGGAACCCCGCGTGGGACATCAGGTCGCGACCGAGATAGCCTCAGCCCAGCGGATTGATGTCATTATGGCCTTCATCCGACGCAGTGGCATCCGGCCCTTGCTCGATCGTTTGCGCCAACACGTCGAAAATGGAGGGCGACTGCGTGTGCTGACAACGACCTATACAGGATCGACGGAGCTTGCCGCGCTCGAACAATTGAAAGACGCGGGTGCGGACGTGCGGGTTTCCTACGACACGACATCGACCCGACTGCATGCAAAGGCGTGGCTGTTTCATCGGGAAAGTGGTTTCTCGACGGTCTATGTGGGATCGTCAAACCTGACGCATTCGGCACAAGTCGACGGACTGGAATGGAACGTCCGGCTGTCTGGGGCGAGGAATCCTTCGGTGATCGAGAAGGTGGCAGCTGTTTTCGATTCATACTGGGAATGTGGGGATTTCGTGCCATTCGACTCCCAGACTTTTCGCGAAAGAACTCGTGTCATTGAGAATACAGCTGTTTGGGCTATCCCGCCGACGGACCTTCGTCTGGAGCCTTACCAGGAGCGCTTATTGGAGCAGGTAGAGGTGGCGCGCACCCGTGGGCACCACCGAAATCTATTGGTGTCGGCAACAGGGACCGGAAAGACGGTGATGGCTGCGGTTGACTATACCCGACTCCGAAAGCGTATTCCCAGGGCGCGTCTGCTTTTTGTGGCCCATCGAGAGGAGATTCTTGAGAAGAGCCGTGCAACATACCGTCATGCTCTTCGTGATCCATCGTTCGGAGAGCTATGGGTCGCAGGTAAAAAGCCGGAGGATTGGCAAAGTGTCTTCGCTTCAATCCAGAGTTTGCATCGCAATGGACTGCAACACCTGGCGGGGGACCACTTCGACGTGGTGGTCGTGGACGAGTTCCATCACGCGGCAGCTCGTTCTTACCGCGAGGTTCTCGATCACTTGCAACCACGCGAGCTATTAGGACTAACTGCGACCCCGGAAAGAGCCGACGACCTCTCTATTTTCGATTACTTTGATGGGAGAATCGCTGCCGAACTACGACTCTGGGACGCGATTGATCAGCATCGACTTGCTCCTTTCCAGTATTTTGGAATCCACGACGGCACGGATTTGCGTCGAGTGCCTTGGAAGCGTGGGTCCGGATATGACATCGAAGGGCTGACCAATATCTATACGGCGAACGACTCACTCACCCGCCTCGTGCTGAAGCGCCTCGTAGAGCATGTTGACGACATCGACGGCATCCGGGCCCTTGGATTCTGCGTTGGGGTAAATCACGCCAGATTCATGGCACGGGTCTTCAATGAAGCTGGCGTTCCTTCCATCGCGGTGTGGGGTGACAGCCCGGATGAAGAGCGGCGACAAGCCCTGGCAGATCTCAGGGATGGAATCATCCGCGTCCTGTTCTCGGTCGATCTTTTCAACGAGGGTATCGACATTCCAGACGTCGACACACTTCTATTCTTACGTCCGACGGAAAGCCCGACGCTCTTTCTGCAACAACTTGGCCGTGGACTCCGGAAGGCTCATGAGAAGAGATGGTGCACCGTGTTGGATTTCGTCGGGCTACACCGAACTGAGTTCCGTTTCGATCGGCGACTTCGAGCGCTTCTCGGCGGCTCTCGAAAACACGTTGAGCAACAGGTTGATCAAGGGTTTCCATTTCTTCCATCGGGCTGCCACATGGAAATGGACCGGCAGACAAAGGAAATCGTTCTTCGGAGTATTCGTAAGGCGATCCCTTCCCACTGGCAGCAAAAGGCTGATGAGTTGCAGGCACTGGCCTTAGAGGGACAATTTGGACTTGCTGCATTTATCGAGGCATCCGGGCTCGATCTGGAGGACGTCTATCAGGGCACATACTCTTGGTCAGACTTGAAAGAGGCGGCGGGGCTTTCTGTTGCTCCTCCGGGGCCACAGGAAGAAAAACTCCGCCGAGCCTGTGGACGACTCTTACACGTCGATGATCCCCTGAGGCTGGATGGATGGCGCAAGCTCTTATCTCAGGACGTCGCCTCCGCCCAAGTTGATCCGAATGCTAGGGATGCGCGTCTAGCCCGTATGCTACTTTCACAGCTAACGTCGCAGGTGCTCGATAAGAAGGCGAAGATTGCTGAAGGGCTAAATCTCCTGTGGCAACATCCACAGATTTGCGCCGAATTGAATGAATTGTTTGATGTCCTTGCTGAAAGGGTGAGCCATCTCCAATCATCACCATCCGGGCATGAGCTTGTTCCTTTGGTTACCCACGCGCGTTACACGAGATTGGAAATTCTAGCCGCATGTGACCCAGAGGACCGAGCGACAGTTGCACCTTGGCAAACTGGCGTGCGCTGGTTACCGAAACCGAAACTCGACCTATTTGCCTTCACACTCGACAAGACCAAGGGGCAGTTTTCTCCGACGACACGTTATCGGGATTATGCAATTAGTCGTGAACTTGTGCACTGGGAGAGCCAGTCGATCACACGATCCGAATCCGAAACTGGATTGCGGTATCGCAATCATGCTATGCAGAAATCCGGAGTGTGGCTATTCGCCCGAGAGAGCGTCGATGAGCGTGCATTTTGGTTTCTCGGCCCGGCCCAATATGTGACACATGAGGGAGAGCTGCCGATGGCCATAACCTGGAAGCTCGATAAGGCTCTTCCAGGGGACCTGTTTCAGGCTTTTGCTGCGGCGGTGGGTTAAGGCCCCGTCAATCTGAAAAAATACCGGCCTTTTGCAGTTTTTCTTGGATGCCTTGGGGGTAGTAGGTCCAAGAAATGGGAATCCGGAGAAGGGGGACTTGTTTGCTTTTGAAGAGATTGGTTAGAAAAGAGTCGCGCTGTAAGCTGTCAGGTCGGGAGCGTGAATTCTCCTCCAGTTCGATTGCACAAAGAATTCGTGATCCCGATGGGTTGTAGACGACAAAGTCGATGAGCGTATCGCAGAACGAGGCGTGGAATGTTTTTGGGTCGGGTGTAGGATCGTCGCCAAACAGATTTGCGGCCCGGATCTTTGCCGCGATGGTCCAGGAAGGATCGACCGCTTGTTGCAAGGCATTGAGAAATGAAGATTCCACCGGGCTCATTAGGTGATTCGGCTGGGAGGTGGTTTGGGTGGGGTTGTTTTGGAACGAGGATGCGGAAGGATCGGTGAGCGGAGGAGATACAGGACTCGAATGTGCATAGGATAGGATTGTAGTTTTGCGCCTCATCCTGAGAAGCCAGAATCCTAAGCCTATAAATGTGGTGAGGGCTAAAGCGATCGACGGGATGATCCATCTGAAATTGCGTTCTAGCAGGGATAATCTGGCAACATTGATTGGAAGTGGCGGCGTGGGATCGGGGGTGATTTGAACCTGTGGTGGAGACTGAGGTGCATAAGGAATCGCCCTTGGTCGGGGTGTGGGGATGGATTGCGCGGAGCCTGGCATGGCAATTTCGGGAATTTGCTGCGGCGTGACTTTTTGCAATGTTCCATTCGGGAGTTTTCTAAAGATACCACCTTGAGGTGATTGTTCCGTGCGGGCCGTATGGGGACGCATTTCCGAAGCGGGACCTTGGTTCGTGGGAGGTGCCTGATTGTCTCGTGTTCTGGCGCTCGCTTGTCCCAACGTGTTCAGTCGCTGCATGACCTCGGACTGTGTGGGCGGCGTTCGTCTTGAGAAGTTTGCGTTTTCGACCCAGCTTGCTTCAACACCCCTGATCAGGACATCGACCCGAATTACTCCGATTCGCCATTGGTCGTATTGCGGACGTGCTTCATTCCATGGCTGCCATTCCTTAGCCGCTTCCGCGCGCCAGCGCGGACTCCGGATTTCTATCATCCAGTTCTTGCCATCGCGCGAATAGGATTTCGAAGGCCGTTCATATTGAATCAATAGGCCGGAGCGTTGTTTTAAGAAACCATCACCCCCGGGCATGAAGAGTGCGTTTTTGGCGATCAGACGGTCTGCCGCGTCGATGATCGCCCAACTTGGTCGATCATCGGCGTCGACAGATGCCACAAACGCCACCATGAAAAGACAAAGACTGATAATTCTCACGGGAACAATGATCTATCATTCGGAAGATCCGGGCAATGATGATCCGAAAATTTAACGTGATCGCGTGACGGATTCACCAACACGCCCGCCTCAGTGTCATCAAGAGCACTTGAGAAATGTCATCTTTTGATGCCATGCAAAATGCTCAGCCGCAGGGCGCAGTCTGGCATGATCATGGAAGTGGAGCGCTTGCCCGTTGAATTCGGCTAACAATCGGCCATGAGGTGACGACTCGGAGAAGCGGCCGGTGGCGACATGGATCAGCAAATCATCGCCTTTCGGGACAACCGTCCACAGACCGGCGTCGAACATCCAGTGGGCATCTGGAGTTAGGGCGAGACCGTTGTGGGGATCGTCGTTGCCGCTGACGGCGTGTTGGTGGATGTGGGCGGCTTGGACGATGGAGCTATCGGTGGTGTCGAGGCGGTAGCCGGTGAGGGCGCAGGTGAAATAATAGCCGCCGAGCACGTCGCTTTTGAATCGACTGTCGCGGCCTTTTTTCTGGCGGGCTTTGAATTCGTCCGCCTGTTCGCGGAGGGCTTGGATTTCAGCATTTTTTGGAATAGGCAGGCCAAGACGGGCGCAAAGCATGACTTGTTCACGCGGCCTGAAGTAGAGGGTGACCAGCGTTTCGCGGGCCTTGTTTCGAAATCCGGCATCCTGGAGGCAGGAGAAGAGATCAGGATCGAGACTGCAAAGCCGCGTGGTGGTCTTTGCAAGGGACGGTTGGCCGTCGGCGGTGAAGCACTCCCAGACCTTGTCCTTGTCACCCCCGAGGGCATTGAAGGGCATCGGGATGTCGGGCGCGTTCCTCTGGCGTTCGAGGACGAGTTCCCAGTAATCGCGAAAGCGAGAGACGAGGCGGACATCGTATTTCACCCAGCCGTCCGGGATGTCGCCGGATTCGATCAGGTCGATGACGGTGAGCAGCATCAGCGGCTTGTGCGGCGCGATGCCGCGTGGCCCGGTGCGAGCGACGTTGAGATTGGCGAGTTTGCCGAGCCAGTGGGAAGAGAGATTGGGCATTGGAAAATTAGAAATTGGGGACCAGGTAGGGCGTGACCGCCGTGGCGCGGCTTGCCCGGCATAGTTTTAACGAAGCCTGGGCCCATTTGTCGCCAGCGGCGTGAGACTTCAAGGAACTGCCGGGGGGATAGGCGGAAGAACTTGGGGCGCTGCTGGTGCTGTCGGCGGGTACATCCATCGCCTGCCGGAATCTCCGAAATTGGGCGACGGCTTCGTCATGGCTGTTCAGCAAATGCTTGGAGCGGGAATCACGCAATGAGTCGGCGATCATACGCTTGGATGCGGCAGCTTGTGCAAAGACGCTTTCGAGCGGAGCCGATGGCCTGGCCGCGAGCGCCTTTCTCGCCGCGACATCGCGTGGATCTGGTAAGCGCGGTTTCATGAGACCATGATGAGCAAATTCTAGTGATCGCCAAGATGGAATCTGAGAAAGGAAGTGCCGGCTTACGGGGTGACCACCTCGGGGACTTGAGGAGCGACTTCCCCGGTGACTTGTCCTGTGACTTGTCCTGTGACTTGTCCTGTGACTTGCGGGGTGACCATTTTTCTCAGATTTTGCACCATTTTCGTGACGCCACGAAAATGGTGTCGATCAATTTCGTGAGGTCACGAAATTGATGGTGGTTTTGCGCGCTCCGCCCGCCCTCCGCTCAAGCCGCTGTTCTACGGCGGAGGCCAGGAACGTGGGCTGCGGCCCGGTACGCTTCCGGTGGCGCACGTCGCCGCGCTGGGCATGGCTGCCGAAGTGGCGGTGAAGAATCACGAGAAACGCAGGAAGCATTGTCGCAAGATCAAGGACGCTGCACTGGCTGCATTTGCATCGTTGTCGCCACGCATCCACGGTCGGCCGGAGGAAACGATGGATCATGTGCTGAATCTCGCATTTCCGGGAATCGACTCGGAAGCACTGATCGTGGCTCTCAAAGATCTGGTGGCGATTTCCAACGGCTCCGCCTGCACCTCCAGCAGCTACACGCCGAGCCACGTCATCAAGGCGATGGGCTACAGCGACGATGAGGCCAATGAGGCGATCCGGCTGAGTTGGTGTCACCTCACGCCGGGGGTGGATTGGGATGCGGTGGCGGCGAGGATTTTGAGTCTGAGGTGAGGATTAAAAACAATCAAGCCATCGCGAGTTTTGGAGCAGGGAGGATTTCTCTTTTGATTTGAGGGCCTTTGTCGGCGACCGCCTTGCTGAGGTCATATTCCGCCTGGAGACGGATCAAAAGTGATGCGGAAATGCCGAGGTAGCGCTCGAACCGTAAGGCCGTATCGGCGGAAACGCCTTTTCGCCCTGCGAAAATATCGCTGAGGCGGCTGCGCGGAATGGCCATATCCCGGGCGGCCTTGGCGGCAGGAATGGAGCGAGATTCCAGTTCATCGTGGATCAGGCCGGCGGCGGGGTTGGTGCGGAGTTTCATGGAATCAGTGGGTGCCTGGGAAATAGACACTTTCAAGCTCATGCGATGGAGCGTGCGTTCTGGCGGATGCGATCCATGACAGAAGCATTGTAGGGCTGATGCGGAGAAGCAACACCTTCCAGGATGGCCGCTTCAAGGGCGAGTGATTCATCGAACTCCTGCCGTTCAAGCGCGCGCAGTGCCTCACGGACCACATCACCTTCGTCGGCATAACGCCCAGTGTGGAGGAGATGGTCCACAAGCTGGTTCAGCGCAGGCGGAAGAGTGACTGTCATGGGTGAATCATAGTCCGCGGCCGGATTTTATCCAGATCGGGATTGCGATGGTTCGTCATCAGGCCTCTGTTGCCTCCGGGTCCCTTGGACGAAAATACCTGATGATGCTCATCCCCCCACCGCCGCTGCAGGGTCTCAGCAATGTGGAATTTCATGAAGGCTTCTGGCAGAGCCATGACCGCAGAACCAGCCAACTGGGGTCCTACAAGTTTGTACGTTCTAGAAAGTCAAAATGTCACGTTAAACGATGAGGGTCCCTCATCCAACACGAACAGTCAAGCGTCCCCGATTTCTCCATAATTTTGTCACAAAAAGTTGCTTTGATTTGTGACAAAATTCGTTTAGTCAATGGGTGTGCAATCCATTGATGATAAGGTAATTTCACGAATCTACGGCCACCAGAGGGGTTGGGCTCTGTCCAAGAATGATTTCTTAGACATTGCGGGTGACGCGGCGATACGGAAAGCACTGTCGCGATTGGAGGCCAAAGGAACCATTCGCCGGGTCCTACGAGGAGTCTATGATTACCCACGGATGAGCGCTCTGCTCAAGGAACCGATGGGGCCTGATCTGGATGAACTCGCCAGTGCCTTGGCTCGCAAATCGGGCTGGCGTATTCAGCCTTCGGAAAACACGGCGCTCAATTTGTTAGGTATTTCCACGCAGGTTCCGGTGCAGAGCGTTTACCTCTCGGACGGTCCGGGCAAATCTTACGCGATTGGCAACCGTCAGTTGGTTTTTAAAAAAAGGAGCCTTAAAGAGTCTGGGTTCAAACTTCCGGAAAGTGAACTGGTTGTTCAGGCAATGAAGGCGCTGGGCAAGGAACGCATTAGCGCTCGGGTATGCCAGAAGCTCGCAGAAAAATGGACGCCAGCTATTTGGCAAAAAATCCTTCGTGATACCAAAACGGCTCCGGCGTGGGTTTGTGATGTGATCCGAAATATTGCGAAGGAGAAGGCATCATGAATCGCGTAGCGTCATTGCCCGAGAGGGAGCGAAACGAACTGTTCACGCTGTGAGTGTCGGCGTGATGATTCTCCGCGTCTCCGCCGCATTCACGAAACGCTTCAAGTGCCAACTCAGCCATGAGGGGGCACGGGTGCCACAGGAAAAACGGCTGGATTCATGGAGTTGCCACTTCATCCGGGTGCGACGGAAACCGCTGGTGGTGGTGATGAACGACGCCACGCTCTACACGCTGATTCTCCCGGTCACCGGGGTGAAGGGTTTTCCGGAATTGTGGCTGAAATTGCTCGGCCGGATCGGTGAGGTCTGGACGCGACACGGAGTGGATTTCGATTCGGACAATCAAGAGGTAATCCTGCTTTCCCGGACCAACCGTTCGCTGATTGGCTCGATGAATGATGCGGCTTTGTTGATCCGAATCTACGATGAAAACGCCAAGGACGAGCAAAAGGAATTGGACCTGATAGAAATGGAAACACGTTCGAACCAGACACCCTACAAGGCGTTAAAATACGAGTGGCCCGAGCGGTTAATGGCACAGGCGCTGCGGGATAAGATTGAAAGCGAGTAAGAGTCTCGTGGTGGTGATGGGCGCGTGGCGGGATTTTGGAAAGCGGAAATGGGGGTAGAAGTACCCAATGATCAGTGGAAGTGAGAAGCCTCCGGCGGGAGAAGGAGAAGTGCGGCGGTCGCAGACGCGCCGCTACAGGAATTTCCAACGGCTCGGCCTGCACCTCCAGCAGCTACACGCCGAGCCATGTGATTAAGGCGATGGGCTACGGGGACGATGAGGCGAACGAAGCCAACGAGGCGATCCGGCTGAGCTGGAGCCATCTGACGCCAATGGTGGATTAGGATGAGCTTGCGGCGAGGATTTTGAGTTTGAGGTGAAAAATCTTATTCGATTATTTCGAATATTGCGTATATTGCATTGACGCCTGTGTGGGAATCGACATCTCATTCAGAGCGATCTGGAACTTAATCCCTATGAAACTCACCCAAAACCGACTCGATCCGAGTGAACTCACTCCTGAGGATTTCAAGGAGGTGGACCGACTATTGGCAGAGGTCTTCGGCCAGCGCCGTCCTGCATTAGTCAGCGCTAGTGGAGAGCAGCTTGAGCTGCCACAGCCTGTGTTTGATCTTTTAATCCATGTGCTTCGCTCGATCCGGGAGCGCCGGGCCATCGTGATGCTGCCGGAGGATGAGGCATTTACCACGCAAGCAGCGGCGGATTACTTGGGTATGTCGCGGCCGTTTCTCGTCGGGCTTCTCGAAAAGGGAGAAATCCCATTTCATTATGTGGGCAGTCACCGCCGGGTTCTGTTTCGTGAGTTGATGAACTACGAAAACAAGAGAGATGCCGCCCGCCGTGACGGCATGAGCAGCCTCTTCCAGAAAGTCCAAGCCGCCGGCCTCGACGACGCAAGCTATACCGGTGAATGAAAGGCGCGAATTACAGAGTCGTTCTAGACGCTTGTGTGCTGGCCAATCATGGCATCTGCGATCTGTTTCTACGCCTTGCCGAGCACCCGCGTCTTTATTCGCCGATCTGGTCCAGTGAGATCCTGGACGAAACAACCTTTCGATATTTGAAATGAAGACCCAACGAAAAAAACCGGCTCCTTACCCGATCATCAACCGTTCCGGTTTTGATGTCCGGTTTCCGAGTGATCTGCCGGTTTTGAAGGACGACTGTTTCCGGGTTCTTAATATGGCGGTGGCGGGTGACGCGCCGAAGGACTTTCTTCGAATCTATCAATATGGTGATGCTCGGCGAGGAAACTCCCGGAGCTGGCCCGCGTGGATCGCCAAGGTGGGGCACAAATACTATCCTAAAGGAAATACCGGTTGACCGACTCTCTGTCAGGATTAAGCACTTGTTCGCCACTGAATTTCACGGCTTGATGAGTCCCGTGAGGATCGAATTTATCCAACGATGCCTTGACCGCCGTGCTATGCTGTTCCACGAAGCGGTTGCAACCCCCTGAAGTCTCCTAAGAAATGCTCGATTATTTACAACGCCGCTTCGACTGGCGTCGAGGCGTCTCCAAGCCAGTGGAACCCGGAATTTCCTTCCGCCTTTTCCTTGGTGTCTTGGAAGTAGGCACCCTGCGCATGGAAGACGGGGAATGGATTTTCTCGTATTCGCAGGCATTCCGCGATCAATCCAAGGTGGCTCCGATCATCGATTTTCCCCATGTGGATCGGGAATATCGTGCACAACAGCTCTGGCCGTTTTTTGCCCTCCGCGTTCCGAGTCTCGGGCAAGCGAACGTTCAGGAGTATTTGGCGAAGACTCAGAAGGCCCCCGATGATGCCCGCCTTATGCGCGAGTTTGGACGTCGGTCCGTTGCCAATCCCTTCATCTTGGAACCCTCTCACGCGGGCTAGGGACCTAGTTCACTGCCTTAGGGAAGAAAAAGACTCGGAGCGAGACGCTCTTTGGACGGCCTGCGGCGAGACGCCACAGCCACCTTTTGAAGTTGAATGACGAATGACGAATGACGAATGTTGATTTTGGATTTTGGATTTTGGATTTTTGAATGGAAGAGAGCGTTGCGCAGGGTTCTTGGGCGGTCCATTGGCGCGGCGAATCGGAGTGTCGCCGCTCCTGTAAAGAAGGATTGATCCAGAGCACGTCAAACGCTATGCTCTTGCTGTCCGCAGGTTATCAGCGGACTTCAAAATTTGATTCAGCCATGTCTCAGCCCGATCAGAAAAGCCTCTTGGCAAAAAAAGCCTCTTGGCAAAGCGTGCTGCTCAGAAACGAGCGGCTCGCCAGGAAGATCTTGCTCGGCTTGAGGGAGGGATGAGCCCGGAATCGTTGCAGCGTGAAAACTCAATTTTTCCGAAGTCGTTTTTTGAGAACGCCCGCATCTCCAATTTAAAGCAAGCGGTGGGACGGTAATGGCAAGGGACACACGGCCTGAAGATTACGGATTTGAGAAGATCGAGCGATTTGTCGAGTCTACATGGCCAGCCAGTTAGGCGGTTTGGAGTCCTTGAAAGATTTCAAGTTAGATGTGGGTCACGGTTACCGGCTGAGCTGGTGTCACCTCACGCCGGAGGTGGATTGGGATGCGGTGTGGCGGCGAGAATCATCGCACTGCGATGACTCGTGCTCATGCCTCTGTTGCCTCCGAGTCTCTTGGACGAAAATACCCGATGACGCTGCGCTTTGGATCGCGGACGCACCACTGGACGTGACATTTTTCCGAAAGCTTGGAGCCGTCAAAAAGCTCTCCGCCTTCGAAAAATGGAGCGCGCACCGCGTGATACGGAGGAAGTTCCTCAGCTCCACGTGTCTCATGGAGAAAGTTTAAAACAGCGCAATCCAGATGTCGTTTTACCAAGTCGGCGTCACCTTTGTAGCCAGGTTCGTTGGTCGGGAGTGGTTCGCCAGTGATCTCACTCAGACGGCGGAATCCCTCAAATGCCGCTTTCACAAGTTCCAAGCTCGATTCCTCGGTGAGATCCAAGCAGTTTCCCGGATCAATGATTGCGCCAACAACGGCGGGAGTTTTGATTTTTTGGGATTTTGATCGGGCGAGCAATTTGGCCCATGAAAGCGCCCTTCCTGGGTTATTTTCCCAAAAATACGCACCTGATCCAAGCCAGTCGTATGTGTTGGTGCTGGATCGGACTTCGGCCTTGCCATCGAGGATGGCTTCCGCGACATCCCGATCGCAGCCGTGATAGCCCAAAACCAAGCCCGGAATTCTCATCCGCCGTAGCGCTTCGTGAGGCCGCCTGTTTGCTTCACAAATCCGTGCTCGACAAGAAACTCCTTGGCCTTGCCTTCACGAATCAACTTGTCTGCAAAATCGCGAATGATCCGAATTTCCGCCTTGCGATCATCATTCCGGGGATTGTTGGACTTTTCCTTAGGCACAGGGGAAACAAAGCACGATCATGCCGGGCTGACGAGTGGAATTTAGGGTGATCACGAGCTTTTTGGTTCTCAGGGAATTGGCTGGATTCGAGAATTCCACTTTTCCTTCGACGGTCCATAACCGATGGTTTCCTCGCGTAGGCCGAGCTTACGGAGCTTGGCGCTGAAGCGGTCCATCTTTGGACGATCCGGGTGATCCTTGGCAAGGAAACGTTCTTTGAAAAACAGGAGCTGGTGTTCGGCTCCGTTGGTGTGATCGATCACGGTGACGAAGAGCCGCCTGAGGTCGATCTTGATGCGGGTGAGTAACACGGGAAGTGGAGTGTCGTCGAAGTCCCGATAGTAGTGGAACGTGAGCTTCCGCGAATGCAGATGGATCTTGATCAGATCGGCCTCGCGGGGATTGCCATAGAGGCGGGCTGCGCATTCGACATAGACACGGAGGATAACCGGGAGTTCGTCTAGCAGGGTGCGGTGGACGGTGAAGTGACCTTCCTTAGGATCGAGGAAGCCGAAGTCGAGTAGGGCGGCGGCGATTTCCAGTTCGTCCGAATCGCCGGCGGCAAACATGAGTTCACGGGCCTTTTCCTCAGCGTTCGCGTAACTGCCGAAGAACGAACGGAGGTCGCGCTGCAGGCGGAGTGAGAGTTGATTGAATGGAATCTTGCTGCGGAGCTGGGCGGCGGCGACAAATACAAGAAGGTCCTCTTTTCGGCGCTGGCGTGCGGCGTTGAAAGTGGGTTCGCCGAAACGATCGATGAAAAGTTGTAAGGCGCGAGGCAGCGAGCCGCAGGCCTGGCGGATTTCGGCGAGGCGGTCGAATTCCTCGTCACGTGGCATGCGGCCGAGTTCGAGCACGGATTCCCAATAGGCATCGAGCAGCTCGCGGTGGGTGTCGTAGGGATCGCGTTTTGTTTTGAGGGCGCGGAGCAAGCCCAGCTTTCGTGAGAGTGATTCCCAGTCGATGAAACGACGTGAGCGTTGGGCGAGGAAGTCGTGGAGATCGGCGGTGTCCCGGAAGACTAGATAGATGCCGAGGCCGACTGGCACGGCTTCGGTGTGCAAGGTGTCTTCGAGCAGCGCTTGGATTTCCGCAGGTTCGAAAAACTTCTGGAAAGTGTCGCGGCGTGTGAGCACGCCATCGCCATACGTTAGAATATCTCCATAGGCTTCCTGCCCGGCGATTAGAGTGGAGACGAGTAGAGCTCGACGCGTGTGCTGCCAGGCGTCGAGCAATGCCTCCACACGTTCTGCCGGATCTTCGATCACGTTGAGGACGAAGCCGAGGTTCACCACGTCGGCGGCCTGTTTCGCGACTTCCGGCGCATGGACTGGGTCCCATCCGGTGGATTCATGGCCGAGCTTCTCGATCGCTTCCACATCACCACCGTGTCCGCAGCCGTAATCGAAGAAAGATTCACCCCGGCGGAGTTGGCCGAGTTCGAGCAGGGTTTTGACCGGCTTGGAAATCTCGCGACGGACAAGGGCGGTCTTGTGTCGGTGGATTTTTTGTTTGGGAGACGCCGCTACAGCAGGAGCAACAGTGACCGAATTTTCAACCAGACGATGCCCTTTGAATCCGAGTCCCTTTTCCGATAGGATTCGTTCCCAGTTGATGCGGAAGCCGATGCGAGCTGTGTCATCCAACAATCCAGCCGCTTCCTCCTGACGTGTGAGCTTGGCGAATTTCCCATGCAGCGGATGCTCTGGCGGCAGGAATGTTTCCTTGCGATGGAGGATGGGTGGGTTGGCGCGGGCCCGGTAGTCATCGCGGCGGGTCTTCCCGGTCACTAGATCGACGATGACCGATTCCGATAACGCCGGGTGTGGGTTCTTCTCGAAATCCGGATAAGCAAGGAACGAGATTTTCGGCGAGACCGTGTGGAATTTCAGCAGGTTGAACTCGGCTCCGATGTCCAAGCGTTTCCTCAGCTCGGCCGCCGTGATCCGGAGCAGAGATGGGATGCGAGGGTCGTCTCCCGGATCGATCACATACACCGCACCAGGCAAGCGCTTGCCAAAAGGCAGCGCGTCGAGGGCCTGGCGGTATTCAGCAGCGGTCACTCTGGAAGCATGACCGCACTGCGGGGGCGCGGTCAATGCGAGGTGCTGGAACGAGGCGGACATCATATTTCACCCAGCCGTCCGGGATGTCGCCGGATTCGATCAGGTCGATGACAGTGAGCAGCATCAGCGGCTTGTGAGGCGCGATGCCGCGTGGCCCAGTGCGAGCGACGTTGAGATTGGCGAGTTTGCCGAGCCAAGTTTGAGCGGGAGTTTGCAAGTTTTCAGTTTTCAGTTTTCAGCACCAGAACCCGATGGTCGGGTGTGGAAGGGCAGGAAACTTCAAAAATTCACCGCCAAGACGCCAAGAATAGCTCTACGATCCTACATCCAATAAACCTTTGGGAGTGACTCTGGCGGCGAGAATTTTGAGTCTGAGGTAGCGCTCTCTTGCCAAGAGAGCATGCCAATGAGGTGGGAAAGAAGGGGCCAAGTGAATGCCGTTCCGCGGTTCTTGGGCTTCTCTTTCACCTCTCATTGGCGTGCTGCCCCGGCGGTGCAGCGCCACCTTTGGGAGTGACTCTGGCGGCGAGGATTTTGAGTCTGAGGTAGCGCTCTCTTGCCAAGAGAGCAGGCCAATGAGGTGGGAAAGAAGGGGCCAAGTGAATGCCGTTTAGCGGTTCTTGGGCTTCTCTTTCACTTCTCATTGGCGTGCTGCCCCGGCGGTGCAGCGCCACCTTTGGGAGTGATTTTTGAATGGAAGAGATTTTAACCGCAGAGATCGCAAAGATCGCAGAGAGGGAGATGCGGAATTGGCTCCTTTGTGCTCTTTGTGTTCTTTGTGGTTCATCCCATCTCGTAGCCTCCGGCGGGAGAAGTGAAAGTGCGGCGGTCGCAGACGCGGGCCGCTACAGGGTAGGATGATTCTTTTGAGTGCGGGCGTATGCGGCCAGCGTCTCCTGCCCGCATGTTTCCAGCTTGCTCCACGGGATGAGGGAGTCGGGATCGACTTCCAACTGTCCCAAGGTGCGTCGGCAGACGTTTGTGCCGAGGATTTTTCTCAGAAGTTTGATTTCCTTGAGAAGCGCACGGTCACTGAGATTTTCCGAATCAATACCATCAATGAGAAGGGAAAGATATTCCGGCAGAATCAAGGCTAACATCCGGACGTGGCGTGCGTCCTGGCGGTCGCTTTGGTCCAGACCGAGAAGGCAATGGCATTTGCTGCGAAAGAGATAGATGGGATCGATGACCTTGATGCCATTGAAGACAGGTGCGCGCTCGCACAAACGGGCAAGTTCCTCGTGTCGGATTCCATAGACACTCGACATCAGATCAACCATTCGGAGCGGAGCTTGTTGGAGCGTCAAGATTCCGAGTTGTCCGTCGATCGGGGAAGTGCCCGGCACCAGACGGCCGCGTTCGGCGTTTTGGATCTCGGTCCAAGCTCGTGGACTCACCCAAATGTCACAGTCTTTCGAGGTGAACGGGCGGAGTGCATGGAGTTCTTTAGCGTCGCCCTTTCGGTCGAAATAATCCGCCCAGAAATTGACAGCTTGCCCGCCAAACAGGAATTGCGCCGAGCACCGAGCGAGGAGGGATTGCAGGAATTCCAAATAGCCTTCGACACCTGACACCCGGTCGCTCACTTGCCAACGACTGAGGCGAGATTTGAAAAACGGCCTTTCTCGAAAAAGTCAGGTGGGAAAATCGAATTCTCGCGTTGGATGAGCTCCGGGCTTTCGCCGTTTTCCAAGCGCAAGCGATCCTCGCGGCGCGAGGCCATCTTTTCGGCGGCTCGGCTTTTCAGGTTAATGCTCTTGGGTGGCTTCATTTGGGGAAATGATTTGAATATCAGTGGTGGCGACGGTGGAACCTTAGCGGAAGCAAGGTCAGTTGTCAATTTTCCTGCCGCTCTCGATTCCATGCCTCCCACTTCTCCTTCGTAGGCCCGTAGCGCTCTCTTGCCAAGAGAGCAGGCCAATGAGGTGGGAAAGAAGGGGCCAAGTGAATGCCGTTCCGCAGTTCTTGGGCTTCTCTTTCACCTCTCATTGGCGTGCTGCCCCGGCGGTGCCGCGCCACCTTTGGGAGTGATTTTTGAATGGAAGAGATTTTAACCGCAGAGATATTTGAACCGCCAAGGCGCCAAGAGCGCCAAGGAAACTCCACATGGGTTCACTGAAATCCGTTTCGATTCCTCAAATACACGATCTATCTTCTTGTTTAACTTGGCGCACTTGGCGTCTTGGCGGTGAAAAACTCTTCATTTTCCCTAATGTAGTCACCCTGCCGTTACGGGCGCATGAATTAGGTTGTCTTTGTGTTCTTCCGTTGGAGGAAGAGGTCGATGCCATCCACCAGTGCGAGCCAGCTGGCTTCGATGATGTTTTCCGAGACGCCGACGGTGCCCCAAGTGGTTTCGCCATCGGTGGAAACGATGAGCACGCGGGTTTTTGCGGCGGTGGCTTCGTGGCCGTCGATGATGCGGACCTTGTAATCGACGAGCGAGACGTTGGCGATTTCCGGATAGAACGGGAGCAGGGCTTTACGCAGCGCGAGGTCGAGCGAGTTCACCACGCCCTTGCCTTCGGCGACGGTGAGTTCCGGCGTGCCATCGACGACGAGTTTCACCGTGGCCTCGCAGACTGGCGGGTGGCCGTCGCGGTATTGGCGGAAGCTGGTGTGGTATTCGGTGAGATTGAAGGGCTTTTGGTGATCGCCGAGTTCGCGGCGGATCAGCAGTTCAAGCGAGCCGCCGGCGGCTTCGAACGAGTAGCCTTCGTTTTCGAGTTCCTTAACACGCTTGAGGATGGCCTTCGCTGCATCGGAGCCTTTGACGAGGGGCAGCCCGAGCGAGGCGGCCTTGATGAGGATGTTGTCCTGGCCGCTGAGTTCCGAGACGAGGATGTTCTGTTCGTTGCCGACGCTGGCGGGCACGATGTGTTCGTAGCTGCGGGCGTTTTTCTGCACGGCGTTGACGTGCATGCCGCCTTTGTGGGCGAAGGCCGTGCGGCCGACGAATGGAGCGCGAGCGAAGTGTGGGTTGTTAGAAACGTCGTCCACGAAATACGAGAGATCGCGGAGGTTCTCCAGATTTGGGACCACGTTGAGGCCCATCTTGAGTTGGAGGATCGGGATGACGGAGGTGAGATTGCAATTTCCGGTGCGTTCGCCGTAGCCGTTGATGGTGCCTTGGATCTGGGTGGCGCCGGCTTTCACGGCGACCATGGCGTTGGCGACGGCGAGTTCGCAATCGTTGTGAGTGTGGATGCCGAAGGGGGTGCCGGGGATGCGGGCTTTCACGGCCATGCAGATTTTCATGATCTCGGAGGGCAGGGTGCCGCCGTTGGTGTCGCAAAGCACAAGGCAGGATGCGCCACCTTCTGCGGCGGCTTCGAGCGTGCGTAGCGCGTGTTCCGGCGCGTCCTTGTAGCCATCGAAAAAGTGTTCGGCGTCATAGACCACTTCGCGGCCGTGTTTCACCAGATAGGCCACCGTGTCGCGGATCATCGCGCGGTTTTCCTCCACCGTGGTGCGAAGGACTTCGGTGACTTGCATTTCCCAGCTTTTGCCGAAAATCGTGACTACCGGGGTTTCCGCTTCGAGCAAGAGGCGGACTTGGGTGTCTTCCTCGACGGGGGTGTCGGCGCGGCGGGTGGACCCGAATGCGGCGAGCTTGGCGTGTTTCAGATCCAGCGTTTTGGCTTCCCTGAAAAACTCGACGTCCTTCGGGTTGGAGCCGGGCCAGCCGCCTTCGATGTAATCGATGCCGAAGGCATCGAGTCGCCGGGCGATGCGCAGCTTGTCGAGGCCGGACAGTTGGAAGCCTTCGCCTTGCGTGCCATCGCGCAAGGTGGTGTCGTAGAGAAATACAGGTTTGTCGCTCATCGCCGGGAAGGCGGACGCTAGGGGGGGATCGACGATTGGGCAAGAGGGAAGAAGCGAGGTGGATATGAGAGTTTTTTCCGTAAAGCCGCTAAGGTCGCAAAGGGACGCGAAGCTGGCATGATGGAACTTTGGTTTTTTTACCGATTGGCGTGATGATCCGCACTGGGCCGAGGAGGCCGGATTTCATGAGTGGGGGGATTTTCGTGTGAATCGGGCGTTCTTTCCCGCGCGGGAGATTGCCGTATGAGTTGTCCGAGGTGGGGCCGGTCTGCATGTGGTCGGGATTGCTGCGGGTGAAGCGTTTGGCTGCGGGCAGCAATGAATCTCCAATAAACCGGTTGGCCCGGTCACCGTGGTAGCGGAATGATAGAGCGCTTTGTTACAAGTAATTGGTGACTTGTGGTTTGGCGCAGGCAGGGAAATATTTCGGCATGAGGGCGATATGGGAGGACTTTTTCACGCAGGATCCGGTGACTTGTGCGCGCGGGTTGATAGGCTGCCAATTTGTGTGGCTAGGATGCGTCGGGCGGATTGTGGAAACGGAGGCTTATGATTCTGAGGGTGATCCGGCGTGCCACACGTGGTTTCGACCGGGTGCGCGGGCGTTTGTGGAACGGCAGGCGGTGGGGGATGCCTACGTTTACATGAACTATGGGGTGCATTGGCTTTTCAATATCCTAGTGAAGGGAGGAAAACGCTCGGGTTTCGTGCTGATCCGCGCGATCGAACCGGTTTCCGGGCTGGAACTCATGAAACAGCGGCGACCGGGTGTGAAAGAGCTGCTGCTCGGAGCAGGTCCGGGTAGGTTGACGCGCGCGCTCGGCATCGATGGCGAGGTGCATGGAATGAGTTTTCTCCGCGCGGAGGGATGCGGGATTTTTCGCGGCAAGACGCTGGAACCGATCGCTGGCCCGCGGATCGGGATCTCTCGGGCGACCGATCTGCTATGGCGATTTGGCGATCCGGACTCGCCTTCGCTGAGTCGGAAGTTTTGATTCCGTCGCCGGTTGCCCGTTCTTGTCTTGCGTCTTGTGTCTTGCAGTCTTGCGTCTCTGGAAGGGTGATGGGTAGTCTGCGCGCGGAAGGGCACATTTACCATGGCACAACACATTGGAATACTTACCAGCGGCGGGGATTGCCCGGGACTCAATGCGGCGATCCGCGGGCTCGGCAAGGCGGCACGCGAACATTACGGCATGCGGGTGCTCGGTTTCCTGAATGGTTTCCGCGGATTAGCGCAGGACCAGACGGTGGAACTGGATGGCGCGATGCTTTCCGGAATTCTAACCGACGGTGGAACGATCCTCGGCACGAGTCGCGACAAGCCGCATCGCATGAACATCGGTGGCAAGGAAACTGACATGACCGAGGCGATTGTCGCGACCTATCATCGCCATCATTTGGATGCGTTAGTTTGCATCGGTGGGGGCGGGACGCAGAAAAACGCGCTGCGTTTGGTGGAGAGAGGGCTGAATGTCGTCACGCTGCCGAAGACCATCGATAATGATATTTCGATGACCGACCGGACTTTTGGTTTCGATACGGCATTGGGAATCGCGACTGAAGCGATTGATCGGCTGCATTCCACGGCGACGAGTCATGAGCGGATCATCGTGGTGGAGGTGATGGGGCATCGGGCGGGTTGGCTGGCCTTGGAGGCTGGGATCGCGGGCGGAGCGGATGTGATTTTGCTGCCGGAAATGCCGTATGATGTCGAAAAGATCGCCGACGCGATTCGCCGGCGGACGCAAAGCGGGAAACGTTTCAGCATTGTGGTGGTGGCGGAAGGTTCGATGTCGGTGGATGAGGCGCACGATGTCGAGGCGCTGGTGAAGGCGCGCGACCAGGCGGACTCGAAGAAAACGCGGGCTGAGTCGAAGGAAAAACTCCGGACATTTCACGATGAGCATGTGGGGCATACGATTCGACTGACGCGGAATTTGGAGAAACTGACCGGGCAGGAGACGCGTTTGACGATTTTGGGGCACTTGCAGCGCGGTGGGACGCCGTCTGCAGCGGACCGCGTGTTTGCGACTTGGCTGGGAACCGAGTGTGCGGCGGTGCTCAACGAGCGGATCTATGGCGTGATGCTGGCCTTGCAGGGGACCGAGTTGAAACTCGTGCCGCTGGCGGATCTGGCGGGTCGGATGCGCCATGTGCCGCCGGATCACCCGTTGATTGTTGCCGGGCGTCGGGTGGGGACGACTTTTGGCGATTGAGAAAGCGACTCAGCGTGGGAAGGGCGGCGCGCTTAATTTCGAGAGTTCCGCGATCACAGAGGCGATCGAGTTGGTGGAAAGCGCTTTGGAAACCACCGCGCCCAGCACGAGCCAACCGTGGGTCGTTGCGGCGGGAATGATTTCGACGCTGGATCCGGCAGCGATTTTCATGTGCACATTTGCCACGGGCGCCCCCTCGCGGCGCGAAGTGAGCGCTAGGCTGCGGGCCAAGAAATGCAGGCGGCCGTGGCCACTTTCGTCGAAAATGACGGAGCCCTCGCGATCGAGGATGAAGAGATCGGTCGCATCGAAATGATGGCGCATCCAGTCTTTGAAACGCAGCATTTTCTCCGGGAATGAAGTTTCAGAGGGAGTGGGTGCGATTTCCGGTCGGGCGGGTTCGGCCGGCGCTTCCGCGATGGGCGTGGGTGGCGAGATGATTTGCGGGGGAAGGGCGGGGGACTCCAAGGGCGATGCTGAGGCGAAACCGACGAAATCGGCGTCAAACCCAGCGTCCGCGAGGGAGACGGGAACTGCCGGAGCTTTGGTCTTCATCATCAGCCCCTCCGCCAAGCGGCGGACTTCAACGGGATCGATCCATTGACTGACAGGATTCATGAACGGTAAGTGGAGTGCCGGGAATTGGCGGGTTGGAGTTTCGTTTCAATTTCAATGCGGAGGGCATCGAACACCTTTTGGGCTTCGGCTCCATCCTCCATCGAGCCGACGGGCAGGCCGCGGGCGCTGGCCCGGACATACAAGCCATCGCGGGCGATTTCCGCGTTGAATACCATGGTGGGCGGCAGCAATTGGCGGAGTGCGGCGGCGGCGCCGGTGCTTTCCGCGAGATCGTGCTGCACCATCGTCAGGCAAACGCCGAGCACGGAAAGGCTGGGGTTTGAGACGCGGAGGCGGTTCAATCCTTCGAGGAGTTTGGGCACCGAGCGGATGCCGAGCGGCTCGGCTTGCTGGAGAACCATGACAGCATCGCTGGAGGCAATGACATCGCCGGTGACGCCGAATAGCCCGGCGGCGGTGTCGATTAGACAAAGGTCGAAGCCACGGGCGGAAACGTTGCTTAAAAAGGATCGGACACGGACGAGGTGCGCCCCCATGCCGCCGCCCGCCTCGTAATCGCTGGCTTGGCCGCTGGCCATGAGTGAGAAGGTTTCCAAGCGGGTGGGCACGATCAGACGGTCCAGCGGGATGCTTGGATTGGTGAGATAATCGTAAAACCCCGAAAGCAATCGGGATTGACGCGTGAGCGAGAGGCCGACTGAGCCCTGCGGGTCGGCATCCACGAGTAGGGTGCGGATGCCCGCGCGTGCGAAGGCATGGGCGAGGTTGATGGAGACCGTGGTTTTGCCCACTCCTCCTTTTTGGCTTGAGACTGCGATGCTGATCACTCGGCGAAGGGAATTGTGCCGCGAGACTAGCTTCAGCTTGCCACACCGGAAGTCTTTTCTTCAAGATACGCCTGTTGCGGGAAAACCTGCGCAAGATTTCCATACTTCATCCCAATCATGAACGCCCGTAAATTTCTGACCCCGCTGCCAGTTGCCGCAGCTCTTTGCGGGCTAGTTTTGATGAACGGTTCCTGTCGGTCTGGAAAACGCGCTCAGAATCAGAATATCGCGTCGGAGGTGATTGCTACCGAGTTGCAACACAATGCCCTCGGCACGCTCCCCGGAGCATTGTATCACAGCCAGGCGGATTCGCCGATTCATTGGCAACCTTGGACGAAGGCGAGTATGGAACATGCGAAGGTCTCACGCCGCCTCGTGTTTTGTGTCGTGGCGATGCCCCAGCAGCCCGGATTGCTCAAGGTTTTGGACGCTTTAGTTTCTTTTCCCGAAACTGTAGCGACCATCAACGAGCGCTATGTGCCGATACTGGTGGATGGGGATGCCGCCCGCGAGATGGGGGTTCTAACTGCCGAACTTTGTGCGGAAATTCGTCGGCCTTTGCAATTGCCGCTGTTTGTTTGGATGACCTATGAAGGGAATCCGGTGGCATGGATTCCGGTATCGTCGTCTGATCCCGTTGCGGTTTTGACCTTTTTCAACCAATCCCACTCGATGGTTTCCCAAATTTGGGAGGAGGATGCCAAGATGCTTGCGGACAAGGCATCATCGGGATACGTGTTAAAAAACAGCGCTCTGAATAATGAAAACCGCCGTCGCCGCCTCGAGCAGCGCAAGGTTTCCTTGAGCACCAGTGGCCAACCCGCCATGGATGTGGTGCGCGGTATTCGCCAACTCGCGTCACTTTATGATCCATATTCACGGAGCTTCGATGAGGCTGGTGGCTTGTTTCCATCGAGTTCGCTGGAGTTGTTGGCTTCTGCTGCCGTTCGTCCGGGGCTTCCTTCCGAGTTGCGTGCCCGCTGCATGGAAACGACGCGGGGATTGCTGAACGATTTATTGACGAGTGCGATGTTCGACCCGCTGGACGGCAGTGTGTTTTCATCCCGCCGCGGCAATTCATGGTCTTTTCCATCGTATATGCGGGATTGCCCCGGGCATGGCCGGGCGGTTGTTGCATTAATCGCCGCATACCGCGCGACGTCGGATCAAAGAGCACTGGAAAAGGCTCTTGGATTGATCTCGTTCGCTGAAAAAAACTATCTCACGCCGGATGGCTTGTTCTCGATCGGGCTTGCCAAAGAATTTGATCCCCGAAAATTCATGTGGCAGGTTGAGGATATCGAGGAGGCGCTTGGCAAGGAGGACGCGGCTTGGTGGATCAAGGCCACGGGTATGAAAAACTTGGGAAACCTGCCGTCAGAGGTGGATACGGAACGCGCATATTTCCGGGAAAACACCATGGGCTTCACCCGATCAGTTGCTGAAATCGCCGCTGATTTATCACTTTCTCCGGAGGTCTTCGCACCAAGGTTCGAGGCCGCCCGTGCGAAGCTCCTTGCGATCCGCAACGAACGTTTTGGCAAGTCCGCGCGTGACGAATATCCTCATGCAGCTTCTTCGTTCCGAATGGTCTCAGCCTATGCGGCGGCATTCACCATCACTGGTGAGGAAGTCTATCGAACGAAGGCGGTCGCCTTGTTGAAACATTCACGAGAAGCCTTCGGCACCGGGACCAAACTCAGGGCATTTGCCCAGCAGGCTCCGGACTCAATCGGTGCCGGCCGTGCCTTTCTTTACTCCCTCGCGCTTCAATCCGCGCTTGATGTCGCGGCAATCACTGCCGATGAATCTTGGCTCATCTGGTCCGAAGATTTGGCAACCATGGCGGCGGAAATGTTCACCGGAGATGGGTTTCTCAAGGAATGCCCGGATGAGGCAAAAATCATCGACCTCCCCGTCACCGACCTCACTATGCTTTTCGATGACTCCACCGCTGGCTTGGTATCGATGGCGCAGGTTCGGTTGGCCGAGCTTGGACGTCCGCTAGTGGCCAGCTTCAGCGAGCTCGCCACTCCACTGCCGACCTATGTGATGGACAGTCCGATTCCCCATACCGATCTCATGCTCGCCACGCTGATCCGGCATTATAAGGTCACCGTCATTACCGGCGCGGATCTTTCTGCGGCGCTCAAATCCGCCATCGGTCGTCTCCCTTTGCGGGCGATTCAGCGACGTTCCGCTCTTCCTGAGGATAAAGTTCCAACGGGCGCTGTCAGGATTCTTCTCTCTGAAGAGCAAAGCATCGTCGTCACGACTCCCGAAGCACTACAAGAAGCGCTCTTGCCCTCGGCGGCAAAATAAGGAAACATCTTGTCAGGAAGCATTGTTCGCTTTTATATCCATTATCAAACAACATGAAATTCTATTTAAATTCCGCCTTGCTTTGGTTTTGGCTCCTCACACTGCCAGGACTAGCGGATACCTTCCTGATGAAGGATGGCACAGAAATCATGGGTAATATGCTCAAGCAGGATTCCACTTCCTATGTTGTAGAGATACAGTTTGCCAAAGGCATTAAGGATGAGCGAGTGATCGCCAAGTCGGATGTCGTGAGTATTGTGCGGGAAAAACCGGATGTAGTTGCATTCGAGATTATTGCGGATTTGTTTCCCGCTCCTGACGGGTTGACTGCGACGCAATACGAACAGAGAATCCATGCGGTTGAAAAATTCCTGATCGAACATCGGACCAGTTTGAAATACAAGGTGGCCAAGGAAATGCTCGTCACGCTCAAATCCGAGGCCAGTGAGATCCTCGCCGGAGCGGTCAAGCTGGACGGGAAAATCATCCCGGCGGCTGAATACCGGGCCAATGCTTATGAAATCGATGCCCGGATTGGCGCGGCAAGTATCAAACGCATGATTGACGATGCTCGATACCTTGAGGCGCTTCGTGAGTTTTCAAAATTTGAGAGGGATTTCCGCAACACCGCATCATATGACGGACAGGTTCCGATGATCAAGCAGGTGATTGGCGTTTACATCGCCGGGATCAATCAATCTCTATCAAACTACGATGAGCGGGTCAAAGATCGTCAGTTCGGCCTTGAGCAGATGTCCTCGGCGGACCGCAATCAAACGATCCACGCGATCGAACAAGAAACCATGGCGCTTGAAAATCGCTTCCAAGCTCAGAAGGCGGCGAAAATCGGCTGGGTCACCCCTCATCCCTTCCACAAGCTGTCCTTGGTGGAAACCTTGGCATACGGTAAACGGGAACTTGCCCGTCTGGAGACTGCGAAAAAAGCAACGGTCGGTGACGGTGGTAAAGCTTACCGCGATGCCTTGCAGTTGATTCGAGAAGGTGGAAATAAAGCTGAGGTCACCGCTGCGATCTCCGCAGCGAAGTCCGCAGGAGTATCTCTACGATACCTTGAAAACCTCCAAGTCGCCGCCAAAGACGCCGGCCTCAAACCTTGATTCAATTTTAGCCACCATGCCTGCCAAACGACTTGCCACCCGCAGCCGAAAAACGGCTGAAACCGCCATTGAGCTCTCGATCAACCTCGACGGTTCCGGCGTATCCAACATCGAGACCGGTATTCCGTTTTTCGATCACATGCTCACGTTGTTTTCAAAACACGGGTTGTTTGATTTGGACGTGAAGGTGGTCGGTGACATCACCGTGGACTTCCATCACACCATCGAGGACACCGGCATCGTCATTGGCGAATGCTTGCGCGAGGCCTTGGGAACCAAGGAGGGCATTCGCCGTTATGGCTGTTGTTATCTGCCGATGGATGAAACGCTCGCCCGCGTCGTCGTGGATCTCAGCAATCGCCCGCACCTCGAATTCCGAGCGCCAGCTGGCACACCGTCAGCGCCCAACATGCCTTTCACGCTTGTCGAGGAATTCTGCCGCGCCGTAGCTTCCAATCTGCGGGCTAACATCCACGTCGAGTTGCTCTACGGCCGCGATGGTCACCACATTGCGGAAGCGATCTTCAAAGGCCTTGCCCGTGCCTTGCGGGATGCCTGCGAGCGGGATGCGCGTGTTATTGGAATCCCCAGCACCAAAGACGCGTTGTGAAGGTTGCTCTCATTGATTACGGGGCCGGTAATCTTCGCAGTGTTGCCAACGCCCTGCACGCGCTCGGCGTCCAGCCCGTCATGGCCGCCTCACCGGAAGATTTATCCGACGCGACCCATTTGGTGTTGCCGGGTGTCGGTTCGTTTGGCGATTGCATGGCGCAACTCGAAGACCGTCGGTTGCTCAGCGCGATCCGTGATTGGGTGGCGGCCGGTAAGCCCTACTTTGGCATATGCCTTGGCTATCAGATATTATTCGATTCCAGTGAGGAAACTCCGGGGGTGGCCGGGCTGGGCATCGTCCCGGGTGTCGTCCGTCGCTTTACCCAGACACCGGGCCTGAAAATCCCGCACATGGGGTGGAACTCCGCGTTGCCCCGGACTCCGGACTCCGGAAACTGGGCCGGTCTGGGTGCGGAACCTTATTTCTACTTCGTTCATTCGTATTTTCCTGTGCCGGAAAATCCGGAGGTCATTGCCGCCGAGACCACTTATGGTGCTGACACCTTCGCCGCCGCAATCGAATTACCCAACTTGTTGGCCTGCCAGTTCCACCCTGAAAAAAGCCAGGATGCCGGGATTCGACTGATTCGGAATTTTCTCAGCCTCTAACGGTCGGCGATCTTTAAATTCAGCCGATTCGGACTCAGTGGGGCCCTTGCTTAAAACCGCGCATATTCTGCGCTTTTCCGTCAGGGGGTTGACGCGATCGGTTTGGCATGCACAATCCCGCCCCGCCGGGCGGAAAAGCCGCATTGGCATCCCCACATACTGTTATGACCACCATTGCTATCAACGGATTCGGCCGCATCGGCCGCCTTGTATTCCGTGCTCTCGTCGAGCAAGGCCACCTTGGAACGACCTTCAAAGTCGCCGCTGTCGGCGATATCGTTCCTGCGGATAACCTCGCTTACCTCCTCAAATACGACTCCACTCAAGGTCGCTTCAACGGAACGGTTTCCTCGAAGAAATCCTCCCCGGAGCTTGAAGAGGACGATATTATCGTCGTCAACGGCCACGACATCAAAGTCGTTAGCGCCCGCTCGCCGGAAGGCCTGCCATGGAAAGAACTCGGCGTTGACGTCGTGATCGAATCCACCGGCCTCTTCACGGATGCTGAAAAAGCCAAGGGCCACATCACCGCCGGTGCCAAGAAAGTCATCATCTCCGCTCCAGCCAAGGGTGAGGACATCACGCTCGTGCAAGGTGTGAACGATCACCTCTACGATCCTGCCAAGCACCACATCATCTCCAACGCGAGTTGCACCACCAACTGCCTTGCCCCGATTGTGCATGTGCTGCTCAAGGAAGGATTCGGCATCGCCGAGGGCCTCATGACCACCGTTCACTCCTACACGGCTACGCAAAAAACCGTGGATGCTCCGTCCAAGAAAGACTGGAAGGGTGGCCGCAGCGCTGCGATCAACATCATCCCGTCCACCACCGGTGCCGCCAAGGCCGTTGCCCTCGTCTGCCCGGAAGTCGCCGGCAAACTCACCGGCATGGCCTTCCGCGTGCCGACCCCGACCGTTTCCGCTGTGGACCTCACCGTGAAGACCACCAAGGAAACCTCGCTTGCCGAGATCAAGGCTGCCCTCAAAAAGGCATCCGAGACCTACCTCAAGGGCATCCTCGAATACACCGATGATGAAGTGGTTTCCTCCGACTTCATCCATTGCAAGGCATCCTCGATTTTCGATGCCGGCTCTTCGATCGAACTCAACTCGACGTTCTTCAAGCTCATCAGCTGGTATGACAACGAGTGGGGCTATTCGAACCGCGTCATCGACCTGCTCGGCGATATCGTGAAAAAGGGAATCTGATTCCTGAATCGCGATTCTAACGAATCATCCAAAACGGCGGGCCTGCAAAGGTCCGCTGTTTTTGTTAGACTCAGGCATCCCGAGGCGCCAGGAAATGGGATGAGGTGGCGGCGGGGGGGGGGGGG
>CAIXKE010000026.1 GCA_903919975.1 Akkermansiaceae bacterium | reverse complement strand
TCGCCAAGCCCACCGCCGTCCGCTACGCGTGGGCCAGTTCGTTTCCGTGGGCGAATCTCTTCAACAAAGACGGCCTGCCGGCGCAGCCGTTCCGCACTGACGACTGGCCGGTCGTTACGGCCGGGAAGAAATAAAGGGGAACACAACCTACCCTATCGAACTATATCCGCGCTCGGCTGGTGACCATGAAAAGATCCTTATGAAACCTTTATTCAAAATTCTCGCTCTTGCCTTACCGGTTGTGCTGGCCGGGTCCATTCGCGCTGCCGATCAGGAAGCCGAGGGACTCAAAACCGAGGCGGTGTCGCAGGCGGCGAATGCGGTCAGCGGCAATCAACCAGCACGCACGGAGTGGTTCAAGGATCAGGCGCTGGGGATGTTCATCCACTGGAGTGTGGATTGTCCGCTTGGCACGGTCATCAGTCATCACCTGGTCGGGTCATCGAAGGATTATCAGGATCGGTTTTTCACGCAGATGCCGGGGATGTTTTACCCGAAGGATTTTGACCCACGCGCGTGGGCGCGTCTGGCAAAACTGGCGGGCATGAAATACGTCGTCTTCACCACCAAACATCACGCGGGCTTTTGCATGTGGGACACCAAGACCACGGACTTCAATATCCTGCACACGCCTTATGGCAAGGACATCACCCGGGAGGTGTTCGACGCGTTTCGCGCCGAGGGCATCCGCATCGGGGTGTATTTTTCGCCGGATGATTTCTGGATCTTGCACAAGCAGGGCCATCCGATCACGCGAACGGGGCCCGAGGCAAATCCGAAAAACAATCCCGAGTTGATGCAGCACAACCTCGCGCAAATCCGCGAACTGCTGACGGGCTACGGCAAGATTGATTTGATTTTCTTCGACGGCGAACCCGACCAACTCAAACAGCTCGCGTGGCAGATTGATCCGAGCATCATCGTCACGCGCGGCGAAATCAAAACGCCCGAGCAAACGCTTCCCGGGAAACCCATCCCCGGTCCGTGGGAAGCGTGTTTTACGATGGGCACGGAATGGCCGTTCAAACCGACGAACGAGGAATACAAATCCGGGACCGAACTCATCAAGATGCTCGTCGAAGTGCGCTCCAAAGGCGGCAATCTGCTGCTGAACCTCGGCCCGGATCCCGACGGTGTGATTCCGTTCGAGCAATCGCGGCGGCTGCGGGAACTGGCGCTGTGGCTGTTCGTGAATGGCGAGGCGATTTACGACATCCGCCCATGGATCGTCGCCAACGAAGGCTCGGTGTGGTTCACGCAGGCGAAGGATACGGATACCGTTTATGCCTTTGAAACCAACGTGCCGTGGGAATGGGCGACGTGGCGGGAGTTTACGCTGAAATCCGTGCGCGCGACGAAAAACAGCCAGATCGAAGTCGTCGGTCAGACGGGCGACAACCGGTGTTGGTCCACGGAGGCCTGCAACGCGACCTGGGAACAGAAGGCCGACGGCCTGCACATCCGGGCGATGTTTGCGCAGCGGCTTTACACGGATTGCAAATGGCCAAACCCGATCGTCATCCGCATCACGCACGCCGAGCCGGTCACCAGTGCTGTGGCAGGCATTTTGCAAACACAACAGGACGAGCAACGACTCTACCAACGCAAAACTACAAAATAGCCATAAACACATCACCTCGGCCGGCGCGCGACCTTCCCGTCGCCGGCGAATGAGGAGAGGGTGAAAATTCATCATCAGTCCAAAACCAAAAAACACACCAGACTAACAAAACTTGCTCAGCTTCCAGATCTCAATCAGAAGACGTTACAGCGGCCGCTGCTTTGATGGGTTCGTGTTGTAAATGTCCAAAATTAGAACGAATTTATCCATGGTGAATCGGGGGGATCGATGCCATCTTTGTGAGTGATTTAATTCCTGCCTCCCGATGTACCTTCCAAACGAGACGCTTTGAATTCATGCGAGCTAATCATCCATTAAGATACCCTCTTTCGATATTCCATTTAAGGAAACCGTCGCGGTTCAGTAACGATGGATTCGCGCTCGTCGTCACCCTTTCATTAATGATCCTGCTCCTAGTCATTGCTGTCGGGCTGTTGACATTGTCGAGTATTTCCCTTCGCGGCTCAAGTCACGAGGAAGCCATGGCAACTGCCCGGGCCAACGCCCGTCTGGCCATGATGCTGGCCATTGGAGAACTCCAAAAAGAGGCTGGGCCGGACCAGAGGATCACCGCGCGGGCGGAAATCCTCGACGCGCTGCCCACCACCCCGGCTGTGGATGGCGTGAAGCAGACGCACTGGACCGGAGTTTGGAAAACCGGCAAAAAACCAACCGAGGATCAACGGACTGAGAGCATCGGGACCAATCGATCACAATCCGCGCGCTGGCTCGTCTCGAACCCCAATCCAAACGCCTCACCCCCGCCTGATCCTGCGAGCTATTCGGGCACCACGGACGGAAACGCCCCGGATGCGGTGGTTCTGGCCAAAAACCTCGGGTCGAGTGCGTCAGACGTGACCGTGCCACTGGTGAAAGTCCGGGGAGCGACGGCAAAATCCGGAGGAAGTTATGCCTATTGGGTTTCCGATGAAGGCATCAAGGCCAAAGCCAATCTCGTGGACTCCACCTTCGCCAACGGTCAACCGGCGATCGATCAACTGCACCACATGGCTCCGCACGCCAATGCCATGCATAAGGTGCTCCCAATGGCTACCCCTGGCACGGATTTCCGCACGAGCCCATCAGCGAGCATCGCCAAACTGATCACCGCAGACACCGTGAAGCTCTTGCCCACCGTTGCGATGACAGGCCCACTCGCTCGCTATTCGCCGGATTTTACCGTGGCCAGCCAAGGGGTCATCGCCGACGTGCGCAACGGTGGGTTGAAGAAAGATCTGACCGCTGCGTTAGAAAACCCGGCTGCTTTTACCAATCTCCTCACCAACCACGGCAATGGTGCCTCGATGCTCTATCGATATTCTAACAGCAGCGCGAATGTTTATCCCACCGTTCCATCTGGCGATCAGACCGCCCAGGTCGGCATCACCGACGGTCTGCCATGGCACTCGCTCTACTTTCATTACAATGCTTACAAGGGGCAGATGCCCCCGCCCGTCCTCCCGAGTGGTAATCCATCCACCGCTCCCTCCAGCTCGGGAAATCCGCTCGCCCTGCCAAACGTAATCACGCCACGATACTATGGAATAAACCTCGCTGGCGCCAGAGTCAAGCTGGATGGAATCGCGCCGCTTCCCATCGCCTTCCGCGTCGATATCGCCATCTCAAGCTACAATGCCGGTTCCGCTGCCGCACCGGCTTGGAGGTTGAGGCAGCACTACTACCCGCAGCTGGTGCTTTACAATCCATATTCCGTTAGAATCAGTAGCGCCGACTATCAGTTTCAAAGAAACTTCGCCGCGTTTTCCGGTGCCGGTGTTTATTCCTCATCGAGTCCAAGCATTACCTGCATCCGTGTGACTTCCCAATCCGGCTCCGCCACCACCATCGTTCCCTACACACTCGTCAACCAGGCCAATTTAGGACGCCTGGCCTTGAAAACAAAAGTGGGAGACTGCGCCACGCTCGACCCCGGTGAAACAAGAGTCTTCGCCTTGGATGCGGATATGTCCAAAAGCAGTCCCAATGCGGCGATCAACTTCACTGATCTCGTTTCCAACCCAGGAATGTCGGCGGACTACTCCCAATACTGCGACCTCCTCGCTACCGTGAGTGGTGGTGGGATAAGTTCGGGAGCAGCCTTCACCACAGCGGACCCGAATGCGCAAATCAACATCGAGCTGAGCGCACCCAAGCTGCGTTGCGGGGCGGTGGAAACCTTTTGCACACCCACGAAATACACATGGCCGGACAACGACTCCGCGCGAATACAGGCCGGAGGCAGCTATGACCAACCTGCGGCGCCGGGATCCTGGCCCACCATTTCCATCAGCCAGATGAACAACCAGCCCCGCCGGATCATCGGCTTCTACATCCGACAGAAAGGTATCAGGCCCTCCGCCTCCACCTATACCTACACGAACGCTGCCAACCAGATTCCGGTGTTCCATGGAAATTTCAACCGCTTCACCCCATTTGAAGACACGTCCTCTTTTCCTTGGAAAGAAGTCTATCTCAGTCCGTTGGGCGGGCTTTACACCAACGGTCAGACAGACGTCCAAATCAGGCCGTCCGCCAGCAGTCCTAACGCTTGGGAAACCTCGTTCGGAGATGCCAGCGCCGGCTCCGGAGTTCCGGGCAAGCGCATCATCCTTCGCGACGTGCCGCGCCAACCGCTCGTCTCGCTTGGCCAGTTCATGCACATGCCCGCGCTCGTCTTCAATAACCTTGCAAGTTTCGGCTACCTTGGGATGGGATCGATGTTTGTCGGCGGATCACTCCCCTCGCCGGTGATTCCTCCCGACCGCAACGCATTGGTCAGCGGCACCACTCTCTTCTTGGATGATTCGTTCCTCGCGAACCAAGCCCTGTTCGATCGCTTCTTCCTATCGACCGTGCCACCGCTTGACGCCCCTGCAGGCACCACCTTGCCCGAATATTGGACAAAGTTCAATGCGGCCAACTCAGGCAGCCAGCTCACCGATGCCACCCCGCCGCTGCTCAATGGTCGCATCAAGCCTCGCGCGCTCCCCGGTAAGGCGATCCTGATGGACGACCTCCGCAGCATGGATAAGGCCGCGGCAAACCTGCTGCTCGACGGTGCCTTCAACGTGAACTCCACTTCGGCCGGGGCATGGAAGGCTCTCCTCGGCAGCCTGTCTGGAAATCAACTGCGCCTTTTCAACGCCACCGGAGGAAGCTCCGCAACGCTCAGCCTCGGCACGGGAACAAACAAGAATCCCATCCCACGCTTCTGGTCCGCCTCCACCAGCGCAACGCCGAATGCCCCGTGGGACGGGCTGCGGGTCTTGAGCGACGACGAAGTGGATGACGAAGTGGATGCCGAAGTGTATGAGTTGGCAAAACGCATTGTCGAACAAGTCAAGATCCGCGGACCGTTCCTCAGCATGGCGGATTTCCTGAATCGCCGGCTCGGAGCCAACAGCCCCCTCACCCTCGCGGGGACGCTCCAGGCAGCCATTGACAACACCTCGCCTGACATCAACGCCGCCGCCAAGGCCGAAGGCACCACCGTGAGCGTGAGCGGCGGCTCACCCGCGATCCTCCCGGGAAATCTTAAGGACGCCAAAGGAAACCCGCTCAACACCGCAGTGGGCATGCCGGGCTACTTGATGCAGCAAGACCTCGTCCAGGCGTTTTCGCCCGCCATGACCGTGCGCTCGGATACCTTCGTCATCCGCACCTCCGGCCAAGCGCTGGATGCCTCCGGAAAAGTGATCGCGCGCGCTTACGCGGAGGCCGTGGTCCAGCGGACACCAGAATTTCTCGACAACACCGTGGACGCCGCCGAGACGGGACTGGCCAACTTAACATCCGAGATTAACAAAACCTTTGGCCGCCGCTTCGCCATCACCTCCTTCCGCTGGCTTTCACCCAATGAACTTTAACATGAAGATTTTGCTAGCGACGTTACTCGTCATCACTGCTGCCAGCTCACCAGCCCAACAGGAAGCAGAAACCGAGCGCCAGCGTGGCTTCCGGACCCTCGGGTGCGGGGTATCTGCAGAGGAATTGTTCTACGAATCCGCTGAAAAACTCGCCGCGGCCGCCGAAGGAGCAGCCGAGGGCAAACCCGTTAAAATTTTTGATAGCGTCCGCTCTGATTTTTATGGCCGCAGCGGAGCATCGCGGTTGGTGTTTTTCCGCAAGCTCGTGGATGCCGCAGGCAAACCGACACGCAAGGTGGTGGCGGAGGCGAATCTCAGCAAGGGAGGCCCCATGCCGCTCATCCTTTTTATTCCGGATCCCACCCGCCCCGAAATTCTCAGGACTCTCGTGGTTGAGGACGATGGCCGCTCGTTTCCTAACACATCATGCCGTTTTATCAACATGACGCCGGTTAGCCTCACTGCAAGCCTCGGTAAATCAACCGCCTCAGTCCCACCCTCTGGAAACGCCATCATCCAGACCACACTGAGTGATAAAACAGAAACGCGCTTTACAACCATCACGGCCGCCAAAGGCGATGTGATCCACCGTCTTTACTCGAACAACTGGGTGATGCGTCCCGGGATGCGCACCCTGGTCCTCATCTATGCGGTAGGCGGTCAAGCTGAGGTTCATCGCATCGCCGATTCCGCTGGACTCTAGCAAAACTCCCAATGTTGATTGAGTGCGGCAGAAGACGCACCGGGTGCGGAGAGAGGACTGGTTGGAATAGTTTGCACGGAGTCGCTCGAAGTCGAAGAAGCCGATCTCCTTCATGCGAGGGGCAAAAGTCGCCGGCTGTTGAGAAAAAGCAAGACCCTTCTCGTTGACGCGTGTTGTGAAAATCTAAGAATAAACCGGATTTATCCATGGCAAATCGGGAAAAAATCATCCACCATTCAACTTTGCATCGTGCCTCTGTCCTGAGATTTCAAGGAACTTTGTAAGTCCAAAGCGAAAATTAGATCATCAAGTCCCGCTGTATTCGAATTTTTCAAAAACCCAAGCCGAAAACCCAAGCCGAAACCACTATCATGAAACCTGCCTCCAACAACCGCTTCGCGAGCCTCGCGCTCGCCTTCGCCTCATTCACCGCCACCGTCTCTGCGAATACCTATACTTGGACCGATACTACCGGGAATACCAGTGTTGCGGGCAGCTGGGCTGGGGCCATCTCGCCGAATGGCATCGGTCTGGCGGGTGACATTC
>CAIXKE010000025.1 GCA_903919975.1 Akkermansiaceae bacterium | reverse complement strand
GAATGTCACCCGCCAGACCGATGCCATTCGGCGAGATGGCCCCAGCCCAGCTGCCCGCAACACTGGTATTCCCGGTAGTATCGGTCCAAGTATAGGTATTCGCAGAGACGGTGGCGGTGAATGAGGCGAAGGCGAGCGCGATGCTCGCGAAGCGGTTGTTGGAGGCAGGTTTCATGGGGGTGGATTTTTCGGGTTGAATTTGGGAAAAACCGCGAAAGCGGTATCTTCCGTCTTGGTAATTGATTTCTAATTGAGGCTCACACGGTTCCTTGGCTTTTCGGAAGACAGGAACCACAACACTTGGAAACATTGCATCAATCCGCTCCGATTCGCCATGGAGAAATCCGGTTTATTCTTAGATTTTCACAACACGCGTCAACGAGAAGGGTCTTGCTTTTTCTCAACAGCCGACGACTTTTGACGCCTCCCCATGAAGTTGATCGACACCACTGACGCCAGAGCACATGCCAGCATGCGCAATCTCACTAGCAGCGACGGAGCGAGAGAGTTCTGGCTGGCGGAGAAATTCCGGATTCATCTGGTGGGAATGTATTTCGCCGCAGTGGGTCTCGAATGGGGGTCTGATGGCGACCAACAGGCGGACTTTCTCCACCACATCGAGATCGTCCTGTCAGGCAAACGGCAGGTGGTTCACAATCAAAAGGTCTATGACCTTGATCCCGGTCAAATCTGGTTCCTGCCGGGCAATACCCCGGTCGAGAGGCGCTGTGACGATTGGTGTGAAATCCTGTTTTTCAAATTGAACTGCGAGTGGCTTCCCGGCGTCGATCCACTGCTCGATTGGCCCGACCGCGAGCCACGCCTGATCGGCGGGTTTGACCCGGCGGACTGGCGCGGATGGGTGGAATTGGGAAATAAAACCACCGTCGCGGACCTTCTCCAGCTTCGCGGTCAACTGCTGCTATGGCTGACCCGTGCCTTGCCGGAAATCGGTGAGGTGATCGCCCGCCATTTGGAGACCCACACCCAGTTCTCCGAGGTTTTCAAGTTCATCGAATCGAATTTGGGGGCCGACTTGCGCATCGCCTCGCTCGCCTCGGTTTACGGGATCTCGCAGGACGCCTTTTCCATGGCCTTCAAACGCAGCACCGGCATGAGCCCGAAGGACTACATGACGCGACGCCTCAACCAAGAAGCGCTGCAATGCGTGATCAACACGAACCTCCAGATGAAGGAGATCGCCGAGAAACTGCGCTTCAGCGACGAGTATTACTTCAGCCGCTTTTTCCAGAAACTCAACGGCACTCCGCCGGCACGCTACCGGAAGGAATTCAGAGCCTCCTGTAAGGGATGATAGCCGAAGGAACCAGCGACATTGCGCCAGAGCTTAAGTTTTAATGCAATCTGTTTGCACTTAGGTGACATAAGGTAGCAGATTTCAAAGTGTTTTGATGCCATTTTGTGCCTCCGGATGCGACTCGGACAACTTCTTGGCGAGCTTCGAAATCTGTAAAAATCCCTTATTTTATAGGGTTTCCCCTGCATTTTAAGGCTTTACGTATGTAAAATTGGATCTGGAAATCCGGCACTACCTTGCCAGATTTTGGACGAATGCCACTGAAAGTCAGTCAGAACGTGAGATCCGCCAGCGGCCATGCCATTGCCGGGAGGAGGTTAGGACTCAAACCCCCAATCCGCGACAGAAAATGTTCCGATTTCCAACGAATTTCCAACTTTTTGACCGTCAACGGTGCGTCAACATGCGAAACACCAGAAAACTACTAGCCCAGAATACCCCATGATTACGAATAAAGATACAAAATCGTTCGCGACGGACCAGATGGCGGAGAGGGTGGGATTTGAACCCACGGTAGCTGTTACACTACGTCTGATTTCGAATCAGGTGCCATAGACCACTCGACCACCTCTCCTAGTTGGCGTGGCGAAAAATGGGCGGGCGATTGGGGTTTGTAAAGCCTGCAATTTCGCTCAATCCGGGAAAACAATCGCGCGGTGGCCATCGATGATCGTGCGATCATGGACGTGGAAGCGGATGCCCTTGGCGATGGCGATTCGCTCGCAATTCCGGCCGAGTCGGACGAGATCGTTCGGGGTGTGGAAATGCTGCACCCGCTCGACCTCCTGCTCGATGATCGGCCCGGCATCGAGATCGGCCGTGACGTAATGGCAGGTGGCCCCGATGAGTTTGACGCCCCGCTCGTAGGCTTGTTTGTAGGGATTTGCGCCGATGAATGCGGGCAGAAAACTGTGATGGATGTTGATGATGCGCCCGGCAAAGTCCCGGCAGAAATCGTCAGGCAGGATTTGCATGAAGCGGGCAAGCACGATCAATTCGACGTTCTGGACCTCGATAAGGCGGCGGATTCCCTCAAAACCCGGCGCGCGATTGGCCCCATCCATATCGATGAGATGAAACGGAATCCCGGCGTGATCGGCCACGGACTCACAATTCGGACGGTTGCCGATGATCGAGGTGATTTCGATCGGTAGCTCACCCAGCTCGGTGCGCCATAAAATCTCGTTGAGGCAGTGGTCGGTTTTGGTGACCAGAACCGCCGTGCGCATGCGATAAGGCAGTCGGCGGAAGTGCCAGTCGGCTTGAAGCGAACGGCCGAGCGTGCCGAAACCATCGATAAAATCCTGCACATCGACGTCGAGATCGCCGGTCATGATTTCCAAGCGGGCGAAAAACTGGCTGCCGAGTTGGTCGGAAAATTGGTTGAATTCCACGAGGTTGCCGCGATGCCCTGCGACGTAGTTGGCAATTTTAGCGACGATTCCGGGTTGGTCCGGACAACTGAGTTTGAGGATTAATCCCGCACGAGACATCTGCGGAGAGTGGGGGCTACACGGGCCGCCGTCAATCCTCAGCCATACGAGGAGCGAACTGAAAGCGCCTGACAACAAGGAGCGGCGGAATGTGTCCGCCGATGCCCATGAGAAGCCAATGAGGTGAGCGAAGCGCTTTCCATTGTCACATCATGGTCAGGGCGAACATGTTTCGCCCCTTGTCAGGCGAGCTAACCACGCGCCCCTCTCATTTCCCGAACTCCGAGACCAAAGCGGAAACGGTGGCCTTGGCGTCGCCGTAGAGCATGCGGGTGTTTTCGCCGAAAAAGAGAGCGTTTTCGAGCCCCGAGAAACCGGTGCCTTTACCGCGTTTGAGGCAATACACGGTCTTCGCTTCGTGAGCGTTGATGATGGGCATTCCGTAGATAGGGCTGCCGGGATCATTGAGCGCGGCCGGATTCACCACGTCGTTGGCCCCGATAACGATGGCGACATCGACGGTGTTCATGATCGGATTGACCTGATCCATCTCACAGAGTTGCTCATAAGGAACATCGGCCTCGGCGAGCAGAACATTCATGTGACCGGGCATCCGTCCGGCGACCGGATGGATGGCGAACCGGACTTCCGCACCATTAGCTTCCAAGAGCGAGGCAAGTTCTTTGACCGCATGCTGGGCCTGCGCGACGGCCATGCCATAGCCAGGAATAAAAACGACGCTTTGGGCAGCTTCGAGCACATAATAAGCATCTTCGGTGGAAGACGCTTTCATTTCACCCTGCACCGCACCGGCGGCCTGGGTGGTGGCACCGAATCCGCTGAAGAGCACATTGCCAATACTCCGGTTCATGGCCTTACACATGATCATACTAAGGATGATCCCGGAGGCCCCGACCAGACAACCGGCGACCACCAACACGCTGTTGAGAATGATAAACCCGGCCATCGATGCGGCGATGCCTGACAACGAGTTGAGCAGGGAAATCACCACCGGCATATCACCTCCGCCGATTGGCAAGGTCATCAGCACGCCGAGAACCAGCGATAGAACCACCAGCGCGAGTCCGGCGATCACCGCAGTTGGGCTATCCACACCGATGGTCATCAGACCCATTCCAACAAACGAGGCGACGATCAGGATGATATTGATCAACTTCTGACCGGGAAAAAGTATGGCTTTTCCGGAAATTTTCGCGGCCAGTTTCCCATAGGCAATCATGCTGCCAGTAAAGGTGATGCCACCAATGAGAACGGTTAGACCAATGGCCACCATCACAAACCAATCCGGCACCGTGACACCGCTTTGTTTCTCCAATTGCTCAAGATAATGGCTCATACCGCCATCGCGGAGTTTGATATATTCCGCCACGCCCACGAGCAATGAGGCGAGTCCGCCGAAGCCATTGAACAAGGCCACCATTTCCGGCATGCCGGTCATCTGCACTCGCATCGCAGCGATGCCCCCGATGATCGTGCCCAGCGCGATTCCACCAGCAACCATGCGCCAATCGAGGCCGAGATACAACAGGGTGGCGACGACTGCGAGCAACATCCCGACCGAAGACAGACGGTTGCCACGGCGGGCGGTATCCGCAGCGCCGAGCATCTTGATTCCCAGGATAAAAAGAATCGATGAGATGATATAAAGGAGATTGATGAGGACCGCGCTCATGCCTTCGGTTCTCCTTTCCCGGAGTGATCCTTTTTCTTAAACATGGCGAGCATCCGATCCGTGACCAAGTAGCCGCCGACGACATTGATCGTAGCCAAGACCACGGCGGCAAAACCCAGCCATTTGGCCGCGGGAGATTCACCGACATTGAGAGCGAGTAGCGCGCCGACAATGGTGATGCCGGAGATCGCATTGGAGCCACTCATTAGCGGCGTGTGCAATTGGGACGGAACCTTGGCGATCAACTCGAAACCGAGAAAAATCGCGAGAGTGAAGGCAAAAAGCAGCAGCAACAGCGGGGCGAGTTCCATGAGGATTTTTCAGAGTTAAAGATTCTTGAAGAGATCGTGGACGATTTCACCTTGATGCGTGAGCATGCAGCCCTTGGTGATTTCGTCGTCGGTTTTGAGCGGAAAGGTTTTGGTTTCAGAATTCCAAAAGTGCTCGATCAGGTTGGCCATGTTGGCGGCAAACATCTGACTGGCATGGCGTGGAACCTTGCGCTCAAGCGCGCTCCAACCGATGATTCTAACACCATTATCCGTGACCACTTCCCGGTCACAAACCGTGCCCTCGACATTGCCGCCACCCTCGGCGGCCAGATCGACAATGATGCTGCCGTGGCGCATTCCCGATATCATCTCCCGCGTGAGAAGAATCGGAGATTTGCGGCCGAAAACCTTGGCCGTCGTGATGACGATATCCGATGACGCACAGACTTTCGCCATGCCATCCCGTTGTTTTTTCACCTGATCCTGAGTGAGTTCTTTGGCATATCCCTGCTCGGTCTGACCGATCTCGCCGATGTCTATTTTCACAAACTTGGCACCAAGCGATCTCACCTGCTCTTCGACGACCGGGCGGGTATCAAACGCCTCGACACGCGCGCCAAGTCGGCGTCCGGTAGCGATGGCTTGCAATCCCGCGACTCCAACACCGATAATGAATACCCTCGCCGGGGAAATCGTGCCTGCCGGAGTCATCATCATCGGCAGGATCGAGTCCAATTGCTCGGCCGCCGCAATGACCGCCATGTAGCCCGCGAGGTTTGCCTGACTGCTCAGCACGTCCATTTTCTGGGCGAGCGTCGAGCGCGGAATGAGTTCGCTACACAAAGCGGTCACATGGGCGGCGGCGTAGGCGGCGATCCGCTCGCGCGATCCGAAAGGATCCATCAGGCCGGTCGCAAACGAACCGGGTTTCTGAAGTCGGATTTCATCGATCTCAGCGGGCAATACACGCAGGACGAAATCCGCCTCACCAAGAGCGGCAGCGCGGTCGGTGATGAGAGACGCACCGGCGGCGGCGTAGTCGGCATCGAGATGACCGGCGGCGACTCCGGCACCGGATTCGATAGCCACTTGGGCACCGAGCTTGACCAACTTGGTTACAGCTGCGGGAACCAGTGCGACGCGGGTCTCAAGCGGACGGATTTCCTTGGGAACAAAGAATAACATAGTATCAGCCGGAGTATCCCGGAAATCACATGCGGATATTAGATCGAAAACCCCGAGCATTCCAAGACCAATCCGCGATTTAAGAATCAAAGCACGGCAATCGAGAAGCGGCGCGGGGTCCGGCCATGACCCGTCATGAATTCAAAATCATACGCGTGTTGGCAAACCCGAGTTGTTGTGCTAAGCAAACCCCACGCCTTACCGCTCCTGACCCGACTATGCCAAGCACCCCACTCACCACCACCGCCGCTCTCGCAAGACATCTGGGCATCTCGCGCTGGACGGTCTCACGCGTGCTGAATGGCCACAGCGGCGTGAAGGAGGAAACCGTGCGCAAAGTCAAACAGGCCATCCATGATCTGGATTTCGAGCCCAGCGCCCTCGCCCGCGGCCTCCGCGGCGGCCAAACCGCCACCGTCGGCGTTTGCTTCCAAGACCTGGAATCACCGGTTCTCGCCATGCGCGCCGCCTCCCTCCAGCAGCGCCTCCGCGAGGAAGGATACCAAACCGTCATCGAACTCGCCGGCGACAACGTGGAACTCGAACGCGGTGCCATCCGCCGATTTGTAGGCCAACATGTCGACGGCATCGTGCTAATCTTTTCCCGCCTAACCGCCGATGATTCCGCCATCCGCATGCTCGACCGCACCAAGACACCCTGCTTTTGGGTCGACCCCGAAAACCCCGTCCCCGGCGACCGCATCCTGCTCGACCGCACCCGCTCGATGAAGCTGGTTTTGGAACATCTCACCGGTCTCGGCCACCGCAAAATCGCCTTGCTCGGCATCGATCCGCAAAACCGCTTCGGCACCCTGCGCATGCCCGGTTTGAAAAAATACGCACCCCAGTGCGGCTTGGATTTCGACCAAGACTTCATCTCGCTGTTCCATCCCGGCGAAACCAAACACACCTTCGAATACGGCTACGAACTCGCCGCCGAACTCATCGATCAATACAGCGGAAATCTCCCCACCGCCATCATCGCTCTCAACGACCGCATCGCCATCGGCACAATCAACCGCCTGCGCGAAGATCATATACGCGTCCCCGAGGATATCTCGGTAATCGGCTACGACAATATCGCCGTCGCCGAACACTTTTTCCCCTCACTCACCACCGTCGATCACCAAACCAGCCGCCTGATGGACCTCGCCGTGCGCGGCTTACTCGAACGCCTCGAACCAAAAAACGCCAATCTGCCACCCCGCGAATTGCACGTCCACCCGAAGCTCGTCATCCGACACTCAACCGGCCCCGCCCCCACCCCAAGATCAAAATGACCGGCTTTCCCGATTGACATAAACCAACACGTGTAAGATTACACCGCCAACCCCAAACCATCTCCATTATGAGCCAAGTCCGCATCCTTCTGACCACCACGTCCTATCAGGACATTCCCGGCGCTCACCACGAGCTTCTCGAATCCACCGGCATCGAAATTGTCCGCGAGCGCGGCCCACTCGGTGAGGCGAAAATGCTCGAACTCGTCGGCGACTTCGACGCCATCCTGTGCGGCGACGACCAAATCACTCGCGCAGTGCTGGAAAAAGCCGCGCCGCGCCTGAAAATCCTCAGCAAATACGGCATCGGCGTGGACAAAATCGATGTCACCGCCGCCACAGAAATGGGCATTCCCCTCGCCTTCTGCCCGGGCGTGAACCACACCACCGTCGCCGAGCACACCTTCGCCCTGCTACTCGCCCTGAACCGCCACCTCGTCGAAGAAGTCAATTTCACCCGTGCCGGATGCTGGAAACGCCTGACCGGTCACGAAATCATGGGCAAAACCATCGGCATCGTCGGACTCGGCCGGATTGGCAAGGAAGTCGCCACCCGCGCGAAAGCCTTCGGCATGAACGTGATCGGCTACGATGTTTATTGGGACGAGGCCTTCACCGCAGCCCACGGAATCACCCGCGCGGCCAGCGTGGCAGAAGTGTTTGAAAAATCAGACGTCATTTCCCTGCACACCAATCTAACCGATGAAACCCGCGAGATGGTCCGCGCGGAAACCATCGCCACCATGAAAGAAGGCGTAATCATCCTCAACTGCAGCCGCGGCGAAGTCGTCAACAACGAGGATCTCGCAGCCGCCCTCGAAAGCGGAAAAGTCGGCGGCTACGGCGGCGACGTGCTCGATGAAGAACCACCCCGCCCCGATCACCCGCTGCTCACCGTGAAGAACTCGATCATCACCCCGCACATCGGATCGCGCACCTACGAAAGCGTCCAACGCCAGGCGATGATGGCCGCTCAAAACCTCCTCCACCTGCTCCGTGGCGAAAAACCGCTGGCGCAAGTCAACGCCGTTGCCCCGCCCGACGCACTTCTCTAATGAAAAGTGGCGCGGGTATCCTGCCCGCTGCCAAAAATAGAGGCGACGGGCAGGATGCCCGCGCCACTTTCCTACCACCTAACTTATCACCACCATGTCCGAAATCTTCTACGTCGTCCCCGAAGAGCAACACAACGCGCTCGTCGCCGCCGCTTACCGCAAGCGGGGTTACAGCGCCACTGAAGCCGCCGATGGCGCGCGATTCTGCGCCGAGGCCACCCGCAATGGCATCCGCACCCACAACGCGCTCAAAGCACTTCACCTCGACCACCTGTTCGGCTCGGCCGCCGGTGGTTGCGTGCCCAAGGCAAAGATCGAAAAAGTAAAAACCCGCTTCCGTGGTTCGGAAGTTTGGAATGCTAACAAAAAGTTAGGCCAAGCCACCGGCTACGCCGCCATCGAAGCCGCCATCAAACTCGCCGATAAATATGGCGTCGGCATGGTTTCCGTGGACAACGCCTTCCACTACCTCTGGGGCGGCGGCTATGTGATGGAAGCCGCGCGCCGTGGCTACATCGCTTACACGAATTGCACCGCCGCACTCGCGGAAGTCGTTCCCTTCGGCGGCAAATATCCCACCCTCGGCACCAATCCGCACAGCTGGGGTTTCCCCACCGCCGATTCCCTCGGTTATCCGATCGTCATCGATTGGGCCACCTCCGTGGTCGCCATGGGCCGCGTCCAACAACTCGCCCGCGAAGGCAAACAATTGCCACCAGGTGCCGCCGTCGATGCAAACGGCCAACCCACCACCGAACCGAACGCCGCGAAATACCTTGTGCCCTTCGGCGCGCACAAAGGCTACGGCCTCGCCCTCCTCAATGAAATCATCGGCGGCTTCATCGGTGGTTCGCTCCCCACCATCCGCAACCGTTGGGACAGTGTTCCCGAAGGCGAAAAAGGCACCTGCTGTTTCTTCTTCCAAGTCTGGCATCCCGACGCCATGAGCTCCGGCTCATTCGCCAAAGGCCGCTCGCAATCTGAAAACGTCAAGGCTGTCGTCCAAGACATCCTCGGCCATGGCAATGAAAACTGCATGCTCCCCGGCCAGATCGAAGCCCAAGCCGCCGCCCGCTCCGCGAAAAACGGTGGACTACTCTTCTCCGAAGCCGAAATCCAAGCCTTCAACGAACTCGCCGCCGAAGCCCGCAAGCCCCGCTGGAAAATCTCCGGTTTTAAAGTAGCAGAATAGATCAAAGAAAACATAAACCGCAGATGAACGCAGATAAACGTTAATGAAGAAATTTGATCCATAAATTCTTTCATCCAATCTTATCTGAGTTCATCTGAGTCCATCTGCGGTTAAATAAATCTGAATCCAAAAAATCATGCCCCTAACCATCAAACCAAAATCCGAATGCACCTTCGACCAGATCTCTCTCGGCGAAGTCATGCTCCGTCTCGATCCCGGTGAAGGCCGGATCCGCACCGCCCGCAACTTCCAAGTCTGGGAAGGCGGCGGAGAATACAACACGTCCCGCGGCTTGCGGAAATGCTTCGGTTGCAAAACCGCCGTCGTCACCGCCTTCGTGGATAACGAGATCGGACACCTCGTCGAGGATTTCATCATGCAGGGCGGCGTCGCCACCGACTTCATCCAATGGCGCGAAGACGACGGCATCGGCCGATCGGTTAGAAACGGACTCAACTTCACAGAACGTGGATTCGGCATCCGCGGCGCGGTTGGAAATCCGGACCGTGGCAATACCGCCGCCTCCCAACTCAAACCCGGCGACATCGATTGGGACCACATCTTCGGCAAGCTCGGCGTGCGCTGGTTCCACACCGGCGGAATCTTCGCCGCTCTATCCGAAACCACCGCCGAACTCACCGTTGAAGCCGTCAAATCCGCTAACAAATACGGCACCGTCGTTTCCTACGACCTCAACTACCGCCCGTCGCTCTGGAAAACCATCGGCGGCCTCGGCAAGGCGCAGGAAGTGAACCGTGAAATCGCGAAATACGTCGATGTCATGATCGGCAACGAAGAAGACTTCACCGCTTCGCTCGGCTTCGAAGTCGAAGGTGTGGATCACAACATTTCCAACATCGAACTCGATGCTTTCAAAACGATGATCGAAACCGCTGTGAAAGCGTTTCCGAACTTCAAAGTCGCCGCCACCACCCTGCGTGGCGTGAAAACCGCAACGGTCAATGACTGGTCCGCCATCCTCTGGCACGGCGGACAATTCCACGAATCCCGCAAATACCCCGACCTCGAAATCCTGGACCGCGTTGGCGGCGGCGATAGCTTCGCATCCGGTGTCCAGTTCGGATTCCTCGAATTCAACGACGCCCAGAAAGCCGTCGAATACGGAGCCGCCCACGGCGCGCTCGCCTCCACCACTCCCGGCGACACCTCGATGGTCACCCGCAAGGAAGTCGAAAAAGTCATCGGCGGCGGCGGCGCCCGCGTCGTTCGATAAATCTTAAATTCAAAAAATTAATCACAGATTTCACAGAGAACACAGATTATGAAGATGATGAATTTTCTCTGAATTCAATCTGAGTAATCTGTGCTTCAAAATTTCACTCCACCAACAAACTTTCAATTCAACCAAACATCATCATGTCAGACCAACTCTCAGATATCGGACTCATCGGCCTCGCCGTCATGGGGCAGAACCTTGCCCTCAACATCGCCGACCACGGATTCAAGATCTCCGTGTATAACCGCACCACCTCCACCATGGAGAAATTCGTGGCGGAAAATCCGGATACTCCCGGTGGCCTGGTTGGATTCCCAACCATGGAGGAATTCGCCGCCAGCCTGAAGCGTCCGCGCCGCGCCGTGATCATGGTGCAAGCCGGCAATGCCACCGATGCCGTGATCAACGCGCTCACCCAGGTTTTCGAACCCGGTGACATCATCATCGATGGCGGCAACGCCAAGTGGACCGACACCATCCGCCGCGAAAAAGAACTCAAGGAAAAAGGTTTCCTGTTCATCGGCAGCGGAGTTTCCGGCGGTGAAGAAGGCGCACGTTTCGGCCCGGCTGTGATGCCCGGCGGCGATCGCGATGCCTATTCGCACATCGAACCGGTTTGGAATGCCATCGCGGCGAAAGTCGATCCCGTCACCGGCAAAGAACTCAAGGGTGCCGCTCCCGGCAAACCGATCGTCGGCGGCGTGCCATGCGCCACTTACATCGGCGAAAACGGCGCAGGCCACTACGTCAAGATGGTCCACAACGGCATCGAATACGGCGACATGCAGATGATCTGCGAAGCCTATGACCTCATGCGCAAACTGCTCGGCATGTCCGCGCCGGAAATCGCCGCCGTGTTCCGCAAGTGGAACACCGGTGTGCTCGATAGCTTCCTCATCGAAATTACCGGCGAGGTGCTCGCCCAAAAAGACCCGATGACCGGTGGCGATCTTGTGGACATGATCCTCGATACCGCCGGCCAAAAAGGCACCGGCAAATGGACCAGCACCAGCGCGCTCGACATGGGCGTGCCCGCTCCCACCGTCGCCGAAGCCGTGTTCGCCCGCTGCGTTTCCGCCGTGAAGGACGAACGCGTCGCCGCCAGCAAGATACTAACAGGTCCTGACAGCCGCTACACCGGCGACAAGGAAGAACTCATCGAGGCCATCCACGCCGCGCTGTATTGCTCGAAAATTTGTTCCTACGCCCAAGGCTTCCAGCTCATGCGTGAGGCGCAAACCGAATACGACTGGAAACTCGACTTCGGGAAAATCGCGCAGATTTTCCGAGGCGGTTGCATCATCCGTGCCGTCTTCCTGCAGAAGATCACCGAAGCCTTCGAACGCGATGGCAAACTCGCCAACCTTCTGCTAGACCCGTATTTCCAAGGCGAGGTCGCCAAGCTCCAACCGCAATGGCGCAAAGTCATCGCCACCGCCGCCCTCCAAGGTGTGCCCGCTCCCTGCATGGGCAGCGCGCTCTCCTACTACGATGGCTATCGCTCGGAAAAACTCCCCGCCAACCTTCTGCAAGGCCAACGTGATTTCTTCGGTGCCCACACCTACGAACGCACCGACCAACCACGCGGCAAGTTCTTCCACATCGACTGGCCCGAGGCCGATCGCCCGCAGCTTGAAATGTAATAGGCAACATCCACCATCAGAGCACAAACCTCGGCGATTGACTGAGGAAGGTCTGCGGATTCTGGTAGATGACGCGCTCGATAGCGGCGCGATCATGGCTGCGAGCCTTCATCTGCAGAGCGCACTTGGGGATAGCGAGAGGATCGGAGATCCCCCAATCGCACGCGGAATTCATCCAAAGCCTCTCCGGTCCGTGGATTTCCAAGATATCGATCGCGCGGTCTAACGAGCATTTGCTATGCGGATAAAGCGTCATGCCCGCCCAGTAACCCGCATCGAGCACTTGGGACACGGTGTGCTCTTCGACGTGATCGATTATCACCTTGCCGCGATCGAGTTTCGAGAAATTCGCCAGTGCTTCGAGAGTGAGACGGGTGCCTTTGAGTTTGTCCTCCAGATGCGGTGTGTGGATGAGGATGGGCAGATCGTGATCGAGCGCGATTTGCACATGCTCCTCAAAGATCATGATTTCGTTCCGGGTGTTTTTGTTGAGCCCGATCTCACCGATGCCGAGCACGGTCGGCGATTTCAGGAATTCCGGAAACAGGCTCATCACTTCGCGAGCGAATCCGGGATCATCCGCTTCCTTCGGATTGATGCAGAGCCAAGAGAAATGTTTGATGCCGAATTTCGCGGCGCGCCGCGGTTCATACTCGGTGAGTTGGCGGAAGTAATCGTGAAACCCCTCGGCTGACGAGCGATCGAAGCCGGCCCAGAATGCCGGCTCGCAGACCGCCTCACACCCGGTGAGCGCAAGTTTTTCATAGTCATCCGTCGTCCGGCTGACCATGTGGGCGTGGGGTTCGATGTAGCGCATGAGAAAAAATAGCTGAATGCCGGGAAATTCAACGGGCGGCGGGAATGGGCGCTCCGAATGCCCCTTGGATCGTCGCTTGCGGAATCGGCTCCATGGTTTGATCCGATAGCGCCTCCAGAACGGCGCGGGCGCGGTCCGGGCGGTCCGAGAGCAGAATGGAAAGCGCGTTTTTCATCGCCTCGATGCGGAAATCGCTATCGCCGGGGTGGCGGTCGATGCGATCAAGAAACGCCGCAAGATCAATGAACTTGTGGCGGGCATCGATGAACTGGAGATCGAGAAGATCGGACTTGCTCGGCATGGATGGACGTTCGGCGCTTCAGGCGCATCGGTCAATCGGGAAGAACGCGGGATTATCCCCACCCTATTCCGCTTGCTCCGAACCCCGCGCTTGGTTACGGGGTGCCCGCTGTTCGGTACCTGCCGTCCAGCCATCCAAACCCGCGAAAGACCAACCGCCATGCCCATCACCCGCGCCCTGCTCTCCGTCTCGGACAAATCCGGCCTCGCCGAATTCGCCAAGGAACTCCACGACCTCGGAGTCGAATTGCTCTCCACCGGCGGCACCGCCAAAGCCCTGCGCGATGCAGGCCTGCCGGTCATCGATGTTTCAGAATACACCGGCGCCCCCGAACTTTTCGACGGCCGCGTCAAAACCCTCCACCCGAAAGTCCACGGCGGCCTCCTCCATCGCCGCGACGACCAAGAGCACCTCGCCCAAGCGAAGAAGAACAACATCCCGCCCATCGATCTTGTCGTGGTGAATCTCTATCCGTTTGAGGAAACGATCAAGAAACCCGGTGTCACGCTCGATGAAGCCATCGAAAACATCGACATCGGCGGTCCATCGATGCTCCGCAGCGCCGCAAAAAACCATTCGCATGTCACCGTGATCGTCGATCCCGCGGACTATGCCAAAGTCATCGAGGAGATGAAGGAGAACAATGGCGAGACCACCAAGGGCTTCCGCGAACAACTCGCCGTCAAAGTCTTCCTCCGCACCTCGCAATACGACGCTGCCATCACCAACTACCTCGGCCAATGCCGCACCGGCACTTGCTGCAATTTCACCCTCAGCCTGCCGCTCGAACAGGAACTCCGCTACGGTGACAATCCACATCAAAAATGCTCGCTCTACGGCAATTTCCGCGAGTTTTTCACCCAAGTTCAAGGCAAGGAACTGAGTTATACCAACATCCTCGATATCGAAGCCGCCGCCGATATCATCCTCGATTTCGTCCGGCCCACCGTCGCCATCCTCAAACACACCAACCCCTGTGGCGTCGGCCAGGATGACGAGGATCTCCGCGTCGCTTGGCAGAAGGCATTCGAAACCGACCGCCAAGCCCCGTTCGGCGGCGTCATTGTCTGCAACCGCCCTCTCACCCTCGAACTCGCCCGCGTGATCTCGGAAATCTTCACCGATGTCATCATCGCCCCGGAATTCGAAGCCGATGCCCGCGCGCTGCTCCAGAAAAAGAAAAACCTGCGCCTCATGAAAATGAACGACGCCTATCTGGTAGAGAAAAAATCCGCCGTCATCCGCTCCTGCCCCGGTGGCGTCATGGTCATGGACCGCGATCACACCGCTCTCGGACTCGATAACCTGGAATCGAAAGTCGTCACCAAACGCCCACCCACCCAAGAAGAAATGCGCGCCATGCGCTTCGGTTGGCGCATCGTCAAACACGTCAAATCAAACGCCATCGTTTACGCCACCACCGACCGCACCCTCGGCATCGGTGCCGGTCAAATGAGCCGTGTTGATTCCTCACGCATCGCCATCTGGAAAGCCAAGGAAGCCGGGCTCGACCTCAAAGGCAGTATCGTCGCCTCAGACGCCATGTTCCCCTTCGCCGACGGCCTACAATCCGCCATCGACGCCGGAGCCACCGCCTGCATCCAACCCGGCGGCTCCATGCGCGATGAAGAAGTCATCGCCGCCGCCGACGCCGCCGGCATGGCCATGGTCTTCACCGGCCACCGCCACTTCAGACATTGACCCGCAGCGGCGATCATTGATCGCAGCAGCTATTCCCAGTTAGGGTGCGCTTCGCCGGGCGCACCCACTTCAACTTCTTCAAACGAAGATGATTGGCCGCAAAAGAACGCAAGGAGCGCAAAGAAATTCACCTATCACATCTTTCTCTTCTCTTCTCTTCTCTTCAACATTCAACATTCAACATTCAACATTCGCCATTCGCCATCCCCCCAACCCACCGCTTTATCCAGATGCTCGTGAGCCCCCCAGCACCCGACAAGTTGGGATGCCCCTGAACCGCCAGTCCTAACCGATTCTGAAACGTCACGCAACCGGCGCCCAAAAGCTGACCCTTCACCACGGGCGGGCAAAACAGCCAGGAGTCGTGGGTGTCGATCTTCTTCTCTGAATCCCAAACGCCGAGATTCGAAAACGCCCCGATGTTTCCCGCCGGCTTACCGCGATCTTTCTCCAGAAATTTCACTTTCGCCCCGTGAGACAGAAGCCTCCCGAGTTCCAGCAACAAGGCATTGGCCCGATGCTCACCGCGCTCCAAGCGTTGGCGCACTTGCTCTTGAACCGCTCCCACTGAATCGTCCGCTGCAATCCGAACATCCACACAGCTCACATGATTTTCCGTAGCGTCCGCGTGATGGATGTCTCCCCGCAGGTTGACCGGGATCATCCATGGAATCTTCGCCTGTGGCCTCCGGATCTCCGGCCGAACGGCCTGATCCAGGTGTTTCAGTAGCAGGCTGTTCACCGTCACTTGCTCCCGCTGGCAGCGCTCGCGGATTGCCTGCGTTTCCTCTTCCGTGAAAAGATGCCACGCCACCGCCGTGCCGACTCCCATTTCCGCCGGGCCCGTGAGCTGCCAATCCCTGCGGTTGGCACACTCCGGCTCCTTTCGGCTCGCACGCCAGAGCCTCCACAACGGACCGATCACGCCACGGCACGGATGCTTCGTTTCCGGGAGATTCCCAATCTCCGCCCCTCGTTCCCGCAACAGCCTAACCAAGCCGCCGATCCCGTCGCAATCGCAGTGAGACACGAACACCCACTCCACCTCGTCAGACCCCTGCGAAACCCGTCCATAGCGGATCCCCATGAAATCACCCATCCCCTCCGATGCCTGAAACCAGTGGGATGCGATGCTCATGGCTTTTTCTTCTTCGCGCGTTTGCCATTCTCCAGCTGCTTCACCTGCTCGATGGCTTCGATGAAATGCTGTTCCACCAGCGAAGGTTTCGCATCCTCAATGCGTCGAAACTTTTCAAACTCCTCTTCCGCTCGCGCGAGCGCCCCTTCGTGGCTCACCTTCCCCGCGTGGGTGAGAATTTCACGTTCGCTGATCCGCATGAAATCATCCAACTTCGCGATCCAGTCACGCATGGTCATCACCCGGCGACTACGGGCCTGAAGTTCGGCGAAATCGAGGTAGAGAGATACAATCAGATTCAAATCACCGAGTTCCTGCTCGTTCAGGTAATTTTTGGCCACTGCCACATCGGTTTTCCGCAGGTGGCTGCCAGGCCAGGTCATCAGCCCCATGTTCGGTTTCGCCGCGTCCGCGCGGGCCGCGATGACTTCCGCCGCCGTCTGCCCATGCGCCGCCCAGTGCATCTTGTTCTGCACGGTGGCAAAGAAAAGCTGAGACGCCTCCGTATGCGGGTCATAGTCCGCGCTCATGGCGTAAATATCGAGCACCTTGCGCCAAAAAGCCTTTTCCGACGACCGGATGTCGCGGATGCGCTCCAGCAACTCGTCAAAATACGCGCCGCCGCCGGATTCCTTCAGCCGCTCATCGTCCATTGTGAAGCCCTTCACGATGTATTCCCGCAGACGTTGCGTAGCCCAAATCCGAAATTGCGTGCCCCGCAGCGATTTCACCCGGTAACCCACCGAGATGATGACATCCAGATTGTAGAACTTTGTCGCGTAGTTCTTCCCGTCACCGGCAGTTGTAAAGGAATCCTTTACAACTGAATTCTGCACTAGCTCGCCCTCGGCAAAGAGACTTTTCAGGTGCTGCCCGACATTCTGCTTCGTCGTCTGGAACAAGTCCGCCATCTGCGCCTGTGTCAGCCAAACCGTTTCATTCTCAAACCGACATTGCACGCGCGTGCGGCCATCCTCAGTCTGGTAGAGGATGATTTCTGAATTGGGCAAGGTTTCGTCACTCATCGGGCGACGGAGTTTGGACTCAATCCCCCGACAAAGGCAAGCCAGTAACTGTTCATACTCACACCCACTCCGCGCCAAGCAACTCCGCCTGCTCATTGCTCACTAAACGAAGTGATTTCGCCCTCCCATTCCTTCTCGTAGCATCTTCTTCCTCTTCTCTTCCCTGAAAAATGAACACTGAAAACTAACAACTCATCCACCCTTTGATAAATTGCCTTTGCAAGGGCTGCTCCCCTATCCTAGATCCGCGCGATATGTTTTCCCAAGATCCGATTGAATGGCCCGAAAAAGTTGAGATTCTCGTAGATCGCCTTGAAAGCGAATCGGCCGAGCGGGTTCTCAGCCGCGAAGAACGTGCGCTGATGGACGTGTATGAGACTGTTCCGGTGCTTGAAAGCGACGACGGCTTGCATGGATTTTGGCACAGCGGAGTGAATCACCAGCGGGTGATCAACTCGTTCGAGTTGGTCGGCGCCACCAGCATGGTCGACCCTCTCAACGCCAGCCGTTGGTGCGAAACCCGCAGCGAGGACCGCAACGACTACAGCGAAACCGAAGCGGAATACCTCGCCACAATCGAAGAAGATCTCCCCGCCAGCCTAGACGAACTCATCGACCTCGTGCTTGAGTTCATCGAGGAAGAATTGGGTTAGAGTCTAAAGGTCGACCACACAATGCTTGGTCCCGCTTTGCGGGTATTGAAAAAATGGCAGGGTGCGATCCGGGATGCCGATACCGCGCTCCTTGAGGCCGGCGAGGAACCCGCGCCAGTGGACTTCCGCCTCGGAGAGGGCGCAACTGACTCCGAGGATCATGCGCTTGCCGTCGTCACCACCACCTCTACCAAGCCGTGAGCTCAACGTGAGGCGGGCTTATTGTGGTTGGCGGATCAGGCGACTTCGCAGGTGGCGAGGCGTTCTTCAGCGCGGAGGTAACATCCGGGATCGGAGCCCCAGAGGTCGCCATTGTTGGCAAAATAGGAGCGGGTGCGGAATCCGCCGCCGCAGATATTGAACCATTTGCAATCAGCGCAGGGTCCGGTCATACGAGCTTGGCGTTCTTCGAGCGAAAGCAGGCCGACCGAGCGAATGGTGGAGAGCACTTCGGCGGACTCCTGATTTTTCCCCTCCCAGATTTGGGAGAACGGCAATTTTTTCACATTGCCGAGCACAATGTCCTGCCAGAACTGATCGGGATGGACGTCGCCTTGGGTATCGATGTTGGCGATGCCGCGGCCGGAGCTGTTTGCACCGCCGCCGTTCCATGTGAGTAAGCGGCGGGCTTCGTCGAGATTCGGATGATTTTCGTTTTCCATCCGCACGAGCAAATGGGCGCCATCGGCGGGTTGAGTGACCGTGAGCAATTCGCGGTCGATGCCTTGTTTGTGCCAACTCTCGACGCGGGCAAGCATGGTGTCGATGGCACCACGGGCCTCATCGGCACCGAGGACTTGCATTTCACTACCGCGGCCGGCAGGCACGAGGTGATAGAAACAGACGCGCTTGATTTCCTTGTCTTCGATGAAGTCGAGAATCTGGTTGATGTTCTCGACGTTGTGGCGGGTGAGCGTGAGGCGGAGACCGGTTTTCTGATCGACGTCGTGGCAATTTTTAAATCCGCGCACGGCACCGTCGAAGGCGCCTTCCTTGCGGCGGAATTCGTCGTGAATCTTGCCGATGCCATCGAGCGAGATGCCGACGTAGGCAACATTCGCAGCCTTGAGCAATGCGGCTTTTTCAGGCGTGATGAGTGTGCCGTTGGTGGAAATGGTTAGTTTCAATCCCGCTTCGGTCGCGAGATCCACGAGATCGAAAAACCGTGGATGAATCATCGGTTCACCGCCGGAAAGCAGTAGGGCGGGCACCTCATAGGCGGAGAGATCCGCAACGACTTTTTCCATTTGTTCCCAGGTCAGCTCGCCGGGATATTGCATGGCGTTCGAATCCGAATAACAATGAACGCAGCGTAGGTTACAGGTGCGGGTGATGTTCCAGACGGTGATGGGTTTACGGGCCCTCGCCTCGGTGGGCATGCAGCTGCCATGGCCATTTCCGCCGCCGTAGCGAAGCGAGTCAGCGGGTTGAGCGACGCCAGTCCAGAGTTTAGTGAGATTGATCATGATCGGGGTGGTTAATTAGGGGTTAGACGCTTTTGGGGTTGATAGACGCAGGCTGGATCGGCAGCGAAAGGATCGCCACACACGCCATAAGCGCGGGAGCGGGAGCCACCGCAGACCGACCGGTATTCGCACTCACCGCATTTTCCGCCGAGGGCGTCATTGTCGCGCAAGGAGACGAAGAGCGGGTGATTCCGATAGATTTCCGAAGGGTTGGTATCTTTCACGTTGCCGCAAACCATCGGCAGGAAGCCGCTGGGAGAAACCTCCCCGATGTGGGAGATGAACATGACGCCGCGGCCATCGCGGATGCCGAGAGGCGAGCGCATGCCCGGACGCGGGCGGGATGCGCCGCCGCCCATTTTCTGCATGACGACGCGGCGGAAGTGGTGGCCCTCGGTGGTTTTCACGGCGAATGGAGCCTTGCCGACCAGACCGGCCATATCTTCGAAAACGCGTTCGATGTCTTCCGGGTCGGGCAAATCCTCCAAACCGGCGCGACCGGTGGGAACCAGCAGGAAAACGCTCCACATGGCGGGCTTAAGTTGGAACATGAGGTTTTTGAAAGCCTCATATTCGTTCATATTGCCACGTGTGAGGGTGGTGTTGATTTGGAGTTCCAAGCCGACTTCGTGAGCGCGGCGCACGGCTTCGATCGTCCGATCAAATGTGCCATTCACGCCGCGGAATGAATCGTGGGTCTCGCGGGTGGCTCCATCGAGACTCAACGACATGCGTTTCACCCCGGCGGCTTTGATTTCCGCAAAATCCGTATGCAACAAACGCTCGGTGGCGGATGGGCTGAGTCCGACGTGCAGGCCGGCGTCGGTCGCGGCGCGGACGAGGTCGAGCACGTCGCGGCGCATTAGCGGATCTCCTCCGGTCAGGATGAGCATCGGCGGTTTCCACTCAGCAAGTTGGTTGATGAGTTTGAGGGATTGGGCGGGATCGAGTTCGTCCGGATGACGTTTGGGTTGAGCCTCCGCCCGGCAGTGACTGCACGCCAAGGCGCAGGCCCGGGTGATTTCCCAGAAGACTAGGAAAGGGCGATCATCGAAGTCATATCCTTCCATCGTTGGCATTCCGACGGGCCGTTGTAGGGTTGCTGTCTCGCTCACGATGGTAATTAAGACCACGAGGTCCTAATTGGCTCCGCCTAGTTTGCCCGATGCTGCGCATTTTGCGCAGTGGGGATTCGGGTCAAACTCCCATTCTCGCTGGTTGGCCGGTGGCTTCGACCACCGAGCGCCAGAGATCGCCAGTAGGATCGACCTTACGGCGGCCGCGGGTGACGAGACTCATCGGCAGATGGACATAGCTTTGATGCCAGCGCGCGACGACCATTCCGGTCTTGCCAGCCATGCCGGCGTGCACGGCGTGACGTCCTAGATTCAGGCAGAATATCCGGTCTTCCGGCGCGGCGGGAATGCTGCGGATGAGATAACTCGGATCGATGTATTTCAGGTTGAGTTCGATATTCCGGGCCTTGAAATGCTCGGTGATTTTTTCTTTGAGAAACAATCCGATGTCCGAGTGCAGTCGGTTTCCTGATTTATCGGTGACGGCTTCGGCATCGGGAATGAGATCCTGGCCCGCGCCCTCAGCGGTGATTATGACGGCGTGACCGCGACTGGTGATGCGCTGCTCTAGAAAATGCAGCAGGCCACCCGGTCCTTCGAGTTTGAATGGCACTTCCGGAATCAGCACCGCATTGGCTTCACCCGTTGCGAGCGCGGCGGAGCAAGCGATGAAACCGGAATCGCGGCCCATTAATTTCACGAGACCCAGCCCGTTGCGAGCGCCGCGTGCTTCGGTGTGCGCAGAAATGACGGCATGAAAAGCAGCGGCAAATGCAGTCTGATAGCCGAAACTGCGATCCATGAACATGATGTCATTATCGATGGTCTTCGGCACCCCGAGAATAGCCATGCGACCACCACGGCGCTGGGTTTCTTCGTAAATCGCCTGAGCGCCCTTTTGGGATCCGTCACCACCGATGACGAAAAGCATGTTCACGCCGAGCGACTCAAGCCGGTTGACCATCACCTTGACTTCGCGTTTCCCGCGGGAAGTTCCGAGGATCGATCCGCCGAAGGTGGGAATATTGTCCACGCTGTCCGGCGTGAGTTCGATCGGCTTGTGTCCGCAACTAGGATCCAACCCTTCAAAACCATACTGAATTCCCAAAATCTGCCGAACTCCATAGGTGTGATAGGCCTGCATGACGAGCGAGCGGATGACGTCATTGATACCCGGGCACAGGCCACCGCAGGTAACGATGGCGATGCAGGTTTCCGCTGGGTTGAAAAAAATTTCACGGCGAGGGCCGGCGAGTTCGATCGACGGCGGATCGATGTCATTTTTCATGGCCACGCGAATCGAGTCCATGTGGTCATCGAGCACGATGCGATCGCCATCCGAATGCCAGGACGAACCCTCCGCGGCAAAGTCGCGAGCGCAACCTGGCGATGGAATCTCGCGTGGGCCGAGATTGGGGATATTCAGATCATCGACCGTTACGGCAACCGAGTTCATGAGCGTTCATTTTAGTATAAGCGCGATTCAAGTGGAGTAAACCGAGCTGACGAATTGCGACTTTGTATTTTCAATCAAACATTGAATCCGAAGTGACGTTTCGCGTTTTTGAAACAAACCGCACGGATCAGGTCGGAGAGTGCGGGAAAGTCATCGGGCAACTCACCGCGGTCGGTTTCGGTGCCGATCAGATTGCACAGAATCCGCCGGAAGTATTCGTGGCGCGGGAATGAAAGAAACGAGCGGGAATCGGTGAGCATGCCGACGAATCGCGAGAGCAGGCCGGTGGCCGAGAGCGCATCAAGTTGAAGTTCCATGCCATTTTTCTGATCGAGGAACCACCAACCGGAGCCGAACTGGATCTTGCCGGGGAATGTGCCGTCCTGGAACGCGCCGGTGAGGCAGGCGAAGAGGTAGTTATCGCGCGGATTGAGGTTATACAGCACCATTTTTGGCAGTGCTTCCTGGCGGGCGAGTGTGTCGAGGTAAGTCACCAGAGCGGCACCTTGAGTGGTATCGCCGATGGTATCGAATCCGGAATCAGGACCAAGCTTGGCAAACATGTGGGAGTTCGCATTTCGGAAGGTTCCGAGGTGGAGTTGCTTGGTCCAGCCTTTCGCGGCGTCGAGCTGGCCGAAAAACACCATCAGATAGAACGAGAATTTCTCCTTTTCCTCCTGAGTCGCGGCTTTGCCCGCACGTGCGTTGTCAAAAATCAGAGCGGCCTCCTCATCGGAACAAGGCAGCGCCGGAACGCGGTCGAGTCCATGGTCGGACAAACGTCCGCCTGCGGCGTGGAAATCGTCATGACGCTTTTGCAGGGCGGCCAACAGATCGGATAGATGAACTATATCGATGTCCGCCGTGGCTTCGAGTTTCTTCAACCAAGGATTCAAGAGATCGGGCCGATCGACCAGCAATGCCTTGTCCGGCCGGAAGGTAGGAACCACCAACGTGGTGAGATCGGATGCGGCGATGGCGGCGTGATCATCCAGCGCATCCGCAGGATCATCGGTGGTGCCAACCACGCGTACATCGAATTTTTTCAACAATCCATGCACGCAGAAATCAGGTTCGGCGAGTTTCGCATTGGCGCGTTCCCAAATCTCATCGGCGGTGTCCGGGCTGAGGATCAGATCGATCCCGAAGTAGCGCTGGAGTTCCATGTGGGTCCAGTGATGAATCGGGTTGCGCAAGGTAAAGGGCACGGTTTCCGCCCATGCTTGGAATTTCTCACGCGGGGTGGAGTCGCCGGTGATTAGGTCTTCAGTCACGCCATTCGCCCGCATCAGGCGCCATTTGTAGTGATCTCCACCAAGCCAGATTTCAGCGAGGTTGCCCCACCGGTGATTGGTGGCGATCTCCCGAGGAGAGAGATGGCAGTGATAATCGATGATCGGCTGGTCTTTCGCCACCTCATGGAAGAGGCGGCATGACGTGGGTGAGTGCAGAAGGAAATTTTCGTTAAGATAGGCCATCGCGCAGCTATGACAACCCGTGACCAGTCCACTTCCAAGCCGTAAATCCAGCTAGCCGAAAAATCCGGGGGACAAAGGAGGGTCCTGTCCCAGCCCCGCATGATTTCCATGGCCAATGCCGGTAATCGGCTCTATTCAAGCGGCATGCATTTGGAGCAAGGGCAAGTTTGGAAAAAGGGAGATGACTATTTTCGCATCGTGACCTGGGAGCGATTGGCCATCGAATACAAGTCGATGAAGGACCTCGATTCCAAGGAAGGAACGCTGCACCAAGTCACCAAAAAGGAATTCTGCCGCCTAATCAAAGGCGCAGTCCTGCAAGTGCCGGAAGGCCCACCCGCAAGCTGAAGCTCAGCCGCGACGGATTTGAGATCCGCCAAAGAGCACGGTGATGCGATAGACCCGTTTTTTACGGATTTCGATCCGGCCGGTGATCAGGTCAAAACGTTCGGGGATCTCTTGAAGGTGGATGTCCACGCTGGCGCGGAAGCCGCGCTCGGAGAAGATGTCGATCAGGATCGCAAGGGCGACCGGGTTTTCGAATAGCCCGTCCTCGGTGTTGATCATCGCACGTCCGCTGACGGCGTACCGCTTGATGATGGGCATCGTTTTATCCTGGATGAAATCAACGACCGCCACGAGCAGTTCGGGATTTTCGACCTGATATTCATCCAGGCGATTGACGAGTTCCTGGCGGGCGTGCAGGACGATATCGTCGGCCAAGGGGATATGGCGCAATAAGTCATAGGTGCGGGGGTCCAGTTCGAGCGAACTCTGATACTCCAGCTCGCGGATGATGTTTTCCTGAACAACCTCAATCCGCGCCTGCGCGTTGATAAAATGGTAATGGAAAATCTGTTTGAGGGAGACCAGCGCGTCGTAGGTTTTCTCCTTGAACGTCCGATATCGGTTGCGCGCGAGATTCTCGTCGAAGTCGGTATTGCGCACTTCCCATAACTCGCCGATGCCGGACTGTGTGACTTCCGCATTGTGGGCGAGGGTTTCCTGACCGCGCTTGAGCTGGCGGGCGATGCTTTCCGCCTCATCGACGAAGAGCACCATGATGTGGAAGGTCGGCTGCCGGAAATGATGGGCTTCCGGAGTGTGGGAAAACTCCCGCCGCAACTGAATCATCTGATCGTAGAACATCTTGAGACATTCCACCTGGACCTTGGTCCGCGGAAACCCGTCCAGCACCGCACTATCGCGAAACTGCGGCTCAAGAAGCTCGTGGAGCAACAAGCGGAGCACCTCCTCATCCCCCACCATGCCGCCGCCGGCCTTGATTTTCCGGGCTTCCGGCGAATCCAATAATTGGCTGATCACGATCGGTTCCGCGGAAATATCGCGGATTTTACGGATGAACTCGGTGTTGGTCCCCTTCCCCGCCCCCGGCGCGCCGCCGAGGAGGATGAGTTCTTTGGGAAACTGGAGCGCTGAGCGTCCAAATTCCTGTTCAAGATCCCTCCAGACGCGGTTGAAAATCAATTGGGCGTCCTTGATTTCAAGGTCAACAGATTGGGTTGCGGGTTTCGGCGGGCTCACACTCATGGCGGGCAAATCCATACCATCGCCGCCGCGGAGTCGAGCATAGCTCGCAGAAAATCCTCATCCCGCCCGAAAATGCGACTTCTCACGAGAACCAAATCCGCTCGATCATCCAGCCGATACCGGCTAAAGCGACGATGGCCGAACCCACGGTCTGCACCTTACGGGTGTGTTTCTTGAGCGGCAGGAACAGGAGGAAGGCCGCCGCCAGAACGGTGATTTGCGCGAGCTCCACACCGATATTGAATCCTAACAATGGTCGTGCCAACTGAGCGTGCGGGATGCCCTTCACCTTATCCGCCATCACACTGGCGAAGCCCATGCCGTGGATGAGGCCGAAAGCAAACACCAGAAAGAAGCGTAGTTTACCCACTTTGCGGGACAACAGATTTTCCACCCCGATGAAGGCAATGCTGAACGCGATGAGGATTTCCACGAGCTTCGAATCCAGATGCACCCAGCCTAACACACAGAGCGCGAGCGTGATCGAGTGGGACAACGTGAACAACAGTGATTGCCACATCAACGGCCGCCACTTTAGAACCATTAAAAACAGCCCGAAAATGAACAACATGTGGTCGAGCCCCAGCGGCAGAACGTGGCGAAAACCCGACAGAACCCAGCCACCAAAAGTCGATTGCGAGACACTGGCGCTCTCCCCCGTCGCCGCAATCTGTAATAAAACCAACTCTCCGCCAGGCTGAATGCTAACAATTTGCCCATCCTCGCTATCGCTCGTCAAAATGATGAGTTCGGACTCCTCCTCGCCGCTCCAATGAATGCGCAGATCGCCGGGACCGGGGCGCGCATCCACGACGATGCGGACCGTGAGCAACGCCCAGTCCGCCATTTCCTGAGGCAAGGCGAAAGGTTGTTTCTCGAAATCCGGAAACTCAATCCGCCACGGCAACTCTTCACCTGCCATCGTCAAACGCAGCAACTGACGCAGCGTGTTTTCAGTCTCACGGCGGATGCGCGCTAATTCTTCCGGCGCTGCCTTCATCACGCCCTCCCGGCTCAACGGCTGTCCTCCCGGCTGCTTGCGCGTTTCCGGCAGCATATAAGCGATATCCATCTCACCGACCAAACGCCACTGATGTTCCAACACCTGAAACTCAAACTCCACCGTCTCCACCTGATGCGCGCGCACCAACGGCGCAAGGCCGAGCAAAACCAGCAGAAATGTGATGAATCGGAAAAGTTTCATGCAGGAAAATTCTGACGCGATGAATTCAGTTCTGCCACGAAAAACTGAACTAAGAACCACCCGCGAAAAAACCAAGCGCCCAGCGCCCGCCCCACAGTAGCCCGGGCGTCTCCGTCGGCTGCCCCCCCCCTTCGGGGCAAGTCGCGAATAGCTCCTGTCCATGTCGCTCCGCTCCATTGTGCCTCTGCGGTGAGAATCGCCCGAATCACAGACAGCTCGCCATGATTATCCGGAATCCACTCCGTTTTAGAACGGAAGATCGACTAGCAGGCTGAAGCCGGCGCTCCGTCGGGAGCTCATGCTTCACTCGACTTCCAGCGCGTCCGCTTGCTCTTTTTGGAGTGCGTGAAAAATCCGGATAGCGGCGTAGGCATCGTTGGCGGCGTAGAGCAATTGGCGATCGGACAATTCGCGGAGCGCCCAGTTTGAAGTGGTGATCGACTTGGATTTGATGAGCTTGCGCTGGAAAAGCATGGCGACAGCGGACTTGGCTCCGATGGAATTTCGATAGCCGAGTTTTCGGAATGTGCGGTCCAGATCCACGATGGCGGCCGGGCGGATGCCAAAGCGCTGGGATATCTGATGAAGATCACCGCCAAGGCCAAACCCGATTTTGGTGAGAGCGGGAGATTTCAACACATCGATGATCATCGGATGGCTCTCGATCAGGTGGGATTGGAATACAAATGCCTTTTCCATCGTCGCAAATTGCAGGACGTGCGGGCCCTCGGAGATTTCACCTTTTCTAAACGTGGGCTTAGATTCCGTATCAAAGCCCACAACACCCGCGCTCATGAGTTCGTCCAAGGCAAGTCCGGCTTGCCGTTGGTTAGTCACCACAAAAACTTGCTCCATTTCGAGTCCGTCGAAGAGTTCCATTTCGGCGATCGCATCTTTATGAGGAGGTGTTTTTGAGGAATTCATGGAATGGTGATCAAGGATGGCAATTGGACTTTGAGGGCTTTCAGCGCAAGAAACAGGGGAAACTCCGCAGCGGCAAGATGCTCGGCCTTGCTGAACGGGCCCGTTCCCTGGGAGCGGCGGTGACTGTAAAGCTCGTCGCAGGCGACGACTGCCAGTCCACTTTTGCCTAACGAAGTCAGTAATTCTGATAGTGGCCGGTGATGGAAAGCTGTCTGTTCACCGGTGCTCTTCCCCGGATGAGTGATGATCGGAATTTCCAACGGAGTGGCATAACGATCGACCCGACGAAACTGGATTTTTTGATCAGGATCCCACCCCCAATGCGTCTGCTTGGGAATGCGGAAACACGGGTGCATCATGACAAACACCGCGCGGCCACCGGGTTTGAGCGCTCGGGACACGTTGGAAAACATCGCTACGGCATCCTCGACGTCGTGCACGGCCATCAGACATGCCGCGGCATCATGACTGCCATCCGCCCAAGCACCGGACTTACAAACATCGGCCACCATCCACGAAACCCGCGGATCTTTGCCATGACGTGTCTTGGCGGCTTCGATCAAACGCGGGCTGGCATCCACACCTAGGAAGCGACCGATCTTGAATTCTAACAACGACTTGGCGAGCACGCCCTGACCGCAGCACACGTCAACAATCGACTCGCCAGCTTGCGGAGCAAGTATACGGACAGCCGCCGGAAGAATGACGTTTTGATGGTAATCCGATCCTGATTCGCCGACGAGTTTATCATACCAAGCCGCCACAGGATCCCAGCCGCGGCTGCTTGCTTCTGCGGCGGGTTTTTTCGAGGGCGTTGGCCCGGAATTCCGACCATTGGAAGGCGGAAATGGACGACGTGGCGGCGGTGGCATGGCGGCGGTTTAAAAAGGTGTCGGAAATCTCACTTCTTCCGAATCCGCCAAATCTCCACTAACTGGTTGCGTTCCGGGGTGCGACTGCTGAAACGATCCGTTTGTCCGAGATAGACGGCTTGGACGAGTTGATTCGGGGTTTTGATAGAAGAATACAACAGGGCGGCAGCGGTGGAGCGATCCGAGGACAAGGTCTGGTTGCTATCGACGTTGCCGGTTTCCGAAGCGTAGCCGATGCAAAGCACAAGATCGCCTTCCGGGATTTCCGCAACGAGATTGCGGATCTTCACTTCATCGGCCGGAGCTAGCGCGCTCGATCCGGTCGGAAAGCTGAGGGTTTGCAGCACGCTGGCTCCGAGATCCACGCCTAGATTGCTATATGCCGTGGAGATCTCCGAATCCGGCAGATTTTCCAATTTCCGGAGACTGCGGACCAACTCGACAGCGGCGGGCAGCAATTCATTCTCGGATCTAGCGAACAATCGGACCTTGGAAACCTCGCCCTGCAATTCATTCACCCGGGCCTCGAAGAAATCCTTGGCTCGCAGAGTTTCTTCCAAGCGGCGTTGAAGATCGGCGTAATCCTCTTTGGCCACCCCTCCTCCCTTAGCAGCCAACTCCTGACGCACGGCGGCCAACTCTTCGGTCAACGCATCCCGCTGGGCTTTCAGCGTATTCATGTCGCGACGGAGAAGATCCGCATCGGAGCCATTCACCAGCGAGCGCTGGAGCTCGCCCTGCAAACGCAAAGCCTCAGCGCCTAGACTCTGGCGGAGCTGTTCGGAGCGGATGAGCTCGGAGCTTTTTGCGCTGAGGTCGGCGTCTTTTCCGGCGATCATCGATTGCAGGCTGGTGGCAAGCGCGACCATGGTCTCGGCATCCTTTTTCAAGCGTGCCGCCACGTCGTCGACCGACTCGGAGTTTCCTTCTAGCGGACGCAATCCCATCGCCATGCGCTCGCGGTTCAATTGATCACGGAGCGCGTTGGACTCCGCTTGAAGTTCGGTTAACTCGGGAAAACCACCGCCGGATTTCCCCATGCCGGATCGCAACCCAAGCACGATCAACACGCCGAGTAAGGCGATGATGATAAACGCCAGCACCACCGCCGGTGGCATCAGAGAATTTCTCACGATTTCCGGATTCGGGGCGTCGGGTGGGTTTTCTATAGGTGTATGATCCTCCGGCATGGGCGGAGGTTGCCCGCCGGACCCCTCTGGTGTCAATGCGCCGGAAATAAGAAACCCGGATTTCCGACCAAGGATTACGGGGCGGCAAGCAGGCGCAGGAAATCCGCGGGGCGGTCGAACAGATAATCCGGCTCGGCGGCCGCCAGCGCCTCGCGCGAATTAAAACCCCAAGTCACCGCGGCGATCGGAATGCCGGCCTTTTGCGATGCCTTCACATCCCGCAGCTCGTCGCCTATGTAGAGCATCTGCTCGTGCCTCAGGGAAAACGTTTTGCGGATCGCCTTGAGATGCTTCGCCTTGCCGGTGAGCTTGGAGGTGGAGGAAACAAAATCGAAGGTCTCGCGCAGCCCGTGGCTTTCTAAAAATAGATCGACGTTGGCGGTGGTATTGGACGTGAGAATGCCGAAACTGTCCACATGGCGGCGCATTTCCACCAGCACCTCGCGCATCCCCGGAATGAGCTGCAGACGAGTGATATTGCCGCGCATCAAGCCGGTCCCGCGCGCAATCAATGCCGGTACCCGCCGCTTCGGAATCTCCAAATGATCCAATAGCTGCTTGAGCGAAAGGTGGCGTAGACCATCCATTTCATGCTCGCCCACCTGTCGCAACTTGTAGTCCGGGGCAATCTGGTTGAAGATCCGTCGCGTCTCGCCGAGCGTGTCGGCAATGGTGCCGTCAAAATCAAAAATTAAACTCCGGTGAATCATGAGCTGCCTTGTTTAAACCACAACTCGGCCTTGCAGACCAGCGGCAATTTCCCCGCTCGCAGTCTCAAAAATCAAATAAAGCCTGCGGACCCGTGGGCGCCGACACCTCGATTTCCACCCCTTCGCGCAATCCTGCGGCGGCAAAACGAACGAAACGCCCGAGCATGACCTCCAGCGCCGGACTCCCGGAGGTGCCATTACTCAAACTCCTCAGCCAATCCTGATGCGTCAGCAAGTGAACTAGCGAACCCACTAGAAAATGCATCCGCCATTGCAAATCCTCCTGCGGAACGGTCGGCAGGACTTTACCAATCGCTCGCATGAAACGATTGTTTGAAACTTTCATTTGTTCCACCACCTCCGCCGACAAAGCCTCTTCCGGCAAGGCCAGGATCCGACCCAGCAACTTGCAGAACAATGCCTCCGAAAGCTCAGTTTTGCCCACCATGCCCACCAACGGGCGAATCAAGGCGTGGATAATTTCCTCGATCGGCACCACTTTGCTCGGAGCTCTCCGCTCCAGGACATCGAGTCGATCGAGTCGCTCCTGATTGAATGGAGCAAGGTAACGAGCGACCACCAACGCCACCAGTCTGTCGCGACTGCCAAAGTGGTAATTCACCGCCGCCACATTCGCCTTGGCGAGCTGCGTCACATCGCGCACCGCCACAGATTCAAAGCCTTTTTCGGCAAACAACTGTTCGGCGGCGGCCAATAGACGCTGCTTGGGCTGGGACTCGGAAAGTTTGATATCGCGCATCGGAAAAGTCCGAGTCAACCTAACCCAACATTAATGTCAAACGCATGTTTTAAATTAACCGTTCAAAATATCCCGGCAAGGACTGGGAATGAATGCCCCGCATCAATCCATAAAACCAGCGCAGGAATTGCCAACTGCAGCTTGACGGTTGACCTCGCCCCAGAACCTCCCATAGCCTTTGCGCCTCCCGTATCAATCCTATGAAAGCACCAATTACTGTTTCCGTCACCGGAGCCGCTGGCCAGATTGGCTACGCCCTCCTTTTCCGCATCGCTTCCGGCTTCGTCTTCGGCCCTGACCAACCGGTCAATCTCCGCTTGATTGAAATCGAACCCGGTATGGCAGCCCTAGAAGGCGTAATAATGGAGTTGGATGACTGCGCATTCCCACTGCTCAACAACGTGGTCGGCACCTCGGATCTCAACGAAGGCTTCAAGGACACCAACTGGGCCTTGCTCGTCGGTTCCGTGCCTCGTAAGGCCGGAATGGAACGTGGCGACCTGCTCGGCATCAACGGCAAGATTTTCACCGGCCAAGGCAAAGCCATCGCCCGCAATGCCGCCAAGGACGTCCGCGTACTAGTGGTAGGCAATCCTTGCAACACCAACGCCCTCATCGCCATGAACAATGCCGATGGCGTGCCGAAAGAACGTTTCTTCGCCATGACCCGCCTCGACGAGAACCGCGCCAAGAGCCAACTCGCCAAGAAGGCCAGCGTCCATGTTTCCCAAGTCACCAACATGTGCATCTGGGGCAATCACTCCGCCACCCAATACCCGGATTTCACCAACGCGAAAATCCAAGGCCGTCCCGTCACCGACGTGATCTCCCATGTGGAATGGCTCAAGGGCGACTTCATCAGCACCGTTCAACAACGCGGTGCCGCCATCATCAAGGCCCGCGGCGCCTCCTCCGCCGCCTCCGCCGCGAATGCCGCCATGGACACCGTGCGCAGTCTCATCACCCCGACTCCGGCCGGTGACTGGACTTCCGTCGCGGTTTGTTCGGACGGTTCCTACGGCATCGAAAAAGGCCTCATGGCTTCCATGCCGATTCGCGTGACCGAAAACGGCAAATGGGAAGTCGTGCAAGGCTTGCCGATCGATGCCTTCAGCCAGTCCAAAATCGACGCCACCATCAACGAGCTCAAAGAAGAGCGTGATGCCGTCAAGGACTTGCTCCCCGGTTGATTTTTGTTGAGTTCGCGCTCGAAAATCCCTGTCACCTCGTGTGGCAGGGATTTTTTTATGACAGCAAATCCATGATATCTCCGCACAAGCCTCACTCCGCGCCGCTCGGTCTTCATAATGGATTGATTCATAGCTGTCATAGATCGGAAAACTATGACGCCTATGAACTCGCCGTAGCAACGATCTATGCAAGGCGCTTCAAACCCCGCTTAGCGGAAGCAGATTAGAAGTCTAACTCAAGTCAAACCCTCACCCGCAGGTCTCGCATACTCCACAGCTGCCCCTTCGCACCGCTGCCACTCCCTCGCATCGCCCGCGCGCCGTCCTTGCGCTTCGGCCCGAAGCGCTCCCGCGCATTCGCAAACGCCTCATTCACAAACTCTTTGCTGCCGATCACCGCGCCATCTGTGAAATACCTCACCCGGCACCG
>CAIXKE010000024.1 GCA_903919975.1 Akkermansiaceae bacterium | reverse complement strand
TGAGGCGGACCCCGAAGTCCGGCCACGCAGTGGCTAAACTAAGCTATGGTGACGGGGTGCGGGAAATGGATAGGAGATCATGGATGTCAGATCAAGGATGAAGTGGGAAAGGACTCGAATTTGGGCAGCCGGAGCGCAAGGCGCAGCACGCAACGAAGCGTAGCGAAGTGGAGTGCGGAGCCTGGAGCGGAGGCTGCCCAAATTCGCCGCGCCGGGGGGTGGGGAGGGTTGTTCACAGGCCCGGCCGTCGAGAATGGGTCCCTAAAAACTCGTCGGAGACGGCCGGAGTCTGTGAACAACCCGGTGGTCATGCGGCCTCCCGAGTTGCCGCCTCAGAGGCCTCCTGCGGCTCCCGGGGCGATGTTTGATAGACGACACCGGGCGTGAGGTTGCCGAGGTTCTGGTGGGGTCTCCAGTGGTTGTAGAGGTCAAACCATTCCGCCAGGCTGACCCGCAGGGCTGGCAGGGTGCTGTGTTCGAACAGATAGATCCGCTCGTATTTCACGCTCCTCCAAAGCCGCTCGATGAAGACGTTGTCCATCCAACGCCCGCGGCCGTCCATGCTGATTTTCACTCCCAAGCCGGACAGCCGGCCCGTCCATTCAGCCGAGGTGAACTGACAGCCCTGATCTGTGTTGAAGATCTCGGGAACGCGCCCGGTGGCTCCCAGGGCGCTCTCCAGAGCCTCCAGGCAAAGGTCGGTTCCCATCGTGTTGGAAAGCGCCCAGCCCAGCACCTTGCGCGAATGCCAATCCATCACCGCACACAGGTAGGCGTGGCCTCGCGGCATCGGAACATAGGTGATGTCGGCACACCAAACCTGGTCGGGCCGGTCGATGGTCAGATTCCTCAGCAAGTAGGGATATTTCCGATGCCCATCGTCTGGAATGCTCGTGCGGGGCTTGCACCAGATCGCCTCCTGGCCGATTTCCCGACGCAGGCGCTGCAGCCGTTTGCGATTGATTTTCACGTCATGATCTCGCTCGAGAACCGTGCGCAGTCGCCGGCTTCCCAAGCACGGATCCTTTAGGAAAATCTTGTCCAACAGTCGCTTGATGCGGATGTCCTCGGGATCTTCCGCCACCGGTTTGTAATCCACCGATGACCGCGCCACGTCTAACAATTCACATTGGCTTCTCATGCTGATTTTGGGATGCTCTTTGTCAACCAACTCGATGCGATCCCTCACAGACCGAGTTGTTTGGATTTTTTTGTCAGCCAGTCCAGTTCTACGGCTTGTTGGCCGATTTTGGCATGGAGTTGGGCACGTTCGCGCTCGAAATCCTCCGCCTCGGTCTTGCCCGAGCCGGGGCCGAAGACGCCGGGAGCACCCTCGGCCATGGTTTTCTTCCACTCGGAGACTTGCACCGGGTGAACATCGTAGTCCTTGGCGATTTGCTGGATGGTCTTGACGCCCTTGAGCGCCTCGAGCGCCACCCGGGCCTTGAATTCGGGGTCGTGTCTTCTTCGTTTTGCTTTCATTTGGTGTGTGTTGGTGTCTGTTTACAGTCCGCACCCGCACACCACAATCATAGCTTAGCCACTGGCCCGATTTTCGGGGTCCGCCTCAGG
>CAIXKE010000023.1 GCA_903919975.1 Akkermansiaceae bacterium | reverse complement strand
TCACCAACCCCGAGTCGATGGAAGTGTTCCTTGAGACCGCATACATCCTCATCAACGAGAAGAAGATCGCGTCCCTCAAGGACATGCTTCCGCTCCTTGAAAAGGTTGCCAAGACCGGCCGCCCAATGCTCATCATCGCCGAAGACGTCGAAGGTGAAGCCCTCGCGACTCTCGTCGTGAACAAGCTCCGCGGCATCCTCAACATCGCTGCCGTCAAGGCTCCTGGTTTCGGCGATCGCCGCAAGGCCATGCTCGAAGACCTCGCCATCCTCACCGGTGGCCGCGTGATCACTGAAGACCTCGGCATCAAGCTCGAAGGCGTGGAACTCAGCGACCTCGGCGAAGCCAAGCGCATCACCATCACCAAGGAAAACACCACCATCGTTGAAGGTGGCGGCACATCCGAAGCCATCACCGGCCGCGTGAATCAAATCCGTCGCCAAATCGAAGACACCACCAGCGATTACGATCGTGAGAAGCTCCAAGAGCGTCTTGCCAAGCTTGCTGGCGGCGTTGCCGTCATCAACGTCGGTGCAGCCACCGAAACCGAGATGAAGGAAAAGAAAGCCCGCGTTGAAGACGCCCTCCACGCGACCCGTGCGGCCGTTGAAGAAGGCATCGTCGCTGGCGGTGGCACAGCCCTGATCCGCGCCCAAGCTTCCATCGGCGATCTTGGCTTGGTGGGTGACGAGAAGACCGGTGCCGGCATCGTGGCTCGCGCCATCGAAGCTCCGCTTCGCCAACTCGTTGCCAACGCCGGCCGCGAAGCCGCCCTCATCGTCGAGCACGTCAAAAACGGCAAAGGCGGCGAAGGCTACAACGTCGCCACCGACAAGTTCGAAGACCTCATCGCCTCCGGCGTGGTCGATCCGACCAAGGTCACGCGCACCGCGCTTCAAAACGCAGCGTCCATCTCCGGACTTCTGCTCACCACCGAGTGCCTCATCACCGACCTGCCTTCCAAGGAAGCGGCCGGTGGCGGCGGCGGTGGTCACGACCACGGCATGGGCGGAATGGGCGGCATGATGTAAATCATGGTGGCGGTTTCCAACCGCCATGCCCCACCAACCTCAAAGCCGGACAGGGAAACCTGTCCGGCTTTTTCGTGTTTTGGACTGTTTTCCAAAAGGATATCCGCGCCTTTTGTTTAGAGTGTTTACAATCAGATGGCCGACCTGCTTGAGTCGAAATGATTTGAAACCGATTGCTCGTGAGCCGGGTTACTTCAGTGGAGGCTCCTTCATTTCCTGAATCCAAAGGCTGAAGTTGGCCTTTTAAATCGCTTTGCGGCTTGCGGGGGTCGGCGGGGCAGTGATTGGCGGCAAAGGGTTTGTGAGCGAGGCATTCGCGAGTGCACGTGCCGAAATGGGCCGATCGCTCTAACTCCTGAAATTGCGTCATGCCGGGATCCTCCAGTATGCGGAATTTGCTATTCTAGCGCCATATCATGCACTTTGTGGACCTTTGGGTCTTGAATGCGTTTATAGTGCCTTGTGAACGCAAAAAATCACTCCTCCATGGGGACGCTGGACGCCAACGAAGCGGTCGCTTCCGTCGCGTATCGGCTGAACGAATTCTTCGCCATTTATCCCATCACGCCGTCCTCGCCGATGGCTGAGCACGCCGATGAATGGTCGGCTGGAGGCCGGAAAAACCTTTGGGGAGCGGTTCCAAGCGTGTTGGAAATGCAATCCGAAGGCGGTGCCGCAGGGGCCTTGCACGGCGCACTGCAAGCCGGCTCATTGAGCGCTTCGTTCACGTGCTCGCAAGGCCTGCTCTTGATGATCCCCAACATGTATAAAATCGCGGGAGAACTCACCCCCTTCTGCCTGCACGTCACCGCCCGCGCGCTCGCCACTCATGCCTTGAGCATTTTCGGCGATCACTCGGATGTGATGGCTTGCCGCCAAACCGGCTTCGCCCTGCTCTGCGGCGGTTCGGTCCAGGAGGCGCAAGATACCGCCGTGATCTCACAAATGGTGACCTTGCGTTCGAGGATTCCGTTTCTCCACTTTTTCGATGGCTTCCGGACTTCCCATGAGGTTTCGAAAATCTCGTTGCTCAGCGACGACGATCTTCGCTCGTTGATCGATGATTCCGGCATCGCCGCGCATCGCGACCGCGCACTCACTCCGGACCGTCCAAAAATCCGCGGCACCGCCCAAAATCCCGACGCATTCTTCCAAGCCCGCGAAGCGGGAAACCCGTATTACGCAGCACTCCCCGGCCTCGTCAAAGAGGCGATGGCCACCTTCGCCGCCCGCACTGGCAGAATCTACCAACCCTTCGATTACGAAGGTGCTCCAGATGCCGAGCGAGTCGTCGTCATCATGGGTTCCGGCGCGGAAGCTGTCGCGGAAACCGTCACTTGGTTGAATGAAAACGGCCAGAAAACCGGCGTGCTGAAAGTCCGGCTTTATCGGCCGTTTTCGGTCGAGGATTTCGCCGCCACGTTGCCGAAATCCGTCAAATCCATCGCCGTTCTCGATCGCTCCAAGGAACCCGGCGCACTCGGTGAACCGCTCTATCTCGATGTCGTCGCCGCCCTCCGTCAGGCGGAAAATGCCGGCCTGATTCCCCAGGCGCAATCGATCCAGGTGATCGGCGGCCGCTACGGTCTCGGCTCGAAAGAATTCACTCCCGCGATGGTCAAAGCGGTGTTCGACGAACTCGCAAAACCCGCACCCAAGCGCGTCTTCACCGTCGGCATCAACGACGATGTCACCGGCCTCTCGCTCGACTACGATCCGGAGTTCGAAGTGATTGCCGCCGGCATGAAGCAAGCGGTGTTCTTCGGCCTTGGCTCGGATGGAACGGTAGGCGCTAACAAAAATAGCATCAAGATCATTGGCGAAGGCACGGATAACTACGCGCAAGGTTACTTCGTCTATGACTCGAAAAAAGCCGGCGCGATGACCGTCTCTCACTTGCGCTTCGGCCCAAATCCGATCCGCTCGACCTACCTGATCCGCCAAGCCGAGTTTGTCGCCTGCCACCGCTTCGATCTGCTCAACCAAGTCAGCGTGCTCGACTACGCGAAACCCGGCGGGATTTTCCTGCTCAACTCGCCCGGCGATCCACACGAAGTCTGGGACCGACTGCCCCATGAGATTCAAGAACAGATCATCCGGAAAAAACTCTCATTCTATGCCATCGACGCCAGCACCGTCGCCCGCAACGTCGGCATGGCCGGACGCATCAACACGATCATGCAGACGTGTTATTTCGCCATCTCGGGCGTTCTTCCGAAAGATGAGGCTATCGACGCGATCAAATACGCCATCAAGAAAACCTATGGCAAACGCGGTGATGCCGTCGTCCAGAAAAACTATGACGCCGTGGACGGAACACTCGCGAATCTCGTCCAGGTCAACTATTCGGACACCGCGACATCGACCATAAACCTCCAGCCGCTCGTTCCGAAAAATGCCCCTGATTTCGTCCAGCGCGTCACCGCGTTGATGCTTGGCGGCAAAGGTGATCTGCTGCCTGTCAGCGCCTTCCCAATCGATGGCACCTGGCCCACCGGCACCACTCAGTGGGAAAAACGCAACATCGCCGAAGAAATCCCGGTTTGGGAAACAGATATTTGCATCCAATGCAACAAATGCGCGATTGTCTGCCCGCACGCGGCGATCCGTCCGAAAGTCTATCAACCCGAGCGGCTCGTAAACGCGCCGCCCACCTTCAAATCCACCGAGTTCAAAGCGCGTGACTATCCCGGCATGCTCTACTCACTGCAAGTGGCCGCCGAAGATTGCACCGGTTGCCAACTCTGCGTCCAAGTCTGCCCAGCCAAGGACAAGGCAAACCCAAGCCGCAAGGCGATCAACATGGTGCCTCAAATCCCACTGCGGGATGCCGAGCGCGAAAACTTCGCCTTCTTCCTCGATCTGCCGGAGCCCGATCGCGCGATGCTTCGCGACGACGTGAAAACCACGCAGTTCATGCAGCCACTCTTCGAGTTCTCCGGTGCTTGCGCCGGTTGCGGTGAGACGCCTTATATCAAACTGCTCACCCAGCTCTTCGGTGATCGCTTACTCATCGCCAACGCCACCGGTTGCTCGTCGATCTATGGGGGCAACCTGCCCACCACGCCATACACCCAAAACGCCTGCGGGCGCGGACCGGCATGGGCAAACTCGCTCTTCGAAGACAACGCGGAATTCGGCCTCGGCTTCCGCGCTAGCCTCGATCAATCGAAAGTGTTCGCCGAAGTCCTGCTTCGCGGCCAAGCCGGTGTGTTAGGCGACGACCTCGTCACCTCCATCCTCACCGCCGAGCAATGCGATGAAATCGGAATCAATGCCCAGCGCGAACGGGTCGTCGCCGTGCGCGCGGCACTCGCCGGACAAAATACCTCTGAAGCCCACACGCTCACCCAGATCGCCGATTACCTTGTGGAAAAAAGCGTCTGGATCCTCGGCGGTGATGGTTGGGCCTATGATATCGGATTCGGCGGACTTGATCACGTGATCGCTTCCGGTCGCAACGTGAACATCATGGTGCTCGATACCGAGGTTTACTCAAACACCGGCGGCCAACAATCGAAATCCACGCCGCTTGGCGCGGTCGCCAAGTTCAGCATGGCTGGCAAGGCGCTTCCGAAAAAAGACCTCGGTCTGATCGCCACCACCTACGGCTCGGTGTATGTCGCCCGGATTGCTATGGGAGCCAAAGATGGCCACGCGGTCACGGTCATGCGCGAGGCGGAAAGTTATCCCGGACCATCCCTCATCATCGCCTACAGCCACTGCGTCGCTCACGGTTACAGCATGGCTCAAGGGCTTGAACAACAGAAGCGCGCCGTCGCCTGTGGATACTGGCCGCTGTTCCGCTTTGATCCGCGCCGTGCAGAAAAGGGTGAAAATCCGATGAAGCTCGACTCCGCCGCGCCAAAGGGTTTACTCACCGACTTCACCCGTAACGAAACCCGCTTCCAGATGCTGGAACGCATCAACCCGGAACGTTCGGCGATGCTTCAACAAATGGCGGCCGATTCCGTGAAGGAACGCTTCGCCCACTATCAACAAATGGCGGCCACCAAGGAGACCCCCATTTCCTCCGAAACCACCACTCCCAACGCCTGATCATCATGGAGCTCGCCACAACCTATCTCGGATTACCCCTGAAAAACCCGGTGATGCCCGGTGCTTCGCCGCTGGTTGATCAACTCGATAACGTCCGTCGCCTTGAGGACGCCGGAGCCGCAGCTATCGTGATGCATTCGCTCTTTGAAGAGCAGATCACCAAGGACCAACTCGCGGAATTTGCTCACACCGAAAATCCGGCGGAATCGTTTTCCGAGGCCACTTCCTATTTCCCGCGGATGGAAGACTACGCCTTCGGGCCGGATCGCTACCTGGAGCAGATATCGCGCATCAAGGCTTCAGTGGATATCCCGGTCATCGGTTCGCTCAATGGCATCAGCCTCGGCGGGTGGATCGATCACGCGCGCCTGATCGAACAAGCCGGTGCCGATGCCCTCGAACTCAACGTCTATTACGTCGCCACGGATCCGGATGAAAGCGGCATTGCCGTGGAAAAACGCACGCTCGATATTCTTGAGGCGGTTAAGGAAAGTATCACGATTCCGATCGCGGTGAAACTCTCGCCCTTCTTCTCCTCGCCGGGTCATTTCGCCAAGCAGATCGACTCGCTCGGTGCCGCCGGCGTGATTCTCTACAACCGTTTCTATCAACCGGATATCGATATCGAGGAACTCGAGGCCACCCACCGCCTTGACTTATCCAACTCCACCGAGCTCCGCCTGCGTTTGCGCTGGGCCGCGATTCTTCATAGCCATCTGAAAGCGGATATCGCCGTCAGCGGCGGTGTCCACACCACCGAAGATATCATCAAGGCCATCATGTGCGGCGCGAATGTCGTGCAGGTGGTTTCAAGCTTGCTCAAATACGGGCCATCCCACATCGGTAGCCTCATCGCCGGCCTGCGCCACTGGTTGGAAGACCACGAATACGAATCCGTCGATCAAATGCGCGGCAGCATGAGCCTGAAAAATTGCCCGGATCCATCCGTCTTCGAGCGCGCCAACTACCTCCGCGTCCTGCAGCTCTGGAAAGTCTGAATTCGCCAGCGTGACCACCCTTTCACTCACCACCGGATACGCAATCGAAGCCCTCGCCTGCTTGGCGAAGAATGGCGAGATCTCCATGCGGGTTGGCGAAATCGCCGACCTGACCGAGATCCCGGCCCCGTATCTATCAAAAATATTCCAACGTCTCGGCGATGCTTCCATTGTGGAGTCCAAGCGTGGCTATAAGGGGGGGGTGAGACTGGCTCGCCCGCCTGAGGAAATCTCGTTGCTCGAGATCGATGCCGCCGTGGAAAGCGGCAGACCTTGCCCTCATAGCCACGTGACGCAAGAAAGTCCTCGACCAAACACATTTTGGGAGGCATTTCATCAGTCGTATCGTGAAAAACTCGCGGCGATGACACTCGCCGAGGTTCTCGCCTACGAATCAAACCCAAGTCTGGTAATTTCATGAGCCATCCGTATTTACCTGTTCTGATATTCTTCGGCGTGGCGCTAATGGTGCCCATCGCCTCATTGGTCCTCGCGCGGCTGTGGATGACCTTTTTCACGCCGATCAAACGCGGCTATGAAAAGAACGCGCTCTACGAATGCGGGGTGAATCCACTCGCCGAGCGGCAAACGCGTTTCCATTCGCAATACTATCTCTTCGGCCTGTTATTTCTGCTTTTCGACGTAGAGACCGTTTTCCTGCTTCCATTCGCTGTGGCGTTTCTCAAGCTATCGGTCGCATCGTTTTTGATCGCCATGTTGTTTCTGTTACTTCTTGCTGAAGGCCTCGTCTGGGCTTGGAGCAAGGGACTACTCAATTGGCGCGGACCCGCGAAATCTAATCTAACGATTTATGGCGATTGATCCCAAACTGGCTGAGGACCTGAAATCCCAAGGAGTGCATGTCACTTCTTTCGAGCAGCTTATCAACTGGGGTCGCTCCAGCTCGCTCTGGCCGCTTCAGTTCGGCCTCGCCTGCTGCGCCATCGAAATGATCGCCGCCACCATGGCGAAGTATGACATGGCCCGCTTCGGAGCCGAGGTCTTCCGCCCGTCTCCCCGCCAGGCCGACTTGATGATCGTTGCCGGCACCGTCACCAAAAAGATGGCCCCGCAGGTAGTCCGCCTCTACAACCAGATGGCCGAGCCTAAATACGTGATCGCCATGGGAGCCTGCGCGATTTCCGGTGGCCCGTTCAAGGATGGCTACAACGTGCTCAAGGGCATCGATCGTTTCATCCCGGTGGACGTCGTCATCCCCGGCTGCCCGCCGCGGCCGGAAGCGTTGTTAGATGGCCTGATGACATTGCGCGACAAGATAGCGAAGGAAAAACTCATAGGCAAACACCGCGCCCGCCACGCTGATCCAAATGGAGCAGCCTCGTTTCCAGTGCCGGAATTCGGCCCGCACGATCTCGAACCCACCGCCAACCGCGAGATTTGGAATCCGCCAACCATCGTCCGCGAGGAAGGAGGTTCCGAATGATCGTTGAAATCGAAACTATTCTAGCAGGAATCCGCGAAGCACTCCCGAATTCCGGGATTTCGTTCCGCAAAAACCCCGGCCCGTCCGGCCAGCATTCGTTGTTAGTGGATGGCTCGAATCTTGTCGAGGTCTGCCAGTTCCTGCAAGACACGCTCGATTTCGACCTGCTGTCCAACGTCACGGGCGTCGATTGGCCGGAGCCCGCCAAGGCCGACGCCGTGGCCGTGCCGGAAGGAGAGGTGACTCCCGCTGCGGAGGGATTCCTCGAAGTCCTCTACCACCTGTATTCCACCAACCGCCGGGTTGGGCCGCTGGTGCTCCGCGCCCGCACCGCCGATCGCGCGGGAAACGCGAAAATCCCTTCGGTTGTCTCCGTGTTTCGCAGCGCCGAATTCCAGGAACGCGAAATTTTCGATCTCTACGGCGTCATTTTCACCGGCCATCCCGACCTTCGCCGCATCCTGATGTGGGATGAGTTCGTCGATTTTCCCATGCGCAAGGACTACGTCGCGCCAGACGATTACGAATACGAACCCACCCCGCACGACGCCGTCCTGGAAAAAGCCAAAACACACTATCCTTCTTCGGAGACCCAAGACGGCAAGATCCAAGACACAAGAAAAGAACCTGTGCTCTGAACTCATCCATTACCATCTCCATTTACACTTCCCAATAAAGAATACGCTTATGCCACATTTCACGAATGCATCCGGACTCTGCTTTGTACAAAACTTTCTTGTCTTGTGTCTTGTGTCTTGAAGTCTTCCCTCTATTTCATGATCTCCGACTCGTCCATGCTCTATTCCACGCCCGCCCTCGAAACCGGGGACGATGAGGACCAATTGCTGCGAGTTTCGTTAGGACCGCAGCATCCGTCCACGCACGGCGTGTTCCGCATGAATGTGGTGCTCGACGGTGAGACGGTGGTCAGTCTCAAACCGGTCTTCGGCTACCTTCACCGCAACCATGAGAAGATCGCCGAAAACGCGACTTATCTCAGCTCGATGCCCTACACCGACCGTCTCGATTACATCTGCCCGCTTTCCAATAACTGGGCCTACGCCCACGCCGTGGAGAAACTCGCCGGCATCGAGGTGCCCGAGCGCGCCGAATACATGCGTGTCATCCTCGCCGAGCTCACTCGCCTCATCAATCACACCGCTTTCGCCGGATTCATCCTCGGCGACATGGGCGCATGGGGATCCGCCCTGATGTATGCTTTCCGCGAGCGGGAAAAAATCCTCGATTTGTTCGAAGATCTAACCGGCGCGCGGATGATGGCCAATTTCATGCGCTTCGGCGGCTGCCGCAACGACCTGCCCGCGGGTTGGGCCATGAAGTGCGGCAAGCTGGTCGATGACTACGGACCCTTCCTCGATGAGATGGAGAAATTCCTGGTAGGAAACGAAATTCTATTGGCCCGCACGCAGGATGTCGGCCAGTTACCCAAGGATATTCTCATCAATGGCGGTATCACCGGCCCGATGCTGCGTGCTGCGGGCGTGAACTACGACATCCGCAAGGTGGAGCCCTACGGCATCTACGAACGTTTCGATTTCCGCATCCCGCTCGGCGAAATCGGCGATTGCTATGACCGCATCATGATCCGCTTCCTGGAAATGCGAGAGTCGCTGAAAATCCTCCGCCAAGCACTCGACCAACTTCCGGAAGGCGACTACATCCACCCGAAAGCAAAGATCCGCAACTTCAAGCCGCCAGTCGGTGAGGCCTACGGCCGCATCGAAGGCCCGAAAGGCGAACTCGGCTTTCACCTGATCAGCGACGGCACGACCAATCCATATCGTTATCGCGTGCGGCCGCCGAGTTTCATCAATCTCACTCTGCTGGAAGATATGTGTCTCGGCCTCGACCTTGCCGACGTCGTCATCATCCTTGGGAGTATCGATATTGTGTTAGGGGAGGTGGACCGGTGAACGACTCAAGACTTCAAGACACAAGACACAAGAAAAGAGCACCGTGGCGGCGGTTTTCAACCGCCATGCCCAACTACCAACTCATTCATTTTTCTGCAGCCTGACCTCATGGATAGTCCATCCAGCACCATCGAACGCCTGCCCGCTCCCAAGAGGCCGGGAGGCTGGTCCATTCCCGGTTGGGGATTGCTGCAAGGTCTTGCAGTGACGGGTCGCAACATGGTGGAGAGCTATTACAAGAAGGAGCGGATGACCACCATCCAGTATCCTGAGGAACGCGCGCCCATCAGCCCGAATTTCCGCAATTTCCCGTTCCTCGTTTTCGACACCGATCCGGCGGCCGACCTGCGCTGCACCGCCTGCTCGATCTGCGAGAAGGAATGCCCGCCACAGTGCATCTATATTGTGTTAGACCGCGATGAAAACGGCAAATCGCTCAAGCGCCCGAGGGTTTTTGACATCGATCTATCCGTTTGCATGAACTGCGGAATTTGCGCGGAAGTCTGCCCCTTCGATTCGATCTACATGGACGGCGAATATGAACTCAGCACCGACGACCGCTTCGGCGGTCTGCTCTTCGGTCTCGACCGCCTCGCGAAATCCGCGGAATACCACATGAAACTGCGGCCCGAACAGGCGACCGAAGTCATGGCCCGCCGCAAAGCAGAAGAGGAGAAAAAAGCCGCCGCTGCCGCAGCCAAGTTGGCCAAGGCAAAAGCGGACGCGGAGGCTAAAGCCAAGGCCGCAGCTGAAGTCAAACCCGAGGAGAAAGGAGAAGAGGTATGAGCAAGATAAGTTTGAGTGGGCAACGGGCAGGATGCCCGGGCCACGTGGCGCGGGCATCCTGCCCGCAGCCAAAACAAATGGCTCTTCTTCCGCTTTTGGCAGCGGTTCCGTCCGAGCCGTCACTGATGTCGCTCGAACATTTGCCACGCCTTCCGCAGCGTTTGGTCGAAATGCTTCTCCAGAACTTCGGCGCTCCCGAATGGCTGGTTTTAATTGCGGGATTCTTGGTTGCCGCGTCCACCGTGGTCGGGGTGTTCGCGGGTGGCTTCGCGTTGCTTTCACTCGTCGAGCGGAAAACCCTTGCTCGCGCCCAGAACCGGATCGGTCCTAACAGGGCTGGCTGGTTCGGTATCCTTCAACCGGTCGCCGATGGCATCAAAATGCTCACCAAGGAGGACATCGTGCCTGCCAAGGCGGAGAAAATCCTGCACCTGCTTGCGCCCATCATGATCGTCGTCCCGGCCATTCTCGCGCTTGGCGTGATTCCCTACGGCCGAGAATGGATACCAGTGCCACTGGAACTCGGCTTGTTGTTTTTCTTTGCGGTCGGCGCGATGACCGAGGTCTCGATCTTCATGGCCGGCTGGGCGAGCGGTTCAAAATTCCCGATGCTCGGTGCCATGCGGGCGATCTCGCAAATGGTGAGCTATGAATTGCCATTGATGATTTGCGCGCTCGGAGTCGTCATGGTTTCCGGAACACTCTCGCTGCCGGATATTGTGGACAGGCAGGGCGGTTTCCACCTCGGGTTCATTCCGGCGTGGAATTTGTTCACCCCGTGGGGATTGGTCGCTGGATTGTTGTTTTATGTCTGTAGTATTGCCGAGGCAAATCGCTGCCCATTCGACCTTCCGGAAGGCGAGTCGGAAATTGTGGCCGGGCACATGACGGAATATTCGGGTTTCAAATACGCGTTGTTTTTCATGGGTGAATATCTCGGCCTGTTCGCCATCTCCGGGCTCGGCATCACGCTCTTCCTCGGCGGCTGGCAAGCGCCGCTTCCTGGACTCGATTTCGTGCCGACATGGATCTGGTTTTTCGCGAAACTGTGCACCGTCATCTTTTCCTTCCTCTGGATCCGCGCAACTTTCCCACGGGTGAGGATCGACCAACTCATGCGCTTCGCTTGGCTCTGCATGATCCCGATGGCATTGCTGACGCTGCCCGCCGCCGCCATCTGGCACTTTGCCGGCCGGGGTTTGCTTTCCTGGGTGGTCACGGTTCCGCTGCTGTTGATCCCATGGGTCATCATCACCGTGATTTATAACAAACGCCTGGCACCTACGTTACGCACTTACCGCTTCGCAGAATGATCCCGCTCCTCATACTCACTCCGCTCATCCTCCTCGCCGCTCTTGGTGCGGTTTGGAAAGCGCGTCCGGTGCATGCGGCGTTGCTGCTGGCACTCACACTGGCGCTCAACGCGATTCTCTATCTGGTGCTGGGCGCGGATTTCATAGGCCTGATTCAATTCATGGTCTATGTCGGCGCGGTCGCGGTGTTGATCGTGTTCTCGTTGCTGATCACACGCCCTGGCGACGAAGCGGAAGAAATTGCCCGCCGCCCACGGTCGCTGGTGACGGGCTTGGCCTGCTCACTTCCGGTGTTGGCAGTATTGCTGTTCATGGTTTCCCGATTTGAAACTGCCGGGTCGGCTGCAACCGACGCTCGTTCGGTATCGATCGAGCAACTCGGCACCACGCTTTTCACCACCCACGCACCTGCTGTGATGGCGGTTGGTGTTTTGCTAACCGCCGTGATGATCGGTGCCGCGCTGTTTGCCCGCGAGCCCGGCAAGAAAACCCCAACCCCATCCGACTCATGACGCCGCTGGCCATGTTGCTCACGCTTTCCTCGCTGATGTTCACGCTCGGTCTGTTAGCTGTACTGACCCGCCGGAATGCGATTCTGGTGTTGGTCGGCATCGAGCTGATGCTCAACGCTGCGAACATCAACTTCATCGGATTCTGGCGCTACGGACCGACCGATCCGGCGCTCACCGGCCCGATGTTCGTCTTGTTTTCCATCGCCATCGCCGCCGCCGAAGCCGCGGTGGGCTTAGCCATCATCCTGATGGTTTTCCGCCACACCCGCTCGACCGATCTCAACAAACTGGATTCCCTCCATGGTTGAAACCCTAACACCTCATTTGCCCAACCTGCTCTGGTGGGTGCCGCTACTGCCCCTGATCGCGGGAGGCATCATCGCGTTGCTGCCTGATAAACACGGCCGAATTGCCTCGAAACTCGCGATCGGCGCCTTGTTCGTCTCCTGCTTGATCGCGCTGGCGGCGTTGGCATGCAGCCTGACGCCCAAGGAAGTGGAGGCCTTCGCGCCCGTCACTTGGTTCACCTTTGGCGATGTCGCGCTTAAAGTCGGCCTGCTGCTCGATCCGCTGAGTGCATCTATGGCGGCGATGGTCACCTTCGTCGCGTTGTGGATCTTCATCTACAGCACCGGCTACATGGCGGACGAGAAACGCTTCGGCCGATTCTTCGGATTTCTCTCCATGTTCTGCGGCGCGATGCTGATGGTGGTGCTGTCTAACAGTCTTTTATTGCTTTTCATGGCATGGGAACTGGTTGGCCTCGCATCCTACCTGCTCATCGGTTTCTACTTTGAAAAACCCTCCGCCGCAGCCGCTGCGCAGAAAGCGTTCATCACCACGAGGGTGGGGGACATGGCGTTCTTCCTCGGCATGATCTGGCTGTATTCACAGACCGGAACCTTGTTGTTTTACGATGGCGGAAATGGCCTTCTGGAATCCGGCGCGCTCGCCTCGCTGGCGGGAGCCACAACTGTCGGAGGACTGAGTGTTTCCGCTGCCGCGGGCCTTTTGCTGCTCGTGGGAGCCATGGGCAAGTCCGGCCAAGTACCACTCCACACGTGGTTGCCCGATGCGATGGAAGGCCCCACTCCGGTGTCCGCGCTCATCCATGCCGCGACGATGGTGGCCGCCGGTGTCTTCATGGTCGCCCGGACGCATCCGATCTTCGCCAACGGCGGCGGACTGACGGTTCCTCTAACGGCCTGCGCATGGGTCGGCGGTATCACCGCGCTTTACGCCGCGCTGGTTGCCATGGCGCAGACGGATTTTAAACGCATTCTCGCATACTCGACCGTCTCGCAACTCGGTTTCATGATGGTAGCGCTCGGCACCGGCGGCGTGGCTGCGGGAATGCTCCACCTGATTTGCCACGCGTTCTTCAAGGCGTTGCTCTTCCTCTCCGCCGGATCAGTGATCCACGGCTGCCACGGCGAACAGGACATCCGCAAAATGGGCGGACTTTCAAAACCCATGCGTCGCACGTTCATCGCCTACGCGATTGGCATGATGGCGCTCTCCGGTTTTCCGTTCTTGTTCTCCGGCTTCTGGAGTAAGGAGGGGATTCTTCACAGCGCGCAGACCTGGGCAGGCGGTTACGGGCCGTTTCTGTTAGCCGCATCCGCCGCGTTGCTGACCGCGTTTTACATGACTCGTCAGGCGCTGCTCGTGTTCTTCGGCGAGCCGCGCAAACCCGGCGTGCACCACCCGCACGAAAGCCCGTCGGTGATGCTCATTCCTCTCTACGTGCTGGCCGCCGGCGCGGTATTGCTTTCTCTCATCGCCACGCCGATCTGGCCGTGGTTTGAAAAATGGATCGAAGGTGAGTCCGCAGTCTTCGATGGCGGCGCACTGAGTCACGGGCTGGGGCTGATTGCCCTTTCGCTGGGAATCGTCACTGTTGGCGTCGGTGCTTCGTGGATGATCTATCGGAAACCTTCCGAAAATAGCAACGCTCCCGATCCGTTGGCCGGAAAACTCGGGCCTCTCTGGAATTTTCTCGAACGCGCGATGGGCTTTGATGCGCTGTATGAAAAAGCAATCATCGGACCGCTCGCGTTTTTTGCCGGCGGCGTCGACATGCTCGAACGCATGCTCTTCGTCCCACTGATGGGCATGGCCGAGGGCCTCATCAAAGGTTTCGGCCGCCTGACGGGTGCCACCGACGAAAGCGGCATTAACCGCGGCTTCAATAGCCTTTGTTCGGGACTGAAGCAGCGCGCAAGTTCCGCCTCACGTTCCCAATCTGGCAGGCCACAAGCCTACCTGCGTTCCATCGGTCTCGGCATGTCCGTGCTTCTCATCCTCTATTTCTGGCTAAGCGCCCGTTAAATCCATGATGCTGTTATCGCTCATCCTCCTTCCGCTCTTAGGCGCTGTCCTGCTGGCGCTGCAACCCAGGCTCGGTGCCAAGGGCGCCGGCCAATTCACGATGTGTTGGGCGGTGTTGGCACTGCTGCTGGCAGGGGGCTTGGGATGTCCTGTCATGTCTTCGCGCGAATGGTCGCTGCCATGGATTCCCGATGCGGATATAGCCCTGCGTTTCAGCTTGGATGGCATCTCGTGGTTGTTCCTGGTTCTAACGGGATTGGTGACCTTATTCGCGGTGGTGGCCTCGTTGTTGAATGGCAAGGGCGACCGCGCCTACTTCGCGTTGATCCTAGTTTTGCAATCCGCCCTGTTCGGAGTCTTTACCGCGCGGCATTTCATTCCGTGGTTCCTGTGCTGGGAGCTGACGCTGATTCCGGCCTACCTGCTCATCCGTCTGTGGGGTGGCACCGGCGCTCCGAAAGCCGCGTTGCGCTTTTTCATCATGACGCTTGGCGGCAGTGCGTTCATGTTAGTCGGTTTTCTCGCCCTGCAACTCGCCATCGGCACGATGGACTTCGATGCGCTCGGCAAGCTCGCTGCCAATCATCAACTGGCGGGCGGTCTGGAAAAAGCCTTCGCCTTCACCGGTGCCAGCGGCCACACACTTCTCACCTGCGTGGCGCTCGCCGTGTTTCTCGGTCTTGCGGTGAAACTTCCGGTTGTGCCGTTTCACGCATGGCTTCCTGCGGCGTATGCGGAAGCTCCCACTCCGGTGACGATGCTGCTCACGGGCTTGCTCTCGAAGATGGGGGTTTACGGATTGCTGCGGATCTTCCTGCCGGTGTTTCCTGAAGTGCTGCCTTCCATCGCACCGCTGCTGAGTTGGCTGGCGGTGGCCACGGTGTTGTTAGGGGCTATGGCCGCACTCGCACAGACCGACCTGAAACGGATGCTCGCCTATTCTTCGGTGAATCACCTCGGCTACTGCGCGTTGGCTATCGCTGCCGCAGCCGCCGTGCAGACGGATCGCAGCGCGCTTGCAGCCGCCTTGTCCGGCACCGTGTTGCAGGCCATCAACCACGGCGTCATCGCCTCCACGCTGTTTTTTGGGATTGGGATTCTTGAATCGCGCAGTCGCGGCCAGCGCGGCCTGAATGACTTCGGCGGCTTGCGCGCGCAGACTCCGGTGTTCTGCGGTCTCTTCGGCATCGCGGTGTTCGCTTCACTCGGTTTACCGGGCCTAAGCGGCTTTGTCGGTGAGTTTCTCATCTTCAATGGTGCCTTCGCACTGACGCCTGCGGCGGCGGTGGTTTCGGTGGCCGGATTGCTGCTCACCGCCGTATTCCTGCTGCGCATGATCCGTCAGGTTTTCGCCGGTCCGCTCAAGCCATCGTTGGCGAAATGGCAGGACCTCGGCACCGCCGAGCGCATCGTGTTCGGCATAGCCATCCTACTGATCGCCATTCCCGGCATCTGGCCGCAATTGCTGCTTCAATTCTCGAACGCTGGCATCCTTGAACTTCTCGATCTTCTTAGCCCTCTGCCATGACACCCGCCTGGACCCTAACATCCGCTTTTGCCGCCGCCTTGCTGGTGCTCCTGCTACCTGCCCGCTCCGCTGGCTTCGCCAAGGTCATCGCACTCGTGGGATCGCTCGTCGGAATGGTGGCCGCGGCGGTTGCCTGTCTCGCCCGCCTCAGCAATCCGTCCGGCGCGGTCTGGTCGTTCGACTGCGATTGGATCCCATCCCTCGGTGCGCGTTTCCATCTCGCTGCCGATGGACTTTCTCTAACACTGCTCTTGCTCACGGGCATCGTGGCAGTCGCGGGGGTTTTGTTTTCATGGAATGTAACCCATCGTCCGCGGGCGTTCTTTGCATTCTTCATGACGATCATCGGCGGCGTGTATGGCGTGTTTCTCAGCCGCGATGCCTTCTTGCTGTTCGTGTTTTATGAAATCGTGATCCTACCGAAATACATGCTCATCGCCATCTGGGGATCGACGAACAAGGAATACGGCGCGATGAAGCTTACGATGTATTCGATCGGTGCCAGCGCGCTGATCTTGATCGGAATCTCGGTGGCCTATGCGGCGGCGGGCGGCACCAGTTTTGATATCGCGCACTTGGCCGCCGCGAGTTATTCGCCCGCACTTCAATCATGGGCGTTTCCGATTCTCTTCCTCGGCTTCACGGTGCTGGCCGGCATCTGGCCGTTCCACACTTGGGCCCCAACGGGTCACGTGGCCGCACCCACTGCGGCCTCAATGTTGCTCGCAGGCGTGGTGATGAAGCTCGGAGCTTTCGGCGCACTCTGCGTGGCGATGCCCTTGTTTCCTTTGGGATTCGCGCAATGGCAACCGGTGATCGCCGGGTTGGCCGTGATCGGAATCATTTATGGCGCGCTCACCGCGCTTTCGCAGAAGGATTTGAAATTTGTGATCGGCTATTCGTCGGTGAGCCACATGGGATTCATTCTGTTAGGCATGGCTGCCGCCACCCACTGGGGTCTGCGCGGCGCGGTGTTGCAGATGATTTCCCACGGCATCATCGCCGGTCTGCTGTTCGGTATCGCCGGGCGCGTGGTCTATGAACGCACCCACACGCGGGACCTTGCTGCGCTCAAGGAATTCGATCTCTGGAAAACCCTGCCAGGCGTGGCGATCGCCTTCACTCTGGCCACCGCGGCCTCGATGGGCATGCCCGGCTTCAGCGGATTCGTCGCGGAAATCTCGGTGGTCATCGGTCTCTGGCAAGCCTACCCATGGCTGACCATCGCAGTGGCCATCGGCATCATCCTGACGGGGGCCTTCTCATTGCGGGCGCTGCAGAAAACCTGCTTCCCCAATCGCACGCCGACGGATGCCGCAGCGCACGCGTTACCGCCGCTGACCTGGCCTGAAATCTCCGCCATCAGCTTGTTGCTCGCTGTTTCGCTCGCCATCGGGATCTATCCGAAACCATGGATTGTCCTCATCGATGACGGCCTGCGCTCGCCCTTGTTCAACTCGATCCTCTCCCTGCCGTGAATTATTCCACGCTATTCATCCAATTGTTACCGGAGGCCGTGCTGGTCGTCACGGCGCTTCTTCTACTCGGTGTGGCCGTCGCCACCGAGGCGAAAACCGGCAAGCCGATCGCCAATGCCACCGCCTCCGCCATCTCGGCGATCGGGGTGATTCTCGCGGGATTCGCAATCTTCAACATGCCGTCGAATATCGATTCGGGCAGCCAGTTGATCTCGATGGATCCGCTCGCAAGAATCTTCAAGGCGGTGGTGCTGGGGCTCGGATTGTTAGCCATTCTTCTTCCGCCCGCCCGGCGGGAAATCCAGAACCCCGGCGAGTTCTTCGCGCTGATATTGTTCGCCTTGACCGGGTTGTCGCTGACGAGCGGAACCAACCATCTGCTATTCCTCTTCGTAGCGCTCGAACTTGCGAGCCTCTCGCTCTATCTGCTCGCCGGATTTCCACGTACGGCACGCGCCTCGGAGGCTTCGCTCAAGTATTTCTTGTTTGGCGGCGTCTCGGCAGCCTTCCTGCTGTTCGGCCTGAGTTTGGTTTATGGCTTTTCGAATGCGGCCACGCTGCCGGAATTGGCCGTGAAACTCGCTGAAAACCCGACATCGCCACTGGCCATCGCCGGGCTCGTGATGGTGGTCGTCGGCATTGGATTCAAGCTCGCCGCCGCACCATTCCACTACTGGGCTCCGGATGTCTATCAGGGTGCTCCGGCGACCAGCGTCGCGCTGATTTCCGCCGCCTCAAAAGCGGTCGGCATGGTGGTGCTTGTGCGTTTTCTGTTGATCGGTTTCAGCGCCGCCTCCGGTTCCGCGGCATGGGGTGGCATGGTCGCCGGTTGGTCGCTGTGGATCGGCGTGTTGGCTGCGGTTTCGATGATTTTCGGAAACGTTCTCGCCCTCGCCCAAACCAGCGTCCGGCGCTTGCTCGCATACTCGGCCGTCGCTAATACCGGTTACCTACTCGTCGGTCTCTGTGCGAATGGTGCATCCGCCGCAGGAGCCGCCTTGTTCTACGTGGTCGTCTATGGCCTCGCCACGCTCGGCACATTGGCCGTGACTGCCGCCGTCGAGCGCAATCGCGGAAACGATTCGCCCACCTCATTTGCCGGACTTGTCCACCGTTCGCCGCTGCAGGCGGTGGCTTTGCTAGTGTTCCTCGCCTCACTTGCCGGGATTCCACCCTTAGCGGGATTCGCCGGCAAGTTCGCCATGTTCAGCGCCGCGCTGTCCGCATCCACCCACGGCGGCGATCCAGGCCTGACCTGGTTGGTCGGACTCGCTTCGATCATGAGTGCGATCTCGCTCTACTACTATCTGAGTATCCTGAAACAAGCCTTTGTCAAGGAGTCCGCTGAAGCGGGAGAGGAGAGCCCCATCACGGCGAGTCACGCGCTGGCGGTCGGAATTCCCGCAGCGGCGCTCGTTGTTCTCGGGCTGTTCCCCGCGCTCTTGCTAGATCCGATCACCGCTGCCCTGATCGGATCGATGAGTGGCCGCTGAGCAGTAATGTGGAGTTCTTTTGTCGGAGGGTGGACATTCCTGTCCATTGGACCAAAGAGACGCGCGAAGTTCTCTTGTCTTGTGGTTTTTGGCCGCAGGCGACTGGTTGAGCCGCAGTGTAAATTCACCTGTCGTGATCTTTCGAAAACCGATTCATCACTCCCTATCTTGCCCCGCACGATGATTTAAAAGGGTTCCGTCGCGGGCCCAAGAACGAGACGTGGTCAGCGGAGATGCTTGTGATTGGTTTGCAAATGCCTCTTGGTTGCGAAACATTTGGGAACATTGAGGCGTTGTATTCCCATGCTTCCCTTTTCAGGAAAGGGGTGCATGCTTCTCACAGACATGAAAACTCGGTTCGTCATTATTTGCGCTATCTTCGCTGGCTTTGCGGCGGCGTTGCCGCTACCACCCGAGCCGCCGCCGCTTGAGAAACCGAAACCGCCACCCGCTCAAGTTTCTTCGTCTGAAGGCATGCCGCCGCTGCCGTATCCGGTAGTGCCGCAGAAACGCCAGGAACGCAAAAACCCGCCGCAGCCACCGGTCCTGCTCACCAAGATCCGCACCAACGACGCCGAGGATTGGTCGCGCACGCCCAATGACCTGAAGAAGCTTCTCGAGTGGATGAGCGGTGAAATGGGCGCGAGCTTCAGCTCGAACATCAAGACTTGGAAGGAAGTCTCCACCAATCCCCGCGAAAACCCGGTGCTTTACCGCTCCGGTTACAAGCCTTTCGAACTGACACCGGAGGAAATATCACGCCTACGGGAATATGTCCGCAACGGCGGAACCATCCTGTTCAACGCGCTGGTCGGACACCCGGATTTCTATCAGTCCGCCGTTAAGGCTGCGCAGCAGATTCTGCCGGAAAACCCGGTCTATCGCTTGCGGCTCGATCACCCGGCATTCCACGCCTACCACGACATCAAGCACGTGAAATACCGCGAGCGCGCCATCAAGGATGGCGTGGTCATTGACAATTTTCCATGGATCGATGGCGTGGACATCGACAACCGCACGGCGATCCTGATCTCACGTTTCGATATTGCGATGGGCTGGGAAAAAAACCGCCATGATAGCTGGGGCTATGAGGATGCCGACGCCCAACGGCTCGGCGCGAATCTGATTTCCTACGTCACCGCCATGCAAGAGGCCGGTCACAGCGCGGGTAAGAGTGTGGAACTCGCGGACGCTGGCGGCAGCAAGGCGGGTAGCCTGCGTGTCGGCTGGGTCGCTCATGCCGGGCCGTGGAAAACCCGGCCGTCCGCGTTGCCGATGTTGCTGCGCAAGTTCAACGAAACCACCGGCGCACCTGTCTCCTTCGAGTCGCGCGATGTCACGTTGTCCGACGCCTCGATGTTCGAGACTCCGCTGCTTTATCTAACCGGAACCACCGACTTCGCGCTCAGCGCCAACGAGCGGGCGAACCTCCGGCAGTTCCTCATGAAGGGTGGCGTGCTCTTCGCCGAGGCCGGCGAGGGACGATCCACCTTCGATACCGCCTTCCGCGCGGAAATAGCGAAAATCCTGCCCGAGCATCCGCTCTTGCCGGTCACCGCTGACTCCTCACTGCTCCACGAACCCAACGCATTAGCCACCGTGAAAACCCGTCCGGCGCTCGCCGCCGTGCTCGACAAACGCGCAATGACCGCTCCCGAATTGTTCTCTGCGGAAATCAACGGCACCGCCGCGGTGATCTATTGCCCTCGGGATCTATCCGCCGGATGGGAACAAGCACCCGCGCCCTACGCCATCGGCTATGAATCCGCCGATTCCACCGCGCTCGGCGTGAACATCCTCTTCCACGCCCTCATCCGGTGATGATCTGAAATTTCAATTTTCAATTTTCAATTTTCAATTTTCAATTTTCAATTTTCACATGTCCGGATTCAGCGACTTTCTATCAGCCGAGACCATGCGGCAGCTCGATCATCTTCTGCTCGGCTCGCGCTGGACGGCGGAGGGCGGGAGGGCGGGCCGACATTCGAGCGTGTTGAAAGGTGCGAGCGTGGAGTTCCGCGATCACCGTGACTATGTCCAGGGCGACAGCCTTCGGCATCTGGACTGGAAGGTCTTTGGTCGCAGCGAGCGCTATTACATCAAACAGTTTCAGGAGGAAACCAGCCTTCGCGTCCACCTCGTGCTCGATGCCTCGGCGTCGATGGATTTCAAACACTCGGGAAAAATCACCAAATTCGAATTCGCCCGCGAACTCGCGGCCCAAGCCGCTTATCTCGCGAATCACCAGCAGGATTCCGTGGGCCTCGTCATCTATGATGACGAGGTTCGGCGCTGGCTTCCGGCCAAGGGCGGCTCGCGCCATGTCCGGCATTTTCTCGAAGCTCTCGGTTCCCACCAACCCGGCGGCCGCACGGATTCCGGTAAGGCGCTTGAGGCGCTCGCCGAAGGCATGGCCCGCCGTGGGCTGGTGCTGATGATGTCGGATTTGCTAGATGATCCGGAAGCGGTGTTCCGCGCGCTGGCTCACTTCCGCCGCCGCGGCCATGACGTGGTGCTCGTTCAAGTGCTCGATCCTGCCGAACTCGACCTGCCCTTCGACGGCGTCTCCGATTTCATCGACATGGAAACCGACGAGCGCTTAGAAGCGGATGCCGCGCTCGTTCGCCATGCTTATCAGGAAGCCATCGGCGCAGCTATCGATGGCTTCCGCGCGCGCTGCGGCTCGTTGCGCGTCGATTTCCGGATCGCCACCACCGACCGCAGCCCGTCGGATTTCCTCAATGAACTGTTAGCCGAACGCAAGCGCCTAGGCGCGTGAATTCATGGGATTTCTCTCGCCATTCCTATTAGTGAGCGCCGCCGCCTTGGCGGTGCCGCTGTGGCTGCACTTGCGGCGGAAGCGGCGGCAGACGCCGGTGGAGTTTCCTTCGTTGCGTTACTTGAAATCTGCGACAGCGCGGATGAAGCGGCAGGCGAAGGTGGAGGATCTTGGTTTGCTGTTACTGCGTCTTTTGCTCATTGCGCTGTTGGCGGCGGCGTTCGCCCGGCCGGTGGTGCGTTCGAGCGGCGGCTGGCTGGGTGCCGCGCGCTCGGTGGAATCCGTGGTGGTGATCGATGCCACCGCCAGCATGGGTTGGCGCGGTGAATCCGGCACGCGCATGGACACGGCGAAACGCCTCGCCCGCGAGTGGATCGACGGCCTCGACCGCTCGGATGCGGTGGCGCTTTGGGTTCTAACGGACCGTCTGGAGAAACCGGTGCCGGTTCCCATCGCCGATCGAGCATTTCTTTTGAAGCAACTCGCTGCCGTTACCGCCTCGGACGGTTCTTCCGGTCTGGCGCCTGTCTTCAACGCCGCCCACGAGTGGGCTGAGGCTCGCAGCATTGGTCGCAAAGAATTGGTGATCATCACCGACAATCAGTCCGCCGCGTGGGATTGGCCGGCGGAGGATTTTTTCCGAAACTCGTGGGATCGAGCTGGAGTGGGGCTCGTCGTTTTGGCGCCGGACACGGTGCGTGCCGCGAACGTGAATGTGGAATCGGTGGCGTGGGATTTGCGGGCGGTGCGTGAAGGGGCGTTGCTCAGCGGCGTGGCGAAAGTCATGAACCACGGCGATACCGCAGTGAGTGATTTGCTAGAGTGCCGGATCGACGGGAAAATAGTTTTTCGCAAACCCTTGGAAATTCCAGCTGGTGGCTCGGTGGATGTACCCTTGTCGCTGGCGGTTCCTTCAGTGGACGGCCCGGTTTTGACTGGCGAGGTTACGCTGGCCGGTGACGCGTTGGCGTGTGACGACAAATGGAACTTCGCGCTGCCGGTGCGGCATCCGATCCAAGCGCTCGTGGTCGAGCACGTGGCGGGCGTCGGTGGTGGCATGAAGCCGTCGTTTTTCCTGACAAGAGCCATCGCGGCTGGCGGAGCGGGTAAGGCCACGGCCATCGAATCCGATGCGTGGCTGAAACAATCGACCGAAGGCATCGAATCGCTGTGGTTTACCGGCGGGTCTCTAACGAACGAAGCCGCATGGGAAAAGGCGATGGAATTCGCCAATGCCGGTGGCACCGTGGTGGTGACCGGAGATTTACAACCAGACCCCTTGCCCGCCGATTGGCCGGTCACCGTGGGTGAGGAAGTCCGTTTGCCCGCCGGGCGGATGGCGACGCGGTTGTTAGCTTCGGACCACATTCTCTTCGACGGTGTTTGGAGCGATCAAACTCCGTTTCCTCCACTGCCGCAGCGGATCGCCCGGAGTTGTGTGCCGGCAAATGGCGGTAAGTTGTTAGCCACGCTGGCGGGAGCCTATCCGTTCATGGTCGAGGCTCCGCGCGGAAAGGGTCGTGTATTTTGGCTCAACTCGAGTGCGGACCGGAGTTGGGGCGATCTGTCGCTTTCTCCCGCGTTCGTGGTTTTGATCCAGCAGATGGCGCGGGCGCAGGAGCTTGCTTTGCAGACGACGACTACTTGTTGGGTTGGCGAGGCTTGGCCGGATCTCTCGAAGTTTTCCATCGCCGCTACGTGGCCTAGGAGAGAGGATGGCGAGTCAGCTGTCCGACCGCTGCGGTCCGGTATGTTCGACGCGATTTCCGAAGATGGAAAGCCCCTCTGGCGCTGTGCGGTCAACGTGCGTCGTGCGGAGTCCGACCTGCGGTCGGTGGAAGCGGCGAAACTTCAGGCGATACTGCCCGGCAAGGTGGCCGCCGGTCAGCAGGGCATCCGCGAATGGCGCGAGGAAATCCGCCGCGAGGTGCCGCTCTGGCCGTGGTTTCTTACTGCTGCAGCGCTGGTTTTTCTGGCGGAGGGCCGGATGAGCGCGCGGGCCGCGAAACAACGTGCGGTGGCTGCGGGTGGCGGCCTGCCCAAGTGGATGGAAAGGAGGGCGGGCGTATGATGCACCATTTGTGGTTTGGTTTGCTGGCCGCCGGCGTGCTCGGACTCACAGCATGGACATTCGCGGGCTTGCGGAAGGATCCGGACCGGCGGCGAGCGGCGTGGCTTGCCGGGCTGCGCGGCGCATCCGCTATTTTGTTAGGAATTGTTCTGTTGCAGCCGCAATTTCAGCGCAGCGAGTGGGTGGTCGAGCGACCGCTGGTGGGCGTGTTGATCGACGATTCACAAAGCATGAACGACGGCCCGACGCCCGAGACGCGCGCCATGGTGGCCCGCGAGTGGTTGGAATCCGCCGCCTTCCGCAAGGCCCGGGAAACGTGCGATTTCCGGTTTTTCTCGGTCGATAGGGAAATCAAGGAAACCATCCCCGGCGAGCTTTCATTCAAGGGAGCCGAGTCGCGTATCAACGCCGCACTCAGCGATTGGTCGCGCCGCTGGGGCCGCGAGGGTGCGGCGGGCATTGTCTTGATTTCCGATGGCTTGGACACCGGCGGCGGCCCACCTGTTAGCCTGAGTCTTCCGTGCTGGGTGATGGAAGTGGAGCCGCCGGGGTCCGACACCACCGCGCGGGTGGCGGTGTGGCAGGTCGAACCGCCGCGCCGCCCCGAGGCAGGCGCGGAAACCAGCGTGCGGGTCGTTCTGCAGGGCTGGGGCGTGGATGGTAAGGATATCCCGGTCGAGCTGTGGAGTGAGGGTCGTAAGCTTGTAGAGAAACGCGTGCGTTTCATGCGCCGTGGCGATGTGGTGGAGGCGATTCTTCCGCTGAAACCCGAGCGTCCGGGAAGTTATGCTTACGAGTTGCGCGTTGCCGATCCCGCGGCGGATGGTTCTGCGAAGTCTCAGCCCTTTGTGGTCGCCGTGCGGCAGGAAGGACGCAGCGTGTTGTTGATTTCTAACACAATCGGGTTTGAAGGGAAATTCCTGCGTCGCGCACTCACCACGGACCGTAATGTGCGGCTCGACAGTTATGCCCGCTGGCAGGACGGCCACTGGGCGAGCATCGACGGCGGCAAGGACACGCTCGATCTGAGCGCGGCGGCGCTTTCGTCCCGCTCCACCATCGTGCTGGAGGATGTCAGTCCGGACGCGCTCAACCCGGCGCAATGGCAGGCCATCTCGGATTTCGCGGACAAGGGCGGGGGCTTGGTCTTGCTCGGGGGATCGAATTTGTTAGACTCGCCGCGAGCAGCTGAATGTCTCGGACGCGTGTTGCCGGTGCCAACGCCCGCGCCGCATCGCGACGGGCGCTTCGGCGTAAAACTCACCGACGCGGGTTTGCGCCATCCGGTGTTTGGTCCGTTGTTCGAGGCGGTGAAGGATTTTCCCGCTTTGCAGGGTGCGAATCTCGCTAACGGTGTGGTCGGCAACGCGCAGGTGCTGATGGAGGCCATTGCAGACGGGCAGGCGCGCCCGTTGGTCGTGGTGAAACAACAGGGCGCGGGACGGGTAGCGGTATTGCTCAGCGACACGCTCTGGCGCTGGCGCGTCGCCTCGCCGGGATGGAGCGGCCAACTCTCCGCCTACGATACCTTTTGGTCGCAGATGCTCGATTGGCTCGCGCCCGATCAGGAAGGATTGCAAAGCCGCGGTCGCATCGAACTCACGAGCGACCGGACGTTCTATCAACAAGGCGGCAAAGTCTCCATTCAGGCCGAGTGGATCGGCAAAGGCGTTGCACCTTTTGAATCGCTCGACGTCACGATCAAGTCGCCATCCGGCACGATCCGACCGCAGACCCTGCAAGCCGCAGTTTGGCAAAACCCGGAGGGTCGTCGCGTGACCGGCTTCCGGGGTGAAACTGAAGCGGATGCCACCGGTGTCTATCAGGTCGATGCGCTGGCATCGTGGGCTGGCGGCGAGGTGCGCGCCCACATGAGTTTCGCCGTCGCGGCCTCGCCTGAGGAACGTCGCGGTGAGTCACCTGACGCGGAGTTTCTCCAGCAGCTCGCCAAACAAAGCGGTGGCGCGTATTTCGCCCGGGGTGAGGGTGAGAAGTGGTTGGAAATGCTTCCGAAACCCAAACGCCAGATCGAGCGCGAAGTTGTCACCGACATCTGGAACCACCCGCTGATTGTGGCCTTGCTACTTGCCTGCCTCTGCGGTGAGTGGTGGCTGCGCCGGAGGAGAGGGCTGGCGTGAATGGCGGAAACGGGCGTGGACGGGAAGGAAAAAACCATTCATGATTTCGGGGTTCAATCTTACCAGACCGCCCATGAACTCTCGTAAAGCCAGTTTCCTGATCATTTCCGCGCTTCTGTGGCCGGTAATCGCGTGCGGCGAAGAGAAGAATCTGCTGCCTAACGGAAATTTCGAAGGCAAGGAGCCGCTGAAGGGGTGGCTGACGGATTTCCCCGACGAGGCATTTTACAAGGGCAATTCGCCCTATGTGAAGATGGCCGCGGCGGGCGAGCGCAAGGCGGTGGTGCTCGATTTGCCGGCAGGCATTGCCGGAAACCAAGGTGGCAAGATTGAGAGCGTGCCGGTGCCGGTGGTGGCAGGTGCGACCTACAAGGTGGAGGTCGATTGCATGACATGGGATCTTTCCGCGAAGATCCATGCGGAGGCTTGGAGCGCTGATCCGCATCCGGAGCAGAAGCGCACGATTTTCCGCCGCGCTCCGGCGGATGGCCGGCCGGCCATGATGATGTGTTATCGGGCACAGGTGCCTTCGCCGCCCGGAAACTCCAAGGTTTGGACAACTGCGGGGCGCGAATTCAAAGTGCCGAAGACCGTGGTGATCGCGGGTAAGGATCAGGCACCGGAATTCATCTCGGTGAAGGTGGTCAACTACGGCGCGACCATGGGCGCCGGGAAGTCCTATTTCACGAATTTCCGACTGACCTTCGTGAATGACGGTTCGTCCGATCAAAAGCCTGAAACGAAACCGTAACGCACCTTAGTGAAATCCCATCCCACATCGCATCGGGAGACTTCCGACTCGGCGTCACCGCGCCGGATGCTGGATCGCGCCGGTCGGGCCTTGAAGATCGGACGGGGATTTACGGCGCTTTCCGCCGGTTTCGTGGTGGCGGGTGTGGTGCTGGCCGTGTGGTTGGTGGCGGATGCGCGGGCGAAGTTCGGCGCTTTCGGGCGTTGGGTCGGGTTTGTCGCATTCATGCTGCCGTTGATGGTAGCACTGGTTCGTGCGCTGCAGGTCGGGCTCCGGCGCATGGACGATGCGGCTCTGGCGCGCCGACTCGAAGAGGCGAGCGGGCGGACCGACAACGCGCTGGTGAATGCGGTGCAGCTTGATCGCACGCTCGACGGGGGTTCATCGTGGCGCGCGGTTTTGTTAGGCGAGCTGTCCGGCCTGTGGGGCGGGATTTCATGGAAACGCGTGTATGACTGGCGCTTGTTGCGGAGGTGGTCGGCGGGCGTGGGCGTGCTAGTGTGTCTCGGGGCGTTGTTGTTTCTCCTGAAACCCGACGAATTTCGCAACCGCGTGGGCCGGGTGTTGATGCCTGCCCGGGAGATCCCGCCAATCACGAAAACCCGCGTGCTGGATGTCACTCCAGGCGATTTGGTGGTAGCGCGCGGCGCCCAGGTCCCGATGCGGGTGACGCTGGCGGGCGAGGCACCGAAGGATGTCTGGTTGGTGGTTTCTAACAGTGATGGCCGAATCGACCGTCATGCGGTGAATCGCGAGGGAGCGACGATGGCGTGGTCGGTCGAGCGCAAGTGGCCTGACAGCGGGACGTATTGGTTTGAGGCTGGAGACGCGAAGTCGTTTGAACGTCGTATTAAGGTGCGCGTTCCGGCGAAAGTGGTGGCGCGGGATCTGGTGTTCACGCCGCCCAACTACACGAAACTGAAACCCGTGCAGGTGGCGGACGGTGCGACATGGCCAGCGATTCCGCAGGGGTCGGATGTCAACGTGGGCTGGATCTTTGACCATGGCTTGAAAGAGTTATCAGTCGATCACGACGATGTGAAGGTCGCCGCTGGCGGTAACCCGGAAACATGGAAATTGAGTGGTCGTCTGATGAACAACCGGCCTTGGACTGCAAGTTGGACGGATGTGAATGGCCTAACTGATCAATCCCGGGTCGAATTTAATGTCAAAGCAGACGAGGTGCCGCGCATTCGTTTGATCGATCCGACCGGCGAGGAAGAGGTTTTACTCACAAGAGACGCATGGTTGCGGCTGAGTTTTGAGGCGACTGATGATTATGGGCTCGCCCAAGTGGATGTGTTCCGCGGGACGGCCGAGAAGCCGGACGGGAAGGTGATTCAGTCGTGGAAGCCGGCGGCACCCGCTTTCAAGCAGACGGTGGATATCCAACTTTCGCGGTGGGTCGAAAAAGGGGAGAACGAGGCGTGGTTTTGCGTCGCCGCGATCGATGGTAATGATGTGGCCGGTCCCGGTCGCACGCTCTCGCGGATGCTGGTGGTGCGCATCGTCACTCCGGAAGAATTGCGGCGCGCCAATGAACAGCGGCAAGGCGAGGTGTTAGCTGGTCTTGATGACCTGCTGCGGCTGCAACAGAAAAACCTCGATGCCACTCGGGCATTGCCGCGTGGTGACGATGCCGCCGATGTCGCATCGGTCGCGGAACGGCAATTGCGGATCGAGGAGGAAGCGCGCCAATTGGTGGCGACGACTCCGGCGGGATCGGCGGCGTGGCGTGATGTGTTAGGATCGCTTGCGGCGAAGGAAATGCCGCAGGCGGTGCTTGCCCTGAGGGATGCGGCTGCCGCCAAGGGCACGAAACGGAACGAGGCGCTGGCGAAGGGCGAGGCACTGGAGGTGGCGATTCTCGCGCGTTTGAAAAACCTGCCGGCGGATTTGCATGATGAGACCGCTGGAACTGCCGTGCGAGATTTGATCGGACGGGTGGAAGTTCTGTTCAATCGCGAGAAGGCCTTGCATGATCGGGTTTTGAAAGGTGTGAAGGGCGAGGGGGCTGCGATGGCTGCGGATCAGGACGCGCTGGCGGATGAATCGCGGGTGGTGCGTCAGGCGCTTGCGGATGGATCTAGCAACGCTTCACTTGGCGATGCGGCGTTCCGCAAGGTGCTGGTGAAAGCAGCGGAGTTGATGAGTGCGTCGAAGATTTACGAGCAGATGATTCTGGCGGCCGGAAAAACCGAAGAAGAGGCGTTTTTCGATGCCTCGGGAGTCTGCAAGCAGGTGCTCGTGGATCTTGCGAAGGTGCTCGAATTGCTCAACACCTCGCAGCGGAGTGAGGCGGGCGAACAGGCGGAATCCATGAAGGAATCCGCTGCGGACATTCACGAAAAACTCGACGCGCTGGTCGAACAACAACGCGCGGTGGTGGAGAAGAGTAAGGAGTTGGCCTCCAAGGATGATTTTACTCCCGAGGATGTCGCGAAGGCGAAGGAGTTGGCTGCGCAGAAAGCGGCGATCGAGAAGCTCATCGAGCAAATGCTGAAGGACGCGCACGCGTTTCCTGATTTGAAGCCGATGAATGAACTACGCGAGGAGTTGACGAAGATTTATGAGGATGTGATCCAACAGGACACCGAGCAGGCCTTGGCGGGTGAGTTGAAACCGTCGGAGGTCGCCGTGCAGAAAGAGGAGAGTTTATTGGAAGCGATGGAAAAAGCCGCTGAGACGGCCGAAGACATGGAAATGTGGTTGCCGGATAAAAATGAGACGACCAAGTGGTTGATGGAGAATTTTGATCTTACCGAGATGCCGGAAATTCCGAATTTGCCTTTGCCGGATGCGTTTACGGATTTGGTGGGCGATTTGCTTCAGAAGCAGGAAGGCCTCGAAGAGCAAGTTCAGGACGCCGCTTCCAACAATGCATTTGCGGTCAATCCAGCGAATGGCTGGGAGGTGGCGGACGGTCCGATGCCCGGTTTCAACGCGCAGGGGAAATCCGGTAACACGCCACCTAACAAAAATGAGCAAACCGGTCGATCCAGCGGTGGGCGCGAGGGAATGTCGAGCGGTGAGATGGTCAACCAGCGCGCGGATAAACTTGAGGGAAGTTCGATCGACGCGCGCCGCACCAATGATCCATTGCAGAAGGGACAGGTGCAGGACGATGGACCGCCATCAGACGCCAAGGCGACCGGTGGAGGCAAGGCGGGTGGTGCGAGCCAACGCGCGGGTATGACCGGCGAGGCGCCGCTGCGGTCGGTTAACGCGCCGGATCAGATTCTCAATGACGCGCTTGCTGCGGAGCAGGCTTTGCTCGCACAGCAAACGGCGAAGAGTTATGCCACCGCGCGGTTGTTCTATCTGCGGACCGGAGCCATGCCGGAGGTGGTGCGGTTGATGGATGAGTCCCGCGAGGCGCTGTCGGCTGGGCGCATGGCGGATTATCAAGCGCTGCACCGCCGGATCGTGGCGGGCTTACGGGAAATCGGCGAGGGATCCAGCACCGGCGATGTGAAGGTTCTCGGAGCCGGCGGCAGCCGTTTTGTCGGTGAGAAACGCCTTCCCGGTGGTGCCGATGTCGCGGTGCCGTCCGGGTTCCAACAACCGGTGGATGATTATTTTCGCTCACTTGATGCGCCATGATACGGAAATATTCCTATTTTTTGTTAGTTGTGGTTTTCGGGAATGTCTCAGCGGCCCCGAAAGATTGGGCTGTGCCGGGAGCTCCGTGGCGCGTGGCGTTGCATGCGGGAGAAGAGCCGGGAGCGCCTGAAGCGGGATGGGAGATCGATTTACCGGATTTCGGTGGTGGACGGCCGGACATGCGTGATGCGGTTCTGATGGGCCCTGATGGCAAGGAGATCGCTCTTGATGGCGTCTGGAGAAGCAGCGGCCGAAAGCTTCTCATGCTGGCGGAATCGATGCCATCCGAGGGAGGCGCAACTTTGTATTTCGGGGGGAATTCGTCACGGCGGATGCAGTCTTGGTCGGCGGCGCGTAGTCTTTTGCTAGAAACGCGGCGGATGCCGGATGGGGCGAATATCACGACGTATTCCGGCTGGCAGGAGGCGTGGAAGAAATCAACGGCAGTGGATGGCGTTGGCTTCGTGCCATTGGTTTTTCACGGAGGCAATCCGTTTGGCAAAGAGAGCCGTTATCTTAGCCGTTACACCGGAATGATCAAGACCGGCGATGGAGGCGAAATGAAATTCTACACTCTATCAGATGATGTTTCTTACGTGATGATGGACGGTAATCCGGTCATGAGTTGGCAGAAAAACCAACCGCCCCCGCTGGATCCGCGGAAGGCGCCTGTGACGAAAGTCCGGACGAACGGGAAATTTGCGAATGTGGAGTATAGCCATGGGGCAATCGATGCTCCGGGCGCGATGGTGCTTGGTTGGGAACAGGGCGGAAAACTCGGCAACGTTCCGCCGGATGCCTGGGTGCATCCGGGCAAGGTTAAGGCGGATGCGTTTGAATCCGCAGATGGCACGCCGGTTCCATTGGTGGATTTGCAGGCGGTGAGTTATGTCGGATTTGGCGGGGAATGGTATGTCAAAGTATCGGTGGCAATTCCCGATCCGGGCGCGGATTGGAAGGTTGAGTGGCTGTGGCCGGATGGCAGGGTGGATCATGGAAATGACGTCCATCGGCTATGGACGAGTCTTGATCCGGTGCTTGTGATTGTGCGTTTGAGAAATGGAGGGCGCGGCATCGAGGGGCGACGAATGTTGATGATTCCCCGTGATTTGGTTGCCGAATCCGTCAACAATGATTCACAAATTAAGAGTTATCTGAAGCTGTTGGAAAAAGAAGATCCGTTGGCTTTGGCCGAGCCCGCGAGGAAGGCGGGGTTTATTCTTGCGCGGGGTTTTCTGCCATCGGCGCAGGCAGCGCGGTGGGCCGAAGCATGGCTTGAGAAGGCGAAACCGGATAGCGGATACTGGACCTCGGCCATGACAATGGGGATTCAGGAGACCGCGAAGAGTGATCCGAAGGCGGCGCTGGCGCGACTCGAAAGCCTGCCCGAGGATGCGAGAAAAGCTCTGGGTCGTTCAGTGAACCTGCTGGAACTCGATATCCGGGTTTTCCGGCTCAATGACCCGCAGGTGGTCGGGCTTGTGGCGAATTTGGAAAAGAGCGGCGACAAGTTGCTCGCCCGCATGGCGCTGATCCGGCTTGGGGACTATCAACTTCTCAACGGCAGGACCGAGGATGCGGCGCGGAGCTTTGCGAATGCGGTTTCGGGTGATGCCAAGACGGATGGTCGATCCCCCGTGATTGATCGTGCGCGCTCGCTGGCTATTGAAGAACTAGTCAATGGCAAGCACCTTGACGAATCGTTAGAAAAACTTGCGGCGTGGGAGATTGAAAGACCCGCGGCGAAGATCGAGGGTGACCAATTGCTGTGGCGGGCTCGAGTGATGTTCCTTGCGCAGGATTACGCACGGGCCCTGCAGGACATCGAGACGAGCCTCAAAGTGAGGCAGGGAGCGCCGGAAGAGATTGAATTGCGTTTTTGGTGGGGAAGAGCGCTTTACGAAATCGGTCGCAAGGACGACGCTCGTGAGGTATGGAATTTGTTGGTGAAGGATTATCCAAAACACGAACGCGCGGAGGCAGCGAAGTTATGGGCGGAAAAACCATGAGGCTTTTGACGGCCGTGATGCTGGCTGTTTCCCCGCTGGCGCGGGGCGATGGTCCCGGCCGCATTTACACCAAGCTGGAGGATGCTGATTCCGGTGTTATGAGCGGCAAGGTGTCGGGCTCCAAGTTGACTCACGCGATGGCCGTGGAGCGTGACCGGAAACGGGTTTATCTGGCGACTCTCGATGGCGGTGGCACTGGCTTTTATTTTGAAAAACTCCCGGTAGGTCGATTCGACCTAGTGCTCGTGACAAGCGACAACCGTGTGGTCGAAGGAGTCGGCCTGGGTGCGGAAACCAAGCTGATAGATGACCGGGCGAAGCATCTGAAAGAAGGCGTGGCCAAAGCCGATTCGTTTTTCAATCGACACCAGATCCACCGGATCGGAGTGGGTGAGGGATTTGTCTTGGTGTTTGCCGAACGGATTCGCGATGGGGTTATCCTGCGGGGCTCAGGCGAGAAGATCGATGCCTGCCTGCGGCGCCTCGAAATCATCGAGCTGAGAGAGGCCGACGACGAATGGCAAATGGTTGGAACCCGCCACCTCTATCGTGAGGAGACGCCGCAGATCAAAGGCATTCCGTTTCTTTCCCACATTCATCTTCCCGCATTGGGCGGTTTGCGCCTCGCTGGAACACCCAAGGATCTTGGTATCATTGATCTCCCAAAAATTCACACCCCATGAGCACACCCAAATGTTTGAAAGCCACCGTCGGCAAAGCGAAAGGCAGTCGCATTCCGCTGAAATCGTCGCCTGTCACAATCGGTCGCGCCGATGACAACCGGATTTCTCTTACTCCTGAAACGGGCGCCTCGCGGCACCATGCGGAGCTGATAGAAGATGATGGTGTCTGGTCCGTGCGCGATCTGGGCAGCATGAACGGAACTTATGTCAACCGCGAGCGGATCGAGTGGCCGCGCGCACTGAAGCTGGGCGATGTGATCAAGATCGCGGGTGATGTGTTTGTGTTTGAAGATGCCGGGGAGGGTGCCGCTGTCGAGGAGAAGTCGGTGATTAAATCCGGAGAACCCACCGTGAATCTCGATAGCCGGGAAGACTCGCCGGAGGCCGCGGAGGAAACCGCCGCGGAACTGCGTGTGCTGATTCCAAAACTTGAAGGCGTGGTCGCGGAGATCGGTAAGGCGATTGTCGGGCAGCATGAAATCATTCACAGCCTGATGCTGGCCTTGGTTTCGCGGGGGCATGTGTTGATGATCGGTTTGCCCGGCCTGGCGAAAACGCTGATGATCCGCACTCTGGCGGAAGTGCTCGACCTGCGATTCCGACGCATCCAGTTCACGCCCGACCTGATGCCCACCGACATCACGGGCACCGATGTGCTTGAAGTGGATGAGGCGACGGGCCGCAAGAGCTACCGTTTCATCCGTGGTCCGGTGTTTACCAATATTCTGTTAGCTGACGAAATCAACCGGACGCCGCCTAAGACACAGGCCGCGCTGTTGGAGGCGATGCAGGAAGCCCACGTTACTGCCGCGGGCGAGACTTATTCGCTGGCCCCGCCGTTTTTTGTCTTAGCCACGCAGAATCCGCTTGAGCAGGAAGGAACCTATCCGCTCCCCGAGGCGCAGCTCGACCGTTTCATGTTCAGCCTGCGGGTGGACTATCCGAGCGAGGCGGAGGAAGAGGAAATTGCGGAAAGCACGACCTCCGACCGCAGCATCAGTCTATCAAAACGCATGAGTGGCGAGGAGATCCTGCAACTCCAAAAACTGGTGCGTCGCTTGCCAGTTTCAAAGCATGTCGTGAAATACGCCACTCGTCTCGCCCGCGCCACACGCCCCGGAGATCCGCGTGCTCCGGAGGCGGTGAAGAAGTGGATCCACTGCGGCGCCGGTCCGCGCGCCACCCAATACCTCCTGCTCGCCGCCAAGGCCGGTGCGGTGATGCGTGGCAGTTTGGTAGTGAATTGCAATGACGTGCGGCTCGCCGCGCTGCCAGTCCTGCGCCACCGGATGTTTACCAATTTCGCCGCCGACTCCGAGGGCGTCGATGTCGATGAAATCATCGCGAAGGTGCTTAAGGACGTCCAGGAACCTGGGGAAAAGGATTATCAGCAGGCGGGGTGACCCCTGCTGAGACACAAGACGACAAAACGCAAGACAAGAACTCGCGACTGCATGGGCGGGCTCTGGTGATTCTGGTGAAAGAAATCGCTTTTAGCGGCGCTCTATGAGCGCCGATGCGAATGATCAGCGCGAAGCTCTCTTCCTCTTGCAGAAATGCGTCTTAGCCACATTGGCGAGTGGGTGAATCTCATGAATTAAGGGCCTTTTGAAATGTAGTTGAGGACTTTATTCTGGTCTGGAGGCGGTTGAGTAGATAGAGCGGGGTTGTGTCACGGGCGGGACGGAGGCGGGTCTTTAGCTTTTCGCTTCGTGGGCGGACTGAAGTCCTGGACTACGTTTGAGGGGCGGGTGTTTGGTGCTTTTGTGCGGTCGTTGAGTGGGGGCAAGGACTCGGGGCAAACAAAAACCAGTCCCGGGATTGACGCGGGAGGCTTGGCCGGGTGAGATTCCGCTTCCGCCGTCGGCGGATTCTCCATGGACTATTCAGCGAAAATCGCCCGCAATGTCGCCTCGATCCCGCGCTCGGGCATCCGCGACTTCTTCGAACTCGTGCAAGGCCGCGACGATGTGATCTCGTTGGGCGTGGGCGAGCCGGACTTTGTCACGCCATGGCACATCCGCGAGGCCGCCATTTATTCGCTCGAAAAAGGCCAGACGACCTATACCTCGAACCTCGGCCTGCTCTCGCTGCGCAAATCGATCGCCCGCTACGTGGACGGATTCTTCGGGGTTTCCTACGATCCGGCGGGTGAAATCCTTGTCACTGTGGGCGTTTCCGAGGCCATCGATATTGCCCTGCGCGCGCTGATCAATCCCGGTGACGAGGTGATTTATCACGAGCCCTGCTACGTTTCCTACAGCCCGAGTATCGTGCTTGCGCATGGGGTCGCGGTGTCGGTGGTCACCACCAAGGAGGACGGGTTTTCGCTGAAGCCCGAGGCGCTGGCCAAGGTGATCACGCCGAAATCCCGGGTGCTGATGCTCAATTTCCCAACCAATCCAACCGGGGCCTGCGCGTCGCGCGAAGACCTCGAAGGCATCGCCAAACTCGCCATCGAGCATGATTTGATCGTCATGACCGATGAAATCTACAGCGAGCTCCGCTACGACGATGAGCCGCATGTTTCCATCGCGTCGCTGCCGGGTATGCGTGAGCGGACGATTCTGCTGCACGGGTTTTCCAAGGCCTTCGCGATGACCGGTTTCCGGCTTGGCTATGCTTGCGCGCCACAGCCGATCATCGAGGCGATGATGAAAATCCACCAATACGCCATGCTCTGCGCGCCGATCATGAGCCAGAACGCGGCCATTGAGGCGTTGGAAAATGGCACGCCCGCGATGTTGGAAATGCGCGCCGCTTATCATCAACGCCGTGATTTTCTCGTCCGTCGACTCAATGAAATCGGCCTCGATTGCCACTCTCCCGGCGGCGCGTTTTATGTCTTTCCGGACATCCGGAGCACCGGGCTTTCGAGCAAGGACTTCGCCATGAAATTGCTCGAGCAGGAAAACGTCGCCTGCGTTCCCGGCGGTGCGTTCGGCCCATCCGGCGAGGGTTTCCTTCGTTGCTGTTATGCCACGGCCTTCGAGGACATCCGAACTGCCACCGATAGAATCGAGCGCTTCGTGGGTAGGCTCTAACGGCCATGAGCGAGAATTCGGCAGCCCAGAATCCTGCGCGTCTCACACGGGCGCATGTGACGCCGTTCGCAGTGTTCATGGGCTTCATGTTCGTGCTGATGCTCGTAGCGGTGAAGATCGAGTGGAAACATCCTGAAGCTCCATGGTGGCGGCAGGATCCGGCGCATTTCATCTATCCGATCCAGACGCTGGTGACCTTGGGCGTGCTGATCTATTATTGGAGGAACTATGATTTCCGCTGGTCATGGAAAGGATCGATGGCGGGCTTGGTTTTCGGCGCGATCGGGATTGGTTTCTGGCTCTTGCCCACGGTGCTTTACGATTTCTGGAATCTCACCGGGAAAACCAGCGGTCTGCTTCATCTTTTGGGGGTGGATGCCCGTGGCGAGGGCTTTGATCCATCGATTTTCGAGAATCCAGCCGCCTGTTGGTTGGTGGTGGTGTTGCGGTTCCTGAGGGCGGTGGTGGTTGTGGCGCTCGTCGAGGAAATCTTCTGGCGCGGTTTTCTCATGCGGTTTGTTTGCGATTGGGAAGGGGACTACTGGAAACAGCCCTTCGGCCGGGCACGCTGGAAGTCTTACCTCATCGTCACCGGAATGTTCATGCTGGCGCACGCGCCCATCGATTACGCCGGGGCATGGGCATACGGCAGCCTCACGTATCTGCTGTGTGTCTGGAGCAAAAGCCTTGGGGCCTGCGTCATCATGCACGCCACGGCGAATTTACTCATGGGCCTCTACATCATGGCATATGGGAAATACGGCCTCTGGTGAATCGATGGTGTCCATCGGCCTAGCAGGGCGTGAATCTCGCTTGCTATTGTCCGAAAATGCCTCCTAATTATGCGCATGTATCCCCGCCTGATTTCCACCTTGTTGTTGTTCACCGCATTCAGCGCCCCCCTACAAGCTGCAGTTTCGCTGCCTACGGATAACTCCGTTTCTATGCCCACCACGGCGGAAGGCCCCGCGAAAGCCGCGATGGACACTTATAAAGAAGGCCGACACGCCAAGGGCGTCGAGCTCGCCACTCCACTGGCAGAACAAGGCAATGCCGAAGCGCTTTACCTGCTGGGATTCGCCCACGAGTCCGGCCAAGGCGCGGAGGCTTCGAAGGAAAAGGCTCTAGAATACTATCGCAAGGCCGCTGTCGGTAAACACAAGGATGCTATTTATCGCATGTCCTTCATCCTGCTTGCTTCCGACAAGGAAGAGGAACGCGATCAGGCGCGCCAAGCGCTTGAAAACGCCGCCAAAGACGATCCCGCCGTGGCCGGCCGCATTCTAGGGGAAGCTTACCTGCGCGGCCTCCTCACTCCCGCGCCGGACCCGGACAAAGCGGTTTTCTGGTGGGATCGCGCCGCTACCGATGGCGACATCCTCTCGGTGCTGCTTCTCGCCCGTTTCTACGAAGGCCAATTCGGATTTCCCGAGCTGAAGGATCTGAAGCAGTCGCTCGTCAATTACACCAAGGCCGCAACGCTTGGTAATGCCGGTGCGATGGCCGCCCTTGGTTCCCGCCTGCTCAGTGGTGACGAAAAAAACCGTGATGAAAAGAAAGGCCGCGAGTGGCTCAAAAAGGCCATCGAGGCCAAGGAATACTCGGCCTATCTCGCCCTCGGTGATTACGAGGAAAACGTCAAAAAAGACCTCAAAGCCGCCCTTGCGGAATACGAACGCGGCGAGGATGCTGGCCAAATCGATTGCATGCTACGGACGGCGGATTTCTACATTGAAGGGAAAAGCGTCGAAAAAGATGTTGATCGCGGTTTAGTGCTGCTGCGCAAAGCCGCCGAAGCTGGAAATCCGATCGCCAATTTCCGCATCGCCGCGCAATTGCTCGCTACGGAAAAACCGGAAGTCGCAAATCTCCTCGGTGGCTATGGTTATTTGCTTGCCGCCGCTAATGGCAACCTGCCCGAAGCTCAGAATGAAATCGGGTTGCTTTATCTCTCCGGAAAACTGGGCGTCGCCGATACCTCGGCTGGCATCGCTTGGCTGACTCGCGCCGCCCAAGGTGGAAGCGCCCAAGCTCAGAACAATCTCGCCACCGTTTATGAGCGCGGTATTACCGGCTTGCCCCGGAATATCGAAAATGCCGGACAACTCTACGCCCTCGCGGCGAACCAAGGCCACGGTCCCGCCACTCTGGCCCTCGCCCGCTTGGTTTACCAAGGCGTCGGCACCAAGTCGGATTCCGTCAAGGCCTGGGCCCTCGCGACCCTCGCCGTCGAACGTGGCCAAAAGGAAGCCGATGCCCTCGTCACCGAGATCGCTACAAAACTCGATGAAAAACAACGCGTGGCGGCCCTCAAAGAACTGGAGACCATAAAGTCCGGTAAAGCCCCCGAGAAAAAGGACGTCGCTCCAGCCCCCACGCCTACTGCACCACCCGCCGCACCTGGGCCAAAAAAGGTGAAGCCAGGCAAATAATCGTTTCCGCGCCGGAACTTATCAGCGAGGTGACTCTTCAATTGGAGCGCGGAATTCATTCCGCGCTTCAGTTCGTCGTGCCGCTTGCGTGACTTTCTTTGTGGGAAATGGGTTCACCGATCGTGTTTCAGGGCCCGGAATTTCGGCTCGGCGAGGCGCTGGGCGGAATAGATGCCGGTGTGGCCGCTGAAGCGGTAGGCGATGATGCAGGCAGTTGCTAGATAAAGACCGTTGCCCGCGCCGAAAAGCTCCATGCCTAACAAAGTCGAGGCCAGCGGGGTGTTCGTCGCTCCAGCGAAAATCGCGACGAATCCCAGCGCGGCAAATAGATCGACAGGTGCGCCAAGGGAGATCGCGAGGGTGTTTCCCAACGCCGCGCCGATGAAAAACAACGGAGTCACCTCGCCGCCTTTGAAGCCGGCGGACAGCGTCACTACCGTGAAAACGAGTTTCCAGATCCACGCGCTTGCCGGGATGTCCATGTTGCCGAATATTGCGGGCAGGGTGATCGCATCCGGTCGGTTGCCGAGCACGCCAAGGCCGAGATAATCGGGGGTTCCTGCTAGAAAAAACATGCCGATCACCAACACTCCGCCCATCGCAGGGCGAAGCTCGGGGCGTGGGATGAAGCGCTTGAAGAGTTCCGTGAGTTGGTGCGAACTCAGCGCGAAACATCTTCCCGCCAAGCCGAAGGCGATCGCCGCGATCACCACTTTTCCAAACAACCAAAGATCGAGATGGGCGGCAGTGGCCACCGCCACGTGGTATTGCGTGTGGCCGATTCCCCATGCGGCGCATGTCCAGTCCGCTACCAGTGATGCGATGAAACATGGAATCAGCGCATCGTATTGCATCCGGCCAATCACTAACACTTCCAGAGCAAACACCGCTCCGGCGATGGGCGTGCCGAAAATAGAGCCGAAACCGGCGGCCACCCCCGCCATGAGCAATAGGCGGACGCTCCCGGCATCGAGTTTGAGAAACCGGGCGAAGGCGCCGGCGATGCTGCCGCCCATCTGCAAGGCGGTTCCTTCACGACCGGCCGATCCTCCGAACAAGTGAGTCACGAGCGTGCCGATCAATACCAACGGAGCCATGCGCAGCGGCACGCCCGCACCCGGTTGGTGGATTTCATCGATGAGCAGGTTGTTTCCCGCCGCCGAGGATTTTCCATGGTGATGGTAAAGCCAGCCCACCGCCAGCCCGCCGAGTGGCAGCAACCACAACAGCCACGGGTTTGAAAACCGCACGCGCGTGAGGGCATCCAGACTCCACAGGAAAAAGGCCGATGCCGAACCGATCGCCACCGCCATCGGGATGAGCACCGCCAGCCATTTTGCAGCGGCAAGGAGTTGGAACGGGCGGGAAATCATCGGATGGAGGGAATCTGCCGTAGCCTCAATCGAGTTCTTGGATGCGCAGGTTGCGGAATTTATAGACCGCTCCCTTTTCGCCGTGGTGTTGGATGCCGATGGCTCCGCTGGCGTCCGTGTTGTCTTCGATTTCAGTGGTAATCACACCGTTGACTTCGATTTTGATTTTGTTGCCCTTGCAGGTGATGCGGTAGGTGTTCCAGTCATCGCGTTTGAAGGCATTGCCGGCGCGCTTTTTGAATGCTGCCTCGCTGGCGGTGTCGCCCTTGATCGGGCTGGCGCACCACTGCCGGCGGTTTTCATCGTAGAGCCCGCCGGACCATCCACGGGCTGGATCGCCATCGACCTCGGCTTGATAGCCAAATACTTTGTTAGGTTCGACATGGGCGCGGAACATGAAGCCGCTGTTGGCCTTGCCTTTGGGGAGAAGCACCTCTCCTTCAAAAACGAAATTGCCGTAGGTTTTTTCCGTCACGAGAAAGAATTTTTTGTCGGCCTTCAGATGGATTTCGCCCCCGACGACTTCGGCGGTGCCCCACTCATAAGGGTTTTTCCAACCGGTGAGCGTTTTGCCGTCGAAGAGCGGATTGAGAGCGTCTTTCTCCGCAGCGATGGCAGGGGTGAAACTGAGGCAGAAAATGGCGGTGAGAAGCAGGCGTGGTGTGATCATAGAGGTGAACATTGGATGGTTGGGAACGGTTAAGCGATACGCTGAAGCAGGGGCTGGAATTTCAATGAAGAATATAGGGTGGCGATGGATTGGAGGCGCGAATCATCATGGGATCTCGGCCAGCGCCTTCTGGGAGAGTTTGCGTGCCGTGGGTTGCTTGAACTTCGGGTTGGTGGCGGTGGTGAAGTCGGCTTTCGCCTCATCCTTGTGGCCGAGGGCGAGATGGACGCGGCCACGATTGAAAAGGGGGTAGAAATCTTCGGGTGCGAGTTCGACGGCAATGTTGTAACATTGCAGCGCTTCGATGCATTCCGTGGCGCGACCGGCGGCGGCCAGTTGGTTGATGGCGCGGGGCGTTGGGATATTCACGGGCTCGGCTTTGGGCGCGGTAGGTTTCGGTGGTGGTGGTGCGGGCGCTGCGGGGCCTGCTAAATAGATATCATCGCCGATCAGGCGCGAATACTCGGCGGGAATCTGCCCGCCATTGGAACGGTCCATGACTCCAGCGCGGGTGCGTTTGAAAACCTGCTCGATGGTCAGTCCGGGATTTTGCAAGTATTTGAGCAGTTCTCCCGTGTAAAGGCCGTTGGCGCCCTCGCCATCTTGCGCGGCGCGGCCGGCATCGGTGGCAAAGGCGATGAGCGATCCGGCGGGCGGTTTTATTTCTGTTAGGCATCCGGGATTAGCGGCATTCCCGTGGCGCGGGTTGCGCGCCACGGGCGTGTTCCGGCAGGCATCGAGAATCACCAGATTGCAGGCTCCGCCGCCGGTGCTCATCTCGGCCACGACTTGCTCCGCATTGAAAAGTTTCGTTTCCGCGAGCATCCGCAGCGTCACTTCATCGGCTTGATCGGGCTGATAGCCGGACTTGATGGGGATGAGATAGTTTGAGCCTGCGACGGAGACGCCGTGGCTGGCATAATAAAACAAGGCGACTTCCGTGCCTTTGATTTTTGAACGGAATCCAGCGACGGATTCCATCAGGTCGTCGCGCGAGACGTTGTGCTCCTCGGTGACGGGAAATCCCAGACCGCGCAGGGCCTTCGAAACCGCCTTGGCATCGTTGACCGCGTTGCGCAATGGACCGACAGCGGTTTCATATTTCGCGTTGCCGATGACGAGTGCGACGTGGGGTTTGGTGTGCGTTTTCGCCGTCGCGAAAACCAGCGCCAATCCTTGGATGGCGAAAATCGCGAGTGAAAGGCGATTGGTCACGGGAAGGTTTTGCCGTCCACACCGTCACAGGTCAATCCGAATGGCCAGGGCCGGCGCATGAAAAAGATTTGGATGAAACGCCACCTCCTTCGCCAAGGCTACGGCAGGCAAGCCGGACCCCACATGAGCTTTTACTTAGGCCTTCACATCAAAAGCAAATTCCTTGGTGCCAGCCAAAGCCCTGAGAGACGGGGATGACGCTCGTAAACCAAAACCATGAACCGAAAGGAGAACGTCAAACGAACGACTGAAAGACTCTATTGAAACCCGTCGGAACCGAGCGGAGCGAGATAGACAGGAGCGAAGCGACGTGCCCCGAAGGGGTGCGACCGGAGGGGAGCATCAAACCAACCCGCCCGGAAAGGGTTGACCTCCCACCGGAAGCGAGCCTTGGTCGGCGTCCAGAAATGGCGTCTTCAAGCGTAGACGGCAGGTCGTAAAGCCGTGTGATTGGGCCTCGAAATGCTTATGGATGGGGGAGTCTTCGTGTTAGGAATAGCGGGGGGGCAACGCTGAAGCGCCGCAATGGTCTGGCGTGGAGGTCCGCCCGGGGTCAGAGAACAGGGCAGAGCGACAAACAGGGTTTTCAGGGAAGCTGGGAATGGGAGCGCAGCGGACATAGAGTCCCCGGAGGGGAGCCCCGCGAGGGGTGAGCGTAGCGAATCAAAGTCTCCTGTTTCCACGACATCAGCCGGATTTGGATCACCCCGGCGCAACAAGATCCCGGATCATGGGCGTGCTTCTCGCCAGTGGTCGCCAAGAAAAAAAGAAGCAAGCGTGGTATCGGACGCCGAGCGGAATGCGAAGGCGCGAGAGATGGATAGAGGCAGTCTTAGTATCTTCATAGTAGCGGTTGAAAGCAGGGGAACCATCCCGAGGAAGTCTGTGAGTAGCAAAGGAGGATGCCGGGGTAATCTCACCACTGCTCAGTAACATCTATCTGCACGAGGTGCTGGACAAATAGTTCGTGGAATCCGTCTAGGCCGCGTGTCAGGGGAGAACTTTCATGGTGCGATATGCCGATGACTTTGTCATGGGTATTGAGCGACTGGAGGATGTTCATAAAGTCCAGCGGGTGATCGCAAAGCGGTTTGCGCGTTTCGGGCTGAAGATCAATACTGAGAAAACGCGGCTGGTGCGCTTCGGGCGGCCGCCGCGGGCTGGAGTAACCGGCGACAAACCGGCGACCTTCGACTTCCTTGGCTTCACCCATTACTGGGGGTGGATTCAGCGGCGCAATCGCAGCAGCAGCCCGAACTGGGAACGGTTCCAAGGCATGCTGAGTGTTTCCCTTTGTTTCCTGCTCGGATCGTTCACTCAAGAATGCAATGAAACCACAACCCCGAGGAACCGGATGCGTTAATTGCGCTCGTCCGGATCAGTGGGGGGCATCGTCCGGCTTTCGAGTCGGGCGGCCCTATCCCGGAAGCAGTCAGCGAGGGCGCGGCATGGTGGAAAAAACCTCCATTTTTGGCTTGCCAAGAGAGTTGCGATCCCTAGTTTGCCCCTCCCATGCCAAGAGTCTCTGGAAAAGCAAAGACACGGAAAGCCGTTGCCAAGCGTTTCAAAGTCACTGGGACGGGGAAGATCCTACGTCGTAAACAAGGCGCACGCCACTTGCTGCAAGGCAAGAACAGCAAGCGGAAACGCAGGCTGGGCCAAGCGTGCCTCGTTTCCGATGCTGACCTTAGAAACGTCAGGGAAAATCTTCCTTTCTCCCGGTAACCGAAACCCGCAACTGCATACGCCCCCGTCCGCGAATCGGACGGCCTTCACGCAGCCTGATCCCGCAAGGGAAGCACGAACAGGTGAGACTGCGGAAGGAATGAAAACAACGACCTGTTCCAACAGAAAAACAAAACATGCCACGTGCCACCAATTCCCCGGCCAGTCGCGCCCGCCGCAAGCGGACGTTGCTTCGTGCCAAGGGCTTCCGCGGGTTCCGCTCGAAACTCTTTCGTTACGCCAAGGACGCTGTCCGCAAGGCGCAAGAGTATGAGTATCGGGACCGGAAGAATCGCAAGGGTCAGTTCCGTCGTTTGTGGACGCAGCGTATCAACGCCGCCGTTCGCGCTCAGGACATGACTTACTCGCGATTCATCGAAGGTTTGAAAGCCTCCGGTATCGAAGCGGACCGCAAGATCCTCGCGGATCTCGCTGTCACCGATGCCGCCGCGTTTTCCGCCATCGTCGCCCAGGCGAAGCAGGCCCTCGAAGCGAAAGCTGCGAAAGCCAGCGCCTGATCCGCGAAACTTGAAATCAACCTCCGCCGTCCGGTTCGTCCGGGCGGCGGTTTTTTTGTGGCCGAGGATTCAGATCCGGGTTGAGCCCGAAGGAGCGGCGGAACATGTCCGCCGATGTCCATGAAAAAACCAATGAGGTGAGGAATCCGCTTGCCATGGTCCCCCCATGGTCAGGGCGATCATGCATCGCCCCTCCGGAGCGGCGGAACATGTCCGCCGATGTCCATGAAAAAGCCAATGAGGTGAGTGAAGCGTTTGCCATGGTCACTTCATGTTCGGGGCGAACCCGTTTCTCCCCTCCGTGAGGGAATGCGCTAAACCATTTTTTGGGAGGATCAGGACGGGCGCGTCCTAGGGTGGAAGTCGGAGGTGTCGCGGAGTTTTTGCCAGAGTTCGCGTTCGGGGACGCTGAGGGTGGTGGGCAGTTGGATGGAGAGGACTGCGTAGAAATCGCCGCGTTCGCCGGTTTTGCCTTTGGGGAGGCCGCGGCTGCGGACACGGAGTTGTTGGCCGTGTTCGCTGCCCGGAGGAATCCGGAGTTTCACGATGCCATCGAGCGTGGGGACCGGGATATCCGCGCCGAGCACGGCTTCCCATGGGGCGATTTCGAGTTCGTGCAAGACGTCCGCGTCATCGGTGCTGAAATCCGGATGGGCGGCGTGGCGGACTCGCAGAAAGAGATCGCCGGGTTCGCCACCGCCGGTGCCGGGTTCGCCCTGGCCAGGGACGCGGATGCGGCGGCCGTTGGTGACGCCGGGTGGAATGCGGACTTGGAAGGTGTGGGTTTCCGGGTTACCGGTGCGTGGATCGGTCATCTTAAGCGAAACCGCGCGCACCGAGCCGTTCATGGCTTCTTCTAAAGTGACGAGGATATCACCCTCGATGTCATTGCCTTTGCGGCTGCGGCGGCCCGCGCTCGGGCGTTGGCCGTAATCCATTTCTTCGGTAAATCCGCCACGGCCGCCGCTGAAAAATTGTTCGAAAAAATCGCTGAACCCGGTGCCGCCGAAGTTGAATTCGTGGGTGCCTGCGGGGCGTCCGCGGCCGGCGCCGCGAAAGGCGCCTTCGTTTTGCCAGTCGGCCCCGAGTTGGTCGTATTTCCGGCGTTTTTCCGGATCGCCAAGCACCTCGTTGGCTTCGTTGATTTCCTTGAACTTGGCCTCGGCGGTTTTTTTGTCCTTGGCCACATCCGGGTGGTGTTTTCGCGCCAGTTTGCGGAAAGCCTTCTTGATATCCTCAGGGCTGGCATCGCGCGGCACGCCGAGAATCGTGTAGTAATCTTTGAATTCGACGGGCATGGAGGATGGGGCGGTCGTGATGGGGGAGGGGTAACTGATAGCCCGATTGGCGGCATCTGTCGAGCGCGCAGACGGGTGGCTGTCCGCTCAAGTGGGTGATTTGTCGATGGCTGAACGATGTCTGCGGGGGTATATTGAATTTTGTTTCCAAGGTTTTCACTCCCGAGCTGTTATGAATGCCGAACCGGTTTCGCGCCCACCGTCGTGGCACTCCGCATCTGTGGCGGAAAGCCTTGCGCGACTCCAAGTTTCATCGGGCGGGCTCAGTGCGGCGGAGGCTGGTGAACGTCTTGCGAAACATGGGCGAAACACGCTCCCGGAGGAGGCTCGCAAGACGGTTTGTCGGGTGTTTTTTCACCAATTCCAGAGTCCGCTCATTTATATTTTATTTGCGGCGGCAGTGCTCGCATTCTCGCTGGGCAAGCACGAGGACTCGTGGGTGATTCTGATCGTGGTGTTGATCAATTCGGTGATCGGCACGTTTCAGGAGGATCGGGCCGAGCGCTCGATGACCGCATTGAAAAAACTCTCGGCTCTCAAGGTGAACGTCCTGCGGGATGGCGTCCCACAAGCCATTCTGGCGGAGGAATTGGTGCCCGGCGATCTCATGTTATTGGCGGCCGGCGATGCGGTGACGGCGGACGCGCGGTTGTTGGAGACGCGGGTGCTGGAGGTGGCGGAAGCCGCCCTAACCGGTGAATCCCTGCCGGTTCATAAGCAGGTCGAGCCGTTGCCTGAGGACGCCTTGTTAGCAGATCGGGCCAACATGGTTTACTCCGGCACCCACATCACGGCGGGGCGGGGGAAGGCTGTGGTCGTGGCCACCGGGCTTGGCACGGAAGTGGGGAAAATCGCCAGTCTAACCGCCGCGGCGCAGCCACCCAAGACGCCGTTGGAACTCCGCATGGAGCAAGTCGGGCGCATGCTCGTAGTGGTCGCCATTTTGCTGTTCCTCGTCGTCATGATAGCCGGCTACCTGCGTGGCATGCCGCTAGTGGCCATCCTGATGGTGGCGGTCAGCCAAATGGTGTCCTTGGTGCCGGAAGGATTACCCGTCGCTCTCACCATCGCGCTGGCGGTCGGTATGCAGCGGATGGCTCGCCGTGGGGCGATCGTGCGCACCCTCGCATCAGTGGAAACGCTCGGCTGCACGACGATCATCTGCACCGATAAAACCGGGACCCTGACCAAAAATGAAATGACCGCCACCACCATGTGGCTGGCGGATGGGCGCACGGTTGAGGTTTCCGGATCCGGCTACGCCCCCGATGGCGATGTTTCATGCGACGGCGTGACTCTCGATCCCGCTGCGGATCCGGTGCTGCGCCATATTTTGGAGGCCGGTGTCTTGTGCAACGATACGCAACTCGTCCCGCCGGATGCCGAGGAGTCCCGTTGGCGTGCCCTCGGCGACCCCACGGAAGCCGCGTTGCTCACCTTGGCGATGAAAGCCGGGATTGAGCCCGCGCGGCTGCGCCATGATTGGCAGCGTCGGGCGGAAATCCCGTTTGATTCCGCAGCCAAACTGATGGCGACCCAGCACGGCCGCAGCGGGCAGGCCTCCCGAGTGTTCATCAAGGGCGCTCCCGAATGGATTCTGCCGCTTTGCGGTTATGTTTGGCAGGATGGCGATCCACAGCCGCTGGAGGAAAGCCGGAAGGGCGAGATTTTACAAACCGCCAATCAACTCGCGGAACAAGCGTTGCGCTTGCTCGGCTTCGCCATGCTGGAGGGTGCGGAAATCGACGAATCCGCAGGTTTCGCGCCGTTTCGTGGTCGCGCCATGTTTCTGGGGCTGGTCGGCCAACTCGATCCACCGCGCGAGGAAACGAAAGCCGCAGTGGAAGAATGCCGGGCGGCTGGGATCCGGCCGGTGATGGTGACGGGCGATCACCAGGCTACGGGCCTCGCGATCGCCCGCAGACTCGATATCGCACGGGACGGTGACCGCGCGGTGGACGGGCGAGAATTGGATGCGATGGGGGAATCGGAGATCATCGCCGGGTTGGATCACATCGCCGTGTTTGCCCGGGTGCATCCGGCTCAGAAATTACGCATCGTTGAGGCGTTTCAATCCCAAAATCACGTGGTGGCCATGACCGGTGATGGCGTCAACGACGCGCCCGCGCTCGCCCGCGCCGATGTCGGCGTGGCCATGGGTATCACGGGCACCGAGGTGGCAAAAAGCGCATCCAACATCGTCATCACGGACGATCGCTTTTCCACGATCGTCGATGCGGTCGAACAAGGTCGCCTGATTTATGGAAACATCCGGAAATTGCTCCTATTTCTCTTCGCCACGTCCATCGATGAAGTGATTATTTTGTTGGGTGCGCTGTGGCTCGGATATCCGTTGCCGTTGGCGGCGGTGCAAATCCTGTGGATCAACTTGGTCACCGAAGGCACGCTCACGGTCAATCTGGTGATGGAAGGCCCGGAAGGGGATGAAATGGACCGCGATCCGATTCGCTCCGGCGAGCGCCTCGTGAGTCTCGGGATGTTGCAGCGCATGGCCGTGATGATCCCGACCTCGGTGGCCGCCACGCTCGGGTATTTCATCTGGCGTCTCGGCACCGACGTGCCCCTGGAGTTGGTGCAAACCGAAACATTCACCCTGCTCGCCGTTTGCCAGTGGTTCAATGTCATCAACTGCGAGAGCCCCACTCGCTCGGCCTTGCGGCTTGGCATTTTGAAAAACCGCTGGTTGCTCGGCGGCTTGGTGCTCGCAAATTTGATGCAGCTCGCCGTGGTGTATCTCGCGCCGATGAACCGGTTGTTTCACACCTCGCCCATCCCCGCCGCGCACTTTATATTGATCGGCGCGCTGGCGAGCAGCGTCCTGTGGACCGAGGAAATCCGGAAGTTTTTCGCCCGACGTCTCAGCCGCCACTCGCCATCTTCAATATCCAGGGACATGACCCATCGTCGCGTGGCGCCGTGAAATCCATTCTTCCAAGCCACCCCGTCAACAGAGCATGCTAATTTCCCAACCGGGCGCGGATCCACGAAGATTCGATAAAATGGCGGCTCTTGGGTCCATTCAACCACTTGAAAATCCCCGCAAATCCCCCATTTTCAGGGGATTTGAAGAAATTTTCTTTTCATTGAGATTTTTTTTGACAGTATGGTCGGCTTTGCTATGGTCCGCCCGCTCTTCCCCACAGCAAGTCAGGGGTGCCGCGCCCAGTCCCGTGTTTTTATCGGGAACGGACGCGGTGTTTTTGTCGAGTCAAAGGAAAAGCAACGTCTGACGTCGCTCGCGTAGCTCAGGGGTAGAGCGCATCCTTGGTAAGGATGAGGTCGGGGGTTCAATTCCCCCCGCGAGCTCCAGAGCGATCACGATAAATCTCAACAGTCTCAAGAAGAACAACAACCACCATGGCTAAAGAAGCATTCCAGCGCAATAAACCGCACGTTAACATCGGCACTATCGGCCACGTTGACCACGGCAAAACCACCCTCACCGCAGCGATCACCAATACGCTCGCCGAAAAGGGCCTAGCACAAAAGAAAAGCTACGCCGATATCGACGCAGCCCCCGAAGAGCGCGAGCGCGGGATCACCATCAACACCGCCCACGTGGAATATGAAACCCTGAAGCGCCACTACGCTCACGTGGATTGCCCCGGTCACGCCGACTATGTGAAGAACATGATCACCGGTGCTGCCCAAATGGACGGCGGCATTCTGGTGGTTTCTGCCGCAGACGGCCCGATGCCCCAGACCCGCGAGCACATCCTGCTTGCCCGTCAGGTCGGCGTCCCAGCCCTCGTGGTGTTCATGAACAAGGTTGACCTTGTGGATGATCCAGAGCTCCTCGAACTCGTCGAAATGGAAGTCCGCGACCTCCTTTCTTCCTACGAATTCCCCGGCGACGAAATTCCGATCGTCATGGGTTCCGCCAAGGCCGCCCTCGAAGGCGACACCGCTCAAATGGAAAATATCATGAAGCTCATGGATGCCGTGGATTCTTACATCCCCGAGCCTGAGCGTCCGATCGACAAGACTTTCCTCATGCCCATCGAAGACGTGTTCTCGATTGAAGGCCGTGGAACCGTCTGCACCGGCCGTGTCGAACGCGGTATCGTCAAGAAGATGGAAGAAGTCGAAATCGTCGGTATCCGCGATACCCAAAAGACGACTGTTACCGACATCGAAATGTTCCGCAAGCTCCTCGACGAAGGTCGTGCGGGTGACAACGTGGGCCTCCTCATCCGTGGTCTCAAAAAGGATCAGGTCGAGCGCGGTCAAGTTATCGCCAAGCCAGGCACCGTCAAGGGTCACAAGAAGTTCAAGTCCGAGATCTACGTCCTTTCCAAGGAAGAAGGCGGACGCCACACCCCGTTCTTCTCGAACTATCGCCCGCAGTTCTACTTCCGCACCACCGACGTTACCGGCAGCATTAAGCTCCCGGAAGGTGTCGAAATGGTGATGCCTGGTGACAACATCGGTCTCGAAGTCGAGCTGATCACCCCGATTGCCATGGAACCAACCATGCGCTTCGCCATCCGCGAAGGCGGCCGCACCGTGGGTGCCGGTCGTGTCGGTGAAATCCTCGACTAAGCAATCAAAACAAGGCGTCCGGGTTTCCTCCTCAAAGGGGAAATTCGGCACGCTGGACTCAGGGGCACCTCGTCCAAACGGGGTGCCCTTCAGTCGCCTCAATACGGAAGTAGCTCAATTGGTAGAGTAGCGGTCTCCAAAACCGTTGGTTGTGGGTTCGAGTCCCACCTTCCGTGCCAAACTTATCATTCGTTCCATTTTTCAACGTATCATGTTTTCAAAAATCTCCGGTTTCCTGGGTGAGGTGAAAGGCGAACTTCGCAAAGCGAGTTGGCCTTGGGAATCTGATCCGAAAATCAAGGGATTGAAGAAATACAAGGAACTGGTGGATTCGACCATCGTGGTGCTCATCGCGATGATCTTACTCGCCGGCTTCGTGCAATTCTGGGACTTCTTCCACGTCTTGATCGTGGGATTCTTCACCAACCTCGGCCGCTAAGCCGAAATCTTTTTTAGTTCACCTATCTCCGACCGACCCGTCATGTCAGAAACCAAGTCTTTCCGCGACCAGTGGTATGTTGTCCAAGTTCTCTCCGGACAAGAGGGGAAAGTGCGTGACCGAATCGCACGCACCGCGGAAGCCGAGGGGATGACTGAATACATCCGCGAGGTCCTCGTGCCTACGGAAATGGTCTCCGAGATCCGCCGTGGCAAGAAAACCGAGACCAAGAAGAAATTCTTCCCCGGTTATATCATCGTAAACATGTATCTCTCCACTGAAGATGGCCAGCTTGTCGAGAAGACCTGGTTTTTCATCAAGGAGATGGACGGCGTGATCGGCTTCGCCGGAACCAAAGACCGTCCCGCCCCCATGCGCCAACGCGAAGTGGACGCCATGCTCTCCCAAATCAAGGAGCGCGAAGAAAGCGTCCGCCCGGCCATCAGCTTCGAAGTCGGAGACACAGTCAAAGTCGCGGACGGTCCCTTCCAAAGCCAGAACGGCATTGTCGAGGAAATCGACCCGGAACGCGGCAAACTTCGCGTTTCCGTCACCATTTTCGGACGCAGCACACCGGTCGAACTCGAATACTGGCAAGTCGAACGCGCCTAATCGCAGATTTTAGTATTTCAGCTTTTCAGTAACTCAGGTTTACCCTACCACCCCTCTCCCGAACGTAACAAAGCATTCATCATGGCCAAGGAAGTCGTCAAAATCATCAAGCTCCAGATCAAAGCCGGAGCCGCCAACCCGTCACCACCCGTCGGTCCTGCCCTCGGTCAAGCTGGCGTCAACATCATGGGATTCTGTAAGGAATTCAACGCCGCCACCCAGAGCCAAGCGGGTGACGTGCTTCCCGTCGTGATCTCGGTTTACAAGGACAAGTCCTTCTCATTCATCACCAAAAAGCCACCCGCCGGCAATCTCCTCAAGAAGATCGCTGGTCTCGCATCAGGCTCCAAGGAAGCGAACAAAATAAAGGTGGGTAAAATCACCAAGGCTCAGTTGATGGAGGTCGTCAAAATCAAGATGCCCGACCTCAACACCAAGGACCCGGAAGCCGCATGCCGCATCCTCGCCGGCACCGCCCGCCAGATGGGCCTCGAAATCGAAGGCATGTAATCAAGGAGCGTTGGCGTCTCGCCCACAATTCTCTTTTCTCAAATTCTCAGCCAAAGGCCTAAACGCCCACGGCACCCGCAGGAGGGAAACGCAATCCGCAATTTCCGAACGAACTGCAAAACCAATACCAAAATGGCCAAACATCGCAGCAAACGCTACCAAAAGGCAGCAGCCCTCGTCGAATCCGGCAAGAGCTACTCCCTGAACGACGCAATCAGCACCGTGAAGCAATTCCCGGCGCCTAAATTCATCCCGACCGTCACTCTTTCGTTCCATCTCGGCGTGGACCCACGAAAGAGCGACCAAATGGTCCGCGGTTCTGTCTCACTGCCGCACGGCACCGGTAAGAATGTCCGCGTCGCCGTCTTCGCCCAAGGCGCTGCTGCTGAAGCGGCCCTCGCAGCTGGTGCCGAGTTCGTCGGTTATGAAGACCTGATCAAAAAAGTTCAGGACGGCTTCACCGATTTCGATTCCGCCATCGCCACTCCGGACGCCATGACCGAAGTTCGGAAAATCGCCCGCGTCCTCGGACCGCGCGGCTTGATGCCGAACCCGAAAACCGGAACCGTCACCGACGATACCGCCAAGGCGGTCCGCGAAGTGAAGGCCGGCCGCATCGACTTCAAACTCGACAAAAACGGCAACGTTTCGGGCTCGATCGGCAAAACCTCCTTCGAACCCGAACAACTCGCTGAAAACGCCCGCTCCTTCGTGGACGGCGTCGTCCGCGCCAAGCCCGCATCCGCCAAAGGCAACTACATTCAAGCGGTCACTCTCGCGGCGACCATGCTTCCCGGCATCCCGCTGGAAGCTGCCACCTACACCAAAGCTTCCGCCTAACCCAGCACGCCAACGACCATGAATCCCGATAAGAAAATCATCATCAACGGCCTGCTGGACCGCGTCAACGCGTCGCCCTACCTGATCGTCATCGATTACACCGGCCTCACCGTGAAGCAATTCACCGAGCTCCGCAATCGTCTCGATGCCGGTGGTGCCCGCTGCACCGTCGCCAAAAACAGCTACATGCGCAAGGTCCTGACCGAAGCCGGCCTGCCGGACATCGGTGAAGGCCTCGTCGGCCAAACCGCTTTCGTCATGGGCGATAGCGAGGTGTTTGCTGCCGCCAAGGCGATCAAGAATTTCGAAAAGGAATTCAAAAAGCCGGAGATGAAAGTCGGCCTACTTGGCAATGCCGTGCTCGATGCCGAAAAACTCAGGGCCATCGCTGACATCCCATCCCGCGAAGCGGTTCTTTCCCAACTCTTGGGAACGATCCTCGAACCGGCGACTCGGATCGCTCGCATCGTTCACAACAAATTCAGTCCGGACGGCGATTCGAGCCCGAAGGAAGAAACCGCTCCTGCCGCCCAAGCCGAAACCGCCCCAGTTGCCGAAGAAGCTGCTGCTCCGGTCGAAGCCGCTGCGGAATAAACTAACACTCTGAATGGATGGCGTCGGCGTCTCCCGCTTCCGCCTGAACCCACAATGGTTCCTCGTCGGGGCGGCGGCTGCCGCACTGAAATCTCCGGAGGCTCCGGAGGCGACGATACCGAACAAGGAAAAAACAAAATGGCTAATATTGATACACTCGTAGAAGAACTCGGCAAGCTCACCGTTCTGGAAGCTGTCGATCTCGTTAAAAAACTTGAAGAAACTTGGGGCGTTTCCGCCGCTGCAGCTGTTGTTGCCGCCGGTCCTGCCGCAGTTGCTGAAGCAGTCGAAGAGAAAACCGAATTCGACGTCGTCATCACCGAATGCGGTGCGAACAAGATCGCCGTCATCAAGGCGGTGCGCGAAGTCGCTCCTGGTCTCGGTCTCGCCGACGCGAAGAAGCTCGTCGAAAGCGCTCCTGCCAAGGTCCTCGAAGGCGTTGCCAAGGATGCTGCCGAAACCGCCAAGAAGAAACTCGAAGAGGCTGGTGCCAAAATCGAGCTCAAGTAACAATCACCGGATTTTTCCCGGGATGGCGCAATCCATCCCGGGATCTTCCGTCGTGATCGGCGCGAAATTCTGATATTCCAAACCGTGTTTCGCGCCGATTCCGACCCATCTATCCAACGCTTAAGATCCACCCTGCCTGAGACCGTTCGCGGCTCGGGCTCAATTTGTCATTAGAATACCACACAACGCCATGGCTGAACGTCTCTATTTCGGGAAATTCGAAGAGGTTATCGAACCACCCAACCTCATCGAGGTCCAAAGCCGCTCGTATGACGAGTTTCTTCAAAAGGAAGTGCCGCCGAGCGAACGCGCCGACGCGGGCTTGCAGGCCGTCTTCCAAGAAGTCTTTCCGATCAAGAGCTATGATGAGGCGATTGAACTCGACTTCGTCACTTACGACATCGAGGACCCGAAGATCACGTCGCTAGACTCGCTGCGCAACAGCGAGAGCTTCAGCGCAGCGCTTTATGTCACTTTCAAGTTGAAGGATGAAACCGGAAACAAGAAAGAGCGCGTTTACATGGGTGAATTGCCCATGATGACCCGCCGTGGCACGTTCATCATCAATGGTGCCGAGCGCGTTATCGTTTCCCAACTCCACCGCTCGCCTGGTATTTGTTTCGAAACCTCGCAGCATCTCAATGGCAAGTTGCTCCATTCGTTCCGCATCATTCCGGACCGTGGATCATGGCTCGAAGTCCAGTTCGACACCAACGATCTGTTGTATGTCTATCTCGACCGCCGCCGCCGCCGTCGCAAGTTTCTCGCCACCACCTTCCTGCGCGTCCTCGGCTATCCGACCGACCGCGATATCGTCAGCCATTTCTATTCACCTGAAGCGCTCGCGCTCAGCGAGAAAATGGATGAGGGCGAACTCGGCCACAAAGTGCCTTTCGAAGACATCCTCGATGGCGAACTCGTTGTGGCGAAAGCCTACGAACCGCTCACCATCGGCATCGTCCGCCAACTCTTGGCGCTCGGCCATAAGCAGGTGGAAGTCATCGACGGCCGCGAGGATGAAATCCTCCTCAAATCACTCCGCAAAGACCCGGCCAAGGATGAGGAATCCGCGCTGAAGGATATCTATCGGAAACTCCGCCCGGGAGATCCGCCGACCGCCGCGAACTCCCGCGCGTTGCTCAAGCGCCTGTTCTTCGATCCCAAAAAATACGACCTCACCCGCGTCGGTCGTTACAAGATTAACCAGAAGCTCGGCATCCAAGTGGATTCCGACCAACGCATCATGGTGCCCGAGGATTTCCTCGCCGCCGTGCGTTACATCCTGAAGTTGAAAAAGGGCGACGGTGTCATCGACGACATCGACCACCTTGGTTCCCGCCGCGTCCGTGCAGTCGGTGAGCTCCTTGCCAACCAGTGTCGCGTCGGCCTTGCCCGCACCGAGCGCTTGGTCAAAGAGCGCATGACTTTGTTCGATGTGAACATCGAAGGCATGACGCCGCAGAAACTCATCAACCCGAAGGCGCTCTCCGCCGTCGTGCGTGATTTCTTCGGTCGTTCGCAGCTCTCGCAGTTCATGGACCAAACCAATCCGCTCGCCGAGCTGACGCACAAACGTCGTCTCTCCGCGCTTGGACCAGGCGGTCTCAATCGCGACCGCGCCGGTTTCGAAGTCCGTGACGTCCATCCGTCCCACTACGGCCGAATCTGCCCGATCGAAACCCCGGAAGGTCCGAACATCGGTCTCATCAACTCGATGTGTACCTATGCTCGCATCAACGAGTTCGGTTTCATCGAAACTCCTTATCGCCGGGTTAAAAATTCCAAGGTCACGAACGAGATTGAATATCTCACCGCTGACCAAGAGGAAAACTACCTCATCGCCCAAGCAAACAACCCGATCGACAAGTCCGGTGCTTTCCAAACCGAGCGCATCACCGCCCGTGAAAAAGGTGGCGAGTTCATCGAAGCTCTGCCGGCCGACGTGCATTACATGGACGTTTCTCCGAAGCAGCTCGTTTCGGTTGCCGCCGGTTTGATTCCCTTCCTTGAGCACGATGACGCCAACCGCGCGCTCATGGGCTCGAACATGCAACGCCAAGGTGTCCCGCTGCTCGTTTCCGAATCTCCGCTCGTCGGAACCGGCCTCGAAGGAAAAGCCGCCCGCGATTCCCGCGCCGTGATCGTTTCCGAAGCGGACGGCATCGTTGCCGCCGCCACTGCGGAAATCATCGTCACCACACCGGATGGAAAAATGCCGGTTTCCGACGAGAAATTCCTCAGCGATCCCGAGTCGGTCCGCACCAACCTCGATAAGGGTATCATGGCCTATCCGCTGCGCAAATTCATGCGCTCGAACGCCGGCACCTGCATCAATCAGAAGCCAATCATCAAGAAGGGTCAGAAGATCAAGAAGGGCCAAGTGCTCGCCGACGGACCGAACACGGAAGACGGCGAACTCGCCATCGGCCGCAACGTGCTGGTCGCCTTCATGCCTTGGAACGGCTATAACTTCGAAGATGCCATCGTCATCTCCGAGCGCGTCGTGAAGGACGATGTTTATACTTCGATCCACATCTCCGAATTCGATGTTGCCGCCCGCGACACCAAACTCGGCCCTGAGGAAATCACCCGCGATATCCCGAACGTCGGTGAGGATGCCCTGCGCAACCTTGACCACGACGGCATCATCCGCATCGGTGCGGAAGTGAAACCTGGCGATATCCTCGTCGGTAAAATCACTCCCAAGTCGGAAACCGAACTCGCCCCCGAGGAGCGCTTGCTCCGTGCGATCTTCGGCGAAAAGGCCGCCGACGTCAAAGACACCTCGCTCCGCGTGCCCTCCGGTTGCGTCGGCATCGTCCAAGATGTTCGCGTTTCCCAAAGTGGATTCGCCAAGAAGCGCGCTGAAAAAGTTGATCCCGTCGAACTCAAGAAAACGCTCAAAAAGATCAACGACGAGCATAAGAAAAAGGCGGACAAGCTCACTGACGACCTCACCGAGCGCCTGTCCGATATTCTGCTCGGCGAAAAAATCCCGCTCGACGTAGTCAACGCGCAAACCGGTGAAATCATCATCCCGGCCAACCGCAAGATCACCAAGACTCTGCTCCGCAAGCTCGCTTCGGTTCACGATCACATCGAGATCGATCCTTCCCCGATCCGTAACAAGATCTTGGAAATCATCAGCTCGTTCGAAAGCCGTTTCCAAGAACTCGACACCGAACGCGAGCGCAAACTCGATTCCCTTGAGTCCGGTGATGAAGTCGATCCCGGCGTCATCAAGGAAGTGAAGGTGTTCATCGCCGCCAAACGGAAACTCTCCGTCGGTGACAAGATGGCCGGTCGCCACGGAAACAAAGGCGTCGTTGCCAACATCGTCCCCGAAGAAGATATGCCATATCTCGCGGATGGAACTCCGGTCGATATCTGCCTCAACCCGCTCGGCGTGCCTTCACGGATGAACGTCGGTCAGGTGCTTGAAACCCACCTCGGCGTTGCCGCCTTGGCTCTCGGTTTCAAAGTGGCCACCCCGATTTTCGACGGCATCAAAGAGGAAGTCATCTGGGACTTCATGTCGAAAGCCAAGAAGGTGGACGGCGTTAAATTGATCGGTGACAATGGTGAACTTCGCGAACGTCGTCCCGATGAGCCCGAACGCCGTGGCTTCACTTGGATCGGCGATGGAAAAGATGGCACCACCGGCGGTAAATCGACTCTCTATGATGGTCGCACCGGCGAGGCTTTCCACAATCCAGTCGTGGTCGGCATGATCTACATCTTGAAACTCGGTCACTTGGTTGCCGACAAGATTCACGCCCGTGCCGTCGGCCCCTACTCGCTCGTCACCCAGCAACCGCTCGGAGGTAAGGCCCAATACGGTGGCCAACGCTTCGGAGAAATGGAAGTTTGGGCGCTCGAAGCATACGGTGCCGCATACACGCTACAAGAATTGCTCACGGTTAAATCCGACGATGTCCAAGGACGCACTCGGATTTACGAGGCGATTGTCAAAGGCGATAACAACCTTGAAGCCGGCACGCCGGAATCGTTCAACGTTCTCATCAAGGAAATGCAATCTCTCGGACTCGATGTGCGTCCGGGTCGCAGAGGCTCCACCCATGGCTCCGGCATGACCGGTGGCTTGGATGATTACTCCCTCGACGACCTCACCCTGTAATTTAAACCGCGAACCCTAACCTGACCTAAAACGTTACTAACAACATGAGTGTCGATAACAACCTTCGCGAACTATTCGGTGTGGACGAGCGCCCAGAGGCCTTCGATCAAGTCTCCATCATCGTAGCATCTCCGGAAATCATCCGATCCTGGTCCAAGGGCGAGGTGAAGAACCCGGAAACCATCAACTACCGGACCTTCAAGCCCGAAAAAGGCGGCCTCTTCTGCGAGCGGATCTTCGGTCCCACCCGTGACTGGGAATGCGCCTGCGGCAAATACAAACGCATCAAGCACAAAGGCGTCGTTTGCGACCGCTGCGGTGTTGAAGTGACCCTCAGCCGCGTCCGTCGCGAGCGCATGGGCCACATCGAATTGGCCGTGCCGGTTTCCCACATCTGGTTCTACAAGTGCATGCCATCACGCATCGGCCTGATGCTCGATATGAGCGCACGCCAACTTGAGCGCGTGATCTACTACGAAGATTACGTCGTCACCGAGCCCGGCAACACCGCTCTCGAACGCGGCCAACTCCTCACCGAAAACGAATTGCGCGAAGCCGAAGACACCTACGGCGACGGCTCGTTCCAAGCCGGCATGGGTGCCGAGGCGATCATGGATTTGCTCAAACAGGCAAACCTCGCAGAACTCACTGTGCAACTCGAAGAGGAACTCGGAACCACCCGCTCGAAGCAGAACAAGAAGAAGCTCTCGAAGCGTCTCAAAATCACCCAAGGTTTCGCGCAATCCAAGTCGCGTCCCGAGTGGATGATCCAAACCGTGCTTCCCGTGATCCCGCCGGACCTTCGTCCGTTGGTGCCACTCGAAGGCGGCCGTTTCGCCACTTCAGACCTCAACGACCTCTATCGTCGCGTCATCAACCGCAACAACCGCCTCAAGAACCTCCTGCTCCTCAAAACGCCGGAAGTCATCATCCGCAACGAAAAGCGGATGCTCCAGGAAGCCGTTGACGCACTCTTCGATAACGGCCGCCACGGCCGCGCCGTCACCGGTGCCGGCAACCGCCCGTTGAAGTCGCTTTCCGACATGCTCAAGGGCAAGGGTGGACGTTTCCGTCAGAATCTTCTCGGAAAACGCGTCGATTACTCCGGCCGTTCCGTCATCGTCGTCGGTCCGGACCTCAAGCTCGGCCAGTGCGGTCTTCCCAAGAAGATGGCCCTCACTTTGTTCGAACCCTTCATCATCCGCCGCCTCAAGGAGCTTGGCTATTGCCACACTGTGCGCTCGGCCAAGAAGATGATCGACCGCAAGACGACCGAAGTCTGGGATATTCTAGCAGAAGTCACCAAGGGTCACCCGATCCTTCTAAACCGCGCTCCCACGCTCCACCGTCTTTCGATCCAAGCCTTCGAGCCGAAACTCATCGAAGGTGAGGCCATCCGCGTTCACCCGCTTGTTTGTACCGCCTACAACGCGGACTTTGATGGTGACCAAATGGCCGTGCACGTGCCGCTCTCGATCGAAGCTCAGATGGAGTGCCGCCAATTGATGTTGGCTCCTAACAACATCTTCTCGCCTGCCTCCGGTCGCCCGATCACGGTGCCCTCGCAGGATATCATTCTCGGCACCTACTACCTGACCTGGGCTCCCGTTCGCACCGCTAAGGACCGCGAGAAACAAGAGCACATGCCCTTGTTTGAAAACTCCTCGGAAGTCGAGTTCGCCATCGCCTCACGCAAGATCGGTTATCACCAGTGGATCCGCATTCGTAACCCCGATCACGGCAAAGAATCGGTCTTCGGCTACAAGGGCGAAGAACTGTCCGCCAAAGACCGCAAGGAACTCAGCCCGCTCGAAGCGGCACTCCGCCAAGGCAAGATCATCGAGACCACTCCCGGCCGCGTTCGCTTCAATGAAATCTGGCCCTCGGGCGTCGGTTTCATCAATCACAACGTCGGCAAGAAGCAGATCGGCGATATCATTTGGCGCTGCTATCAGGTCTCCGGTAAGAAGAAAACCGTCGAGGTCCTCGATGACCTCAAGGTTCTCGGTTTCAAGGAAGCCACCCGCTCGGGCACTTCCATCGGAATCGTGGACATGGTCATTCCCGAAGAGAAAAAGGAAGTCATCGCCAAGGCTTACGAAGAAGTCGACAAGGTCACCAAACAATACCGCAACGGCGTCATCACCGACGGCGAGCGCTATCAGAAAGTCGTCGACGTTTGGACCGGTGCCACCGACACCATCGCCAATGCGCTTTATCGCAAGATCGAGTTCAACGAAGGCAAGGAAAAGGCATCGCCACTCTTCATGATGGTCGATTCCGGTGCGCGGGGTAACAAATCCCAGATCAAACAGCTCGGCGGTATGCGCGGCCTCATGGCCAAGCCCTCCGGTGAGATCATTGAGCGCCCGATTATTTCGAACTTCCGCGAAGGACTCTCGGTGCTCGAATACTTCATCTCCACTCACGGCGCCCGTAAGGGTCTGTCCGATACCGCGCTCAAAACTGCGGACTCCGGATACATGACCCGCAAGCTCGTCGATGTGGCGCAGGACGTCATCATCACCCAACAGGATTGCAACACTGCCAACGGTATTTCCGTGGCAGCCATTATGGACGGCGATGAAGAATCCGCTTCGCTGGAAACCCGCATTTACGGCCGCGTTTCCTGCGAACTCATCAAGGATCCCGTTAGCGGAGAAATCCTGGTCAACGTCGATGACGTCATCAACGAGAAGCAAGCCAAGGCCATCGAGCGCATCGGTGTTATCACCCTCAAGATCCGCTCGGTCCTCACCTGCGAATCCGAGCGCGGTTGCTGCGCGAATTGCTACGGCCTCAACCTCGCCACCGGCTTGCCGGTGAAAATCGGGGAAGCGGTCGGCATCATCGCCGCTCAGTCGATCGGCGAGCCCGGCACCCAGCTCACCATGCGGACCTTCCACGTCGGTGGTGTGGCCGCCGCCACATTCAAGCAGCCGATCATCAAGATCAAGAACACCGGACGCCTCGTTTACAAGGACCTCCGCACCGTTCAGGCAGCCGATGGCACTTGGGTTGTGCTCAACAAAAACGGCTCGGTCTCGATCCGCGACAAGGCCGGTCTTGAACTGGAAAGCCATATCATTGTCATCGGTTCCATTATCTCCATCAAGGATGGCGAGGATGTGAAGAAGGGCGATACCGTCGTCACTTGGGATCCTTACAACGTGCCCATCCTCACGGAAAAGGCCGGCAAGGTCGAATTCCGCGACATGATTTCCGGCATCACCGTGACCAACGAAACGGACAAAGAAACCGGCAAAAAGGGCATGGTCGTCACCGAGCACAAGGAAGACCTTCACCCGCAAGTCGTCATCTTGGATGAGAAGACCAAGGAAGTGAAAGCCAGCTACTCGATCCCCGTCGGCGCTCACCTTTCCGTCAAGGAAGGCCAGATCGTCACCGGTGGTATCCAGCTCGCCAAGACTCCCCGCAAGGTCGCGCGCACCAAGGACATCACTGGTGGTCTGCCACGTGTTGCCGAGCTTTTCGAAGCCCGCAAGCCCAAGGATTCCTGCGTTATTTCCAAGATTGAGGGCGAAGTTTCCTTCGGCACCAACGTTCGTGGTAAGAAGCGCGTCGTCGTCACCCACGCCGAGACCGGCGAGCAACAGGATCACTTGGTCCCTATGGGCAAGCACATCATCGTCACCGATGGCGACAAGGTGAAACGCGGCGATCAAATCACCGAAGGCCCCGTGTCTCCGGAAGACTTGCTCGAAGCCTGCGGTGCTCAGGAACTCCAGGAGCACTTGGTCAACGAAGTGCAGTCCGTTTACCGCGTCCAAGGCGTGGAAATCAATGACAAGCACATCGAAGTCATCATCCGTCAGATGCTGCGCAAGGTGAAGATCACCGATCCCGGCGATGCCGATCAGTGGCTCTGGGGCGACCAAATCGACCGCACCAACTTCAAGCTGGTCAATCAGGCGATCATCGCCAACGGCGGTAAGCCCGCCGAAGCGGAACCCGTCCTACTTGGCATCACCAAGGCCTCGCTGGAAACCGAATCGTTCATCTCCGCCGCATCCTTCCAGGACACCACCCGTGTCCTCACCGAAGCGGCGACCTTGGGCAAAGTCGATTACCTCACAGGCTTCAAAGAAAACGTCATCATGGGTCACCTGATTCCGGCCGGCACCGGCTTCCCGTGCCACCGCGATTCGGAGTTCGAGTTCACCGTCGAGGAGCCCGAGCCAGTGGTCCACACTCCGGAATCCATCGAGGATGACGAAGACGTCGCCACCGCCTGATTTACAGGCCTGACAGGACATTCAATCACAAGGGGAGGGGGCATGCGTGCCCCCTCTTTTTTTGTTTAGAGTATTTTCAGAAATTGTGTGGCTGCAAAAATGTGGCGGCGGTTTTCAACCGCCATGCCAAATACATGTAGAAAGAGAGGCTTGGCGGTTAAAAACCGCCGCCACGATTCCATCACCGTGGCTACGAGATTTCTTAAAGCGCTCTAAACTTCCATCCTATTCCTCCTATTCTTCTAATTCGATCCGGTAACGCGGAACCGTAGAATCCACTTCGCGGCTCCAAGCATCGATGCCGCCCCGCAATCCATAACATTCCTTCAGCCCGTGCCCGCGAAACCAAGCGACCTGATCGAGCACGTTTTTCCCGCTGTGGTCGTAAAGTAGGATCGGGGTGTCCGGATCACCTGCGAAAAGTTGTTGCTGGAGTTCTTGCGTGAAAAATTCCGCTCCGGCGATGACCACCGCTTCGTATTCCTCACGCGTGCGGAGATCGATCAAACGGAATTTCGCGAGCTTGGAGAATGCGGCGGCGGGCTCGATCAACATGGCCGAATCATGGACGTGGCTGGCGAGCAAATGTTCCAGCACCTCGTGGGTCGGCAACTCGGAGCGCGCGCAAAGTTCGGCGAGCGTCTCATCGTTGGAAAACGCGCAACTCTGGCATCCGCCGAGGTGGTAACGGGCGAACAAGGCTCGCTTTGCCCCGGGAAGTGTATCAAGAAGCACGCCCATCGGCGTGTCGGCGGAAAGATCGGTCGGCTGCATGGCGGCACGATAGCATTCGGATTTTCGATGGCACGCCGGGATTTTCCGTTGTTTCCAAACTGCTCGCGATCAAATAGCTTCCCGCCATGTCGAAGGCACGCGATCCTGACGAACCCAAAATCTATTTTCTGCCGAATCTCATGACGGCCTGCAATCTCGCCTGTGGATTTTTCGCAGTGCTGATGATTTTCCGCGGCTTGCTGGAAGTCGGAAACGCCAAGATCCCGCCCAAAGAATATTACGAACACGTCAAACCGTATTATGAATACGCCATCTTGTTGATTTTCGGCTCGTGCTTTTTCGATCTGCTAGATGGCCGGCTCGCCCGTCTCGGCGGTCAGGAATCCCCCTTCGGTCAGGAATTTGATTCACTCGCTGACATCATCTCCTTCGGCATGGCCCCGGCGATGCTCTTGTCTAAAGCCGTGCTGTTCCCGCTTGGCAACATCGGCTGGGGCATTGCTCTGATCTATTTGGTTTGCGGCGCGATGCGGCTCGCGCGGTTCAATTGCCTCGCCTCGCTGCCGAAAAAACCCGGAGCTTCCACCGATTTCCGAGGGCTTCCCATCCCGATGGCCGCCGGCTTCATCGCCTCGTTGACCTTCCTGCTCATCGATCTCCATCAGAACGATCACGAACTCGGATATTGGAAATATGTGCTCGGCGGTGCTATGCTCGGGCTTTCCTTGTTGATGATCAGCGATGTGCGCTACCCGAGCTTCAAGAAAGTCGATTGGCGGACGCGTGGAAACTTGGGCGCCATCGTCATCGCGATCCTACTGATTTTCATCACCGTGCAATTCCGTTACGTGATGCCGGTCGTGGTTTTCAGTCTCTATCTGATCTACGGCATGGTCCGCCCATGGATTTCCCAAAAAATGAGGAAGGAAATCGAAGTGGAATTCGAGACAGACGAGGAACTGCAACCTGAAGACTCGACCAAACCCGAACCGTGATGGCTTCCGACCTGCCGAAACGCCCGAAATGGCTGACCGTGTTGCTGGTCGTCCTGCCCGTCTGGTTGCTGGCGTCCGGGGGCGTGACTCTCTGGATTCTCCTCCATCGCGAGGGCGAACAAGCCAAAGCGGAACAACAACGATTCGCCCAATCCGTTTCGATCCCGATGATCGCCGACGATCTGAAAAAACTCGTCGAAATCATCGGCGAGCGCAACGGAGACAACGAAAGCGCTGCAAAAAACCTCACCCGCGCCGCCTCGATGATCGAGGGATTGCTTGGCCCCACCAACACCGGCTATGCCATCCGTCGCGAGCGAGGCCCCGCGGATTGGCCCTTGATTCAAATCACTCTGCAGGGAAAAAGACCGGAGCTCCCCGCCGTCTGGGTGCTCGCATCCTACGACAGTCGCCCCGGCTCGCCAGGAGTCGAGGCCAATGCCACGGGACTTGCCGCCACCCTCGCCGCCGCCCAAGCCTTGGCTGGCGATTCGCTCGGGGTGAATGTCCATTTTGTCTTCCTGCCCCATGCGAATGATCCGGAATCCCCGGTGCTCGAAACCGCCGCGAAATTCAAACAAATGGCGGTTTCCCCGAAATCCGTGCTCTGCGTGGAAGCCATGGGCGCGGGTGAAGACCTCTGGTTCAGTTCGCGTGATGCCTCCACTATGCCGGACGCTCTGATCCAAGGATTGGGGAAAATTCACGGCGCGGAGGTGATTTGCCTCGGCGAGGACGTGGACCTTGCCAGCATTCTTTTTGAAATGGGGTTCCCCGCTGTGCGCGTTTCCACCCGCCCGCTCGTTACCCCCGCGGAACCGGACGCTCGTCCCGCCTTAGCCCCGACCGTCGCGGCCTCCGCGGGGCGCTTGGTGGAACTCATCCGCCGCAGTGCCGGAATTCCCTGATTTACAGGTTGCGATTTTCGCCAGCTAACCGAAAATCTCCTATTATTTTCCCATTCATGCGCCCATCCGATCTTGCCCCCACCTTCATTTCCCACGCTCCCGGATACTGGCCGCAAGAATCAATGGCCCGTTGGAGTGACCACAAATGGCAGCTCCGCAACCGCGTGGACTCGCTCACCGATCTCGAGTCGCGCTTGAATCTCACCGACGTGGAACGCGCCGGTGCCCTGCTAGCCGGCCACAAGCTGGCGATGTCCATCACTCCGCACTTTTTCAACCTGATCGACCGCGATGACCCGGATTGCCCGATCCGCCGCCAAGTCATTCCGCGCATCGAGGAAGGTTGGAACGCGCCGGAAGAAGTCGCCGACCCCTGCGGCGAAGACTCCCACATGCCCGTGCCCGGCTTGGTCCACCGCTACCCGGACCGCGTCCTGTTTCTCGTCACCGACCGCTGCGCGTCCTATTGCCGATATTGCACCCGCTCCCGCGTGGTCTCCGGTGTCGGCGAGCAGCAACTTGAAACCCAGTGGGAACCGGCTTTCAAATACCTCGAGCAACACACGGAAATCCGCGATGTCCTGCTTTCCGGCGGTGACCCTTTGCTTTTTTCCGACGATCGCCTCGATAAAATCCTCACCCGCCTGCGCGCGATCCCGCACCTGCAGTTCATCCGCATCGGTTCGCGCATTCCGATTTTCCTTCCCCAGCGGATCACCCCGGAACTCTGCGCGATGCTCAAAAAGCACCATCCGCTGTTCATCTCGATCCATACCAACCACCCGCGCGAACTCACCTCCGAAGTCCGTGATGCACTCGGCCGCCTCGCCGATGCCGGCATTCCCCTCGGCAACCAAAGCGTCATGCTGCGCGGCGTCAACGACAGCGTGGAAATCCAAAAAGCCCTCGTGCACAAGCTGCTTATGTGCCGAGTGAAGCCGTATTATCTCTATCAGTGCGATCTGATCAACGGCTCGTCCCACCTCCGGACTTCGGTCGCTGAAGGCGTCGCCGTCATCGAAGGCCTCCGCGGCCACACCACCGGCTACGCCATCCCGCAATTCGTCATCGATGGTCCCGGCGGCGGCGGAAAAATCCCAATCAACCCGAACTACCTCATCGATACCTCCCCCGGCCGCGTGACCCTGCGGAATTTCGAAGGCGAAATCTTCGAATACCCCGATCCCACGCTGATCCCGAAAGCAGATTTAGACCGCCTCCACCAAGAAGCGTTCAGCCGTTCGATGTAAGTGATCGCCCTTGCCGATTCCCAAAGTCGACACAACAAATCCTGGCATTGACGGAATTCTGTCCATGTGCGATTAATATCGCATGCAAACCATCAATTATACCGACGCCCGAAACCAACTGGCGGGCCTCATGGAAACGGCCTCCCGCGACCGGGAGCCAATCACCATCACCCGTAACGGTGCCGGCAAGGTCGTCTTGCTCGCCATCGAGGAATATGAGGCGATGGAAACGACGCTGCACCTTTTTTCCACCCGGGCCAACGCGGACCAGATTCAACAAAGCCTCGCGGACTATGATGCGGGGAAAATTCAGGAAGGCGAGCTATGCGATTGACCTGGTTGCCCAACGGCTGGAAGGACTATCTTTATTGGCAGGAAAATGACAAAAAGATCCTCCAGCGGGTCAATGAAGTCATCAAAGACGCCCTGCGAAATCCGTATTCCGGGATCGGCAAACCGGAGCCCCTCAAAAACAACCTCAAAGGCTGGTGGTCGCGCCGCATCACTCAAGAGCATCGTCTCATTTATAAAGTCGAAGCGGAAAGCCTGCTGATCATGCAATGCCGTTTCCATTACGATGGTTGAATTCTCCGCGATTTGGTCAAATTCCCCATTCCGCTTGCTCTCGCGGTCATGCCCTTTAGCATCCGGCGCTTCCCCAAGCCACGCCGCTGATGAACCGCATTTTCGTTGAAAAAAAGCCCGCCCACAATGCCGGGGCGCGCCACCTCCTGCATGATCTCCGCGAATCCCTCGGCCTCCCCGGCCTGAAAAACGTCCGCTTGGTCCAGCGCTACGACATCGATGGACTCACCGTGGCCGAGTTCCACGAAGCCGCCACCCACATCCTCTCGGAGCCTCAGGTGGATGATGTTTTTTCCACGCTCTCACTCGCGGAAAACGAAACCGCCTTCGCCGTCGAGTATCTCCCCGGCCAATTCGATCAACGCGCGGATTCCGCCGCCCAATGCGTCCAAATTCTCACCGGCAAAGACCGCCCTGTGGTTTTCTCCGCTAAAGTCATCATCCTCGAAGGAGCCCTTTCTAACGAGGAAATCTCCGCCATCAAAAACTACGTCATCAACGCCGTAGATTCCCACGAGGTCCCCGTGGCGGCGGATTGCATCCGCCAAGCCCAACACCTTCCGAAAGATGTCCGCATTTTGGAAGGATTCACCACCCAAAACCCCGCCGCCATCCGTGCCGATCTCGGCCTCGCCATGTCCGCCGAGGATGTCGCTTTCTGCCAGGCCTATTTCCGCGATGAGGAAAAACGCGAGCCCAGCATCACCGAACTGCGGATGCTCGATACCTATTGGTCCGATCACTGCCGCCACACGACATTTCTAACCAAGATCGACGAAGTCACCTTCGACTCCGAAGGCACTGCTCCCATCCAGCGCGCCTGGAAAACCTATCAGGAAACCCGTGAAAGCCTCGGTCGCTCCGGCAAGCCCGTCACCCTGATGGACATTGCCCTCATCGGCATGCGCGAACTCCGCGCCTCCGGCGAGCTCGACAACCTCGAAGTCTCCGAAGAAGTCAACGCCGCCTCCATCGTCGTCCCCGTCACTATTCAAAATTCCACGACGGAGGAGTGGCTCGTCATGTTCAAAAACGAGACCCACAACCACCCCACCGAGATCGAGCCCTTCGGTGGTGCCGCCACCTGCCTTGGTGGCTGCATCCGGGATCCTCTATCCGGCCGTTCCTATGTCTATCAGGCCATGCGCGTCACCGGCGCTGGGAATCCTCTAAAGCCCTTCGCGGAAACACTTCCCGGCAAGCTCCCGCAGAAGAAAATCTGCCAAGTCGCCGCGCAAGGATACTCGTCTTACGGCAATCAAATCGGCCTCGCCACCGGCCAAGTTGCGGAAGTCTATCACCCCGGCTATGTCGCCAAGCGCCTCGAAATCGGTGCCGTCGTATCCGCTGTCCCGCGCTCACACGTATTTCGCGGCACCCCGGCTCCCGGCGATGTCATCCTACTCATCGGCGGACGCACCGGCCGCGATGGCGTCGGCGGCGCCACCGGCTCGTCCAAGGAACACACGGACACCGCCCTCGAAAACTCCGCCGAAGTCCAGAAAGGCGACGCCCCCACCGAGCGCAAAATTCAACGGCTTTTCCGCAACCCGGAACTCACCCGCAAAATCAAAATTTGCAACGACTTCGGAGCCGGCGGCGTCTCAGTCGCCATCGGCGAGATCGCGCCGTCCCTCGTCATCAACCTCGATGCCGTCCCGAAAAAATACGACGGCCTCGACGGCACCGAACTCGCCATCTCCGAATCCCAGGAACGCATGGCCGTCTGTGTCGATCCCTCGGATATCGCTTATTTCATCGCCGAGGCCGACAAGGAAAACCTCGATTGCGTCCACGTCGCCGACGTCACCGACTCCGGCCGCCTCGTCATGACTTGGCGCGGAAAAACCATCGTCAATCTCTCCCGCGCCTTCCTCGACACCAACGGCGTCCAACAAACCGCCAAAGTCCATGTTTCCTCACCCGTCCCCTTGACACCCAGCGTAACCTATCCCCATGAACAACGAACAAACCTACTTGAACGAAGCGCATCGCAAGGCTTCGCAAGCCGCCTCGGAGGCAATTGCCAATCAGTCCTCGACATCCTCACAAGAGTTCATCGAGCAAGTCAAAAAGCTGGCATCCCAGAGCCAAAGAACAGACAAGAGCGAATCGAGCTCGAGCGCGCCCTACGCACAATCGAAGAACGCGAATTGCGCCGCATAAGTTGCCCGGTCCTGAACGCCGCCGACTTCAATCAGAAGTGGGTTCACCAGGGAAAAATCTCTGGAGCCGAGCAGAGAGTTTATTTTGAAGAGCGGGGATGCTCCGTCATCAAGGCGAACGACGGCAATTTTCATGGAAACTGGCTTCAATATCTCGAACGCCTCCACCTCCATCAGCTTCTTTTTCCAGAAACGGCATACACTCTCCTGGGTCTGCTCGTGGAGGACTCTGGAATCTCCATGGTGGTGCGGCAACCATTCGCAAAAGCATCAAACAGTGCTGGCGGTGCCAGTCGCGATGAAGTGGAAGTCTGGATGCGTGACCACTTCGGTGCCTTCCGCTACAAAAACGACGATTACTACCTTCCGCAACTCGATCTCCTCATTGAAGACCTGCACGACGAAAACGTCCTCGTGTCCGAAAATCGGAAAGCCCTCCTCGTTATCGACCCCGTCATCTACGTCCGCCCCGCTGACGTTCCCATTCCCGTCACAGTGGCGCGGGCATCCTGCCCGCCGCCCTCTTCCACTGTTCACTGCTCACTGCTCACTGATCACTTGCGTTCTTTGAACGTCTCCTCCCAACGCGGCCTCGGAGAAATGTTCGACGGCTCGGTCGGTGCCGGCACCGTGCTCTGGCCCTTTGGTGGAAAACACCAGATCACACCGCCGGACGCGATGGTCGCCAAGCTGCCATTGCTCGAAGGCGATACCGACACCTGCACTTACATGTCCTGGGGATTCGATCCCGATCTATCGGAAAAATCCCCCTTCCACGGCGCGGTTTACGCCGTCACCGAATCCGTCTGCAAAGCCGTTGCAGCAGGTGCGCAACTCTCCGAAATTCGCCTCACTCTTCAGGAATATTTCCCGAAACTCGGCAACGATCCATCCCGCTGGGGTATGCCATTCGCTGCGTTGTTAGGTGCATTCTACGCCCAGCACTCTCTGCGTCTCGCCGCCATCGGCGGCAAGGACTCGATGTCCGGTTCCTTCAACGAACTCGACGTTCCGCCCACCCTCGTTTCCTTCGCACTCGCCCCCGGAAAAGCCAGCCTCGCGCTCAGCCCCGAGTTCAAAAAATCCGGCTCCACCATCTCGCTTGTCGAGGTCCCGCGCGATGCCGACAATCTCCCGAATTTCGAAGCGCTCAAACAAACCGCCGCGCAACTCCACCAACTCAACACCGAGGGAAAACTCCTCTCCCTCCACCATATCGGAGCCCCCGGCCTAGCCGCCGCCCTCGCCAAAATGGCCTTCGGCAACCGCATCGGCTTCCACTCAACGAGCGTTGGCGTCCCGCCAACAGCCAACCTCTTCACCGAAGCCTACTTCACCTTCCTCCTAGAACACACCGAGCCACTCCCCGCCTCCCTCAACGCCCAACCCATCGGCACCACCACCGCCGAAGAATCCCTCATCCTCAACGGCGAGTCCCACTCACTCACCGATCTCCAGTCCGCCTGGGAATCCACCCTAGAACCCGTCTATCCAACTCGGCCGGAAGAGATCGAAGATAGTGGATCGAAGATCGTAGATGCTCCACTCTTCTCTTCCTCTCATCACTGCTCACTGATCACTCGGCACTCAAAACCAAAGGTTTTGATCCCCGCCTTCCCCGGCACCAACTCCGAATACGACTCCGCCAAAGCCTTCCGTGAAGCCGGAGCCGCCGCCGAGATCCTTGTCTTCCGGAATCTAACTGCTGATCACATCGAAGAATCCATCGCAGCCCTCGCCGCGCAAATCCGACAGTCGCAAATCCTCATGTTCCCCGGCGGTTTCAGCGCGGGTGACGAACCCGACGGCTCCGCCAAATTCATCGCCACCATCATCCGCAGCCCACGCGTCGCCGATGCCATCATGGACCTGCTCAAAAACCGCGACGGGCTGATCCTCGGCATCTGCAACGGCTTCCAAGCCCTCATCAAAACCGGTCTCGTGCCCTATGGCGAAATACGCGAGGCCGCCGCCAATGCGCCGACACTCGTCCACAACGAAATCGGCCGCCACATTTCACGCTACGCCCACACCCGTGTTGTCAGCACGCTCTCACCATGGCTTTCTAACAGCCAAGCCGGCGATATCCACACCATCCCGCTCTCCCATGGTGAAGGTAAGTTCTACGCCAGCGATGCCGTCATTGCCGAGCTCGCGAAAACCGGCCAGATCGCCACCCAATACTGCGACGAATCCGGAATCCCCTCGATGGACATCGCTCGCAACCCGAACGGCTCTTTGGCCGCCATCGAAGGCATCACGTCCCCTTGCGGCCGCGTCCTCGGCAAAATGGGCCACACCGAACGCTCCGGCACCCAGGTCGCCAAAAACATCCCCGGCACCAAACATCAGCCGATCTTCAAAGCCGGCGTTGCGTACTTTGGTTGATCAACGAATCATCATCCTTTTCCAACCCATATGCATACACACCCTTGAAACCTATCCTCCTTCTCGCCGCGATCTTTGCCCTTCCATTACTGGGCGGCTCGGCCTCCACGACGATTCATTCCGATAAGCCGGCCAAGAATTGGGAAAAACACGCATTACCGATTGGCAATGGTTCTCTCGGCGCAATGGTTTTCGGCGGTGTCGATGACTCGGTCATCCAGTTCACCGTGGACTCCCTGTGGACCGGCAACGAAAACCCCAGCGGATCCTACAAAAACCAGGCGGCCAAGCCTGGTGAAAGCTACTTCGGCAGCTTTCAGAATTTCGGTGAGCTCCACTTCACCAGCGCTGCCAGCGAAACCGCGCCGGAACACTATCGCCGAGAACTCGACATCGCGCGCGCCGTCCACACCACCAGCTGGAAACGCGGCGGAACGACTTACACTCACGAAGCCATCGCCTCCCACCCGGGCCAAGTGCTGGCGTGGCGCATTAGCGCCGACCACCCGGGCGAAATCAGCGGCACTCTCACCATCACCGGTGCACACCCGGACGAAGACCGGTTTGAACTGGTTGATCAATACACCCTGCGCCTGCACGGCACTTTCGACAACGGGTTGCACTACGAAGCACGCGCCACCATCGTCGCCGAAGGCGGAAAACTCAGCGCTGCCAATGGCAAGCTGCAGGTTACTGACTGTGATGCACTCACTATACTGCTCGCCGCCGATACCAACTACGTGATGGATCGCGCCGCCGGTTGGATGCGCGGGGACCCGGCAGAGAAAGTCTCAAAGCGTCTCGAAAGCGCGATCAAGAAGGGTTGGCGACCATTGTTAGAAAACCACCTTGCCGACCATCGCTCGCTGTTTGATCGCACGCGCCTCAACCTGGGCGCTAGTGCGCCTGAAATCTCCGCATTGACTACCGAGCGCCGGATCTCCCTCTACCGCGAACAGGCACGCGAACTGCCGCGGCCCTGTCTTGACCCCGAATTAGAAGCGCTGCTGTTCCATTACGGCCGCTACCTGCTGATCGCCAGCTCACGCCCGGGCACGCTGCCAGCCAACCTGCAAGGGATTTGGAACAACTCGAACAAACCCGCCTGGTTCGCCGACTACCATACCAACATCAACATCCAGATGAACTACTGGCTCGCCGAAACAACGAACCTGCCCGAGTTGACCGAACCATTGTTTTCGATGCTCAACGCCGGCGTTCCGGTCTATCGCGAAAGCACCGTCAAGGAATACGGCGCGGACACCCGTGGTTTCACCACCCGCATGAGCCTCAACCCGTATGGCGGTGGCGGATGGAATTGGAACATCGAGAGCACTGCCTGGCTCGCCCAGCATTTCTGGGAGCACTATGCATTCTCTAACGATAAAACCTTCCTTCGCGAAAGTGCCTGGCCGTGGCTGCGTGAAGTCAGTCACTTCTGGCTTGGACGCCTCAAGGAACTGCCGGATGGACGCCTAGTGGTTCCTAACGCCTGGTCGCATGAGCATGGGCCGCACGAAGACGGCACCGCCCACGCCCAGCAACTGATGTGGGACCTCTTCAGCAACACCCTCGAAACCGCGAAAATCCTCGGCGAAGACCCGGCATTCCAACAAAAACTAAGCGACACCCGCAAGCGGCTCGTCGGCCCGAAGATCGGAAGCTGGGGGCAGCTCATGGAATGGATAGATGAAAAACCCGAACTTGAAAATAGCAACCACCGTCACACCAGTCACCTCTTCGCCATTCACCCGGGGCATCAAATCACCCTCGCCGGAACACCGGAGCTGGCAGAGGCTGCCCGTGTTTCCTTGGAAAAACGCGCGGAAGTCGGCGACAGCCGTCGCTCATGGACTTGGGCCTGGCGCACCGCCCTATGGGCACGTCTCGGCCAAGCCGAACGTGCCCACGGCTGCATCGCCGGCCTGCTCGCCCACAATATGCACGACAACCTGTGGACGACTCACCCGCCATTCCAAATCGACGGCAATCTCGGCATCACCGCCGGCATCACCGAAGTTCTGCTGCAAAGCCACGCCGGAGAAATCAGTCTGCTTCCTGCCCTTCCCTCCGCTTGGCCGACCGGATCCGTCATCGGCCTACGCGCCCGCGGCGGCGTGATCATCGACATCAACTGGCGCAACGGAAAACTCAGCTCCACCATCCTCGTTTCCACCACGAATCAAACCGTGCGCGTCCGTCTACCCGGCGAAAAGACCATCCGTGAGATCAAACTCACCAAAGCCACACCGTTCAAGCTCGAGATCTAGATATCCCGATTCATTTTCCCACATTCGGGAAGACGGGTATGCAAACCGGCAGGCTATTAAAAGTGAGATATTACGAAGAGGCTGATATTACGAAGTGATAGACAAAAAATCAGAAAATCTTTTTGCTGGGCTGAAACTTTGGCGATAGGGCGGGTTCGTGAGAAGAGCGCAATGGCGGCGTATATCGATTTGAATCCGGTTAGAGCGGGAATGGTGTACGATCCGGTGGATTATCGCTGGAGCAGTTATGGCGAAGCGGTGGGCGGTGGAAAGAAGAGGAATGGCGAAGATGCTGCGGTGCCGGGTGCGGTATTTTACGGACGGCGCGGTGATCGGCAGTAAAGAATTTGTGAACGAGGCGTTCGCGAATGCGCGGGAGCGGTTCGGGCCGAAGCGGAAGAACGGCGCGCGGGCGATGAGGGGCAGCGGCAGCGGGGCGAAAGGCCATCTGTGGAGTATGCGAAACCTGCGGGTGAGGGTTTGAAAACCGATCCCAACGGCATCACCACACTCATGGCCTACAACACCGAAGGAGAGACCCTGCGTGAAAATCGCCATTTGGGGATTGTCATCCCGAAGGATCTGCAGATAGTCAATGTGTCTTGATTAAATGCCATCAAGATTCGCCGCCTCGATTTGGCACCGCGCATGCCGGTGGTGGGCCGGTGGCGCGTCCACTATCGCCCGCCAAAACGACTTGTTTACCTCAACATCCTCATGATTCACCGTTCCGACGACCCCCAGTGCGCGCTATTCGAAGAGAGTTCACCGGGCCAAGGTTCCTCCAAACGGCGGCGAGCGGATTCCGAAGTGGTGAAACCCGCGGATTTCGGCCTGACCGCTCCGTCCCAACTCGTGAAAAATTACGTGCTGGACACCAATGTCTTACTGCACGACCCCGCCTCGCTTGAGCGCTTCAAGGAGAACCACTTGTGCATCCCCGTCGATGTCCTGGCGGAGCTCGATAAATTCAAATCCGAGCAAACCGAGCGCGGTGCCAATGCCCGCCGCGTCCACCGCCGCTTGACGGAAATGTTTTCCAGCTCGGAAATGGTCACTCAAGGAGTCACCACCCCCTTTGGCGGCACCGTGCGCCTGGTGATTTACGATCCGGCAAGCTGCCCGAAAAACTCGGATATCCTCAACCGCTTCCACCGGATTTTCCCGGACCGCGAACGGGTCGATCACCGGATCATGGCCGCCTGCCTTCTGTTGATGCAATACAACACGGCCCCGGTCGTGCTGGTGACGAAAGACATCAATATGCAACTCAAAGCCCGCGCCGTGGGCATCGAGTGCCAGGATTACCTCAACGATAAGGTGGACGCCCGCGAGGTTTCAAACTACGAGGTCCGCCGTATCGAGGTCGACGTCAACGAACTCCAACGCTTCGCCAGCGCCGGGGAGCTCACCGTCCACGAGGACCGCATCCAAGGAGTGGCCATCAACGAATACGTGCTGCTCGGAGCCGGCGAGAAACAAACGATCCCCGCCCGCCTCTCCCCAGACGGCCGCTTCGTTCCCCTCAATATTCCCGAGGTTCTGAAAATCCCCGACGGCCAATCGCTCAAGCCTCTCAATCTCGGCCAGCGCTGCCTGATCGACGCCTTGCTCAATCCGGAAATCTCCCTCGTCACTTGCTACGGCCATGCCGGCACCGGGAAAACACTCGTCGCCGTGGCCGCCGGATTGCATGAAATGTTCAACCGCCGCTACACCGGCATCACCGTCAGCCGCCCGGTCGTCGCCATGGGCGAACAACTCGGGTTTCTCCCTGGCTCGCTCGACGAAAAGATGCGGCCTTGGCTGCAACCGATCCATGACGCACTCGACCTTCTCATGCGCCCGACCACCCCACTCGGTCCTCGCAGGAAACAGCAAAAACCCACCGGCGCCGGACCCGCCACCGCGAAAAAGCCCTACGAAATCCTCATGGAGCAAGGAATCCTGGAAATCGAAGCGCTCTGCTACATCCGCGGCCGCTCGATTCCTAACCGCTTCTTCATCCTCGACGAAGCCCAACAACTCACGCCGCAGGAAGCTAAAACCATTGTCACCCGCATGTCCCGTGACTCGAAACTCGTGCTCGTCGGCGACCCCGCGCAAATCGACAACCCCTACGTCGACAGTCGCAGCAACGGCCTCGTTTACACCCGAAACCGCCTGAAAGGCCAACCGTTCACCGCCCACGTCGCCCTCAACCGCGGCGAGCGCTCCGAACTCGCCGAAGCAGGTGCCAGGTTGATGTAATCGTGCGCCCCTCTCCTTGCGCACAACGGCTATCCCCCTGACCCAACCTCCTTCGCCAAGGCTACGGCAGGTCAAGAAGGCGCAAGGGTCGCAAAGGGACGCAAAGCGGGGATGATGGAACTTAAAACGCTAGGGTTTGGACTGCGTGCAGCCTGCTGCCGCTTTTGCTTCGCAGCCTGCTGCGTCGAGTTGCTGGGGGTATTCGCGTTCAACTTTTCTGCCGGAAGAACGGACTGAAGTCCTGGACTACAATTTTATTCACAAGATCAAGCCCTCCCATGAATCGACCCAGCAAAACCGGGGTCTTCACTTCCATGGCTTGTCCGTCATCGCCCAAGCGACGACGGATCCATCTTCAGTTCCGGCGGCGGCGAAGGAGAAAGAGCGCGCCTAGGGAGCCTAGAAGCACGGCGGATGGTTCGGGGATGGCTACTGCGGCGAAACTACTATCTGACATACTGCCTCCCAGATCACCACCCGCATTCGTAAGGGCTCCTTGAGCAGCTGTGGCGCCGTCCGAAGGAATGACCATTCCGGAATCAAATCCAGCGCCTGAGTCAGTGATGGAGGAGTTAATGCCTCCAACAGATGCGTCAGCAGTGTATGTAGCGCCTTGAGTTGTGAAAATCTTTCCAGGAAAGAAATAGAAGCCGTAAACTCTGCCAACAGCTACACCATAAGTGCCTATTGTCAGTTCCAATACTGGAGCGGCTGTCCCAGGTGCGCCAGCAAGTCCAGTAAATCCACCCAAAGCGAATACTGTGTCCGTGCCAAACAGTGTTCCAAGCGTAAAATCGACTCCATCAAATGTCGTATTAATTAAAGTTGTAGCACTGGCACCGTTCGCGGCAACGAGACCTGCGAGCGAGGTATTGGCAGTCAAACCACCAGGAAGCGTGCCATCTCCACCATCAACAATCAAAGCCCACAAAGTGCCGGTTGCAACCGGTGTCGTTCCATCGGTGTTAAAGGCCTGACCAAACGAAGCGCTGATCGTAATCGCGGCATTCACTGAGCTGCCTAGAGCAAACAGTCCGAGCACTAGGCTGGCATATTTAATTGTTTTCATATCGTATCTTGATTTAAGTCATTTGCTGAATTTTTCACATTCAGTATGTTGGAGTATTATTCCAAAATGATGTCGCGCCATCAACCGTGCCATATTTACGGATAACAAATCCACTGCCGGCGGGAATCACATCTGTTCCGACGTCAGACAAGGTTGCATCCCCCACTTTCCTCCACTGAGCAGGCGTGGCAGGAGGGCCAACTTGTGCCGCCAACCAATAATATATCGCGCTTGCCGACTTATTGAAGGCGGCTGTGGAATTATTAAAGACCAAAAGAGTATCACGGCGATTTGCATTGGATATTGTATTGGACGTGACGAAAGCTGCGCCCCCCCCCAAATTCAAGCCATTGAGCGTCACGTCAACAGGCCTTGTTAACATTCTCGGGTTGTCACGTTGAGCCGTTGAAGTTCCAATACGAGTGTACAGAGGAATGACAGTATTGCCGGAATCCACTTCGCCTGGACAAGTATAAGTTGTATCGCTTGTAACTGATACAGGATGACGGACCTTAAGAGGAATGTCTGGCCAGAGCTGGACTCCGCCTTGATTCGCTAGAGTAGCGTCACCGACTCTCCGCCACTGAGCAGCGGTGGCAGGAGGTCCAACCTGTGCAGCTAATACATAATAGATTGCAGATGTTGCCAAATTAATGTTAGCTGTGGTAGTATCTGCAAAAAGAATTTGAGTGCGGCGGTTTGCGTTGGAAATGGTCGCGGAGTTGACAATCGCATTGCCGGTTGTTAGCGCGCTATTTGTTGTAACAGCGGGGTCAAACAGAGTTTCTAGAGTCCAGAACTTATTTACCGAGAATGTGTTGCCGTTGACGGAAGTTAGGGTGTCCCCGTTCAAATCAATCGTGATTGTCGTGGTGTCATTTGCAACAATAGCGAAAAATTTACCATTATCACCACCAGAAGTGAACTTCACGTAGTGAGTGCCCCCATAAGACCCAAAAGCAGCTCCCGTTATGACAAGCAGAGCTTGATCCGCTTGGACGACTGGGCTGGCCGACGGTCCAATGACTGGATTTGAGGTGAGGGCAGCTGCAGCGACCGCTGGTTGGCGCATAGGAACACCTATAAATGTGTCAGAGCTTTTAAGGCAAGTCTGGCTCACATACCCCACCGGGCTCGTATAAGCCGTTTGCGCGGCGGCAGGCAGAATGAAGGCTGCGGCGATCAAAGCGTATTTGGAGAGCTTCATAAGAATGGAGTTTTTTTTGGGATGGCAGGAAAATCGGGAGTTGGTTTGAGGCGAGTGGGTTTTTGGGGTCGGGACGAGGCCGTTTTGGAGATGTGGCGGTGGAGGTCCCGGGCACAATGCATTTGCGGATTCATAGGACATGTGTGAAAATAACAGCAGAAAGTGGGGGTGACAAGGTGATTTTTTAAAAGACGGACTTGAAGATACAAGACACTAAACGAAGAGAAGAGGTTGACCGCAACCTCCTTCGCCAAGGCTACGGCAGGTCAAGAAGGCGCAAAGGACGCAAATCGGTGGGGGATGGGGGAGAGGTTGTTGGTTATTCGTTATTGGGGGGAAGAGAGCTGGCGCGCTGGGGCGGGCGGAAGCGAAACGCGGAGGAGGCGTCGAGGACTGTGATCGGACCTGGGTTTCATTTTATTTTGGCCGCAAAAAGGCGCGAAAAATCTAAAAAATGGATTTTGTATGAGCCTCCTGCGGGCCGCTTTTTTTGAAAAGCGCATGAATGGGCGAAATGGCGGGTCCATGGTCAGCTTGGAAAGCCCTCCGATGGTCATTCTCTGCGTGCTCCTGTTCAAATTCTTCAATGAAGAGGGAGTCAAGGGGGAGAGCTTCGCGCGGTTCATTGGCCTTGCTTCCGCTTGCGCTACAGGGGTGTGGTGGTTGATTTTTGGCTTAGATTTGGTTGAGGAGTGGAGCTAGGCCGTTCCATGGCAGGACGGTGACATGTTCGCGGAATTGGGGAGTGTCGCCGCCGTAGATCAGCCATGAGCGGGATGTTTTGCCGGGCTGAAGTTTCGGCCGCCAGAAGTCGAGGACTTTGAAGGCATCGGATGGGATGGTTTGACCGGATTTCGCTTCGATGGCATGCAGGACGTTGTCGCTCTCGATGATGGCATCGATTTCATGACCTTCCTTGTCACGAAGAAAACCGATGGATGGTGCGCGTCCGGCGTGGGCTGCGGCCTTCGCGAGTTCGGTCATCACCCAGTTTTCGAAAATCGAACCGCGCAGCGGATGGGTGCGGAGATGGTCGGCCGTGCGGATGCCGATGAGCCAGGCGGCAAGCCCTGGATCGGTGAAATAGATTTTGGGAGCTTTGATCAGGCGTTTCGAGATATTGGTGAAGTGGGGTCGGGCTAAGAACACGATGAATCCAGCATGGAGCACCGACAGCCATGACTCGGCAGTGGCGCGGCTGATGCCGGCATCCGACGCGAGTGAGGAGAAGTTCACAAATTGACCCACGCGCCCCGCGCACAATTGAAGGAAACGCTGGAAGGCGGCCAAGTCTTGGACTTTGGTCAGCATGCGGACATCGCGCTCCAGGTAGGTTGCGACGTAGCTTTGGAGCCATGCATCAGAGTCCACTTGGCGGCCGTGGATTGGCGGGAAGAGCCCGGCATGGAGAAGGGAATCGAGCGTGGCCGGCGCGCGATTCGCAGCCTGCAGCTCGGCTAGGGAAAATGGCCAGAGATTGAGCAAGGAAACGCGACCCGCAAGTGACTGGGTGATGGCCTCGATCATTCCGAATTGCTGGGAACCGGTGAGAATGAAACGTCCCATACGGCGGTCGGAATCCAAGACGCCCTAGAGGTAGGAAAAAAGCGGCGGGCAGCGCTGGATTTCATCGAGCACCGCACCATCCGGAAACTGGGAGAGGAAGCCACGCGGATCCTCGTCGGCGAAGCGGCGCACATCCGGATTTTCCAAACTGGCGTAGGGACGGTCCCCGCCGAGTTCACGGGCCAATGTCGTTTTCCCGGATTGTCTGGGGCGGTGATGGCGATGGCTGGAAATCCTTGCATGTGACGCTGGGGGCAAGCGTCTTTAAATGACGGGGACTCGAGAGGGGATCCAGATTCATGGCTGATTGATAAATCAATATGGTAATTAGTCAAAAATGGAGATTTTCGATGGGGGGAAGACACAAGACGCAAGGCCAAGAGGAAGAAGAAGATGTTGAACCGCGGAGCTACGACACTCTTGTCGTGGATGCGGATGGAAAGCCTTTGGGGAGGAGCTTCGCGCTTTTCAAAGACCTTGCATCCGCTTGCACCACAATAAGGTGGTGCCTCCTTATGGAGCTTCGCGCTTTTCAAAGACCCCGCTTCCGCTTGCACCACAGGAGTGTGGTGCCTCCTTATGGGAGCTTCGTGCGGTTCATTGGCGTTGCTTCCGCTTGTGCTGCGGGAGCGTGGTGGCTCCCTAGTTTGGCCGGATCCGACCTGCCGGGGGAATGTTGCGAATATTTTCTGGATTTCTGTTGCGGGATGCGGGGATTTGCGCTATGGGTGCCGCGTCGCAAGACAAGGCGGTCCGACTGAGATGCCTCCAAGGTTATTGGGTTTTCCTTAGGGGATGATCGGTCGGGCCGCTTCTTTTTTTGTTTTCGGATTTTTTTTTGTTTTCGGATTTGGGGATTCTTAGGAATCGACTACACAAGCTGCATGAGATTGATCCGATTCGGTGATGAGGGCCGCGAGGAGCCCGGGGTTTTGCTGGCCAATGGCCGGCGGGTGGATGCGAGTGGTGAGTTTCAAGATTACGACGAGGGTTTTTTCGCGACAGGTGGCTTGGAGGCCTTGGCCGAGTGGGTGGCGGATGGATGTCCGGGAGGGGGCGAGGTGGATGCGCGGGAACGTTTGGGGCCGCCAGTGAACCGGCCGTCGAAATTGGTGTGCGTGGGGAAAAACTATTTGGAGCATGCGAAGGAGTTGGGTGAGGGGATTCCGACGGAGCCGACCTTATTCATGAAGGCGACGAGTGCGTGGAGCGGGCCATTTGACGATGTATTGATTCCGCGGGGATCGACCAAGCTTGATTACGAAGTTGAGCTCGCGGTGGTGATCGGGCGGACGGCCTCGTATGTGGAGGAGATCGAGGCGCTGGATTGCGTGGCGGGATACTCGACGTTTTGTGATTTCTCGGAGCGGGCGTTTCAGAAGGAAATGGGCGGCCAGTGGATGAAGGGGAAGAGCGCGGACAGTTTCGCGCCGATGGGGCCATGGCTGACCACGGCGGATGAAATCGTGGACCCGCAGAAGCTGCGTTTGTGGTGCAAGGTGAACGGCGAACTGCGCCAGAACAGCTGGACCGGAGACATGATGTTCAGTGTGAGGCAGTTGGTGAGTTATATCAGCCGTTTCATGACCTTGCTGCCCGGCGACGTAGTGGCCACCGGCACGCCGGGTGGGGTGGGGATGGGCATGACGCCGCCGCGATATTTGCAGGCTGGGGATTTCGTCGAGTGCGGGGTCGAGGGCTTGGGTGAGCTGGCCCAACGAGTGGTGGCATCCGGCAGAGCATGAAAAAGGGATTTTCCAGAGGGTGGCTGGCGATGCTTCCATGGCCGCGGCCGCCGGGTGGTCGGCATTATTCGGCCTGCCATTTTTGCGACACCTTGCACGAATCGTTTCCGGTGAGCGAGGGGCTGGCGGCGCGGTGTGTGCGTTGCGGAGCGGTGCTTTATCAAAATCGGCCGGCTTCATTGGCGCGGGCGTCGGCATTTTCGTTGGCGGCGTTGTTGTTGATGGTGTTGGTGCATGCGTTTCCGTTTTTAACGATGGATGCGGCGACCTTGCGGCGGGATTTGACGTTGATCGGAGCATCCTCCGCGTTGATGAAGGCGGACGCGCCGATTTTGGGAACGGCGATTTTTCTATTCACGGTGGTCGCTCCGGTGGTGTTGGCCGGGGGGATTCTGTATGTGTGTTTCCCGCTCATGTTCGGGCGTGCGGCTCCGTTGGCCGACCATGTGGCGAAGTGGATCTACCGCGCCGAACCATGGAATATGGTGGAGGTTTTCCTGCTCGGGGTGTTGGTCAGTCTGCTCAAGCTGGCGAAGGTGGCGGACGTGCATTTCGGGTTTGGATTTTGGGCGTTTGCGGGCGTCATGTTGTGCATGGCGGCGGCGGTGGCGGGGATTGACCGTGAGGAACTGTGGGATCGCTTGGAGGTGGCGAAAAAATGAAGCCCAAGTATCCGAAAGCGGCCGACTTTGGCCTAGCGGGGTGTCACACTTGCGGCAAGGTTTCCGAGGTTGCGCTGGGAAATTGCCCGCGTTGCGGCACTCGCCTGCGCCTGCGCAAACCGGCCAGCATCCAGAACACGGTCGCACTGATGGCGGCGGCGGCGGCGCTTTACATTCCCTCCCACTTGCTGCCGATCATGACCGTGGTCGAACTTGGCGAGGTGACGCACAACACGATCATGGGCGGGATGGTGACATTTTGGAGATCTGGGGCGTATCCGATCGCGATCGTGATTTTCACGGCTTCCATCCTGATTCCGTTGCTAAAAATCCTCGCCCTGAGTTGGCTTTGCGCCGCGGCGAGCGGCAAGGTGCATCCTTCGCCGAAGACCTTGGGCAAGGTCTATTGGTTCACCGAATTGCTCGGCCGTTGGTCGATGATTGATATTTTCGTGGTTGGCATTTTGGTCTCGATCGTGCAGCTCGGGAACTACATGTCGATCACGCCCGGGCCGGGAGCGCTTGCATTTGCCGGCGTAGTCATGCTTACGATGTTCGCAGCGATGAGCTTCGAGCCGCGCATGCTCTGGGACCGGCTGGATGAACTCACCGATAGCCCGCCCTCATAACGCCACAAAATCAGCCACTTGAACGAAGAAACTACACAACTCCCGGCCGTCACTCCTGAAGTGCGGCGCGCCCAGCGTTGGAACATCGTATGGGTGGTCCCGTTGGTGGCCTTGCTGCTCGGCGGCTGGTTGCTCTATCGGAATTTTGCCGCGCAAGGGCCGGTGGCGCGCGTGCGCTTCGATACGGCCGAAGAAATATATGCCGGAAAAACCGAGGTGCGTTGCCGCTCGGTGAAAGTGGGCATCGTGAAGGATGTCGAGCTGGCGGAGGATTTGAAATCGGTGTTGGTGTTCTTGGAATTGGAGCACGCTTCGGAAGGATTGTTGCGGCTCGGCACGCGATTCTGGGTGGTGAAACCCAGGCTCTCCGCCGCGGAGGTTTCCGGGCTCGGCACGTTGATTCAAGGAGCGTATATCGAGCTCGATCCCGGCCCGCAGGACGCGGTGCGGGATTATTTGTTCAGAGGACTCGAAACCCCGCCCGCCACCAACCTCAACGTGCCTGGTCGCCGCGTAACTCTCACGGCTGAAGAGGCGGGGTCGCTCTCGGTGGGCGCTCCCATTTATTTCCGCGGCATCGAGGTCGGTCGGATCGAAGGCCGGAATCTCGCTGAGAGCGGTCAGCAAGTTTCCTACGATGCTTTCATCAGCGAGAAATACAGCAATCTAGTGACGGCAAACACACGGTTTTGGAATACCAGCGGCATCGATATCAGCGCGGGGGCCGATGGCTTCAAGCTCCGCACGCCTTCCTTTCAGGCCATGGTTTCAGGGGGGGTTTCGTTCGGCGTCAGCGAGGGCGATGCGGCCGGCACGCCCGCCACCGACGGCATGTCGTTCACTTTGTTTCGCGATGAGGATGCGGCCCGACGCTCGACCTTCAATCCGACGCTGAAATTCCTTTTGCTTTTTGAGCAATCGGTTCGCGGCTTGTCCAAAAAAGCCCCGGTGGAATTCCGCGGCATCACCATCGGCCGGGTCGCGGAAATTTCCTTCGATCTCGTGGCAAGTGCGGACGACCCGCGCATCCCGGTGCTGATTGAGCTCGATCCGTCCCTTGTGCGGCCGGAAACCGCGCTGGCCATGACCAAGCCGGACTCCGTGTTTTTCAGCGAAGAGATTGGCAAAGGCATGCGTGCTTCGCTCAAGACCGGCAGCTTGATCACGGGAGCGATGTATGTGGATCTCGATTATTATGACGATGCGCCCCGTGCGGAACTTGGGAAATCGGGTGAGCACACGACTTTCCCGACGATTTCCTCGGGTTTTGCGCAGCTTGAGGCCAAGCTCAGCGCCATCCTCGACAAGGTCCAAGCGCTGCCACTCGAAGCCACCATGGCGGACATCGCCGCCGCCGCTGCTGAGGCGAAAGTCACCATTGCCGAGGCGCGCACGACCTTGAAGGAAATCGAAGCGACGGCTGCGGCGGCCCGCAAGACGCTCGATGACCCGGAATTCCGGGGCTTGCCTGCCGATTTGCGCAAGTCTCTCGACGGGCTCCAGAAATCCGTGGCCAGCGTGGGCCCGGATGGTGCCGTGCAAGGGGACCTGCTGCGCACGCTCGACGAGCTGCGTGCCACCTTGCGCTCCCTGCAGGCGGTTTCCACCACCATTGATGAAAAACCGAACTCGCTGCTTTTCGGCCGCGAATCTTCGGGCAATCCGAAACCCATGGCTCCGCGCGGGGGCCGTTGATTTTCCCAATCCCCATGATCCAGCGATTCCTTCTCTTGACTTCGGTCGTTCTGTTAGCCGCTTGTGCGGCGGGCTCGAAGTCGTTCTATGTTCTCACCGCGGATGGCCCCACGCCATCCGGCGGCGGCATCGGCATCGGTGTCGGGCCGATCACGCTCGCGGAATACATCGACCGCCCGAACCTCGTCATGGCCGAGTCCGCGAACCAGCTCGCCGTCGCGGAAGACCACCGTTGGGCAGGCGATCTAGCAGCATCGATCACCCGTGTCACCGCGGCCAATCTCGGCCGCCAGCTCAACACCGGCAACGTGCGCAGTTACCCATGGCAGGGTGATGATGGTATTCGCTATCAGGTCACGCTCGACATCCGCCAATTCCATGGCGGAGCCGATGGCTACGCGGTGATCGAGGCTGGTTGGCGCGCCTACTCGCTGCCTGATCGCAAGATCAAGGCGTCCCGGACATTCGTGGACCGCGAGCCGTTGGCGGCCGATGGCTATCAACCGCTCGTCGCCGCGCAATCCCGATTGCTCTCGCGTCTAGCAGAAGATATCGCCAAGGGGCTGAAGTGATGTGAGTCGGGAGGTTTACTGTTTCACCCAGTGATAGGAGCGGTAGGAGAGGTTACGCTCCTTGAGTGCGTTGTAGACGCGTGAGTCTTTTACGCCGGCGAAGTCGCGGCCGAGCTTGTGGAGAAACTTCGGCAGTTTGCGGTCGAGCATTTCCTGGGCGCGCGCGGAGTTATGATCAAGGCCGCGGATGACGCAGGGGCCGATGTCTGTTGTGGTTATAATTTCCAGCGGGCATTCGGCGAGGGCGTTTTCCCATGCGGGGATGCTTTCCCGGAAGCGGAAATCCGCGTAGAGAAAATGGCCGCCGGGTTTCAACACGCGGGCGACTTCACTCAGGAATCGCGGGAAATTTGGATAACAATGTGAGGCTTCGACGTTGATGACGGCATCGAAGAAGTCATCGGGAAATGGCAGGTTTTCCGCATCGCCTTGAATGAATTCGAGCTTGGGAAGTGGGTGGCGTTCCTTGCAAAAAGCGATGCCGGTCGGGTTGAGATCGAGGCCGGTGTAATGGGCGGGAGCCATGGTGCGGGTCAGGTAGGACGCGCCGCCGCCATGGCCGCAACTGACCTCCAGGACATCCTTGCCACGGAGATCTGCTTGGGAGGCGACGTGGTGATAGAGTTGGACGCAGGCGCGGTCCACCTCATCTCCGGCCGCGAGAGGGATGCCCATCGGCGGCGCGGTTTCGTAGGCGTAGTTGAGGAAAACGACGCCTTCGTCGTGTAGGCGGCGGGTGAGAAAGGGGTACCAGAGTTTCCAAATCGCTTTGCGGACGGTCTGGTTTCCTAGCAGGTGATCGATGAGCGGCATGATTCTTTCGTGCGGCGGGCGTCAGGCGTTGCGGATCGAGTGGATGGCGGCCGCCATGTCAGGCGCGCGAAAGGTCGAGGAACCGGCGACCATGACATTGGCTCCGGCGTGGTAACAAGAGCCGGCGTTGGAGGCATCGATCCCGCCATCGACCTCGATGTGAAATGAGTGATTTCCTTGCGAGCGGAGCGCGGCGGCGGCGGCGATTTTTTCCAGGACTTCGGGCATGAATGATTGTCCGCCGAAGCCGGGAACCACGGTCATGCAAAGCAGGAGATCGATCTGATCGAAATACGGCTGCACCGCGCTGAGCGGAGTGGCGGGGTTGAGCGCGAGGCCGGCTTGGCGGCCTGCGGCACGGATACGGCGCAAGGTTTCCGCGACATCGTGCTCGGCCTCGATGTGGACGCTGATGAGGTCAGAGCCGGCCTCGATGAAACGTTGGAGATAATGATCCGGGCGGGAAATCATCAGGTGGACATCGAGAAAGACATCGTTGGCGGCATCGACGGCGTGGACGATGGCTGGGCCGAACGAGATGTTGTCCACGAAATGCCCGTCCATCACATCGAGATGCATCCAATCGGCCCCCGCGCGCACCGCGCGTGCGACTTCATCGCCGATTTTCGAAAAATCCGCGGCTAACAAGGAAGGGGCGATGACGCGTTCGTTGAAATGCTTAGTGATCACGAGAATGATACGAACCACGAAGCCAGACCGATGGCACGGAAATTTTTCTGTTTCGGCGGTTTGGAGAGAGCGGGGCTCCTACATTTGAGAGACTAAGTGGCTAAGCGGGCAGATGAACCACAGATTACAGGCATGTTGGAGAGAGTTTATCGAAGGCCTTTCCATTTTGGAATCCATCGTTCAGACTTCGCGCCATGCATTCGATGACAGGATTCGGCCGTGGTTCGGCGGCGGTAGATGCGTGGCACGCCACGGTTGAAATCAGCGCGGTGAATCGCAAACAGGCGGAGGTGGTGGTCCAAGCGCCGCGCGAGCTCAACGAGCTGGAAGCCCGCATCCGAAAAACCGTGCTTGAGGTGGTTTCTCGGGGCCGGATTCAAGTTTCGATCAATCTGGAGCGGGCGGAAGGCGCGGCGGCGAGTATCCAGGTGGATTCGGCGCTGGCACACGCCTTTCACAATGCGTTCATCGAGCTCGGGAAAACCGTCGGTCAGCCCTTGCTTCCCACGGCCGGGGATTATCTCCGCCAACCGGGAATCATCACGCTCAGCGGTGGAGCCATCGATTCCGAAGCCGCCTGGAAAGCGATCGAACCCGCGCTCAAAGACGCCTTGTCGGGGCTCGCCGCCATGCGCAATTCCGAGGGCGCACACCTGAAGCAAGATTTTCTGGCGCGCCTCGCGATCCTGGTTTCCTTCGCCGATAAAATCGCCGTCGAGGCTCCCGCCCGGCCGATCCGCCAGCGTGAGTTGTTAGCCAAACGCTTGCGTGAGGCGAATCTCGATCTGGATCCCGGCGACGAACGTGTGGCCAAAGAGCTCGCGCTCTTCGCTGATCGTTGTGACGTGAGCGAAGAACTAACACGTTTGGATTCCCATTTCGCGAAATTCCGCGATTACCTTGATGCCGCTGAAGCGCCGGGCCGGGCGTTGGATTTTCTCTGTCAGGAATTGTCCCGTGAGTTCAACACCATCGGCTCCAAAGCCAACGATGCCGGCATCGCGCAAACCATCGTCGAGGCCAAAACAGAATTGGAAAAAATCCGCGAGCAAGTCCAGAACGTCGAGTGAGGAGCGCGGGGTGTTTTTGGGGGGCAGACGAAGAGAGGAGATTGGTGCTGGATGTTCCTCCGGAGCTCTTTGTTGACAGCGCTCCGTCGATGTGGGACATTCCCACCATGATTGTCACGATGGATACCAAACGCCGACTTACGGTGCCCGCAGGTATGGTGTCGGCTGCGGCTGGGGACCATTTCGAGGTGGTTTTCGATGCCGAGGAGGATGCGGTGATTTTCCGTCGCTTACCCGGCAAGGAAGATTGGTTGGATGTTTTGGCTGAATGTCCGGTTTCGATGGACGATCTCCCGCCACGTAAAAAGGAAATGCCAAAACGCAAACGACTGTGAACTGGCTGCTCGATACGGATGTGCTGTCACAGCCGGCCAAAAAAAATGGCGATCCGAAGGTGATCGCTTGGTTGCGCCGGGAAAAAGACAACTGCCACACCAGTTCGGTGGTGATCGCCCAACTTGCCTATTGGGTGCGGACCAAGAAGGGCAAACAACGGGAGGAATTGCAGGCTTGGCTGAGCCGCTTGATCGCGGCCATGCAGGGACGGATTCATGGTTTCAACGTGTCTGTGGCACATGTGTGGGCGGATCAGGAAAAAACGTTAGAAGACGCCGGGCTAAGGATGCCGCTGGAGGATGGCTACATCGCGGCCACTGCTCGCAAACACGGCCTGACTATTGCCACCGGCAATGAAAAGGATTTCAGCCGTCCGGGCATCAAGGTTTTCAATCCGTTCAAGGATCTTTAGCCGCGTTTGTTGCGGTGCCAAGCTGAGGTGTCGGGTGTTAGGAGGAACTCCACAGGGTGATCGGCGAGTGAAAGGGCATCGACGACGTGGGCGAGCAGGACCAAGGAAGCGGCGGAGTCGAATAAGGCGTCATGCCAGGATTTTTCCGGGACGATGGCGCGCACGGCATCGGTGAGCCCGAGGCAATGGCAGAGTGCGCCGAGCGAGTGGTCGGTTAGATCGGGCCAGGCGGCGCGGGCGAGCAGGAGGGTGTCGATCCATGGGCCGAAGCCGTGACCGGGAAAGGCGCGCAGGAAGCGTTTTTCGGTGCCTTTTCCATGGGCGACGACGACGGCGCCGGCGAGTCGTTGTTTGAGAACCGGCCAGAGGGAAAGGAGGGACGGGGCCTCGGCGAGTTGATCCGGGCCGATGCCATGAATTTTCCGGGCGGACCAGAGGATGGGTTGGTCGGTGTGCAGATAGGAAACGAAGGATTCGTGATGGCCGCCGACGAGAGACCATGAGGCGAGGCCGACTTGGACCGGGCTGTCGGTTTTTCCACGTTCCGCGCCGGCGGATTCGAAGTCGATCGCGGTGAAGCGGCAATGGCGGATGAGCGGCATGTGGAGGGAGTTTTGCAGCAGTGATGTGGATGGAGCAACGCGAATGATGGGGTGATGGTGGATATCCTAGGGCGATCAAGCTAGGGATTTTTCAACCGCGAATGAACACGAATGGACACGAATGAAGATAATTTTTTGAGTGGAATTCCCAATTCTGAGAATTGAGTTCTGAAAATTCGCGTCGATTGGCGTCCATTCGCGGTTTAAACCCCATCGATTTTCTGTGGTTGCTCCCTAGCTTGAGCGCCGTGGTGGATATCCGGCGACATGCCGCTTGCTTTCTGAGAATGCGGCGGAAGGATTTCCGCCATGCGTAATTGGGAACAATGTTATCAAACGGGCGAGACTCCATGGGATAAAGGGTGCGCGGCACCGCCTTTGCTGGAGCTCATCGAACGGCATGGCGTGGCTTTGTGGGGCAGCGGTCCGGTGTTGGTGCCGGGCTGCGGTTTTGGTCATGATGTGCGGGCCTTGGCGGCGCAGGGTGTGGCGGCGCATGGCGTGGATATTGCGGAAACAGCGGTCGAGAAGGCGCGCACGATGCCGGGCGGCGGGTTGGAAACTTACGCCGTCGGTGATTTTCTGGATCCTGCCTGGCGGGTAGGCCAACGGTTTTCCGCGCTGTGGGAGCACACGTGTTTTTGTGCGATTCACCCCGGGCAGCGAGAAAATTACGCGGCTTCGGCGGCGGCGGTGTTGGAGTCTGGCGGGGTGTTGGCCGGGGCGTTTTACCTGACGCCGAATGATCCGGGCGAGGATGACAGCGGGCCGCCCTTCAAGGTTTCCATCGAAGAGATCGACGCGTTGTTTTCGCGGTGGTTTGAGCGGATCGATGGCTGGGTGCCGCAAGCCGCGTATCCCGGGCGTGAGGGCCGCGAATGGGTAGGGGTTTTCCGCAAACTTCCGCAGGCGCGGGTTGCAGGATAGACAGGATGTCACTAGCGTGCCGCTTGAGAACCGATGAGAGCCCGCCTGAAATTTCTTTTATTCACTTTGTTGGCGTGGCCCGGCCTTTCTGCGGGCGAGCGGCTTCCGATCGATGACAAGCAGGCGCCGGAGACTCGCAAAGATCTGGAGGCGATTCAATCCGCGTTGATCGCCGCATTGCCGAAGGTGCGCGCGGCCACGGTGGGCATCGAGCTGGAAGAAGGCTTCGGGACTGGCGTGATTGTGTCTGCGGACGGGTTGATCCTCACGGCGGCCCACGTCAGCGGCGGGGTGAAAAAGAAGATCACCGTGGTCCTGGAGGACGGGACCAAATTGAAGGCGCAAACGCTCGGCCTGAACTCGGAAACAGACGCCGCCATGATCCGCATCACCGAGCCCGGGACGTGGCGGTTTGTGGAGATCGATCGCAATGATTCCGCACGTCTCGGCGACTGGGTGTTCGCGCTCGGTCACTCCGGCGGCTTCGATAAAAATCGTGGTTTGGTGACGCGTCTCGGTCGGTTGGTGCGGTTGGCGAACTCGACGTTTCAATCCGATTGTATTCTGATCGGCGGCGATTCCGGGGGGCCGTTGTTTGACTTGCAAGGCCGACTGGTGGGGATCAACTCGCGTGTTGGGAATGAGGTGCAGGAAAACATGCATGTGCCCATGAGCGAGTTCGTCGGGAAGTGGGACGATTTGCTTAAGGGCGAGTTTATCGGGGAAGGCCCATTTACCAAGAAGCCGGTCAAAGGCAGCGGATTCCTCGGTCTCGCCACCGATGCTCGGCCGGAAGGTGGATTGAAAGTCACGAAAGTCGGCAAAAAAACCCCGGCGGAAACCGCCGGCCTCAAGGAGGGCGATGTGATTCTCAAACTCAACGACACACCACTCGCCAAGCGCGAGGATTTGCAAAATCTTCTCAAGGAAATGGCCGAGGGTGATGTAATCACGCTTGATCTGCTACGCGGTGGCAAAAACGAAACCCTCACCCTCAATCTTGGTGCACGCTAACTGGATCCGCTCATTCGCTGTTTTTGCGATGATTTCCCCGGCATGGGGCCAACAAAATCTGGATGCGGCTTTCCGCAGCACCGGCAGCGCGGTGGTGGCGGCGTTCGAGAGCCAGCGCGCCGTGCTTCAAACCTCCAGCGCGGTGCTTCTCGATGGTCGCGAGGAGTCCGGCTATGGGGTCATCATTTCATCCGAAGGTCACATTCTAACCAAAGCCAGTGAGTTTCTCCAACTCAAGAAACCCACCATCACGGTGGACCGGACGAAATACCCGGACGTGGAAATGCTCGCGATGGATCCCGAGTGGGATGTGGTGTTGTTGAAAATCAAGGCGAGCGGCTTGGTCCCGGTGGTTTACGCGCCGACGAGTGCGGTCCCGCAAGGCACTTGGGTGGTGGCGAATGGTGTGACCACCCGCAACGCCCGCCGTGTGCTTACGGGCATCGTCAGCGCGAATATCCGCGAGATTCCGGTATCCGGCGGGCCAGCGCTCGGCGTGGTTCTGAAGGAAGGATCCAAGAAACTCGAAATCGAGGATGTTGCCGAAAAGGGCGGCGCGCAAGAGGCCGGCATCAAGAAGGGCGACGTTATTCTCAAAGTGGCTGGAAAAGCCGTAAAAACCATTAGCGAACTCAGCGATGCGCTCAAGGATTACAAGGCGGGAAGTAAGGTTGAGATCACACTCCGCCGGGAGAAAAAAGAGCTTGCATTGAGCGTTCGTCTAACCGCCAAGAGTGAATTGTTCACCGAGCAGGCGAACCGCAACGACCAGATGAGCGGCGATTTTTCCAATCGTCGCAGTGGTTTTCCCCGGGTGCTGCAACACGACATCCTTGGAACCAGCAAGATCGTCGGCGGCCCCTTGCTGGATCTCGATGGCCGTTGTCTCGGCATGAATATCGCCCGCGCCAATCGCGCCGAGAGTTTTGCGATTCCCGTGGAGGATCTCAAAACCCTCGCCGAGCGCCTGATGAGCCAGAAGCCGACGGAGAAGTGATCTGAGGAGCCACCACTGGAGCCACCACACTCCTGTGGTGGATGCGGATGCTGGGTCTTTGGCGGGCGCGAAGCTCTTTTCAAAGGCTTTTCATCCGCACCACGACAGGAGTGTCGTGGCTTCGTATCGGGGATGAGCGACGTGGATGCGTAACGTGGATGCGTTTTGCGGCTTCTTAGGCGCATCATGCTTTGCCATAGAGCGGACCATAATTTCCGCAGGCGCGGAAATCGGCTCCTTCGAGATCGGCGGTGCCGAAGGTGCGCCAGGCGCTGGGGCGGAAGACGCGGTCCTCGCTGACGTTGTGCATGTAAACCGGAATGCGCAGCATCGAGGCGAGTGTTAGGTAGAGGTGGCCGACGTGGCCGCAGGTCATCACGCAATGGTTGGCGCCCCAATTGTTCATCACTTCGTAGGCGCTGACGAAGGCACCTTTGCCGGTTAGGATAGGAGCGAACCACGTGGTCGGCCAGGTCGGGTTGGTGCGTTGGTCGAGGGCGTCATGGACATCGTCCGGGAGATCGACGGTGTAGCCTTCGGCGACTTGCAGGGCAGGGCCGAGGCCATCGACGAGGTTGAGGCGGATCATGGTGGCGGGCATTCCGCCGCGGGTGCGGTAGCGGGTGCTCCAGCCGCCGCCGGGGAAATACTCGGTGATCGAGGGGTGCCAAGTGGTGGCGTTGAGGCATTTTTCCACTTCGGCATCGGTGATGTCCCAGAACGGCTTCATGGTGGGTTTGCCATGGGCGTCGGTTTGTTCGCCAGTGCCATCGAGCGCGGCCGGGCCGGAGTTGATGAGGTGGAGGATGCCATCGCCGATGAGCGGGTGGCTGACTTTTTTGCCGCTGGCGGTCTCGATGGCCTCAAGGCTCCAGTAAGTCCGGAGATCGGCGAAAATCTGGGCGGTGTTGGTGAGGAGGTGGCCGAAAAGCATGCCCGCGCCGTTGAGAGCGTCGTTTTCGGTGGCGACGATGTAGGGTGCGCGTTTGCCGTTCCAATCGAAGGACGAATTGAGGATGGCTTCGAGGAAATCGCCGTTCGGGAAGTGGTCGGTCCATTGGCGTTGGCCTTGGAAACCGGCGGCGATGGCATTGTGTCCTTGCGCTTGCTCGCCAAGTCCCATTTTCGCGAGTTCCGGATTGCCGACCATGAGGTCGCGGGCGATGAGCGCCATTTTCACGCTGTCTTCCAATTCGGTGTCGAGCTGCTCGCGTGAGCGGGTGGTTTCCGGCGAGTTGTAATCTTTGCCTTCGGGGCAGTTTTTCTTCACCCAAGTGAGGGCTTTTTGATATTCGGCGGGATCGTAGCTTCCCTTGCGCATGCGGCCGGCGACTTCGCTCATGTCGATGGCTTCGACGCGCATGCCGAACCATTTTTCCCAAAGTTTCGTATCCACCACCGATCCGGCGATACCCATGGAGGTGCCGCCCATTGAGAGGTAGGATTTGCCGCGCATGAGGGCGACGGCGAGTCCGCACTGGGCGAAGGAGAGGAGTTTTTCGCGCACATCGGCGGGGATCGAGGTGTCGGTGGCGGATTGCACGTCCTTGCCGTAGATACCGAATGCGGGAAGGCCTTTTTGGGTGTGGCCGGCCAGCACGGCTGCCAAGTAGACTGCGCCGGGGCGTTCGGTACCATTGAAGCCCCAGATGGCTTTCGGCGTGTGTGGATCCATGTCCATGGTTTCCGATCCGTAACACCAGCAGGGCGTGACGCTGAGGGAAACGCCGACATTCGAGAGCTTGAACTTATCCGCGCAGGCGGCGGCCTCGGCGACACCGCCGATGCAGGTGTCCGCGATCACGCACTCGACGGGCGAGCCATCCGGGTAGCGGAGCTCGGCGGCAAAGAGCGCGGCCACGGCCTTGGCTTGTTGCATGGTGCGCTCTTCGAGCGATTCGCGTACGCCGCCGAGACGACCGTCAATGGTGGGACGAATGCCGATTTTTGGATAGTTGGTCTTTTTCATGGTCGATAGAATTAAGATTCCTTGCGGAGTGAAGGTGGCAGGCGCAGTAATGTTTGTCAGTTGTTTTTTGTGAAATTTCAAGTTGAGTTGTTTATTTTCAGCATGATGATTTCAATCAGGCATGCAGATATTTGTCTTGATGGGCCGGGCGGGACCGGGCATGAAATGAGCATGAATGAACTTCGTGACGCCACCTCCTATGTTTCGCGGCAGGTCGAATCGTCGCGCCTGTTTTTTCTCGATCCGGCGGGGGACGAGGATTTCGCGGTGGTGTTCGGCGGATACGAGCGCTGTGGGCCGGAGTATCAGATCGACCGCCAGAATTTCCCGTGGTTTTGCTTGGAATTCGTGAGTCGCGGAGCGGGCAAACTCATGCTCGGTGGGGTCAGCCACGATATTAAACCGGGCAGTTGGTATGTTTATGGTCCGGGTTTGCCGCAGCGGATTGAGAGTTCAGAGGACAAGCCGTTGGGCAAATATTTCATTGGGTTCACGGGCAACGGGGTGGCGGATTTTTTGGCGCGGTATGAGATTGGGCCAGGATTTGTCTCAAGGTGTCTCAAGGGCGAGCCGATCCGGCGGAGTTTCGACCTATTGATAGACTGCGGCGTGCGGAAATCCGGGTTGGCGAGGCCGCTGTGTTCGTTGATCACGCGCCAGTTGTTGTTGATGTGCCGGGATGATGTGGCGGACCCCGGCAACACCGATTCGCCCGCTTTCGCGACGTTCACGCGGGTGCGGGAGATGATTGAAGGGCATTTTCTCGAGCTCGGGACCTTGGAGGCGATCGCCCGTGTTTGCGCCATCGACGCGGCGTATCTCTGCCGCTTGTTCGCCCGCTATCACGATGAGAGCCCCTATCAATTTCTCACGCGCCTGCGGATGGATCACGCTTCGCGGCTGCTGTTGGAGGGAGATGCCACGGTCAAGTCGGTGGCGGCGGCGCTGGGATTTAAGGATGCGTTTCACTTTTCGCGGGTTTTTAAGTCTGTGCATCACGTTCCGCCCTCGCGTTTCCGGCAGTCCATGCACCCGCAGTGGCCGGGGTAGGGAAAGTAAGAAGCCACCACACTCCTGTGGTGGAGTGGATGAAAAGTCATTGGAAAGTGCTTCGCGCTGAGCAATGCCCACGCATCCGCACCACCACAGGAGTGTGGTGGCTCCTTGTGGTTGTTAGTCGAGTCCGCTGCGTTGTGACGGGGCGGTTTTGGTGGCCCATGCGGCTGCAGTGGCCGGGGTGAGTTGGCCGGTGATGAGGCCGGCGGTGAGGCCGGAGGCGAAGCCGAAGATGTGGCCGAGCACGTCGGTGTTTCCGCCTTGGGTTCCGCCGCCGAGCCAGCCGAGGAGGATGATGCCGGCGAGCACGGGAGCGAGGGTTTTCGCCCATGGCAGGTGGAAGCGGTGCCGGAGCATGGCGGCGAATCCGAGCCCTGAGAGAATCCCGAGCGCGCCGAATACGGCGGTGGAGGAGCCGATGGAAACGAAGGGCTCCGGCCAAGTGAGGGCGGAGGTGAGAGTGTTGCCGATGGTGCCGCAGGCGAGAATCAAGGCCCATGCGCGCAGCGGGCCGATCGAGCGGGCGACGAGGGTGCCGAAGAACATGCCGCTGAGGAGATTTCCCATGAGGTGGGAGGCATCGGCGTGGAGGAAGAGCGCGGTGAAGGGCCGCCAGTATTCGTGGTTGGTGATGAGGGAGATGCTTGAGGAGGCGGCGCGGTCGGTCAGCCAGGGCGTGGAGTTTTGAAACCCATGGATCACGATCAAAGTCAGCGCCCAGAGGCTGTAAGCGCCCCAGCCGGCGGGGAACGGGAAGGCGTCGGAAATGGCGTCGTCAGTCGTGGCGGGTTGTTGTTGCTCGGCCGTGTAATCCGCGAGTTCGCGCGCGATGGCCGGGGCGGCCTCCGCTTCGGCGTGCAGGGTGTAGCCGCCGTGATCGTGCGGGCCGGCGACCCAGCACGGTTGGCGCATTGCGAGAATCACGAGGCCGTGTTCATGCGCTTCGGTTAGCGTCGGGTAGTTGCCGACCTCAACGAGGCTTTCCCATTCGCTGGCATTGGATTCATCGCTATCGCTCATGGGCATTTCCGGGCGCGATGGCGGATTTTAGCCACGCCTTTCAGCATCGGTGGATTCGATGATTCGTCAACCCGCGGTCTGTCAGAAGGTTTTCCGGAGGTGGGAGGGCAGGATATTGAGTTGCTCGCGGTATTTGGCGACCGTGCGGCGGGCGACGGTGATGCCTTGTTTGGCGAGCGCCTTCATGAGCGATTCGTCGGAGAGCGGTTTGGTGGGATTCTCGGCGGCGACGAGTTGTTGGATCGCCTCGCGCACGCCGGCGTTGGAAATATCGGCCCCGCCTTCGGTTTGGTAGCCGGTGGCGAAGAATGCGCGCATTTCCATCAACCCTTGCGGGGTGTGGATGTATTTTCCGGCCACCGCGCGCGAGACGGTGGTGGCGTGCATACCGAGGGCGTCGGCGATGTCGTTCATGGTCAACGGCCTGAGGTGGCGGGAGCCTTTTTTGAAAAACTCCTGTTGGCGGTCGATGAGTTGGTGGGCAATGGCAAGGATGGTTTCCTGGCGCAGCGAGACCGAGCGGATCAGGCTGCGGCCGTCGCGGATTTGGTCGCGGAGGAATTGGCGGGCTTTGGCGTCCACGCCGTCTTTGCCGATCATGTCTTTGTAGAAATCATTGATGCGCAGGTTGGGCAGGTGTTCGCCGGTGAGGCGGGCTTCCAAGACGCCATCGTCATTGCGCTCGATGATGACATCGGGGAGGACGTAGGGGTTTCCGGTGGGATCGAAATCGCCGCCGGGATTGGGCGTGAGGCGGCCGATGCGTGAGGCGGCCTCAGCGATGCGCTCGACGCTGGTGCCGAGGGCTTTGGCGATGCGCGGGTGGTGCTTGCGGGCAAGGTCTTCGAGGTGATCGCGGACGATTTTGTATTCGATGGTTTCCTGGCCGCTCTGGCGGTCGAGTTGCAGCAAGAGCGATTCCGGGATGCCGGATGCGCCGATGCCTGCGGGATCGAAGGATTGGATGAGCTTGAGGGCGGTTTTCAGGTGCGCGGGTTTGATTGCCAGTCGGATGCCGAGTTCCCGGGAGGAAAGATCGAGAAATCCGCGGCCATCGAGATTGCCGAGGATCGCTTGTGCCGCTTTGCGCACTTCCAGCTCGACCATCGATAAGTCGAGCTGTTGCTGCAGATGCTGCTGCAAGGTCATCGGCGCGACGATTGAATCGTAGATTCGTTGGCGGCGCTCCTCGTCATCATTGGTCCACGGCGAGGACTTGCCTTCCATGATTGCGCGGTCCCGCCAGTCGTCGTCGGTGTCGTTGAGGTATTCCAAGGAATCGGCTTCCTCGGGATCGGGGCCGTCCTCGTCGAGCGAGATCGACTCGGTCACATCTTCGAGCACGGGATTGAGTTCCAGGGCTTGGGTGATGATTTGCGAGAGCTCCATGGTCCCCGCCTGCAGGATTTCGAGGCTCTTGCGCATCTGTGGCGCGAGCGTCTGCTGCTGGGAGAGAGACTGATGGAGCGAGAAGTCGGACATGATCGGCAAGTCGCTTGCCGGGATGACACTAAACAGACAGGGGGATTTTTAAAGCAAAAAACGTGCCAGAATTTACACATTTTTTCCTGCCGGGGGGGGCTTGAGCTGCGTGCAGTATGCTGCCGTTTTTCCGCCGCCGCCTGCTGGCGGTGATTTGGATCCTTCGACGCAGCAGGCTGCGTGACCAAAGCGGCAGCAGGCTGCACGCAGTCCAAGATGGGAATCGTTCAATCCACGTCGGTGCGGAAGGGGGAGGCGGGGAGTCCTTCCTGATTGAAGAGGTTTACATCGGGAACATTCGCCCAACCGAAGCGGGCGGCTTTTGGATCGGCCACGCCATCGGCGGAGACGACGACGGTGGAGCCTTGGATTTTCGCCTGTGCGGGCACGAATTTCTTGTCGGAGCCGGCAATCGTGAAGCCTTTGAGTTCGCCGTCTTTGGCGATCAGTCCGCCACCGATATGCTTGAAGCTGAGGATGATTTTTCCATCTTTTGCGGTCATTGAGTCATAGAGCGGGCCGGAGTATTCGGTCTTTTCGCCGTAGGTGAGCGCACGTGCGGCGAGGGCTAGGCGCTGTCCGACCGGTTCTTTTTTCGATGGGTGGATGTTGGTGGCGTCGCCCACATCGGTGGTCACGGCCATGGCGGTGTTTTTCACCTTTGCGAGCGTGAGAAATTGAGCTTCGCGGATTTCAGGCGGTTGGCCGTTGAAGGGCGCGATTTGCACGAAGAGAAACGGGAAATCCCCTTGTTTCCAGCGTGCCCGCCAGTCGGCGATCATGGCTGGGAAAAGCGTGCGATATTGTTTCGACTGATTCGCATTCGATTCGCCCTGGTACCAAATGGTGCCCTTGATGCCGTAGGGAATGATCGGGGCCAGCATGCCGTTGTAGAGGCTGGTGGGGTGGCCTTGTCCGCCATCGGGTGTTGGCGGGGCTTTCGGCTGTGGGCTGGCTGGTGCGGGTTTCGGCGGCAGCGGTTGGCCGGCTTTCTTTGCTTGCGCAGTGGCCTCGGTCCAAGCCTTGACGGTTTCCTGATAGGCTTTGCCGACGGTTTCGTTCCATTCCTTGGTCTTGGAGTTGAACTCCTCCAACTTGGCTGCGTAGCCGGCGATATCGGCATCATAAGTGGCAAGCTTCTGGGTCGCTGCATCGACATATCCTTTCAGCTCCGGATCGGTCCCAAATCCTTCCAGGCTCGTCCAAGATTGGGCGGGAGTGCCACCCCAGGAGGTATGAATCATGCCGACGGGCACACCGAGTTTCTGGTGAAGTTCGCGGGCAAAGAAATAACCGACGCCAGAGAAGCCGTTGACCGTTTGTGGTGAGCACTCGACCCAGCTTCCGACAGCTTCCGCAAGTGGCTTGGTGGAGGTGGTTTTCTTAACCGTGAACATCCGGATTTTCGGGTATGTCGCCTTCGGGCCTTCTTCCTTGGCGTTGTGAGACTGGGCGAACTTCCACTCCATATTCGACTGGCCGGAGCAAACCCAGACTTCGCCGACGAGTAGGTTGTTGATGGTCACGGCGTTGTCGCCGGTGATCTTCATCGTGAGAGGGTCGCCTTCCTTCAGGGGCTTCAGGCTCACGCTCCATTTGCCGGCGGCGGCGGTGGTGCTGACTTTCTGGTTGTCGATTTCGACGGTCACCTTTTCGCCATCGCGCGCCGTACCCCAGACTGGAACCGCTTGGCCGCGTTGTAGAACCGCGCCGTCGGTAAACAACGGGTTGGGTTTCACCTCGGCGTGCAGCGTGCTGGAAATGACCGCCGCAATCGCGAGCGCCGACAGGGGAGAAAACGTTTTTAGAGTCATAGAAGTTTCTATACGGGGTGCTTTCGGGGTTTTATCAAGTAATCGAGAGAGGACTCGCAAGCTACATCAGTATGGCTGGATCCGGATGGGGTTCGGGATCAACGGAGCGAGACGCTCCAGCTACTTTGCTCCAGCCTGCTGGCGGTGATTTGGATCTTTCGACGCAGCAGGCTGCGTGGCCAAAGCGGCAGCAGGCTGCGCGCGGTCCAAGATGGAAATCACCGATAGGGGCGCTGAAATTACGCTTCTGGCTTGGCGGTTTTTTTGGCGGCGGCTTTTTTGGCTGGGCGGGGTGGGAAATCGAAGCCGATTTTGCCTTCTTTGGGATCGAAGGTGAGGAAGGCGTCGAACTTGCGTTTGGTGCGGTTGGAGACGAATCCTTTGATGACGTCGGTCTTGCCGGTGGAGATCAGCTTGAGCGCTTGCTCGGTGGTGATTTCGTGTTGGAGGATGGTCTTGCCGATGCGGACGCCGTTCGGGTCTTTTTTGGTGACGAGCTCGGGAATGTGATAGGCTTTCTCGCTCTGATAGACTTTCACGTGGCGGCCGTCGACCATGTCCACTTCGCCGATGAGTTGTTCTTCGGTGAGTTCGATGGCGGTGTCGCGATCGTCGTTTTCGAAGAAGAAGTTGACCTTGAACTTCTCATCCATTTTGAGGGCGGCATCGAAAGGTTTATTGAACTTGGATTTGAAGCCGGTGAGCGGGCCGACAAAGCCTTTGGTGAAGAGCTCGGTAGCTTCAGCTTCCGTTAGCAAGCGGCCGGCGATGTGTTTCTTGGCCTTGAATTTGCAATCGATTTCGCGGCACTCGTAGGTGGCGTCGGTCTGGCGGAGGCCTTGTGCGCCGCAGATCGGGCACGGGACCTTGAGGTCGGGGAACGATTGGTTTTTCGCGTCGTCGGCGAGTTTGCGGGCCTTGGAGACGATTTCGTTGGTGTAGGAGATGATCTCCTTCATGAAGGCATCGCGTTGGAGTTGGCCGTGCTCCATTTGGCGGAGTTTGTATTCCCAATCGCCGGTGAGTTTGGGTGAGTAGAGGCCCTCGATATCCATTTCGCGGACGAGTTGGATGAGGCGCATGCCGCTGCCGCTGACAAACAATTCGCGGCCTTCGCGGGCGAGGTATTTTTGGGCGATGAGGCCTTCGATGGTGGCGGCGCGGGTGGCGGGGGTGCCGAGGCCGCGTTCGGCCATGGCTTCGCGCAGGGCTTCATCGTCGATGAGTTTGCCGGCGCCTTCCATGGCGGAGAGCAGGGTGGATTCGGTCATGCGGGCCGGGGGTTTGGTTTCCTCGGCGAGCACTTCGATGTGATCGACCTTGGCGGATTCGCCGGCGGTGACGGGGACGAGTTCGTCCTTGCCGGCGGCGACGCCTGGGCGTCGGCCGTAGACTTCGAGCCAACCGGGTTTGACGAGCACGCGGCCTTCGGTTTTGAAGGTGTCTTGGGCGATGCGGGTGAGGCGGGTGGTTTGTTCGAACTCGGCGGAGGGGTAGAAAACGGCGATGAAGCGTTTGACGATCATGTCATACACTTTTTGTTCGGTTTCGCTGAGTTTTGAGAACTTGCCGGTGGGGATGATGGCAAAGTGGTCCGAGACTTTTTTGCTGTCGAAGACGCGGCGTGATTTGTGGAGGCGCGGGCCATTTTCTGCGGAGCCTTTGAGCACGGCGGCGGCGTATGAGGAGACGCCGAGGTCGCTACTGGCGATCTCGCTCATCGTTTCGCGGACGTTGCCGGTGTAATCTTCCGGCAGGTAGCGTGAATCGGTCCGCGGGTAGGTGATCATCTTGTGCTTTTCGTAAAGCGCTTGGGCGATTTGGAGGGTGCCCTTGGCGGAAAACGGGGCTTCGCGTTGGAGGGTGGTGAGATCGTAAAGTTGTGGGGCGATCTGGCTCTGGGCTTTCTTTTCCTCGGAAACAACGCCGGTTTTGCCATCGCAGCGGGATTTGATGGCATCGGCGGTGGCTTGATCCCAGATGCGATCGGGTTTCGAGAGCGGGGCGGATTCGTCCTTTTTCCAGGCGTCGTCGATCCATTTTCCGAGGTATTCACCGGCTTTGACGCCGAAGGTGGCGTGGACTTCGAAGTAAGGGGTGGGCTTGAAGGCTTGGATTTCCGCTTCGCGGGCGGCGAGGATGGCGAGCGTGGGGGTTTGGACGCGGCCTGCTGCGGTGATGTTGAATCCGCCGTGGCGGGAGTTGAAGCAGGTGAGGGCGCGGGTGGCATTGAGGCCGACCAACCAATCCGACTCCGAGCGGCACTGGGCGGCATCGGTGAGCGGTTTCATTTGATCGCCGCTGCGAAGGTGGTCCCAGGCTTCGAGAATGGCGTTATTGGTCATCGACTGCATCCAGAGCCGTTGCACGGGCTTCTGGATACCGCCGATTTCCATGATGTAATGGAAGATGAGTTCCCCTTCGCGGCCGGCGTCGCAGGCATTGACGATGCGGTCGATGTCTTTGCGTTTGGCGAGTTTGAGGACTTGTTTGAGGCGGGCTTCCGAGTCCGGGATGGGATCGAGGTCGAAGTGCTCGGGGATGGCGGGCAGGACGGTGAAATTCCACGGCAGTTTTTTGCCATTCGGGCCCATTGGCATGCGGAGCTCGACGAGGTGGCCGACAGCGGAAGTGATGACCGCTATGTCGTTTTCAAAGTAAACATCCCGGCCGGCGCCATGTTTTTCGAACTTGCCGAGCGGCTTGGCGAGAGCGCGGCTGAGATCGGTCATGACGCTGGGTTTTTCGGCAATGATCAGTGTTTTTCCCATAATGAAAGCGGCCCGGGTTGCGGGTGTGGGCTGAGGGACTAGGCTTGGCCGAGCAGATTTGGCAAGAGGATTGCTTGATTGGCCGCGTTTTCAGGGGTGGATTGGGCGAATTACACGGGGGCTGGGGCGTCGATCACTGATGCGCCGCTGGAGACCAAATGCATTATTCGAGTTCGGAAATCGCCTCTTTTTGAGTGCTTGGCATCCGAACTTAAAGTGCCATGGCACTGAAGATGGACACGCCGGCTGATGTCACTTCTTCGACTTTTCGCGTGGTTCGAGGATGGAATTGCGCAAGACCTCGAACTCATCCAATTCGTCGGACTCGCCGAGCTTCATGCCACCGGCGAGTTCGAGCGCCTTGTCCCACGTGAAATACGATCTGCTCGGCAAGATCGCAGAAACCAAGAAACTCGCCCGCACCACCGTTGCGTCGATCCTGCAAGGCATCCGCTTCGACACCTTCGCCCAATACCGCTTCAACCCCGAGGATTTCCTGCTCAAGGCCGCCAGCATTATCAACGAGCAAAAGGCCACGGTCATCATCGAACACCTCGCCTACAACCCGGTGGACGATACCTATTCCCCTGACATCTTCACCGCCGCCAAGGCCAAGGAGGATTTCAGCAAGGCCGACGCCACGCCCAAACGGCACATTTACGACTACGTCTTCACGGATTCCACCAACGAGAAGAACTTCGTGACGCATCTCGATACCAGCCAAGAGATCGTCGTCTACGCCAAGGTGCCGCGAGGTTTCTCCATCCCGACTCCCGTCGGCGAATACAATCCCGACTGGGCCATCGCGTTCGATGGAGGGCAAAGTGAAGCGCATCTACTTCATCGCTGAAACTAAAGGCAGCATGTCCAGCGTGGAGTTGCGGAAAATCGAGGAATGCAAGATCGAGTGCGCTAGAAAATTTTTTACCAAGATCACCTCGGATCAGGTGCGCTATGAGGTGGTGACGGATTATGGAAAGCTGATGGAGCTGGTGAAATAGAATTAATCGAAACTGGCGATTTGGCATTGTATTTAGCGGTTGATGGGGCTGGCGTTAGTTCGGAAACCGGGCCACGCTGAGTTGGCGGGGAAAGGCAACGGCCTGGGTCAGCTGTGGAGCACGCGAGAGATCTGCGAGTGAGGGTTTGACGGTTTGGGGCGTTGCATGAGGGGTGGCGTCATCACTTGCTTGGTCGCAGTGTTTTATGGCGGATAAATTTTGATCTTGCTATTCATTAGATGATAGATGATTTCTCGTTTGTTGACGAACGGCATGCAGCAAATCAACCAAATGACTGCCCTGATAGTTTTCAGGGTGGTTTGAGTATTTTTTCCTAAAACGTGATTCTATCCAAAAAATATTTGAATCCGTATATCGCCATGGCGTTTTCATTGGTTGAGAGTGGTGTGAGAATGGTGCCTTGCAAACGCTGGGATACCAAAAGCATTTCCGAAAACCGCTTGAAAATCGACCGCTTCATCGGGCGTTCACGCTGTATTGACTGATGGATTCCGGATCTAACATGCGTTCCGGTTTTTGTGGTTCGGTTTTGATGGAGTCGATCATAGCGGTGGCGGTCATGGCGGTGGCGATACCGATGGTGTTTGGCGCCTTGGCGGAGTCTGGAAAAAGCGGGCTCGCAGCGCGGGCTGAAACCCGCAGCGCGTGGATCGTCTCTGCCTGCATGGATGAAATCCACGCTTCGCGTGCGGGCAATCCGCAGTATTTCGCTCCGACTGTGATCGGCCAGGCATTTCCGCCATTAGGCGAGGTATGGGCGCTCGCCTTCTCCGTGGATGGCAAAGCGATCGGAAAGCTCAGCAAGGATTTGTATGACTCAGGCAGTCGTGAGCTCGATGGAAAACGAATCGCTTACATCGCCGCGATGAGTGCCATGCCAGCCACCATCCAGGCCGAAACTTCGCGCATGCTGCGGGTTGACATCGCGCTCGAATATCCCGCCGCCAGCAACTCGATGAGGCGTGCGAAAATCGAATTTCACACCCGCAATCCATGATCTCCGTCACGCGACAGAACTGTGGTTTCACGTTGATCGAGTTGATGTGCTCCATGGCGATCGGTTCGATTATCCTGCTTACGGCTGTCTCGGTGTTAGGAAGTGCGGGGGACGGTTATACACGTGTCAGCGGGGGCATGGCGGTGGAGCGGGAGGCGCGTGCCGTGATCGCCCAGCTCACGTCGGATCTTTCTTCCGCGATGTTTCACAAGAATGTTGTATTTGAAAAATCCTTCGTCAATTGGTCTGCGGATCGCATCGGCTTCCTCAGCTTGCAGCCCGCCGACGCCCAAGCCGATGCTGACCGCATCGGCGACCTGTGCGCGGTGAACTACTATCTCAAGAATCGCACGATCAACGGCAAAACCGTCCGCTGCCTGATGCGCGGATTCCATGATAGCCGTCAGACGTTCGCCGCCCTCGGCAGTGACGCGGTTTCATCGCTTTTCGCAGAGCAATCTGCGATCGACGAGCCTATTGCTTTCAACGTCGTCTCCTTCGAGGCTCGGCCGAAATCCCGTGACGCATCCGGCCGATGGGTTGATTGGATGCGGGATGACGTCTCCGGACCCGCAGCGCTCGACCTGCACCTGGTCATCGCTCGTCGCAACCTTGCCGAAAGACTCATCCAACCCGGTGATTGGGATAGCGTGAAATGGCTAGGCAATCCATCGGATGCGGATCGCAACAAAGATCTTGAAATTTACGGTGCAATGATCCGATTCGGCAACCATGAGACCCATTGAATCAAAAATCCATCGAAATGTCGGCGCGGGTTTCACGTTGCCCATCGTTCTTGTCGTAGTCGCGGCGCTTCTCATCATGGTGGTGGGTTCTTTGTTAGTTTCTGGCATTGAGCGGAACAGCGCCCGTTCATTCGTAGACCACCAACGTGCGGAGCTCGCTGCGCATGCGGGCCTTGAGGAGATCAGCGACCTCTTCAAGTTGGAGGCGGCCAATGATGACTTTGTCATCCTGCAGTCCACTCTCACCAGTCCGATTACTGAAGGCCGTGAGGCTGCACCGCAGCTTTTTCTCGCCCGTGCGAAGGCGGATGGAGGCGATTGTCTCTATCGCTATGTTCCGCTTTTCAGCGCTTTGGGTTTGCCTGATGAAAACGCGCAACTCACGCCGCCGGTGATCGAGCCATTGCTCGGGAGTGACGCCAAGCGATGGGTCGATTTCTCCACTGATGTCTATCAGGATAAGGTGCGTGCCGCCTGGCGGACGATTGAGGATGAGAACGGACGCACGGTGGCCAGATACGCTTATATAGTGGAGGATTTGCAGGGGAAGCTCGATCCCCGGCAAGTCGGCAATCTTGATGGTCCGGGATCAACGCATGCGCGAGCGGCTGCGCCGTTTCCCGCGCCGGGACTCAATCCATCCCCTGAGTCGGATGCGGAGCACCCACTCGATGAGATCGCGCTTTTCGCAATCGAGCCGGGCACATCTTCCAACAGCCAAGGCAAGCTGGCCAAAAACCTAGCCGAAAATCGCCCGTTGCTCGTATCGCCCGGCTCTATGCTTGCTGCCGCCGAGATCAAGCCGCCGCTCACTCGTGATGGCTTGGGGCACCTCAAGGATCCGCTCGCGCGTGCCGCCGAGGAAAACCTCGCGCCCAATCTCCAATCTTATCTTGAACGGCCACTGATTCCTCATGCGCCCGGAATCGATCCCTCTGCCGCCGGCACGCCGCGCATGAATCTCAATGCCTTGTTGGCGAAAAAACCCGACACCGCTGTCGATGAGATGGCGGCATTCATCCGCGCCGCGCTGCCGGATTTTGATGGGCGCAAGGGAGGATTCCCCGAGGACTATGTGAAAACTCTGGCCGCCAATGCGATTGATTATGCGGATGCCGATTCCCATCCGACAATCAAGCCGGATCAATACCGCGGGATCGACGCCTTTCCGCTGCTAAGCGAGGTCGCCTTGCAGGTGAACTACGTGGGCATTTCCAATGTGAATGATCGGAAAATCATGACCTTCCGTTTCAAAATTTTCGTTGAGTTGTTCAATCCAACGAGCCAGCCGACCACTGGAGTTGCCAGACTCAGTTACGAGGTGGCTCTGCCCATGTCGAGCATTGGGGCCGGAATCGAAAATGATCCCTTTGACTCGCCATCCATGCTCTCCAATCCGGTGATATCGACCCATGATCTAACTCTCATCGACGGACGCTATTGGACGCGCGAGGTCCATGTCTCGCTGGAGCCCAATCAATACCGTTGTGATCTTTTCGCCGATGTAACTTATCGCATGGATGTGGGAGCCGCTTCCGATCTCATTCCGGACGATACTCCGTTCAGTCTGGACGAAATGAAGGGAGCCTCCGGCCTATCCTTGATGTGGGGCGGCCAAGTCGTCGAACGGGTTCCCAGCATTCTGCGGCAAGCCGGGTTGTTGTATGCGAAAGTGAACGGGGTCGTCACCGGTGGTTTTAAAGTGGGGACTCCGAAAACCATCACCAAGGCCGCTCTGCCGGGGCATGTTTATGACGATTATCCCAGTATGTATTACAACATGGGCGATCCACGCATCACCCATTACCTGAGAAGCGCCCAGCTTGATGAAAACGCTTACCCGGAAAACAGCAGCCCGAACCGCCGGAATATCCGCCTCGAGATCTATAAAAATGACGCGCCTAACAAGCCGAAGGTCTATGCCCGGATGCTGCCCTCCGAGTGGCCGGATTGTGGCCACAATGCGGCGGTCGGAACGTGGAGTCCGGGGAGTAATGACAAAACCGAGATGACCGAGTCGAAATTCAATTTCCCCTACGACTCGCAAATGCGTCTGGCGGCCCCGCAACAAATTTCAAATCTCGGTCGATTTTACAGCACCACCGAACTGGGTCGCGTCTTCGATCCCGTCATGCATGCGCCGACCTTTCCAAGCAGTGGGGAGACGGATGATTTCCGTCGCAACGGGAAAATGCCGCCATCTCGTTTCGTTTGGCCGGATGTGAATGGCAATCAACCGAGCCCGTTTTATGGGGGTGGCAATACTCTGCGCATCGGCCGTCCGGAACATCCGGAATTCAATCTGAGCGCTAAACCCGGGATGTACGCGGCACGTTTGCTGGATCTGTTTCATGTCGGACTCTCCCGCTCGGCCGATCGAGCCGCCCGCGAGGGACCGGTGACCCGCATCGCGGGGCAGGTGAATCTCAACACCGCCACGCGAGACGCACTTCGCGCCATGGCGGGCGGAAACTTGGTGATGGACCCATTGTTGGCAAATCATCTGAACCCCAATCACCTGGGCGCTCCAAGCATGGCTCCGCCTGTTTCTTCGCTGACACTCTCCGCTCCGACTTCAGGTGCTGAAGCCGATCGTGTTGCGGATGCGATTATTCATAGCCGTCCTTATCACAGCGCTGCGGATCTGGCGCGAGCTAGGGGTTCTGATGGGAGCTATGTGTTTGGAGAGCGGGCCATGTATCCTGCAGCCGACCGTATCGAATGGAGCGATGCGGCTGCGGAGGAAGTCTTTGCCCGGGTGCATGAAGGTTCCACCGTGCGATCGCGGAATTTCCGGGTTTGGATCGTCGCTCAGTCGCTTGCTCCGTCCAAAGCGGCGGGAGGCGCGCCGACGGTTCTGGCCGTGGTTCGGAAAGTTTTCACCTTATTCGCCGATCCCGGAGAGCGGGCTCCTGACGGCGCGATTATCCAGGATCAATTCAAAACCCAAGTCACCTTTTCCAATGATTTCTAATCACCAGATTGTGGCGCTCGGCGTCGTCTTGATTGCATGGTTTGGCGCGCCTTTCGAGAGTGCTCAAGCTGAGGATTCCGCCAGCGGGCCTGTCGGGTTTGTCCGCTTGCTCCATGCCGTCAGTGCGGGGACCGGCAAGTTGGAGCTTCTCATTGATGGCAAGAGCGTTCGGTCAGACGGCTATCAACTTGGCAATCTCACCGGAGGCATTGCGTTGAAAGCAGCGTCTTACAAACTGGTGTTTCGCCGCGAAGGAGTGACCGAGGGAATGACCAAGGTCAATGTGAAGGCCAATGACACGACAATCTTGATTCCCTTCGCAGAACACATACCCGCTACTGATAAAAAGCCGGAACGCTGGGACATCCGGATTCTGAGATTGAAACAGCATGAGTCGGATGACAAACGCACGGCGTCCTTTGTCTCGGTTTCGCGGGAGCCCGAATTAAAGGTGGAGATGCGGCAAGTCGATGGCACATGGGAGGCTGTTTTCGTGGAGCGCTTGAAAGTCGCCCGGACCACGATCCAACAGGCGCGCGGCTATTTATCGGTGCGCTGTATGGGGCGTGAATTGTCCTCAGTTTCCGTGGGTGCCGCTGGAAACTTTGTCTCGGTCCTGTATGAAGATGAAAAAGGCGAACTTCGTTCGAAAACCTTTCAGGATTATAAATACCTGAGTGCCGACTGAATTTTAATAATCAGGTCCAGACATTGCGACGTCCCTGCATCGCGCGCATCAGGGTGAGTTCGTCCGCATGTTCGAGTCCGCCGCCTGCGGGCAAACCTTGGGCGATGCGAGTGAGGCGGCAGTTTTTTTCACGTAGGAGCTCCGCGAGATAGTTTGCCGTGGCTTCGCCCTCGACATCGGAACCGAGCGCGAGAATGACTTCAATTTCTCCGGTGGCGGCTTCGATGCGGCGGAGCAGCGATGGGATGCGCAGGTCTTCGGGCGAAACACGGTCGAGCGGTGAGAGCTTGCCGCCGAGGCAATGATAGCGGCCGCGGAATGATCCGGAGCGCTCTAACGGAAGCACGTCGGTCGCTTGTTCCACGACGCAGAGAAGGTGATCATCGCGTTGTGAATCATCGCAAACCGAGCAACCCTCCGCAGTGGCGAAAAAGCCGCAGGCCGGACACGGGCGGATGGTTTCCTTGGCGGTTTGCAAGGCGGCGGCAAGCGCGGGTGGATCAGCCTTGGGGCTTTGCAGCAACCAGACGGCGATGCGCTCCGCGCTGCGCGGTCCGATGCCGGGCAGACGCTTGAGTTCGCCGATCAGCGCTCGTACGGGTTCCGGGAAATCAGCGCGTTTCATGGGCGGGAGTCGAGGGTTTCATCGCAGGGCATGCGGTGGTTGGCGGCGTAAACGATGGCGCAGACGCCGGACCAAAGCGTGGCGATCCACGGCGCGCTGATGTCCGGGGCGTGCGCGGCGAGACTGAGAACCGGTGCCCACGCGGCGATCAAAACGATCGAGCTGATCCACAAAACCATGCGCCGCCACAGGTCGGGCGTGCCGAGAATCGCCGCTGCAAGACCGAAGGCGAAAAGTCCTGTCACTGCCCAGACGGTCGATTCTGGTAGGTGCTTGGGGAAGTTTTCCGCGCCATCCCGTGAAACTAGGCGGGCGATCCCGGAGTTCAATTGTTCCACCATCCCTAACAATCCGAGACCAGCGGCCAGACTGATCGACAGCCCGCCAATCGCGGCGGCCGGCACGAACACGTGTCCGGGCGGGCGTTGTGGGTTTGTCATCGGGCGGGTCACGCGGAGGAGCCTAGACGATCATCGGTGGCAATCAAGGGGAGTGAGTGGATCAATGCGCCGGGCCCTGATGTTCCTGGATGTATTCCTGTTTGAGGCCGAGCGCTTCGGGAGCGTGGAGCACGAGCATTTTCATCCGCACATCCTTCGGCACGCTACTGCGGGTGGCCTTGGAGACGACGACCATGAGGAAGATCGCCAGGGGCACGGTCCAGATTGCGGGCTGCTCGCAGAGGATACGGAGCAATGGATGGGCGGCCCAGAAATCATTGAGCGGAGCGAAGCCGGAGAAAATTTTGCCCATCGCACCCTTGTCGAGTGAGAGGTTGCTGACATTCGTCGCGGTGGCCGCGAAGAGCGCGCAAAGCCCGCCTGTCAACATCCCGGCGGCCGCGCCTTTCATGGTCATGCCGCGCCACCAGACGCTCATGAACAAGAGTGGGAAATAACTGGCGGCGGCGATGGCGAATGCTTGGCCGACCATGAAGTTGATTTCCAACGGCTCGACAAAGCAACCGAGAACCACGGAAATACTGCCGATTAGAACGGCGCACCATTTGAACATTCTCATGCGCTCGCCGGGTGTGGAGTTCGGGCGGATCATCCGGCCGTAAACGTCGTGGGCGAGTGCGCCGGTCATGGAAACCAGCAGGCCGGAGAAGGTGCTCATGAAAGCGGCGAAGGCGCCCGCGCAGGTGATGCCGCTGAGGATCGAGCCGACGATTCCGTATTTCTGTGAGATCAAGGTGGGAAGACGGAGCACCACCGCGTCGGTGCCCTTGACGCCGGCGAGTCCGGTGTAGAGCTCGGGCATCAGGTTTCTACCCAGCACGCCGAAGACCGGCGGGAAAACATAGAACACGCCGATGAGGATCATCACCCACATGGTCGTCTTCTTGGCTGCGACACCGTCCGGATTGGTGTAGAAGCGGACGAGGATGTGCGGCAGGCCGGCAGTGCCACAGACGAGCGCGACGATGAGAGAAAAGGTATAGATGAGCGAGAAGGGCTTCTCGTTTTTCGCAAGGAACGGAGCACGTTCTTCGACTGGAAGCGCGGCAGCGGCGGACTTCACGGCCTTGGTGGTGAGCGGACCGAATGGCGCGAGCCAAGCGTCGTCCTTAGGGGCTTTTTCCGGCAGCGCCTTGCGTTGCATTTCAGCGGGATCGGCGGACTGGACGATGGCGGGCCGCGCGGCGGCTTCGGCAGCGGATTGATTCAGCGAAAGGTTTTTCCCGTAGCCGCCATAAACGGATAGAAGAACGAAAACGGGCGTGGAAATGGCGAACATTTTGATCCAATATTGGACCGCCTGAATCAGGGTAATGCCTTTCATTCCACCAAGCGCGACATTCAACGTGATGACCGCACCGACGACGACAACGCCGACCCAATACGGCAGACCTGGCAGAATGTATGAGAGCGCCGTGCCAGCGCCTTTCATCTGCGGCATGGTGTAGAAGAAGCCGATGAAGAGCACGAAGCACACCGCGATGCGGCGGAATAGTGGCGAGTCAAAGCGGCCTTCGGCGAAATCCGGGATGGTATAAGCGCCGAATCTCCGCAGCGGCCCGGCGATGAATAACAGCAGGAATAAATAACCGCAGGCATAACAGACCGGATACCAAAGCGCATCGTAGCCGGAGGACATCACCATGCCGGCGATGCCCATGAAGCTCGCGGCGCTGAGATATTCACCCGAGATGGCGGACGCGTTCCAACCGACGGAGACCGAGCGGCCCGCGACGAAGAAGTCCGAGGCGGATTTGGAGGTCTTCGAGGAGCGGAAGCCCATCCACAGTGTGACGACGACGGTGATGCCGGCGAAGGCGAGAATCCAGGGATCAATTTGTGAGAAATTCATAAGTCAAAAATGTCAGGAATTAGCGCTTGTTGCCCTCGGCCGCGTTGCGGACCTCGGCGTCTTCCAAGGCCATTGAGCGGGTGATGAAGATGCGGGCGATGATCCAAACGTATGGGAAAAACAACACGCCCAGAACCAGCCAGCTCACGGTGAAGCCGCCGACGCGGCGCGCCATGAGTTCCGGCGCGAAGTAGTTGAGCAGCGGCATCCCGAACAACAGCAGCAGAAACGCTGCGGCGCATGAGATGGAGAGCTTGAGTTGGTGCTTGATCAAACCATGGAGAAATTTCTCGCTGTGGATGTAATCGGTTTCTTCGGGTGGGCTTTGAGACATCGTTTCGCTTGGGATGGATGGGGTTTGGCCGTCCTTACAGACGTCGCAATGAAGCAGGAAGACAGGTGGGCGGGAGCGGGGCGTCAAGAACCATTTGTAAACCACCACTCTCGAACCGTGTGCTTGCCGCCCCAAGTTCGGCGTTCCATTCGCCGGATTTTCCATTACTGTCCCGCCATGTCCTTGCTTGAACGTTTTCTCGATCTTTCGACGGTGTCGCTGAAAATCTGCGGTGTCACCACGCGTGAGGACGCGGACCGACTCGTCTTGCTCGGTGTGGATGCGCTCGGAGTGAACTTCTGGCCGCGCTCGAAACGATTTCTCGCACCGGAAGACGCCGAGTGGCTGCGCGATCTCGCTGGGAAAATTCTGCGAGTCGGCGTGTTTGTAAACGAGCCCGCTGAGCTGCCCTTGCGGTTGGTGCGCGGCGGATATCTGGACGCGGTGCAACTCCATGGCGACGAAACACCGGAGGACGCCGCGCCATTTCGCGACGCGGGTATTCCCTTCATCAAGGCGATCGGCGTGAAAACCCGCGCGGACTTGCAGCGCGCGACCGACTACGGCGCGGCGGCGATCCTCCTCGATGCGCATGCGCCAGGCATCTACGGAGGCACTGGTGAGGTGTTCGATTGGGAGGTGGCGTCGGATTTTCGCAGGCATCATCCGCAGTTGCCGATTATTCTGGCGGGCGGCATCGTCCCGGAAAACGCCGGCCTTGCCGCGATGAGCGTGCAACCCGCCGCGCTCGACATCGCCTCGGGTGCTGAAATTTCACCTGGAATCAAAGACTTTCAAAAAGTCGCGGCGTTCCTTACCGCCTTGCAACGCTGATTTTCCATGCTAACCGATTCCCACTGCCATCTTGCCTCCCATCGTTTCCAGTCGGAGGAAATCCCCGACCTTCTCGAACGCGCGCGCGCCGCAGGTGTCAACCGCTTGGTCACTCTGGCGACGAGTCTCGCGGATTTGCCAGCGAACCTCACTCACGCCGAGAACCCAATGGTTCATGCCTGCATCGGCATTCATCCCTGCGATGTGCATCATGCTCCGGATGACGCGGTTTCGCAACTTGCCGCATACACCGGAGATTCAAGAGTTTGCGCGATCGGCGAGACCGGGCTGGATTACTATCACCCAGCTCCGGATGAATGGGATGACGATGCATTTCGTGCGAGGCAACGTGATTTACTCCGCCAGCATTTCGAACTCGCCGTAAAATCCGGACTCAACGTGGTGATCCACACGCGCGATCAGACGGGGCATGCTTCGTTTGAGGATGCGCTCGCGATCTATCGTGATTATCATGATTCGGTGCGCGCGGTGTTTCATTGTTTCATCGGCCCATGGGAAAATGCCGAGCGGGTGCTGGCGCTTGGCGGGCTTGTTTCATTTGGCGGTGTCGCCACCTTCAAATCCGCGGCGCAAGTCCGGGACACCGCCGTCAAATGTCCGGTGGGGTCATTCATGGTGGAAACCGATGCGCCTTATCTCGCCCCGGAACCTTACCGGGGAAAACGCAACGAACCGGCACTCGTTCTCCACACCGCGGAGTTTCTCGCAACGCTGCGCAATGAATCCCTGGAGCAACTCGCCGCGCATACCAGCGAGACAGCAAACGCATTTTTCCGTTTCCGATCCGCCGCAATTTGAATAAACATGGGTGGCGGCCACGTTTTATGAAACATGCCGGACGATTCCCCAGTCTCCATCTGTGAAAAATCCGCACCCCAACACTCCCACCACATTATGAATACCGTCCACATCCTCACGTCCTCGTTGTTTGCTCTCGGGCTCGTTTCCTGCGCTTCGCAGAAAGCCAGCGAATACGATACCTCGAATCCTTACGGCACAGCTGACGCCGGTCAAGTTGCGCCGCCTGCGTCTGATCCCGCAAATCCGATTTATGACACGCCTGCTGCCTATGAAGAAAGCAGCGCGACTCCTGCTGCGGCAGTGAGTTCGGACGTGGCCGCGGCCGCTGGTGAATCCGCTCCTGCAAGCGTTTCCGCGAATGCTCCCGCCACCATTCATACCGTCGTTGCGGGGGACACCCTCTCGGGCCTCAGCAAGAAATACAAAGTGCCCAGCGAATCTATCAAGCAAGCCAATCGCATGACCAATGATGTTGTGGTGCTTGGCCGCAAGATGGTGATTCCACCACGCTGATCGAATTCCTTCACCGCCGGGAGTTGATTTCCTCCCGGCGTCTTTTTCTTTTTTAATCTCATGCGCATCCACATTGTATTTCTGTCGCTGATCGCCGCCCTTGCCACCGCGATGGCGGAACCCGCTCCGCCGCTTGCCACGCCGGCCGCCGTGGATTCCGCTGGCCGTGAGGCGGCGCTCGACGATCTTTTATCCGAGCGGGAATCCATCGCCGCGCACCAAGCCACCATCGCCGCCGCGCGTAAAGCCGGGATCAGTGAGCAGACCATCCTTGAAGCCAGGTTTCTCTATCATGTGGACCGCCGCGAAGATGAGGCGATCGCCGCGCTGTTGCCGGAGTTCCTTAAAAAGCGTGACGATTTCAAACTCGAAGACTCGGCGATTTTCGGAGTGAAGGAGGATTGGCTTGCGGTCGTTGAATACGTCCAGTCGATCGCTTCGCTTCAAAAAGGCGATAAGGATGCCTTCAAGCGGCACATCACCGAAGCCTTCTGGCTTAGCCCACGGCAGGCCGCCGCCTTCGCTCCGCACATCGAACGCCTGCGCCTGGAAGCAGCGATGCGCTCGGTGAAAATCGATTTCAAATCCATCTTGGCGCCGCTTGCCGACGGCCCACCCATCGCATTGGAAAAACTCATCGAGGAAAAAAAAGCCATGCTTCTCCACTTCTGGGCGGCGCAGAGTCAAGAGTGCGAGGCGGCCATGCCGGACTTCATCAAGACCGCGACCGCGCTCTCTTCTAACGGAATTGCGGTGGTGTCTCTGGTGCCGCCCGGCTCCGCGGAAAACATGGCTAGCGCCCGTAAGATGGTGGCGCCATACGCGGACAAGCCCTGCGGCACATGGCTGGTAGATGCTGTGGAAAAGCCTCTTAGCCGCGATCTAAGGATTCAGAACCTTCCTAACATGGTGATCGTTTCCCCCGATGGCGCAGTCCTCTTCAACGGCGATCCCACTGACGATGCGTTCTGGGATGCAGTGAAAAAAATTGATGCGCGCATCATCCGTCCGAAGGCGGCGAGTGATGATGACGAGTGATGATACGTCATGAAGTACGGTCTGTGTCGTAAGCGGTAAAAAACGTCGTTTGGAAGATAGTAAACTTTTCTTAAAAATCAATACATTTCAACTTGACGGAATTCCGAACTACTAGTTTCATCGTCACAAGCAAGCAAGTTGCAGGCGCATGGCAAGACCGGTACATCCATCCAATCTCGAACTACAGGCCCTATCGGTTCTGTGGCATGATGGTCCGGCAACAGTAGCCACCGTTCATGATACACTGCCTGATGGCAAAGACCGCGCTTACACGACGGTCCTCACCATCATGCAAAATCTTGAACGCAAAAACCTCGTGAAGCGTTCACGGGTTGGCAGAGCCCATGTGTATGAAGCCGTGTATTCCCAGGAAGTAATCGTCCAACGGGCAACATGTGATTTCCTGACCAATGCTTTTGGAGGACGCCTCGGTGAGGCGCTCCTCGCAATCCTCTCCGCTGGCACATTAACGCCGGAAGAGAAAACAAACATAGAACGCGAACTCCAACGACACAAAACCATGGCTGCAAAAAAAGCACCGAAGAAAGTTGCCAAGAAGGCACCAGCAAAGAAGGCCGTAAAGAAAGTTGCTAAAAAAGCTCCGGCTAAAAAGGCAGCTGCCAAAAAAGCGGCACCCAAAGCCCCTGCTAAAAAAGCTCCTGCAAAAAAGGCAGCTAAAAAAGCAGTGAAGAAAGTCGCCAAAAGCGCCAAGAAAGCTGCCAAGAAAGCGGTGAAAAAGACCGTCGCCAAGAAGGCTCCAGCCAAGAAGGCCGCCGCCAAGAAGGCTCCAGCCAAGAAGGCCGCTGCCAAGAAGGCACCAGCCAAGAAGGCCGCTGCCAAGAAGGCACCTGCTAAAAAGGCTGCCAAGAAGGCTGTGAAGAAGGCTCCTGCCAAAAAAGCAGCCAAGAAGAAGTGATTCCAACACCTCGTCGGACTCCAAGGTGGCTGCGCTTACATGGCAGCCGCCCCGTTGATCCGAGCTGAGGTTTGTCAAGGGCGGGGGATCTACGGATCCTCCGCCTCTTTTTTTGGTTAAAAAAGGGATTGCATCCGACCATCCCCCCGTCCTAGCTTCTCGCGCCCCGGACGAGAGGGTAATGCGCGGTTAGCTCAGTGGTAGAGCACCTCCCTGACACGGAGGGGGTCACTGGTTCGAACCCAGTATCGCGCACCATTCTACGGCCCTTGTGCTGCTGCACCTTTTTATTAGTTTTTGTGGGTTTGGGTTTGGGTTTGGGTTTGGGTTTGGGTTTTGCCGTTGCGGATGACGCGCCTGATTTGTTTCACAAATTTTCTTGTCAACGATCAACACCTGGCTTGGAGTGCCGATTCACGTCCGTTTAAACCCATTTAGGTCATTCGTGTTTATGGCCCGATTACTGCTTTGATCTCATGCTCGCTTCAACACTCGCCCGAATCATGCTTCGTCATACAGTGGAATCAGGAATCAAGTGTCTGGTTTCATTCAATTCAGGCTTCAAGGCTTGCATTCCGATTACGCTCCTGCTGGCGGGACTGCAAGTGCTGGCCGCCCAGGAGGCCGACGACGCGCTGATGTCTGGTCCGCCCACACTCAGTGCGCTATCGTATAAGGAGCCTCTCACGATGAAGGCGGTCGTGGCCATGGCGCTTCGCAACAACGGCGACATCAAAACTACGGATCTTGGCAAGTTGATCCAGCAGGAGCGTATCAAATCGGCCATGCTCGACTTCGATTTGCATGTCGACGCCAGTTACCTCTATCAATTCATCGATTCTCCGCAGAATGCACAGGACTATGTCTCGACCGGTGGAGGTACGGCATCGCCGTTCAATCCTGCACAGCCGATTCTGACCGAACCCACCATATTCGAACAGCGGAACCACATCGGCAAGTTCGGTGTCACCCAGAAGCTTGAAACAGGAACTGTCGTTGAGTTTGGAACCACCCTCAGGGATCTTGACAACTCCCTGAACCGTCGCCGGCCGCCTGCTGTTTATCACACTGAGTGGGAAACATTCACCGGCGTGACCGTGACCCATCCCTTGCTGCGCGATTCAGGCAGAACCGTCAATACAGCGAAAATCACCATTGCCAAAGCGAATGCGAAAAGCGCCGATCTTGAATGGCAACTTCGCACTACCCAGGTCGTTGCCGAAGTGATGAAGCGTTATTACGATGTGGTCTTCACGATCGAGAATCTCAAGGTGCAGCACGAATCCATCGCGCTTGGTCAGAAACTTCTTGCCGATACCCGCGCACGCAGCAAGGAAGGACAGGTTGCGGCCAATGAAGTGGCGATTGCCGAGGCGGGCGTCTATCGTCGCATGGAGGATTCTCTCGCGGCGGAGATGCAATACATCGAGCGTCAGAACGCGTTGCAAATGCTGTATCAGACTCCTGAGGATGTGATTGCCGGCAGCACGCGGGTCATTCCTGTGGATCGTCTTTTCACCTCGGTTCCAAGAACTCACCGTCCCACACTGATCCAAGCCGCCCTGGGCAAGCGTCAGGAGATCAAGCAGATGGACCAACTGCTCGTTGCCAAGAATGCGGAACTCGATTATACGGCGAGCCAATCTCGCCCTCGGTTGGATTTGGTGGCCAGTGCGGGTTTGCATGGCCTCGAAGGTGATGCTGGCTCGAGTTACAGCAAGGCGGCTTCGATGCAGGGTCCCGAGTGGTCGGCCGGCATTCAGTTTTCGAAGCCGTGGAATCGCGACAACCTCGAGGCTCAGAAGCGTGCGGCCAAACACGAACGCACCCAGGCCATGATCAAGAGTGGAGACATGCGGATCCGCATCGCCTTGGAAGTGGATACGGTGATGAGCCGCCTGCAGGCCGACCAGCAGCGGCTCACCGCAACCCGCAAGAGTCGTGAAGCTGCGGCCCAGTCCGCCGATGCCGGACTCAAGCGGCTCAACGAGGGAGTGGCCACCAGTTTTGAAGTCCTGCAGTTGCAGCGGGAATTCTCCCAGGCGAGAAGCCGGGAGATTGCGGCGCTCACCGATCTCAACAAGAACATCGTCGATCTTCAGATGGCGACCGGAACTCTGCTAGATGAGCAGGGTGTGAATCTGGTGCCCGACTTCTCGAGTGCTTCCGAGGTCGGGGAACCCGAGCCAGTCGTTAATATTCCGGCCTCCGAGAAGTCTGTTTCGAGAGCTTCGCGTGTGCGCAAACCCGGGACTCGCAAGCTCCCATGATGACATTCCTCCGTGCAAGCCTTCCATTGAATCCAACGTTTCGGACTTCCATGATTTTTGGCCGCCAGCTGATGCCGATCCTGACCGTTATGGTCTTTTTTTCCGCGTCATTGAATGCGGGTGCCGCAGAAGGCTTGGTTTGCGAAGGGGTTGCGAAGCCTCGGCAATCCGTGGTGATGAGCGCCTCGCTCAGCGAGGCTATTGTTAGTATCAATGTGGAGGAGGGTGAGCGCATCGCCAAGGGCCAGGTGCTGGTCAACCTCGAATCCGAGAAGGAAGTTCTTTCCGTTGAGCGGCTGGAAGTGATGGTGACGAAGGCTGAGTTCGACTTTAATGCGGTAAAGCGGTTGTTCGATCAGAAGGTGACAAGCCGCGATGAAATGCTTTCAAAGGAAGTGGAGCTCAAGCGGATGCAGGTCGAGTTGGAGATGGCCAAGGCGGTGGTGGCTGAACGACAGATGTTGGCACCATTTGACGGAGTGGTCGTGAACCGTTATCGTGAGCCGGGTGAGGCCGTCAATGAGGCGGACCCGATCCTCAAGGTCATTGATGCCGACAAACTGCTGCTGCTCTTTTACATGGATGTGCGGATGCTTTCCGTTCTGAAGGTGGGGGATCAACTCGATGTCACGTTTCCGGAGATTTCGCCACCCCTGGCGCGCAAGGCGGTGATCACGTTCGTCGATCCTGAAGTGGATGGCCGCAGCGGGATGTTTCGCGTCCGCCTGTTGATGGAGAACGCAGATCATGCGGCGCGTCCCGGGATGAAAGTTCGCACTGAAATCCCATCAATCCCATAAGCGTCTCCAAGGATGGTTGCCGACAATGATTCCGATTTTGACTTCCTTGCTGGTTTTACCGGTGAGCCGGCTCAGTTCTGGCCGCGCTTCCGCGCCCATGCCCAGCGGGTGATGATGGCCGAGGGGGCGTGCATCCTGATCCAGTTGCCCGGTCAGGCCGTGCGCGTCTTGTCGCAGGATTCGGCAAAAAGCGCGCGCTCGATCGTCGATAGCGGGCTGGTGACGCAACTCGATGTCATGACGGATGAGGTGCTTCATGAATGGATCGATGGTATGGCGGTGGCGAGTCTGCCAGCGGGGGCGGGGTCCAAATTGTGGTTGGTCTTGTTAGAAGTGGCGAGTGCCGCGCCTGCTGAAGCGGTGCGCGAGCTCAGGTTGTTAGCCGATTCCTATCAGTCCCGTCGTCGCGAGCAGCGGACAGGAGCGCAGGTGGAGGAGATTAGCGAGGTGCTTGACCTGGGTTTGAATCTCGGTGCCAGCGGGGATTTTCTGAATGCCGCCTTGCGGCTTTGCCACCGGCTTTCATCGCAACTTAAGGCAACCCGGGTGTCGTTGGCATGGTTGGAGAGCAGCGGGCTGAAGGTGCTTGCGACCAGTCACGGTGGTCGGGTCAATTCGGACAGTCATGAGGCGGAATGCATGGTGCGTGCCATGGAGGAAGCCTTGGATCAGAACAACGAGGTGGCTTACCCGGCGATTCCCGGCAGCCAGGCGATTACGCGGGAACACAAGATTTTCAGCGGGCAGCATGAGGGCGGCGCAGTTCTATCCGTTCCGCTGCGCGATCCTGTTAGAATCGAGGTTGTTGGGGTGCTGATGATTGAGAGGGCTGTCGGAGATGTATTATGGAGTGAGTTGGAGATCGAGCACCTGCGTCTGGCATCAGACCTGATCACCCCGCGACTGGTCGCGCTCTATGAGTCATCGGGCTGGTTAGGCCGGCGCATATGGCGATCGCTGCGGCGCAATGTCGCCGGACTGCTTGGAGTCGAGCACACCGGTTGGAAGTTTGCTTCGCTGTTGATTTCTCTAACCGTGTTGTCGCTGGCCTTGATTCGTATGGAGCACAAAGTCAGGTCGCCATTCCTTTTGAAGACGGATGCGGCGGCAATCGCCACCGCGCCTTTTCCAGGTTTCATTGATGAGGTCCGTTATCATTTGGGCGATGTGGTGCGCAAGGATCAGGTGCTGGTTACGCTGGACCGTCGTGAGTTGCTTTTGGAGGAGGTCAACGTGATTGCGGCGCGCGACAAGAGTGAGCGTGAGGCAAGGGCTTATGAGGCCGAGGGCAAGTTGGCGGAATCCCTGATGGCCAAGGCGGCCAGCAAGCAGGAGGATTCGAAGCTCGGGATTTTGCGCCATCGTTTGGCGATGACCGAGATCAGGGCACCGTTCGAGGGGATTGTGGTGGAGGGAGACCTGCGTGAAAGGCTCGCCTCGCCGGTGCAGGTCGGGGAGCAGTTGTTCAAAGTCGTTCAAATCCGTGATTTGGTCGGTGAGTTGCAAGTGGACGAGCGGGATATTGGTTTCCTCTCCCAAGGTCAGGAGGGTGAGCTTGCCTTCGCGAGCCGTCCTGGGGATCGATTCGGGGTGAAGATCATGCATTACGAACCGGTTGCGGAAGTGCGCGAGCAGGGCAATGTCTTCAAGTTGCGGGCGCAGGTGCAGGGCGAGCCGCAGGATTGGTGGCGTCCGGGCATGAGTGGCGTCTGCAAGGTGAACGCCGGCAAGGCGAGCCTGTTGTGGATCTTCACCCATCGAACCATCGAGACCATCCGGATGTGGCTATGGCTTTAGACCGTTTGCAAGTCGCTTTTCCAACCTGTCGGCGACGTCGGGTTTCCACTGAATGAGACCCATTCCACCAACCTATGACGAGCATTGGCATCGCGTGGCTCCACGTCGTGTGCGGCTGCGGCCATGTGTTGACATGTTCGCACAGAGTTTCCGGGGTCGGCGTTGGTATGTGGTTAGGGATTCGTTGAGCGGTAAATTTTTCCGCATTCGTCCGCCCGCCTACGATTTTATCTGCGAGCTCGAGCGCAGTCCGACCGTGGGTGACGCGTGGCAGCGGAGGATGGAGATCGATCCTGAGAATGTCCCCGGTCAAGGAGAGGTTGTGCGTTTGCTCAGTTCGCTTTACCGGTCCGGGTTGCTCAGCAGTGATGAGGAAGGGGATGTCGAACCCTTGGCGGAGGCCTTTGCCGAAGAGAAGCGGTTGGAGGCGAGGCAGCGTTGGTCAAGCATCCTGTTCTTCAAGATGCCTTTGTGGAATCCGGACCCGTTCCTGCGGAGAACCCTGCATTGGGTGCAGGGGATTTTCACCCGTTGGGGATTATTGGTGTGGCTGCTGCTTTTGATCTGGGGTGCTGCGGAGGTGGCCAATCATTGGAAGGCCTTCACTGCGGAAACTTCCGGGATTCTCGGGTTCGGCAACCTGCCATGGATGCTCATGACTCTCGCTCTGATCAAGGCGCTGCATGAAGCAGGACATGCCTATCTCTGTCGGAAGTATGGGGGTGAAGTGCCGGAAACCGGCATCATGCTGTTGCTGTTCAACCCCTTGCCCTACGTCGACGCTTCATCGAGCAGTGCCTTGCGCAGCAAATGGAAGCGGATCGCGGTCGGTGGTGCCGGCATGTATGTCGAGTTGGCGGTAGCGGCAGTCGCGGCGATCATTTGGGCCAACAGCGGCGAGGGTGTGGTGCACCGCGTGGCTCACAATGCGGTGGTGGCGGCCTCGGTGGTCACCGTCTTGTTCAATGCGAATCCCTTGTTGCGTTTCGACGGCTACCACATGCTTTCGGATTGGCTGGAGCTGCCGAACTTGCAGCGGAACTCCAGCAAGATGGCCCTCTATTTACTAGAACGTTACGGCTTCGGTTTGCGCGCCGCGGTGAATCCTGCGGAAAGCCGCAGGGAGGCCACTTGGTTCACCACCTACTTCTTTTCATCCGTCATCTATCGCACACTGATCCTGTTCGGAATCCTGCTGGTGATTTCCGTCCACTATCTGGTCTTCGGCGTGTTGCTGGCGCTGGTCTTCGCCTTCATCTGGTTGGTGATGCCGGTGGCCAATGCGGTGGCTTACCTCTGGAGTAGTCCACGGCTCGATTCCTGCCGTCGACGCGCGGTGGGGGTGTCCTTGGTGGTGCTTGCCGTGTTGGTCGGATTCTTCGCTTTGGTGCCGATGCCGAACCATTTCCGCGCGGATGCTGTGGTGAAGGCTGAAAACTTTTCCCGTGTCTATGCCGGAACCAACGGTAATCTGGTGAAAATATTGGTGCCGTCCGGCCAGATGGTCGCCAAAGGGACCCCGCTCTTGCAATTGGCCAACCAGGAATTGGACCACGGGCTTGAGGCGGTGGATGCCGAGCAGATGCGCACCGCGGCCCAGCTCAGGTGGGCGCTTGAGGAGGATCCGGTGGCCTATCAGAGTTTGCAGCCTTACATTCGGGCGCTTGAAGCCCGGCGCGCCCGGTTGTTGGAAGACAAGGAGGCGCTCGTGCTCAGATCCCCAACGGACGGCCGCTGGCTGGCGCCTGAGGCCGGACTCTATATGGGGGGCATGTTGTCGCGTGGTCTCGAAGTCGGCGTAGTCCAGGGAGAAGGGGATTTCTATGTGTCCGCAATCATCAAGCAGGATGATGTTTCGCGGATTTTCACCAAGGACCAGGTGCATCAAGCCGAGGTCAGGGTGCGTGGTCAGGAAGGAACGATTCTGGGTTTGACCGATTTGCAGGCCTTGCCCACGGAACGGGAATCCTTGCCTTCGGCATCGCTGGGTTTGCTCGGTGGTGGAGAAACCGCGGTCGACACCCGGGGCTCGAGTCAGTCGGCAGGAGGCTCCCGACGTGGTTTCGGCAATGCTGGGCAGGCGACGCGTCCAGCGCAGCCGGTGTTTGAGATCAGGGCAGCGCTCGACCGTAAGGACACCGATGCGCTGCAGTTGGTTCACGGGCAAAGGGCGATCGCGCGGATGACGTTGCCTGCCGAACCACTGCTTTGGCAATGGGTGCGCTCGATCAGGCAGTTGTTCCAACGGACCTACCAGATCTAGCCGTGCCATGACGCCCAGTGAACACCAACGCCTTTTGTGCGAATCCAAGGCTCCCAAACCTAGAAAAGGGTTTGACCGTCTTGCGGACGGGTTGGTGGGTCGGTGGAAACGCGCGCCTTGGGTTGCGCGTCGGTTGCAAGCAGTGGCGGCTGAAATCGCCGCCATGCGTGATGGTATCGAAAAATCTCCGGAGAGCGGCTTGGATCAAATGCTTCATGAACTGCGGCAGCAACGTCGGCGCAGGCCATTCGATCATTCCAATTTCATCAAGGGGCTCGCCGTGCTGGCAGTTGCGGCCGAACGCGAGTTGGGCCTGCGGGCCTATGAAGTCCAGTTGATGGCATCAGCAGCTTTGATTCAGGGGTATTTCACGGAGGTGGATACGGGTGAGGGAAAGACACTGGCGATTGGCATTGCGGCCGCATTCAAGGCGCTCAATGGCCTGCCGTGTCACGTCATCACCGCGAACGATTACCTGGCGGGTCGGGATGCCGAAAATCTGGGCGGTTTTTACAAGCGGGTCGGACTCACGGTCGGTGCGGTTTTAGGTGAGGACGACGATGCCAAGCGACGGCAGGCTTACGGGTGTGATGTGACATACAGCACCGCCAAGGAAGTGGCTGCCGACTATTTGCGTGACAGGCTTCGCGGTGTGGATGCCGATGCCCGGGGCAAGCGCTTGATCGATTTGGTCAACGGTCGTGAGCCAGCGGGTAGGGCGGTCCAGCGAGGGTTGCATGCGGCCGTGATCGACGAGGCGGACCATGCGCTCATCGACGAAGCAGTGACGCCACTGATCATCAGTCGCCCTCTCGAGGCAGGGGAGATGGAGTCGGTGGCGAGAGCCGCTTGGGCATTGGTGAAGACCTTCGAGCCGGGGATTCACTATCGGGTGGATCGCACCGCTCGAGTGGTGGAGTTGCTGGAACCCGGAATGGAATTGGCCTGTCACGAGCTCGACTTGCCTAGGACAGGTTTGTGGGCAAGTGACCGGCGGAGGGTTCATGTCATCCGACAGGCGGTGGAGGCGCGTGAGCTGTTCATCAGGGACGAACACTACGTCGTCGATGAAGGCAAGGTGGTGATTGTCGATACTTCCACCGGCAGGCCGATGCCGATGCGTTCGTGGCAGCAGGGACTGCATCAGATCATCGAAGCCAAGGAAGCTTTGGAGGTGAGCGGAGGCAGTGAAACGATGGCGCGAATCAGCTTCCAAGCATATTTCAGGAAATATCAATTTCTTGCGGGTGCGAGCGGCACCTTGAAGGAAGTTGCGGGTGAGATTTGGCACACGTATCACGCCCCCTTCGTCAAGGTTCCGCGCAACCAACCGTGCAAGCGTCAATATGCCGGCGTCCGCTTTTGTGCGACCCGCGAGGAACAACAGCAACGCCTCTTGCACGAAATCAAATCCCGTCACGGTCGTGGCCAGCCCTTGTTGATAGGTTCGAGAAGCGTGGAGCGCAGCGAGCAGGTCGCGGCTCTCCTTCGTGCGGAAAAAATTCCTGTCACGGATCGCGTTCTGAATGCGGTTCATCACCGTCGTGAGGCAACACTCGTATCGCTTGCGGGAAGGAAGCACGCGATCACCATCTCCACCAGCATGGCCGGTCGCGGAACGGACATCCGTCTTGAAAAAGAAGTCGAGATTCTGGGCGGGCTTCATGTCGTATCGGTCGATGCGAACCAGAGCGCGCGGGTCGATCGGCAGTTGTTCGGACGTGCGGCGCGGCAGGGAGATCCGGGTTCCGTGATGTCGATCTACAGTGCCGATGACGAGTTGCTAGTCCGCTTCATCCCGCAGGCCGTGATGAGAATTTGGACGCGTGCATTGGGCATGAAGTCGATGTGGGAATGGCCTCAGTGGATGGGACGATTGCTGCTGCTTTGGTCGCAGTTCCGGACCCAGCAATTGGCCGCGCGAAGCCGCCGGAATGTCATGCTCGCCGAGACCGAAATCCGCCGTTCACTTGGCTTCGCTGTCGGTCGATGATGATTTTTTTCCCGTTCTGTGGGATTTGGCGGCCTTGTTCCCCCGCGATTTGCTTGGGAAAACAAGAGTAGCAAAATATGCGCAGTCAATAATGATTGACGCGCGATGAGAATTTGAGTCGAGTCTGCGCACTGTTTTCAGCTCCCCTGTCCTCACTCCATGTTCTCCCGATTCTTCAGTGCCAAAACCTCCGCTTCCCGGTCGGGAAGGATGGTTGCATTTGGAGCAATCTCACAGGTGGATCAGTTCGAGGTGGAGTCCATGGAACCGCGCATCCTTCTCTCGGCCGCACCCATTGATGCGCCACTCGGTGGTGCTGATGTGAGCGCGGTGCCGGACATCCAGGTCAGCTTCGACCAATCGGTTCAGCAATCATTTGTCACCACCAGCGACGAGATCTCTTCGTTGAATGATGATGAAGGAGATCTCTTCGGCGAGACAACCGAGTTGCCAGGTGCCGAGCCGGAGACCATCGCCGATCCGGATACCGAAGATGACTCGCTGACGGATGTCGATCCTCTCGTCGAAGAGGATGCATTCTCACAAGAACAGTCGGCCTTGATTCAGATCGATAACGCGTCGACCGTTTCCAGCGATAACAATTTTGCCACCTTCGATGAGGAGGTGACATTGGTTCCCGAAAAGCCGGTGATCGATTCCGTGGCCACTGAGTTGGTGACCACCTTGAATGCCGCGAATGGTCCCCCTATGGCGGGGGATACAACGACTTCCATTGATTCTCTAACCTCATCCACATCAACCTCAACCCCGGGACTTCAGAATGAAGTTGCCGGAACCAACAACGAATACAGCCTGACCGACGGAGATTTATCTTCCGACGAGTCTCAGGATTTGTTGATTACCTATCCAAATGCCCTTGCTGGTGACCACACCAACGGCAGTGGCGACCACCTCCTGTTTGACGGTGACAGCACTCTTGGCACCGTAAGTTCGGATGAGCTTACACAGGAACAAATCGACGAACTTCTTCAGGTCGCGATCAGCCTTTGGGCCAACGCTCTGCCTGACGCCGACATCGCCAACCTCACTCAGGGCATCACCGCCCGCGTCGCCAATCTCGATGGCGGCATCCTCGGTGAAGCGATCGGTCAGAGCATCACCCTCGACGCGACGGCAGCCGGCCGCGGATGGTTTGTCGATACCACCCCGTACGACCACAGCGAATTCGAATCGGTCGATGGTCAGCTCACCGCGATCGCCGGCAGCGACGCCTCCGGACGGATCGATCTTCTCACCGTTCTCACCCACGAAGTCGGACACGTCCTCGGCTACGGCCACGACTCCGGGCTGGCGATCATGGAGGACTCCCTCGGCGCAGGGGAGAGGACCTTGCTCAGCGGAGCCGTTCCTGCGGGTGGCACCGTTCCGGTCAGAGGAGCCTACACCTTCGCGGGTGGCACCATCACCGGCCAGGTCGGTGACCCGAATCTGATCTTCCGGATCTTTGACAACCAAGCGGGCGCAAACTCCATCCTGGATGTCCAGGTCATCAACGCCACCACGAGTGCTGTCCTCGCGACCTACAATGATGTCTCGACCATCAATGCCCTGCTGCCGGGTCTGAACGACACCATCCGGGTCGATCTCGATCTGGATACGACTTGGACGCTCAGCGGGCTCGGGTCTGGCAGTGTCTCCGTTGACGGTTGGAGTTCGATTGCCTTCACCGGTATTGAGCGCCTGATCGGTGCGGAGACCGCCAGGGACACCTTCATCATCGACGGCGGGATCGTTGCCGGCAGCATCAACGGTCGCGGCGGGGTCGAGGAAATCACCCTGGATGGTTTCCTGAATCTGGCGGGTGCCAATCTCAGTTTTTCGATTTCGTCTTCGCTCCTGACGGTTTCAGGACGTGCGACCGTTGATCTCGGTGGGCTCCTGACGGCCGAGGGCAGTTTCACCTTGGCGCAGTTCAATGTGACGTCTGCCACCTTGTTGGGATCTGCAGCGACCGGCGTGGCTCTCCAGTTGCAAGTGAGTGGAGGCATTCCTTCGGGCGGCGTGAGCGGTGCGGGGAGTTTGCAGATGCTGCGCCTGACCAATGCCACCCATCAGACTTGGTTGGGCATCGAGGCGACCGGCCTGAGCTTCAGTCTGGATTATGCACCGCTGACCCTCTCGGTTACCAATGGCACGTTTGCCTATAACGAGGCACCCGCTGGTCAAGCCAAGCTCAACTGGAGCAGTGTTCCAACCCGGAATGCCATCGGTTCATCTTTTAATCTGAGTCTGAATGCTGCCGTGGACTTCTCGGTGTCCGGTTACGCCGTTGTTGACATCGATGGACTGGTAACGGTTTCCGGCAATTTCTCCCTCGAGCAATTTGATGTCGCCTCGAACACCTTGCTCGGCTCGGCAGCGACAGGTCTGGCGCTGCAGCTTCAAATCAGTGCCGGTATCCCGACGGGTGGGGTGAGTGGTTCGGGCACCTTGCAGATGCTGCGCCTGACCAATGCCACCAATCAGACCTGGTTGGGTATCGAGGCGACCGACCTGAGCTTCAGCCTGGATTATAATCCTCTGACTTTTGCTGTCACGAATGGCACCTTGGCGCTCAATCAGGCAGCCACTGGTGAAACCAAGCTCGACTGGAGTGATGCCACCATCCAAGCCGACATCGGTTCGCCCTTCGATCTGACTGTGGTGGACACTGTGGACTTCTCGGTGTCGGGCTATGCGGTGATTGATATCGATGGTCTCTTGTCCGTTTCCGGCAATTTCTCCCTCGAACAATTTGATGTCGTCTCGAGCACCTTGCTCAACTCGGCAGCGACCGGTCTCGCCCTTCAGCTTCAAGTGCGTGCCGGTATTCCATCAGGCGGAGTCACGGGTTCGGGCACCTTGCAGATGCTGCGCCTGACCAATGCCACCGGTCAGACCTGGCTGGGTGTCGAAGCGACGAGCCTGGCTTTCGGATTGGAATTAGCCCCGCTGACCCTGTCGGTGACGAATGGCACCCTCAGTCTGAATCAAGCCCCTGATGGTGAAACCAAACTCGACTGGAGTGATTCCGCCACCCAAGCCGACATCGGTTCCCCCTTTGATCTCAGTCTGACCGATACGCTCAGTTTCTCGGTTTCTGGCAATGCGGTGATTGATATCGATGGTCTGGTGACGGTTTCCGGCAACTTTGCCCTGACGCAATTCGATGCCAATTCGAGCACCCTGCTCGGCTCGGCGGCGACGGGTCTGGCACTTCAGTTGCAAGTGAGTGCCGGCATCCCATCGGGTGGCGTGAGTAGTTCGGGAACGCTGCAGATGCTGCGCCTGACCAATGCCACGGGTCAGACCTGGCTTGGAATCGAAGCGACGGCTTTGGAATTCGGATTGGAATTTGCGCCGCTGTCGTTGTCGGTGACCAATGGTGCCTTGGCGCTTAACTTTGCCCCGGATGGCGAAACCAAGCTCGACTGGAGCAATGCTACCACCCAAGCCGATATCGGCTCGCCCTTCGACCTCAGTCTGACTGATACGGTCAACTTCTCGGTGTCGGGGAATGCGGTGATTGATGTCGATGGTCTGTTGACAGTTTCCGGCAGTTTCGCGTTGAGCCAGTTCGATGTTGCATCAAGCGCCTTGCTTGGATCGGCGGCGACCGGTCTAGCACTTCAACTTCAAGTGAGCGCCGGCATTCCTTCCGGTGGGGTCAGTGGTTCGGGCACGCTGCAGATGATTCGCCTGACCAATGCCACCAATCAAACCTGGCTCGGGCTCGAAGCGACGGATTTGGAATTTGGATTGGAGTTTGCTCCGCTGACGCTCGCGGTCACGAATGGGACCCTGACTCTCAATCAAGCCGCCGATGGTGAAGCCAAGCTCGACTGGAGTGATGCGGCCACGCGCACGGCGATCGGTTCGCCGTTTGATCTGAGCGTGTCCGACACGGTGAACTTCTCGGTGTCGGGGAATGCGGTGATTGATGTCGATGGTCTGTTGACAGTTTCCGGCAGTTTCGCGTTGAGCCAGTTCGATGTTGTATCAAGCACCTTGCTTGGATCGGCGGCGACCGGTCTGGCACTTCAGTTGCAAGTGAGCGCCGGCATCCCATCGGGCGGGGTCAGTGGTTCAGGCACCTTGCAGATGCTGCGCCTGACCAATGCCGCTGGCCAGACCTGGCTCGGAGTTGAAGCGACCGACATGGAATTCGGATTGGAATTTTCCCCGCTGTCATTGTCGGTGACGAATGGCACCCTCAGTCTGAATCAAGCGCCCGAGGGTGAAACCAAACTCGACTGGAGCGATGCCGCCACCCAAGCCGACATTGGTTCGCCCTTCGACCTCAGCATCTCCGATGCGGTCAATTTCTCGGTGTCGGGAAATGCCGTGATCGATATCGACGGCCTGCTGACGGTTTCCGGTAACTTCGCCCTGACACAATTCGATGTCGCCTCAAGCACCTTGCTCGACTCGGCGGCGACTGGACTGGCGCTTCAGCTTCAAATCAGTGCTGGCATCCCATCGGGTGGCGTGAGTGGTTCGGGCACCTTGCAGATGCTGCGCCTGACCAATGCGACCGGCCAGACCTGGGTAGGAATCGAAGCGACGGCTTTGGCGTTCAGCATGGAATTCGGCCCGCTGGATCTGGCGGTGACGAATGGCACGGTATCCATCAACCAAGCCCCCGATGGTGAGACGAAGCTCAACTGGAGCAATGCCGCGACTCGCACGGCGATTGGTTCGCCCTTCAATCTGAGTATGACCAACACCGTGAACTTCTCGGTGTCAGGAACCGTGACCTTTGAATTCGGTGGCTTGGTCAGTGTTGCGGCAACGTTCGCCCTGGCCCAGCAGTCCGGCGGCATTGGTATCATCGATCCTGATGACACGTTAAAAACGATGACGGGCAACCTGCTCATCCTGAGCCTAACAAATGCGCATTTCTTTGCGGGTGTCGGCGGCACCCTGAGTGGTGGAGCGTTGACGGTGGCTTCCGATGCGGTTGGTTTCGAAGTCAGCGGTGTTTCAGTTAGCCTCGCTGTTTTTGATGCAGAGGATGGTCGGAGCTTCACCGGCTTGCAGACGAACTTCAGCACGATCACGATTCATGGTCTTACCGACTTCGGGTTTGATGCCACGATCTCCAATCTCAGGATCGACTACAACGGCACCAGTGTTGAGGGAGGCAAGCGCATTGACTGGCGCGCGGTGTCTTCGACTGGACTCACTCTGACGTCCCAGGACCAAATCCGGGTGTCCGGGTCGCTGATCATTGGCATCTCTGACTTTGTTCAAGTGCGTGGCTCCTTCGCGTTAACGAAGTCCAGCGATGTCGAGATGTATGTGGCTGGATCTTCTACCCCGACCTCCTTCTCGGTGATCACCATTGGATTTGAAGATGTCGATGTGTTTGTCGGTGACGGCCCTTACTTCACCGGTCCGACTACCACGAACGCCAATGCCGTCGGCTTGCTGCTCCAGGACATTGATATCGCGATCGCGTTGTTTGACCCGACCAACACCAGCGACACCAGCAGTTACTATGCGATCAGCGCCCGTGCCGAGAGCATCCAGATCCTGGGTCTTGATTTCAGCGCCGGTTCATCCTCGTTCAGCGCCAGCGGTTATCGGGTTGAGATCAACGGTGGCAAAAACAGCTCCGGAAATCCCTCGGCACTCGATTTTACCAAGCTGGAGGACGGGAAGTTCACGGTGCCGACCGGTGTCGGTTCGGTGGACTTTGACTACTCGTCCCGCTTGCTACGTTTGGCGATTGAAAACGCGGTGCTGATGATCGATGACTTTGTCTACATCTCAGGTGGCTTCTCCCTCACTCAGCAGAAGAACTACACGCTCACGCTGAGCAACAACACGACGGTTACTGTCGATGTCCTGGTTTTCGGTGGTGGTGATGTCGATCTCTTCATCGGTGACGGGCCCTACTTCGAGGACACCAATGGAGATGGCATCATCGATTACTCCGATGACCGCAATCCGGATGCTTTGGGATTGGTTGTGGAAAGCGCCAACTTCGGCTTGGTCATGATGAAGCCTTCCACCGGGACGGGCAGCAAATACACATCTCTCAAGATCACCGCCGATTATGTCGGCTTTGTGGGCCTTGACGAGTTCAGGTTCTCCGCCACCGGCATCAGCCTCGAATACAACGCGGCCACCGGCGCCACACCGAACGTGGTCGCCAAGTTCTCGACCACGCCTTATGTGGTGGATACCGGCAATGGAACGCTCTCGCTTGATTTTGGAACCAAGCTGCTGCGTGCTAGCACCACTGGAGTCGAGTTGCAGATTTCCGACTACGTGTTCGTTAGGGGATCGCTGGCCTTCGAGAAAGGCCCTGCCTCTACAGTGACTCTGAGCGGTAGCGGTGGAACGAGATCGGTAACCACACTTAAAGTCGGTGCTGAGAATGTGACGATGTTCTTCGGTGCCAACGGCCCGTATTGGACCGATTTTAACAACGACAATGTGATCGACGCCAGTGAGACCAGCGACCGGGCAATCGGCGTGCAGGTCAGCAATGCCAGCCTCGCCATGGCCCTGATGAAGCCGGTTTCTGGCAGTGCCACCAAATACATCGGTCTCAAGGCTACGGCCAGTTCGATCGGCTTTGTGGGAGTGGACGCCTTCCAGCTCAGCGGCTCTAACATCTTCGTCAACCTCAACATCGCCACCGGCGGCGGTGCCACGGCGGCGACGCCAGTGGTTGACTTCAGCACATTCTCCGCCGAGGCGCTGGCGGTGTTTGATGCTAACAATAATGGCATCACCGTAGCCGAACTGAGGGCGCTCAGCGGTCAGACAAGATACACCACGGCGAATGGTGAGCTTTACTCCGCAAGCGCCGCTGCTGCGGACGGGGTCGATCTGGATCTCATCGTCAGCATTCTCGACTTGGACGGAGACGGCGCGCTGTCCGTGACCGAGGTGCAGGCCTTTGTCACCAATGATCCGGCTGTCACTGCGGCGGATGTGAATGGCAACGGCCGGATCGACATCGGCATGGAGATTGCCACCGGGACCGGCTACATCTACCTCGACGAACCCGGCCGCCGCATTTTCGCCTCGGCCGACGATGTCCTGATCAATGTCTCCGAGTTTCTCTATGTGAATGGGAGCATTGCCATCGACCTGGGCGCCAGGGAGACGGTCACCATCAATACCGGCATTCCGAGCGCACTTGCCGACCTGATTCCGGCCTCCACCATTGCCGACATCAATGCCGCGCTTACAAATTTCTCCACGACCCTAACGGATCTTGAAACCGACATTCTCACTGCGTTCGACACGGTGGTGGCGGAATTGAAAACCGCCATCGATACAGCGGTGGCCAATGCGGTGGCAACGATCAAAGCTCAATTGGCGCAACTCGCCAACACGGTGAAGAGCAATGTCGAGTCGGCCATGAGTTCGGCCTTGAACACGCAGGCGACCAGCAGCGTCACCGCGCTCTTCAGCAACATCATCGACCCGGTCATCGACACCCTTGCGGATCTGGTGAGCCTTTCGAATCCGACCATGAGCACTGCGGTCAAAACCTTCCTGCAAGGTTTGCTAGAGCCGGTGAAGAACATGCTTGCCGCTGCCTTCGATACGATCCTGGACGAAGTGCTTACCAAAGTGGTGAATCGTATCGGTGGAGCCGTCATCGGCGCTATCGACAATGCCGTCGATAAAGTCGGAACTGCCATCGATGATGCGATCCGCGATAAGGTGAATCCCCAGCTCGCGCGGATTTACGCCGAAATGGACAAGCTCAACGAGAAGCTTCAAGGAGCCATTTCTCCGGTTTTCGCCAAACTGCAGAACATTGCCAACATTCAGATCAGTGAAGGTGCCGATCAGTTCTCTCAATTGACCGGTGTGGAAGTGGAAGTCACGGCAATCGGCGTCAGCAATGCCACCGCGTTTGTCGGACTTCCTCCGGCGGGTGGTTTCAACATGAGCCTGCCTCTCGCTGATCAATACGGCGCATCCGGCCTGTTGATCGAGAACCTCACGTTCGGCATCGCCATGTTCAAGCCGGTTGAGAACAAGGTGCTGCCAACCTTCTATGCAGGCAAGATTACCGCCACCACGGCCCAGTTCAGGGTGGGGGATGGTGACAACGATCCGACCAATGATTTCATGCGCATCATTGCCCAGGGCATCGTGGTCGAATTCAACCTAGGTGGTCCGATCGTCAAGGGTACCGGTTCGTTGTTGGGCAATGCCACCATTGATTTCGTGGCCAGCTTCCCGGACACGGATTCGGGCGGCCCCGATCAGATTGGCTTCGAAGTGCAGACCGGAACCACCACGCCGCCGGTCCTCCTGGACTTCGATTATGAATACATGCTGGCCAGCATCGCCCGGGCGACCATCCAGATCTCGGAGTTCATCTACATCAGTGCCAGCATCGCGATTGAAAAAGGTCCGGCGCAAACCTTCGATGTGGCTCCGGGCCTGCTGCCGATCAATGACCTCGCCGCCATCGCCGGCCTGCTCGGTATCAATGTCAGCGCGCTTCCCGTCGTAAACAGCATTCCCGCGGTCGGCGCGACCAGCACTGAAGTCTCCGTGATCACCTTTGGTGCCTCCAACGTGCACGCCTTCGTGGGAATGGGCGGTCCTTACTGGTCCTATGAGAGGGATGCAGTCATTAATGGCGGCGATGGCGACGGCCAGATTGATGCCAATGAAATCAACTCCCGTGCGGTTGGCATCGTGATCAATGACTTCGACTTCGGCATGGCCATCATGAAGCCGACGCTTGCGATCGATCCCAGCAAGTATTTCGCGCTCAGTGCCAGTGCCCGCAACATCAGCCTCGTCGGCATGCCGGGTGTCACGCTCACGGCGGATCATCTTCTGGTCCAAGTGAATATGTCGTCGCCTAGCGTTTACGGCAACTCGCTGCTGCCCGTCATTGATTTCGCAGGCACCGCTGCATTCGCGGTGAACGAACAACAGGGGCTCTTTGACATCCTCGATACCGACGGTAACAATCAGATTTCTCTGGCTGAAATGAATACCGCGTTTGGAACAAATCACAGTGCAACGGCGGTGATCTCCACGGTGGCGCAACTGGTGCTGACTCTGGATGTCGGTGGCGCCCCGCCGGTTGCGGGTCAACCAGTTCCAGATGGCAAGCTCTCGCTTGGTGAAGTCCTCGACATTCTGGAAACGGCTTTTGAAACAACGCATGGTGCTGCCATTCTTGCGTTGGATGCCGATGGCGACGGGAAATTCGACCCGCCCGGCTTCGAGGTGAACACCGGTGGTCAGCCGGTTTACCTGACCATGGATTCCTCGCTGATCCTAGCCCAGGGTTTTGTGCAGATCGATCTTTTCGGTGCGGTCATCCTGACCGGAAGTGTGGCCTTTGAGTTGGGGCCACGTCAAAACGTGACTCTCACCGATGGCAGCACGAAGTCTGTCACAACGATGACGATTGGGGCCGCCAATGTCACCGCCTTCATTGGCATCAACGGGCCCTACTGGACTGACACTGGCGATCACATCGTGCAGCCTGGAGAGTTGAGCTCCACCGCCAGGGGCTTCCATATCACCGATTTCGACATGGGCATCATGGTCATGGCTTCGACCGCCCTGAGTGACGTGGGTGCCTATCTGGCCGCAAGCGCCACGGTCAACAGCTTCGGTCTGGTGAATCTTCCTTATGTGGATGCTCAGGGTCAGTTTGACATCAAGATCAATGTCGGCTTTGGGTTGGCATCAGGAGCTGCGGTTGTTGATCTGCAGGCAAGTTTCCCTGAGGAATTCGCCGCCTATTACGATGACGTTGCGAATGGTGGAAATGGTGATGGTGTCATCCAAGCTTCCGAGATGCCCGCTTCCGTGCGAACCGCGCTCGGCGTCACAGGTGCCACTGAGGTGACGATGGTCGATCTGTTCGAATACTACGACGCGGTTGCCAACGGTGGCAATGCAGATGGGATCCTCTCGGTGACTGAAGTGGCGGCTTTGGCGAATGCCGACCTTGACGGTGACGGCAAGCTGGATCTGGCAGGATTCGAAGTGAACACCGGTGATCCGACCTCACCAGTGCTGCTGAATTTCACTGACGAAATCATCAGTGTTCAACTGGCGGGTTCGCTCACGATCTCCACGGATGCAGCGAAAACGAATGATGTGTTCAAGTTCACGGGTCTGTTCCTCTTTGAAAAAACCAGCACAACCCTCTCGGCCTTCGTTCTGGCCACTCTGGAAGTCGGCCCCGACATCGGTGCCGCTACCAGCTCGAAGCTCTTCGACATCAAAGCTCTTGGCGGACTGGTCATCACGAGCACGGGCATCGCAGCCGACATCGATCTATCAGTTTCCGTGGGTGGCGCGCTGAGCAGTGTCGTGAGATTCGCTGGCAGTGCCCGGGTTCTTTTCAACACCACCGGCACCAACCAGACGATCACCATCCCCGAGCGTTACGTCGGATTCCTCGATGGAACGGTCAACATCGAAACCTCGTTCCCAGGATCCGGATTCACCAACCCCGCCGCCCTGACCACTCTAACCGGCACTCTGGACAGCCGCTTCACCGCCAATCCCAACGGCTCCGTAACCTTTACCATCAGCGGTGCGGCACCACGTCTGGATGGCACCTTTGATCCTGCCGGTGCGTATTTCTTCGTCTCGCTGAGTGGTGATCTGACGATTGCCAGAACCTTTACCATCACCGCGGCATTCCAACTGAAGCTTAGCACGACCGGGCTTGAGCTCGGAATGAACGGGACGATCGACCTTGGTGGATTCCTGACGCTTAATGTCACCGGTGGCGCGGTGATCGAAAATGGCGTTTTTGCGGCCTACCTGAGTGTGGCCGTCGATTTCGATCCGGTTGCGGGGCTCAATATCAGTGGTGATGCCGTGCTGGAAATCAACTCGGGCGGCACATCGAAAACCGTCTATGATGCATTGGGAACCGGCCATCTGATCGCTGCGAACACCTACCAGGTCACGGTGACTGCGGCCATTGACTTCTTCGGGGTCCTGAGCGCGACGGGTTCGGTTTACATCGGTGTCAGCAACGGAACCTTCAGTATTTCCCTTGATGCGACGCTGGACTTCTTCGGTATTCTTGACGTCGGAATTGCCGGATCCTTCAGCATCTCGGAAAGCGGCACGGTTCGGTTCACGATTACCGGCACGCTTTCGCTCGATCTGACCGTCGGAAGTGGAGCTACGAGATTCGGAATCAATGGCAACATATCGATCACGCTGAGGGAATCGGGTGTCAGCGGCAGCGGCAGCTTGGGAATCGTGGTGTTCGGTGAGTCCTTCAATGTGGCTGCAGGGCGGGTGTCGGTGAACTGGCAGACAGGCGCATGGAGCATTTACGCTGAAGGGCCGCTGAGTATCTGGATTGAAGTCACCTCAACCGGCTACGGAGACTATGACATTGATGGCGGCCTAGGTGTCCTGTCAGCGGTGATCGAGGCTCTGGGTGATGCAATTGTCGCTGTGGGCGAGGCCGTCACCGTAGCTGCGCTGGCGGTTGCTGAAGCCTTTGAGGATCTGGCCTCGGCAATTTTGGACTTCGGTGCGGATGTGATCGATTTCGTGGATGGCCTCATCACCGACTTTGTCAATCTTCTGAGCGATATCGGCGACGAGATCTCGAGTTGGTTCGAATCCTCGAAAACCGAGATCGTCGATCTGACAGGCAGTATCGTCCCGGCCAACTACTTCACTTATACCACCAGCTTGGTCGGCGGGGTGCTGACCGTCACCAATAACAGTTCAATCAATTTGCGGTTCGCGATTGTGAATGGCAATCTGATCATCGACGCGCCGGACACCACCCAAAGTGTTCTGGTGGCCCGCAGTGATTACTACACCCGTTATTTCAGATGGAAGGGTCCGATCCCTTGGGGATGGAGCGGCTGGTCATTGCAGTCCAGCACCAGCCACTACAGGGACATCACATTCTCTAACATGACAAGCATTGCATCTGCCGGAATCACGCAGATCAACGTTGTTGGAGCAAATATCGCTGAAACGATCGTGATGGATGGGAATAGCATCAGCATCAATACAAATGTGAGCGGCAACGGTGGTGATGACCTGATTGTCACGGGCGGCGGCAATGATGTCGTGAATGGTGGGGACGGCGATGACACGGTTTTCACCTACGGCGGCAATGACCAACTCTCCGGCGGCAGCGGGAATGACAATTTGTTCGGCGGAATCGGTAACGACACCTACTCGGGTGGTGGTGGCGATGACCTTCTGGATGAGAATAAGGACAGGGCCACTCCGAATGTCACCATCAGCGAGACGAATACCATGACGGGTGACGCCGGAGCTGACATTATCCTCGGGTCGCCAGGAGTGGACACCATTCAAGGTGGAAGCGGAAACGACATCCTAGTCGGACTATATCACAACGATGAATACGATTTCCTAAATGGCTACGGTACGGACAAGTTCACCGACTTTTATGGTGAAGTGACTCTGAACTTCGGCGGCCATGCCGATGCGCTCAACGTGACCAAGGCTTCGACCGGATGGTCCGCAAGCGCCACCACCGGCAACTTGCTGGCGGTCGACCCACTGGAGACGGTCGCTTTCCTGAACCTCGGCACGGCAAGCGACACCGTTAACATCAGCGCATTGCCAAACTACCTGATCACCATCACCGGTGGCACCGGCACGGATGTGATCACGGTTGATGACAGCGCGGATCTGATCGGTAAAACCGGCGCGCTGACGAGCACACGCCTGACCGGTCTCGGCATGGGCGATGCCACCAAGGGCATCGAATACAGCGGCATCGAAGATCTGAGAATCCTGCTTGGTAGCGGCAACGACACCTTCACCATCAACAGCACGCACAGCGGAACACCTGCCAAATCGACCACCCTGAACTCGGGTGCCGGTGATGACACAATCTTGATTAATGGAGCCAGCGACACACTGGTGGTCAACGGCCTGGCCGGAGCGGACACCTTCAATGTGCGCACCACCGGAGCCGCAAGCGCCGTCACTCTGAACGGTGGTGCCGATGCGGACACCTTCAATATCGGCAGCCTGGCACCCGGCGCTGGCGGTGTGCTTACCGGTATCAGTGGCGTGCTGACAGTCAATGGCGACTCAACGGGCACTAACAGTGATGTCCTCAATGTCGACGTCACTGGTGCCGCAACGGGTCAAACCGGCACCATCACCACCACCACCATCAGCGGATTCGGTATGTTAGGTAGTATCGCCTACGGGACCTTGGAAGGGATCAATGTCAATCTGAGTCCGGGCGACGACATCTTCAATATCAGGGGCATCGGTGCACCGACCATCGTCAGTGGCGGCTTCGGTTCGGATCGCTTCAATGTAGGCAGCCTGGCGCCCGCCAGCAGTGGTGTTCTTACTGGCATTCTTGCCTTGCTGACCATCGAAGGCGGCAGCACGGGCAGCAACAATGATGTCATGGTTGTCGATGTCACTGGTGCCATTGCTGGTCTGATCGGTGCCATGACCGGCACGACCATTACCGGTCTCGGAATGACCGGCAGTATCGCCTACAGCAATCTTGAGTCTCTCGACATCGATTTGGGATCAGGCGGCGACAACTTCACCGTCAACAGCAGTTCGATTCTGACCGTGATTCATGGTTGGGGTGGAAATGAGACCATCACGGTGCAATCCACCGGGGCCGAGCTGACGGTTTATGGCGATGCCGGAGCGGATGCCATCACGATTAACGATTCGGGTGCGGTTCTCACTGTCAATGGCGGGGATGATGCCGATACCATTACGGTCAATGATACCGGGGCCGCAGTGACATTGAATGGCGATGCGGGTAATGACCTCATCACGATTGTGGGGGTGTCTGCGACATTCACCATCAATGGCGGGGCAGACGACGATGTTATCAATGTTCGCGCCAGCGCGGTTTCCTCCATCATCAACACCGGCACTGGTGTCAATACGGTCAACATCGGCAGCACCGATTGGGGCACGGACGGCAACGTCAACGCCGTGCTCGGAGCACTCACCATTAACGGTGGCGGCACCGACACTGTGCGGGTCAACGACCGGGCGGAAATCGCAGCAAGCACCCTGGTGCTAACCGACAGCCTGCTGACCGGTCTGGGTCTGGTGGGCAACGAAATCGCCGGCATTGCCACCTCGGGCATCAGTTACTCGAGCATCGAGAACCTGATCATTCACTCCGGTGCCGGATTGACCCAAGCTAACATTCGCAGCACCCATGCGGTGACCACCACCACCATCCGCTCGCGCGGGACTGGCGCGGTGTTCAATGTCGGCAGCCTGGCGCCGGCGATCGGCGGCACGGTCAATGCCATACTCGGCAGATTGGTGGTCGAGGCCTTCGGCGCCAATGAAACCCTCAACGTGGATGACACGGGTGACGCCACAGCCAACATCGGCATGCTCTCCGCCACCCGCATCACGGGTTTTGGCATGGGCGACCCGGACGACGGCATTGAATACGCCGGAGTCGAGGCCCTCAACCTGAACTTGGGCAGTGGCGGCAACACGGTTTACATCATCGGCAGCCACAGCAATACCACTGTGGTGAACACCGGTGCTGGCACTGGCCTGGTGAACCGGGTTTACGTCGGCAGCATCTACAACACGGTCTGGACCAGCGCAAGCCTCGAGGACATCGCCGGCAGTCTGACGATCAATGGTCAGGCCACGAACAATGAGATCGCCTTCGACAACGGTGACGACACGGCTGCCGGTGCTGGCGTGCTGACTTCCACCACTTTCGCCCATACCGCGATGTCGGGTAACGCGGCCCTGACGAATGCAGTCAACTACAACAGCTTCGATGTGATCAACGTCACGCTCGGCGATGGCAACGACAATTTCTACGTCGCCTCGACTCCGAACCGATCCACCACCACCATCCGCTCCGGTGACGAAACTGCGGTGGGCACCGCCATCAATGACGTGGTCAACGTCAACACCATCGGCGGTGACTTCATCTTCATCGGTGGCACCGGCAATGACATCATCCGTATCAACTATGACAGTGCCGGGCTTCAGACCTTCAACAACGGCATCGCCAACGGCGCGAGCGTTACACTCAGGGGCGGCAATGGCAGTGACCTCTATGAAATCGGTCTCTCGGGAACGGGTTCGGCGGTGATCGACGTGATCGACTCCGGTGATGGCAGCGACGTGGTGAATGTCTTCGGCACCTACTACAGCGATGTGTTCGTGCTCGAGCTCTTCGCGGTGTCCTCCTATGAGGTCGTGACCAATGGCAGTGGCAACCTTGAATACGCGGCGAACGGCAACTTCCAGAAGGTGGACTTCGATGGCGATGTCGAGGAGCTCAATGTCCACGGCCTCGGTGCCGATGATTTCTTCAATGTCCGGGCGACCTCGGTGCTGACCAACCTCGAGGGTGAAGGTGGCAATGATGCCTTCTTTGTCTCCTCTGCCGCGGATTACACCACGGCCACCGCCGTCAATGTCCCGACCGGCAATCTCAATGGCATCCAGGCGGTGCTCAATATCGACGGTGGCACCGGCGTCCAGACGCTCAAGATCAGCGATGCGGATGCGACAGTGGCCGATACCAATGTCTGGATCACCGACACCAGACCGGGTGGATCCGCCGTCGGCCTTGCGCCTGACCGTGAGATTACCATCACGGGTCTCGCGCCCGCAGCCATCAGCTACCGCGCCGACGCCTCGGGCAACTATGCAGGTGGCGTGGTCATTGCCAGCGGCAGCGGTGACGACGTCATCCTGATCGATGGCACGCACTGGCGTGCGGGGGGGGCGACGGTAACAAATCTTTACACCGGCTACGGTTCCGACCGTGTCACCGTGAATCTCGACGCCGCCGCCGATGGCACTCTGGTTTTGGATACGGAGGGGCCCTACAGCAACAATCCGAGTGCCACTGACAATGACCTTGTTAATGCCATCGGTTCTAGCTTGGCGCTCACCATCCGCACCGGCCAAGGTGATGATCTCATCGTGGGTGGCAGCGGCGATGACCTCATCGACTCCGGCATTGGTTACGACATCATCTTTGGTTCTAACGGTGCCGATACCATTCATGCCGGACTCGACTCTGGTCCCGATGTGGTGGTGGGCGACTCCGGCTACATCACCTTTATTTCCGGTGGCCTCACATACACCATCTACTCCGAGTCCGCCGACTTCGCGGCCGCTGCCTGGATTGCTTTCCTGACCCGCACGTCATTCACCGAAATCGGAACGTCGAACACCGGGGTCGGTGGCAACGACATCATCACCAGCGGCAACGGATCGAATGTGGTGCTTGGCGGCTTTGGGGCCGATCAGATCACCGGTGGCAACGACCGCGATGTGGTGCTTGGAGACAATGGTGCGGCCACCTTCAATGCTTCCGGAATCCTGATTGGCATCACCTCGACCGCCCCGACGATCGGTGGGGTCGATATCATTGATGTCGGTGTTGGCGACAATACGGTCATCGGTGGCATTGGCGGCGATCAGATCACCGGTGGTGCTGGCCGTGATGTGGTGATCGGCGACAACGGCAGCGCGACCTTTGACGCCACAGGGGTTTTGATCTCGATCGCGACTTCGGATGCAACGCTGGCTGGCAGCTACAATGATGTGATCATCACCGGCAATGGTTTCAATACCGTGCTCGGCGGCAACGGAACGGATAGCATCACGGGTGGCGACGACACCGACGTGGTCCTCGGCGACAATGGTTCCGCGACATTCGTCAACGTGGGTGGGGTGAGTTTGCTGACTGGCATCGACAGCACGGACGCGGCGATCGGCGGCGACGACATCATTTCGGTGGGCAGCGGACGCAACAGCATCATCGGTGGTTTCGGTGCCGACCAGATCACTGGCGGTGCCAACGAGGATGTGGTGATCGGCGACAATGGCCAAGCCAGCTTCAACCTTTCCGGCATCCTGATCTCGATCACCACCATCGACCCGACGATTGGCGGGGTGGATGTCATCCAAGTCGGCAATGGCTACAATGTGGTCATCGGCGGCTTCGGTGGTGACCAGATCACCGGCGGTGATGATCGCGACGTGGTGGTGGGCGACAACGGCAGCACGACCTTCAGCGCCACCGGCATCCTACTTGCAATCGGCACGCTTGATCCCACCATCGGCGGCGTCGACACCATCAACACCGGCGCCGGTGACAACACCGTGCTCGGCGGCATCGGCGGTGACCAGATCACCGGTGGCGACGGCCGCGATGTCGTGATCGGTGATAACGGCAGTGCGACTTTTGATGCGACCGGTGTGCTGACCAATATCACCACCTCCGATGCCGGTCTGGCGGGAGCCTATGACGATGTGATTCTCACCGGTGGCGGCTTCAACACCGTGCTCGGCGGCAACGGGGCGGATACAATCACCGGCGGTGCTGGCACCGATGTAGTGCTTGGCGACAACGGTTCGGCGACCTTTGTGAATGCCTCTGGCGTCAGCTTGCTGACCAACATCATCAGCACCGATGAGGCGATCGGTGGAGACGACCTTATTTCGGTGGGTAGCGGTTACAATGCGATCATCGGCGGCTTTGGTGCCGATCAAATCACCGGTGGCTCCGATCAGGATGTGGTGATTGGTGACAGTGGCGAGGCGATCTTCAATCTAGCCGGTTACCTGACCTCGATCACGACGATCTTCCCGGCAATCGGTGGTGTGGACACCATCCAAGTTGGCGACGGCTACAATGTGGTGATCGGCGGCTTTGGCGGTGACCAGATTACCGGCGGCGCGGACCGCGATGTGGTGGTGGGTGACAATGGCAGCACGACCTTCAGCGCAACCGGTATCCTGCTCACGATTGGCACCCTCGATCCGACCATCGGTGGAGTCGACACCATCTCCACCGGCGCCGGTGACAACACGGTGCTCGGCGGCATCGGCGGTGACCAGATCACCGGTGGCGACGGCCGTGACGTGGTGATCGGTGACAACGGCAGTGCGACTTTCGATACGACCGGTGTGCTGAC
>CAIXKE010000022.1 GCA_903919975.1 Akkermansiaceae bacterium | reverse complement strand
TCGCTTCCTTCGCGGCGGGCTTCGTCTCCTTCGCGGCGGGCTTCGTCTCCTTCGCGGCGGGCTTCGTCTCCTTCGCGGCGGGCTTCGTCTCCTTCGCGGCGGGCTTCGTCTCCTTCGCGGCGGGCTTCGTCTCCTTCGCGGTGGCGACTGGCCTCAACTCTGCTTTTTTTTCAAAGATAGAGGCTGGCTTTGCTTTCACCGTCTTTGGCGCGTCCTTGATCGGGATATCTGGAGCATCCTTGTTTTTTTTGGCCTTGGCCTTGGAATTCTCGGCTTGAATCGCTGGGGACGGTTTAGAGGATGACATGGAAATAGGTGCGCTGGCGCCGAAATGTAAGGATACAATTCAACTAGTCTATGGGCACTGGGGGAAAACCTCAGGCGAGCGAAATGAAAAGGCCAAATCCTAATGCGTCAAGGTCATTCTTTGTTTCAATCGCAGGTTTTCCTTGCTCCCGCCGGGTTTGATGGCGGATTCAACATACGAACGGACAACGACTTCGGATTTCCGGTTTCAAATCTCCGGTTACCAGCCTATGCTTCCCCATCCGACATGATGACCCTCACTCCTAAAGCCGCCGAAGAACTCGGCAAATTGCTCGCCGACCAGGCGAATTCCTCCTCATTCGCGGGGCTGCGCCTTGCCGTCCGCAAAGGTGGCTGCGCCGGTTGGCAGTACGAAATGAAAGTGGCCGAACCCGAACCCGGCGATGTGGTGGTGGAGTCCGGCGCAGCCCGCTTGATCTTGGCGGGAGACAGCCTGGATCGCCTGCGCGGATGCGCGGTCGATTATTCGGACGACCTAACGGATGCGGGTTTCAAGGTGCTCAATCCAAATGCCGCGCGTTCCTGCGGCTGCGGCACTTCGTTTGAAGCGGCGGATGATGCCCCCGGCACCCACGCCGTGGCTGACGGCGAGGCCTGCGGAACCCACTGAACCCGCAAAACCGCCGTGCCACGCAACGCCGAACCCGCTCCGCCCTCGCGTCCCGCCTATTTCTGGTGGTTGCTGGCCAATCTGCTGGCTCTGTGTTTCGCAGTCGCCAGCTGGACCGCATGCCTGCATGTCTTCGGCAACCCGGAGATTCCCCGCAATTACGAAATCCTTCGGAAGCTGGGCCGCCTGCCTGAATTGAAGCGACACACCGTGCTCGATGCTCCCAATGGCAGCCTGCTCGACCCCAAAGGCCTCTATCGCAAATTTTTCGGCCTGACCGAGGAGGAATTCAGCCAGCTCAATGCACAACTCCTTCGGAATTACCTGACCAATTTCGAACGGCCCCTAGCCCTGACCTACGCCGAGGGCGACTATCTGGTAACGAAAGTCCGCGAGCTCGGCCCGTCGGATTTCCTCCCATCCGGCTTCGCCATCCGTGCCCATGCGCTGGTGAAACCTGATAATTTCACCCAAGCAGCACCTTACCCGGTCATCATCGAGTATGTGTTCCCCACTCTCGAAACCGCCGCCGCCAGCCAGTTCCGAACGGGCGATATCCTTGCGGTGAAAAAAAGCCCCAACTGCGCGGCCATCGTGCATGCCGGTAAAATCCTGGAAGATGACGAACAACGGGTTTATCTAACGGTGATTCCGATTGCCTATGGGCCATACCGGGCCGGCGATGGCGCAGCATTCAATATCGAACCACCCGCCGAAATCCGCCCCGGTGCGGAATTTCCTGTTTTCAAACCCTAAGCTTTCGGGAGATCGTGGCCGCAAAAACTGCCTCAACCCGGGGTGGACGTCCGGTTGCAGGCTCGATATGATGAGACATGGTCAATCAACTCACCGCTATAATCTGGCTGGGCTGCCTTCTCGGCGCCTCTGCCGGAGAAAACCCAACAAATCACATAGCCCCTGCGGAACAAAAACTCCCTGATTTCGCTGCTGCGAGGATCGGAGCCACCTACTCGGACGGAATGGACTTCGATGATGCCGATGGCAGCCTCAGCGTCTCCGAACTCGATTTTTTCTCCCTGCTTTCCAAGCCCATCACGGTGGTTGGTGACATCATGCTCGTCCCGGCTTTGAAATACGAATCGACCAGTTTGGATTTCGACGGCGTGGGCGGCGCGTTTCCGATCGGCGACGAGGATCTTCATTCGGTGTCACTGCATCTCGCCGCAATCAAATTGAATGAAGGCTCCCCATGGTTCTATGGCGCCTGGGTCCGGGCCGAACTCGCAAGCGATTTCCAACACATCAACGCCGATGATTTCACCTTCGATATCGCCGCCGGCGCGGGCTATCGCGTGAATGAATCATTCACCATCGCTGCCGGCGTCACCGCTCCCAACTTGAATGGCGACTTTTCGATTTTCCCGGGCATCAACTTCGACTGGAAAGTCAGCGATAAAACACGCGCCGGCCTCTATGGCCCGATGCCCGTGATCTCCTACACGCCCAATGAAGATTGGAGCTTCAGCCTGCGTGGCATTCCCGGCGGCGGCATCTGGAATACCACGAATGACCAAGGTGACTCCAAGTCCATCGATCTCTCATCCTATCAGCTGGGTGCTTTTGCGAGCCATAAAATCGTCGGCGAACTCTGGCTCAAGTTGGGCGCGGGTGTCACTCTGTTCAACAACATCACGCTGGCTGATTCGGATGGCGACCATAAAATCGTCGATGAAGACATGGACTCGGGACTCTTCGGCCAAATCGGTCTGACGCTCAAGACTTGGTAATCAAAATCAATCATGAGGCCTAGGAGGCACCACACTCCTGCGGTGCTGGCGAATGCCCGGACATTGTGAGGCGCGAAGCTCTTGATCAATGGCTTTTCATTCTTATCCACGACATGAACCGGAACGAAGTGTAGATAGCCGGAGGCAATGTCGTGGCTCCGGCTTGTCATCCTCATTCCATCCCGGTTTTCAGAAATCCGCGAAGAGATCCATTTGCGGCGGATTGGGTTTCGGGAATTCGTCTTGCACCGTGTTTTTCGCCTTCGGGCCCTGGGATTTCGCCTCGGGTTTTACGGAGTGAAGCTCAAGGTGTGAGAGGATGGACTTGGCACGCTCGACGACCACTTTCGGCAAGCCGGCAAGCCGGGCGACTTGGATGCCGTAGGATTTATCAGCAGCTCCGGGGAGGATCTTGTGGAGGAAAATGATTTCCTCGTTCCACTCTCTAACCGCAACGTTGTAATTGGCAACGGCACTCTTGGTGTTTGCGAGATCGGTTAGTTCGTGGTAATGCGTCGCGAAAAGCGTGCGGCAACCAATGCTGTCGTGCAGGTGCTCGGCAACGGCCCAGGCGATCGAAAGTCCGTCGAACGTGGCGGTGCCGCGGCCGATTTCGTCAAGGATGACGAGGGAGCGATCCGTGGCGTGGTTGAGAATGAGGGCGGTTTCGCTCATCTCAACCATGAATGTCGATTGGCCGCGCGAGAGGTCGTCGGAAGCCCCAACACGGCAGAAGATCCGATCGACGACGCCCAATGTGGCGGAATCGGCCGGCACGTAAGCGCCGATCTGAGCCATCACGGCGATAAGAGCGATTTGACGGATATAAGTCGATTTGCCCGCCATGTTAGGCCCGGTAAGGATTTGCAGGCGCGCGGTGTCCGGGTCCAGCTCGGTATCGTTAGGGACAAACTTGGTGTCGGTGAGCGTTTGTTCGAGGACCGGGTGGCGGCCGTTGCTGACAAAGAAACCATTGCCTTGATTGAGGACCGGCCGGCAATGGCGGTAAAGCTGGGCGATTTCCGCGAGCGCGCAGAGCACGTCGATTTCCGCAACAGCGGCGGCGGCTTGCTGGAGGCGCGTGAGGTGGGTGATGACTTGGGAACGAAGTTGCGAGAAGAGCTCGATTTCCAATTTTTTCGAGCGCTCTTCGGCACCGAGCACTTTGTTTTCCATCTCCTTGAGCGCCGGCGTGATGTAGCGCTCGGCGTTGGACATGGTCTGCTTGCGGGTGTAATCGTCCGGGACTTTTGCTAGATGACTGGTGGTGATCTCGATGAAGTAACCGAACACATTGTTGAATTTGATTTTCAACGAATCGATCCCGGTGCGCTTGCGCTCGTCCTCCTGGAGACGGGCGATCCAGTCTTTGCCGCCGCGTGATGCGTCACGGAGTTCATCGAGCTCGGCTGACCAACCGTCGCGGATAATCCCGCCGTCGCGGAGATGGGCGGGTGGCTCGTCGACGAGGGCCGTGGAGAGAATGGTTGTTAGGTCACTAAAATCGTGGAGATGAGCGCCGAGCAAGCACTGATCCATGATCAAGGAAGAGAGATCCTCCTTGAGCGCGGGGATGTGGGAGAGCGAGGTGGAGAGGGATTGAAGGTCGCGGCCGTTGCCGGAGTTTTGCGAGAGCCGGGAAGTGGTGCGCTCGATATCGCGAATGCCTTTGAGGGACTCACGGCATTTTGAAAGCAGGAATGGTTCTGCTAGAAATGCGGCGATGACGTCCTGCCTGACGCTTAGAGCCGCCAGATCGCGGAGCGGGTGGAGGATCCAGTCACGCAGCAGGCGCGCACCCATCGGGGTGGCGGTGCGGTCGAGCACGCCTAACAAAGTATGCGATTTTCCGCCGCGGGCTTCGACAAGGTCGAGATTGCGCTGCGAGGCGGAGTCGATGAGGACGTAGTCGGCGCACTCCCGCACATGCGGCGGGCGCAAATGTTCGCATGAGCGGCGGAGTTGGTGGAGGAGGTAATGAAGGACCGCCCCGGCGGCCCCGCTGGCGGAGTGCAAGTTGGCGCAGCCGAAACCATCGAGGGAAAGAACTTCGAAGTGATCCTTGAGAAGCGTCGTGGCTTGCTCGGGAAGGAACGCATAACCTTCGTAGGCCATGCAGTTCACAAACGCGCCGAACTCTGCGGTTTGGTGGTCGGGTATGAGGAGCTCGGAGGGAGAAATGCGGGAAATCTCGTCTTCAAGTTGGCCCGTATCGGCGAACTCGGCGATCGTGAACTCACCGGTCGTGTGATCCACGCAAGCGAGACCAACGGTTTTCCCGTGTCGGAAGACGGCGGCGAGGTAGTTCGGGCGCTGGTCGTCGAGCAGAGTGATGTCGTCGATCGAGCCGGGAGTAAGGATGCGGGCGATTTCGCGTTCGACGAGTTTTCCGGGTTTCGGCTCGGAGGTTTGTTCGGCGATGGCGACGCGTTTGCCGGCCTTGAGCAGGCGGGCGAGGTAACCTTGGGCGGCATGATAAGGCACTCCGCACATGGGAGTGCCTCCGCGTTTGGTGAGAGCGACGTTGAGGATCGGCGCGGCGGTTTTCGCGTCCTCGAAAAACATCTCGTAGAAATCCCCGAGCCGATAGAGCAAGATCACATCCGCAGGCAGAGATTTCCGCATGGCTTGATATTGGGCCATCATCGGAGTCTGAACGGGTGCGGACATGCGGCGGAGGGTGACGGGCAATGATCTAAGAATCAAGTGCCCGCAAGAGTTGGGAAGGAAGAATGAGAGCGGATTCTTACTCCGGTGGATTTCCGGCAAGATGGCGGATGCAGAATTGGGACCAGGTTTCCAAGCGATCAAACAACGGACCATTGAGCTCGGCCAGCGGAGTGAACCCAAGATCCATAAGCGCATCCTCGCGAGAGGAAACGGCGTCGAATTTCAAATCGACCAAATGCACGATGCCGAGATGGACCTGACCAACCGGATTGGATTCATCATTCAGCAGGGCGATGATGCGGTGCGCATGTTCCTCCGGAAGATTCAATTCCTCCTCGATTTCACGGGTCACGGCGGCGTGATAAGCATCCGCACCGGTTTTTCCGCCATCCATGTCCACCGGATTCACGTGTCCACCGACGCCGACCGAAATCTTCGCATGCAACCGGCTCTCGCCTCCGGATTTTCCGCGAGTGTAATGAAGAATCCGATCCCCGCAGCGGAAGATGCAATAGGGGATGAGCTGCTTGTGCGACGGATCTTCCTCGGCGGCGGCCCGGTCCATGAAAAAGTGGTTTTGCGGATCCATCAAACGCGCGATCCCCGCCTCCAAATCCATCGTCCGGATGCCCGAAAACTCGCCAATTTCCTCAAAAAGCGCGCGCGACACCACCAACACCTGTTCTCCAGCATATTTTGACATGCGGCGGAGCATAGTGGCCGCCCCGCGTCCGCAAAGTGAATTGTGGCGGCATGCAGAGGGCCAATCCGACGGCAGACCTCAAAAAACGAGAAAATTCCCGAAAATCGTCTTGCCCACCCCGTTCTCCACGAATAAACCTCCGCCCCACCCGAAAGGGGCGTTAGCTCAGTTGGTAGAGCACTTGCATGGCATGCAAGGGGTCAGCGGTTCGAATCCGCTACGCTCCACTTTTGGTTTTGGCCCTACTCCTTCCAACGTTTGGCAGGATCTGAGAAACCCGAAGGTTTCCAAATGTCCCCTAAAGTGTCCCCTACTTCTATTTGTATTTATTGCGCGGAAAACTGAATTCCCGGCTTGTCTCCCGCTCCTCTCCGGGGTGTATTGGCATTCATGAAAAACCTCACTCTGGTTTTAGCGGTGGCTCTTTCTTCGTCCGCATTTCTTCCGAGTTGCGCCACGTCGTCAGGCGTTGTGCCGATTGGTCAAAACACGCACATGATTTCGCGTAGCCACAAATCAACCAGAGGATCCGGGGCATGGGTGAAAGGTGAAGCACTCCAGGAGGCAAACGACTATTGTGAAAAACGCGGCAAGGTGATGAAGCTCATCAAAACCGTTGAAACGGACATGAAGCCTTTCAAGTCTGACGCTTCTGCCACTGTCTATTTCATGGCGCTCAGTCCTTCCGATCCTGAGTTGAAAAAGCGCGTGAAGGTCGAAGAAATCAGGGAATAGCCCGTGCGTCCCTGTCTGTGCTCTGTCGGTGGCCTGCTAAGATTGGGCCGTCCCCATCGATCCGGGAGGATCGAAGCAAATTTGCGGCGATCTCTCCCGCATCTCGATTCCGGGCGTCGGGGAAAATCTGCGTGTCGTGGGAAAAGCTTTTATCGATGCACTGGCGCAAGTGCTTGAACGCAATCAGCGCGTCATTGATGGCCACCGCTACCATGAAAAGGAGTTGGCCACTCAAGACGAAAATCAAGGGGATCGTTGGAAGGGTCATGCGCCCGCCTTTGCTATTGCTCCACGGCGTGCGCCTGCTGGGGCGGGCTGTGGTTTTTCGACCAGGTGCGGAAAGCCTGTGTCATTGGACGTGGTGGCCTTGGAGCCGGTGCGGCGTGTGGTGGCGTTCATGGCGGTGACGTTCCGGGGTTGTGGTTGTTTGTTCAGCGCGTGAGGGTGGCGGCGTGGTTATTTCGTCCGTATCGTTCGCTCTTCAATGAGTCGGCGAAGTGTGGCCGGTGTCACGCGGCGGGAGGCTTCGCCAAGTTCCACGTATTCCTTAACGAGTCGGTTGGCCGTCCCCTTGGAGACCTTGAGTCGGTCCGCCACTTCTTGCAGCGTGAACAATTGAAGATCTTGGACATACTCCTTTAGGCTGGCGGCTAGTTCCTTGCCTGCGGCTTTTACCACGGCGTCGGCGATTTCTTGGGGTAGTTTCATGGCAGTGAATTGCTGGGTTGGTTTTTAGAGTGTCGGGCGCGCACGGCGGCGGCTCGGTTTATGGCGAACATCATTCCTTATCGATGGAGCGGCCAAAGCGTTTGAAGTCTTCCACGATAATTCGGGCGGCCAAGTGTCCGCTTTTGGCGGCGATTAAAATGATTTCAAGCTCGTCGTTGGTAACGTTCTCCCCGCTCTTTAACTTGCGGATTGTCTCCTTAACCTGTGGCTCGCGTTCGAGCGTCTTGATGTTGGATTCCAGCAACAAGTTCATGCCGGCGGTTAAGGCATGGGCAAGGGTTTCGTTCCGGTTCATGTCGAAATGCTTCATGAGGCTTGGAATGCCGCGGTCGATGGCGTCCGCTACCGATTCACGGATCATTATTACAAGGGGCTGTTCTGATTCTGTCGGTTCTTGGTTCATTGGTATGGGATAGGGTGCGCGGTTTATCTGAGAAGCAACCATGCGCCGGTGAGGGAATAGGCGCGGCGGTGGAATGGGGCGAGCTGCCGGCCGTCCCGCTTGGCGCTGGCAAACTCTTGATTCAGTTTGAGGATGCGGCGGGCAAGGATGGCGGCAAGCTTGGCGTTCATGGTGGTGAATGGCGGGTGGTTCATGCGGCGGCTTGTCGGGCTGTCTCATCGAAGCGCGCCCATCCGGCGGCGGCCTTGGCGATGGCAGCGCGGACGAACGCGGCGGGAGTCGAGTTGATGCGCTTGGCCAGAGATTCAATCGCCGCCCATCTTTCGGCCTCGATTGCGAATGTGATGCGGCTGAGTCTTCTTCCTGTCATGTTGCCCCATATCAAGCATTCGTGTTCAAGCCCGCAGTTGTCATGAATTGTTTTGGTGGTGTGGTAGGATTTCACCAACTGGCCGCAAAAACGCAGGCTGTCTATTTGATAATAAGGAACGCTCTGCATGCGTTCCGCATGGCGGGCAAGAATGGAGGTTGTGACGGAAACCCATTGCGTGGTCACGGTGAAGGGCTGGATTTTCAAGGTGCGCGGGGTGGTGGCTGGCTTGGCTTTGGTGGCGGTCGGTGTTTTCATGGGATTGGTGGTGGGGTTGGAATTGGTAACGGGTCACTTGGCGGCATTCGCCTTTTCGTCACGAATGGATTTCTTGAGTGTCTTCAAAGTAGCCCGCGCCGCTAAATGTGCCCGGCATGCTTCTAAAAAATCCGGGTTCTGTCTGAGTAACTTCATGGAAGTTTTCATACTGCGGGCAACCTGCTGGTCGGTAATGATTGGCGTGATGTATTCGGTTTTCATGGGTGGCGGTGATGTGTGTTTTGGTAACGGCTTTTGAATATACGCTGAGCGTATGTCTTGCAAGTTAAATATTGCGCTGGGCGTATATTGGTGAAAGTTTTCTCTTATGACCTGGAAGGCGTTTGTGAATCGGTGGCGAATGGTGAATATCACCCGCTTGGGCGTGCCGAATTCAACGGTTGCGGAATGGCGGGCGGGGAAGAAAGAGCCGAAGGGGTGGCAGCGTGAGGCGGCGGAATTCTGGATTGAATCGAAGGCGGGACCTCCGCAAGATCCAGACAAGCAAGCGGCGAGGAAAGCCGATAAATGAGTCTGACACTTCACCGGAAACTTTATGCAATCCAAAGAACTGATTAGGCGAAAAAGAAAACTCCAATGGAGCGATCTGCAGTTGTTGGTTCTGATCGAACTGGCGGAAAAGGGGCGCTTGCGGTTGACGGATTTGATACACGCCACGGGCGCAAGCACTACGGGCGTTTGGAATGTTCTGATTAACCCCATCATTAGTGATTTGATCGTTAAGGAATGCTGCGGGACTCAGCGGCTTTACACGCTCTCGCCCGACGGAAAGCGGTCGATGGCGGAATTGTTCACCCCATCGCCGGGCAAGCGGGCGGCGACTCCCCCCCCTTAAGAAACCTTAAGGTTTTGATAAAGTGCCGGATTGGTAGGACCAAGCAAATTGACAACATCGCGAAGCTGGCTCATTGTCATTTTGCCCAGTGGGCCGATTTGGGTTCGTTGTCGATTTTCGTCACCCCCAGCGGTAAACTCACTGGGCGCTTTTTTTGCTGCTTTTTCGTGATTATAGATCGCGCGCATGAACGGTAATTTGGTTAGCAAAATGTTGAAAAACCCAAAGGTTTTCGCGTGGCCATTTGTTAAAGAATGCTAAGGTTTCAGCGGCCGATTCTGGCGGTTCATGGTGCTGGGGTGGGGGCGGTGGTTTTGAATTTCTTGGCAACGCGCTGCTTCACTTCCTCGGGCGCTTGGATCGATTCAAGCACGATGGCGCGGAGTTCCGGCGAAGCGGGCGCGAGGTCGGCGCGTAGGCGGTCGGTCATGGCTGCCCATTTGGCGGCCTGAATCTTTGGGTCCGCCTTCGTGGCTGGCTTCCCGTCCTTGCCCTTCTTGCCGGTGGGCTGCTGGGTCTTGCCGTGGATGGTGTCGAGTTCGCCCTTGTATTTCGTGAAGCGGGCCTTGATGCGGCGGGCGCGGTCCTCGTCGGAGAATGAAACGCCGTTCGAGGTGGCGAGGCTTTGCGCGAAGTCGGCCACGTTCGCGGCCTGGGCGGCCACGCTGCCGCCGGGAATGATGGTGCCTAGGGTTTGCACAATCCGGGTTGCGGCCTTGGTCTGCTCTTCGGTGGTGCCGCTGAAAAGATCGTCCACGTTGCCGGGAATGGTGGTCAGTTTGAGAAGTGGATTCGGCGACTTGTCGAAAACCGGCTGGTCGAATGCCGTTGCCATCATAGCGTCCCACGCTTGGCCGAATACCGGCACGCCGCGAAGGTGGGAAGTTGCCAGGGTGTAACCCCATGCCTTGGCATCAGTGAGGCGATTCCACCAGCGAGCAAAAAATTCATCTTCCTCGTCGTCTTTAGCTTTTGCAAAGCCATCGTAGAGAGCAAGGCCAACATGGGTCAGGGCGATATAAACAACGGTTCCGACAAATGCTTGTTGGGCTGCCATGGGCTTTCCATAGGAGCCCTTGCCGGTGGCGAGTTCTCGAACGGCCATGTAAGTGATGGCCAGATTTTTACGCTGCTCGCTGACGAACAGGGCAAAGAATGCGGAAAGCGGGTTATCAAGAACGCGCTGTTCGAATTCGGATCGCGCAAGGCGAAGCGTCGGCTGTGCGGCGCGGAGAAGCAGGCGTTCCACTTTGGAATCCGCAAGGCCTTTGGCGGTGTCTGGATCCACGCCGGCGCGAATGGCTGCTGCGCGGGTGTCTTCCCATACTGCGGCGGCCCCGATCAGGTTTGCGGTGGTGTCCACCAGGTTAATGGGAAACATGCCCTTTTCGGCGGCCGAATTAAGGACCGCCATCAGAGGATATTTTGACGGACCGGAGGCCTTGGCAATCTTCGCCTCGAATGTCGCGCCCTCTTCCAGTCGGCGGCGGATGGGTGGCGAATTCCAAGCGTCCTTGAATGCCTCGGGGCGTTTGGCAACCTGCAAGGCTCCTTTGATGAGCTTGTCGGCCGGGATTTCGAACAGAACGTTCATGGAGGCGGTGGCGTTCACTAAAATGGTGCGCATGCGCATGCCAAGCGTTCCAAGTGCGAAGGTTTTCAAAAGCCCCTTCATGGCTACTTCAAACTCGGCAAGGCCTTTGGCGTTGAGTGAACCGCCGGTTTCGATGCGTTCGAGCGTGCGGGCAAGGCTTTTATAATAGGTCGCGCCCATGCGGGTTTTCACGGCGGCGGCAAAGCCATCGTCACGGATCACGCCGGCCCATTCGCGCAAGGGTGCGACGTGCGACTTCCAGAAATTCGCCTGCGCGCGGTGGGCAAGGAACACGGCGAGAGCGTTCACAACGGCGGGGTTCGCGTAGTTGGTGACGCGTTCCTTGATGAAGGCCACGGATCGGCCGCCTTGCTGCTGCGACTGGCCGTTGAGCGTTAGCCCGCCGGAATCGGCGCGGGAAACATCGTTGCGGATCGGGAAATAATTTTCGACCAGGCCAAGCCCCACGCCTTTTTCCGCGCGGTGGATTGCGTCCACGGTGCCTTGATCGGCTTTCAGGTAGTCCACCATCCACGCGCCAAGGGCTTTCACCTCGGGTTTCAAGAATGCTTCCAACTCGGTACGGGTGGTTTCATCGAAGCCTAGCGCCTCCATCTTCGTTCCTTGGTCGGGCTGGTTCATCGTGAGGAGGATTTGCAAGGCTTCGAGCTGGTTCAACTTGCCAAGTGTCTTGCGTTCGCCTTTCGAAACTCTGCGCGTGAAGGTGACAATCCGGCGGCGGTTCTGGTCGGTGTCTTCCATTTCGGTGAACTTCTCCCATGCGGCATCCAGCGCGGCCACGTCGTAAGCGTCCAATTCGATGCGGTTGCCCTTGGCGTCGGTGAAGCCGTTCACCTCGCCGCGAATGATGGCTTCAACGATCTGCTTGGGAACGGGGATTTCCTGCTCTTTGAATCCTTCCACTTTTGAAACGGGGATTTCTCCGGTTCTGGCGGTGAGGTCGGCAAGTTTCTTGGCCACGGCGTATTCTGTGTTCACTCCAAAAATGGAACGCATGGCATGGGCAAGCGCCTGATTGTCGGCGCGGTTCATGTCGGATTCTGCAAGCTCGGCTTCGAGGAAATCGCCTTCCAGGGTTTCCACCGTGGCAATGACAACGGGGTCGGTGGTGAGTTCGCCAAGGCGGCGGAGTTTCTGCGAATTGGAAAGCATCCATTCCATGAATCCCTCGTTCAGGCGGGCGGCCAGCTTTTCGCCTGCTGCAATGGCGTTGGGGCGCTCCGCAAAGTCAATCGGGCGGTCGAGGTTCAAGCCACTGCGGAAGGTGGCCACGCGGTGCATGCGCAAGTCACGGCGGCCCGCAAGGATGGTGAGCCATTCCTTGCGGCCTTCGGTGCGCACGTCGTGGAGTAGCTTCAAGCCTTCTTCCATGCGTGCGCTGTCCGCGTTCTCGAAATCTTGGAAAAGCTCGAGCGCGGCAATTTTGCCGTCGAGTTCTTCCAGCCGTTCGGGCGTGAGTGATGGCGCGGTTTCCAGTTCATCGCGTAGCTTGTCGGCGGTGGCGTCGGCTTGCTCGGGTTTCAATCTCATGGCCTGCCGTGCCTGTTCAATGATGGCGTGTGCCACTGCGCCAATCTTGCCGCCACGGGTGCGGGACTCAGACACGTTCACGGCGGCGCGGTCGAATTCGCGGCGGATGGCGGCGCGGTAATGCTTTTGCAAGCCAGCTTCAAGCGCGCGCTCGATGCGCGGAATCAGTGCCACCATGTAAGCGGCGCGGGCCTTGCTGGTCTTGAGGTCTGCCACCTTGCGGAAGCTGCCAACAATCTTCCCGCGGATGTCGGGCGGCAGTGCTTTGCCGATGGCTTCGAGAATGGCGATGTCACGGATTTGTTCAAAGCGGGCGCGGTCGATGTCGCCGGCGTCATTGTCGAATTCACCGCGCAAGCGGCGGTCATCATAGCGGCGCTTCACGGCGGCCACGCGCGGCTTCATCTTTTGATAAACGGCGGCCTTCTTCTCCGGTGACTTGATTTGCGCCTCGATGGCAGCAAGCAATGGGTCGGTGCGAAGCGTGATGGCAAAGGTTTCCCCTTGCTGCGTGCTGGGTGCCGCCGGGCTTACTTGGTCGGCTGTGGCTTCTCCTTGGCGATCTGGTCGCGAAACCATTGGTGTGCTTCCTTGGCCTGATTCAAGACCGAATCGGCGGCGGAATCCTGCAAGCCCGCTTTGTCCGTTGAGGGTGTAAGCGTGGAGTTCTGCGCCGGTGAAGCGTTCGATGGGGAATCCGATTGCACGGGTGAATTGGTCCGCTGAAACGCCGGCCTTGTCAAGGGCCGCCTGCATCTTTGCGGGCGTGGCGGTGATGGCTTTGGAATATCTCCCGGATGCGATGGCAAAGAGCGCCTGCGGCATGGTGCCAAGTGCTGCGACGTAATCGAAAAGCCCGGTTAGGGTGTTGCTGGTGGTAAAGGTATCATCAACCAGAATCACGGCTTCGCCCTCGGCGGCGGTCACGGTGCCGGTGAATTCATCCGCCTTGGACATGCGGGAAACCGCGTCGGCTCCGGTGTTGCCGGTGCGCTTGTTGGGAATGTGAATCGATTCTTCAACGCGGCCGCCGATGAGCGATTGCAAGCGATAGGCGGCGGCCAGTGGTAGCATGTTCACGCGGTCGCTTTCCGCCTGGGTGACTGGCACGAACACGGGTTGTCTTCCTGCCAGTGCTTCCACAAGCGCCTTGATCTTGGGCGCGGTGATGAACTTCCCGGCAATGTCCCATGCGGCTTGCTGGTCGCCGCCACGCTTGGCGGCCTTGTATGCTGGGGAAACCATCATGGGCGAGGGTTTCGATTCATCCAGCGGGACCAATGCGCCGCCGGGTTCTAGCAAGGCGTGGGTGAGGCTGTGAACGTTGGTCAGGCCGATCAACTCGCGCGCGGTGGCCGGATAGTCCACGGGTGCCACGCGGCGGAGTGCCACGGAAAAAGTGGGTTCCCATGCGTCGAGGTCTTCCATGCTTTCCGGGTTGGTCGCGATGGTGCCAAAGATCTTGCGTCCGTAATTGATCGACAAATCGGCGGCTTCGATCATTTCCGCCGGGGTCTGGAAATCAAAGCCCTGTTCGTTGAGAGTGCGGCGGAATTCATCCAGGCTGGGCATTTGTCCCTTGGGCAAAAAGAATTCGTTCATTTTGCGGGTGCGGGCGGCTTTGTTCGCGCCGTTCTCCGGGTTGTTCATCATGCCTTCGAGCAAGCGCGCCACTTCACCGGCGAGCGGGTCGCCTGAAGCCCTGAGCGTGTCCGGGTGTGGAATCTTGCCCTTCAAGGCTTCCTGAATCTCCGTGAATCCCTGCATGGATTCGGCGAGCTGCTCGGCCTCCATCTGCTTGGTTAGGTTCTCCATCTGGAATTCCGGGTTCAGTCCGGCGGCCACGTCGAGCCAATAGCCGAATTCGGAATCAATCTTGCCCTCGGCGCGGAGGCGGGCGAAGTCGGCGGCAATGCGAAGCGCGGAAGCAATCACTTCCTTGAACGCGCGAAAGAAGTTCTTCACTGGCGACGGCAAGGCGCTGTCCTGAATCTTTCCGGCGGCGTTGTTAGTGGCGATGAAAGAAAAGGCCTCGGCGATTTCCTGCGCGCGTTCCACCTCGGGCATGTTGGCGATGTCGTCGGCAAGGATCTTGGTCTTGGTCTGCTGCTCGGTGTTGCGGATCCAGCCAATCAACTTTGATTCGGAAACCTTTCCATCGGCCATCAACCACTTGCCGACACCTTCGGCGGCTTCTTCGATCACGGTCAACGGCGTGCCTGTGCGGTTGATTTCCGCAACCATGCGCGTGATGGCTCCGGCGCGGATGTTGCGCGAGGTTCCAAGAATCGGCACGTCGGAGAGAAGCGGGCGTTCAATGCCCATGTCCGTTCCTGCCTGGCGCATGAGGATGTCAACGCGGGCGTTGGCCTTGGCAATGCGCTGCTTGTTGTCGCCTGCCCATGTTTCAAGCGTCGGGTCGGCGTTCGTTTGGCGGCCGGTGAATGAGGCCTCTGGATTGCTGGCGTGATAGTCGGTGAGATAGTCGATGTATTCGCGCACGGCGCGCGTGGTGTCCACCTCGGCGGTTTGCTCCCATTCGCGCACGGCTTCAAGCGCCTGCTCTTGATCGTCGTATAGCGCGGCGGGTGCGTCGGGGAAGCTCACTTGAATCTTGCCGTCCGGTTGTTTCTCCATGGTGGGCAAACCGGCTTCCTGATTGCCGGTGGCTTCGGCGGCCTCGGCTTCGATGCGCTCGCGCGCGGCCTGTGAATTCTCGCGGCGCTCTTCCTTGGGCGTTTCAATCTGCGCGGCTTTAAGCGTCTCCGCTGCGGCGGCTGGATTTTCAGCGGCAAGCGTGGCCACTTCCTCGATGGTCTCCGCGCTGTATCCGGCAAGGGCGAGTCCGTCGCGGTCCTGCAAAGCCTCTGCAAGGCGTGGCGCGCGGACATAATCGGCGATGGTCGAGCCGGTGCCGCCAACGATTCCGAAAATGAGGGACACGCCGGCCACGTCGCCAAGGGCGGCGGCTTCGTCGGCAAGAACGGTGTCCCAATTCGGGCCTTTGATTTCCTCGTTGAGCACGGCGGCGAGTTCCTGAATCACTGGGCGTGTCAGGTCTTGGCCGACTTCCTGCACGGTTTCCGCTGCGGTGACGGTGGCAATGCGCGCAAGCCCTGTGGCAACCGCTCCCGGCTTGCCGTAAGCAAGAAGCTTTGCGTTGAGCTTTGGCAGGCGCGCGCCAAGCGTGAACACCTGCAAGCGGTCAATGCCGGCCTCGATCGGTGCGGCGGTGTAGGCAATGGCGGCCAGTGTGTCCGGGTCGGCGTCGGGTTGTTCGCGGCGGAGTTGGGAAAAATTGCGTTCGCCATAAGCGGCGACAACCGCGGGCAAGCCTGCGCCATACGGCAGCGCGGCCCCGGCCATGAGTGGCAAGGATTCGGCGGCCATGACTCCCCAATCTCCCGCCGTATCCCAAAAGCCTTCCCGCTTGTCGTCAAGGTAGCGGCGGACTTTCACGCCTGCGGTCTGGATGTCCTGCGCAAAGGTGGCGGTTCCCTTCATGCGGTTGATTTCGGTTTGCATGCGGGCCTTTTCCGCTGGGTCGGTTTCTTTGGCGGCGATTTCCTCGAACAGGGTCACGTTGCCACGCGCTGAAAGCGTGCCGGTGCCAGTGGTGAGCATGTCCATGCCGGACGTGGCGGCCGCTCCAAGGCGTTTGAAATAATTCTGGATGTCCTCGCCCTCGGCCTGTGCCTGCAAGGCGATCAAGCCCATGATGCGGTCACGGGTGGCTTGGTCGGCCGCGCCGTAGGATTCGAGCGCGAGCACGTGTGCAGCTTTCTTGCCGTCACCCTGGGCGATGTCTTCGACGGTTTTTCCCTCCATGTCTGCCACGGCCTCGAATAGCGCGCGGCCTGCTTTGATTTCACTGTCGGAAAAGTCGGAGAGAATGCCGGCATATCCCGCGCGGGCGGCTGGCGCGAATTTCTTCCAGTCTTCGCCCGTGGTGGCCTTGCCCTGTTCGATGGCATAGGACAAGGGGCGGCCTTGGATAGCGGCGCGCTGCGCTTCCTGTGCGATGCGGCGGGCGGTCTCATCGTCTTTGGCTTCTTTCTCGAATGCCTTCCCGGCGGCTTGGTAGAAAATGCCATCATCCAGCTTGCCGGAAACCTTGAGCACGTCGCGGCCGTAGGCTTCGCGGTATTGTGGCCAGAGGTCGGCCACTTGATCGGCGGGCTTGCCGGTCATGGCGGAAACCAACATTACGCCGGCGGTCTTGTGCTTCTCTCCGGTCGGATCAAGCGAGGCGGCAAAGCGTTCTTCGAAGCTCGCGCGTTGGTCCTCGGGCAAGGCCTCGGCCATCTTCTCCGGGGCGCTGAAAAGTTTTTGGAAAAATGGGACTTGTTGACGGGTGGCGCGGTCCTCGGCGCGGCCCGTGGCCTTCTTGAGGTAAGCAAAAGGTTCTTCGCCACGGGCTTTGCGGAAGTCGGCATATTGGCGGAGTCCTTCGCGGAATTCTTCGTGGATGCCTCCGCCTTGTCCCTTGGCTTCGGCCTCGGTGCCAGTCTGCAACCATTCGTAAGCGTAGGAATCAATCCGCTCCTGGTCGGGTTCCGTGTTCAAGAACGTGGTCAGGCGCTCGCCGCGTGGCGTGGTCCAGTGGTCAGGATCCAAGGTGCCGCCGGTCTGGCGCGCGGTTTCAACGGCCAGCTCGGCGCGGTCGCTGACAGCGGCGGCCGGTGGGCGCGGCGTCGCTTGTGGCTCTTGCTGGGCGGGTGGGCCAACCAATGGAATATCTGCAACGGTGAAGGGTGCAGCTGGTGGCGAAAGTGTGAGGGTGTCGGTTGTCATGAGATTATTTGATGAAGGATTCGAGGCGGCGGGCGGGAAGTAGTGCGTCGGTGGCGCTTGAATCACCGGGCGGAATTTCCAGCGGGTCAGGGTTGGCCTTGTCTCTTGCGGACTTCTTCGGCGGTAAGGTAGGAATGGCGGGGGCGGGCTTGCTGCGGAGGCTCTGGCCAGTGCCGGGCACAAACGATTGCAGTTCGCGCGCCGTGCTCTTCACCCGGTCGCCTGAAATCAAGTTGTCGGTGTATTCGCGGACCTTCTCCGGGGTTGTTTCGCGCTGGGTGGAAAGCCAACGTTTCACTTCAAGGCGCACGTCCTCGGCCTTGCGAAATGCCTTTTCCCGGTCGGCGGGTTTGGCGTCCTCGGCAATGGTGCCAAACAATCCGGCATCGCGCGCCCTGAAAGCAATGGCGCGGCCCTCGGCTTCGAGGTCGGCCATCGTGTAACCTCCTGCAAGGCCTCCGCCGTCTGGCGAGCGCCCGGCGGGTGACAGATAGGACAATTCCTTTTTGATGTCCCCTTGCCAGCGTGGCGCGATTCCACGCAAAACGATTCCGCGCGTTTCGTTCCAAATGGTTCGATACGCCTCCGGTGTTATTCTCGGATCGGTGCGCGCTTCGCGGAGAAGTGCGAGCGGTTCCCACGCCTTGGCGTGCTGCTCATTGGATGGCGGGGCTTTCTGTGCCATTGCGCCGGCCAAGTCGGCGCGGTCCTCGTCGGTGAGAAAGCGGGCGGCCTTGATGTCGCTCGCCTTCAAGTCGTCGGCATTCAATTTGCCTTCCAGCGTGTCCATTTCACCGGCGCGGTATTCTTGAAATTTCGCCTGTGCCTGGCGCTTGCCACGGGCCACAAGGTCAAGGTCTGCGCCGGGGTTGTTTTCGAGAAACTCGCCGCTTTCCAGTCGGGCGAGTGCTGCCAACGGATTGGCCTTGATGTCCTCATCAAGCAAAACCTTGGCGTCGATCTGGTCGCCCATGCGAAGGCCTTCTTCCAGTTCCACCGGATTGAAAACACCGACTTCCGCCCCGGCCCGCAGTGTTTCCCGGCCCTTTTCCAATTCACCGCGCCCGAAATGATATTCTGCCGTGTTGGTGTATTTCGCGCGGGCCATTCCCACGGTCTTGATAGCTGCTCGGCCTTCGAATTCAATCGCGCGCTTCGAGGTCCAATCGGCCAATTCCATTTCAGCCCTTGCCCGGCCCTCTGGTGACAAGCCAAGTTCGGAAAGTGAATCGCGCATGGTGGATGTTTTGGAATTCCAATCGCTTGGCCATTTCTCGGTGTCGTGGCGGAGCATCAAGCTATTGGAAAAGTTCTCGGCCTGTTCATCGTTCTGGCGCATGAATTCGGCGATCTTCGCGCCTTCATCCATCTTGCGGACCTTCTCGGCGACTTCGAATCCCTTTGCGCCAATGGCGGCAATGGTCGCGCCCATGCGGGCATTTGCTTGCCCTTGTGCCATGGAGGCTTGTGGGTTGGCGAGGGCTACGCCGGGGCCGGCGTCAATGTAGCGTGTGGGTGGAATCATGATGTGGTTGTTTTCTGGTTGGTTATTGTCTAACGGTTTTTTATGAGCGGCGAACGCGCGCGATGATCTCGGAAAGCTTTTCGGATAAATCCACTTTGACCTCTTGGGGTTTGCACCAACCCATGATGTCGGCGAGTTGCTTTGCGGCCTGAAGTTTGTTGGCCATCTTTACCTTCGTTCGGGTTCCGGTTTCGCTCTCTTCGAGGGTGTATTCCTGCACAAGCGGGCTTCCTCCATCCAATTGCCCGACTGGTGTTCGAATGACTTTCACAAGGTAATCGACCAGGTTGGAGCGTTCGAATTCTCCCGCTTTTTCCAGTCTGGCGCGCTCCGCTTTGATATAAGCTTTGATCTTGGGATTCTTCAGCGCCTTGGATGCCTGGGCACCGGCGGCGTTGCCGCTGGCCTGATAGCCCGCGGCGGTCCATGCGGGGCCTGCGTGTTTTCCGGTAATGACAAGATCGGCGAAAGCCTTTTGTCTCGGGGTCAATAGTTTGCTGTTAGCATTCATGATGGTGGTGGGCTGGGTGATGGATCAACCGCAAGCGGCGTGGAATTGAATGGCGATTTCATGCATGCGGGCGCGGTGATGTTTCATGGTCCGCGCAAGCTCGGGGAGTTCGGCAAGTTGGTAGTCCATGCAATCCGGACATTCTGCCGGATAGCATCCGGGAAACACGATGTCAGGCCGTAGAAGATCGGTGCGGCAGATAGCAAAGGAGCGCGAGCAAACCGGGCATTTCTGCTGGCGTATCACTCTGGCGGGTGGTGTGGGTGAAATGTTCATGGCTGCGCGTGAATTCAAAAGGGGCGGTCCTCGTCGGCTTCTGCGTCTTGCTCTCCCTCGGGTGCGGCGGGCATGCCGGGCGAAACCTTGCGGCCGGGTGGCAGCTCGGGGAAACATGGCTTTAATTGAAGCCATCCTGACCAGTCCGGTGAAACGGGAATGGCATCAATGCGCATCACTAACTTTCCATGCGTGGATTCATAAATTGAACCCACTGCCACGGTGCGCTTGTTCTTCTTTCCCGTGGTCGCGTCCGTCCAGGTGCCAACGGTTGCCAGAATTTCGAATTTGCGTTTCATGATTCGAGAAAGCCAAAGCTGGTTTTGGTTTGGGGTGGTGCGACTGGAGCGCGGGCGGGTTCGCCTTCTTCAAAGCGGGTGAATTGCTCAATGAAGGTCAGTGGCACGTGGCCGGTTTCGCCATTGCGGTTTTTGGCAAGAATCAGCGCGGCGCGTCCCGCCTCCGCTTCCTTGGCTTCGGCGGTGTCGGCGTAGTAGGCGGAGCGATAGAGAAGCCCCACCATGTCGGCGTCTTGCTCGATGGCTCCCGACTCGCGAAGATCGGACATGCGGGGAACGCCTGTCGGTGTTTTTGTTTTTTGTCCTCCCCGGCTTTCCGGCGAGCGGTTCAGTTGCGCAAGAATGATGATAGGGATTCCCAACTCTCCCGCCAATTCCTTGATGCCTGCGGAGATTTCCGCAATCTCACGTTCACGGGAATTCTGCGCCTGCTTGGTGCGTGACTTCATCAACTGCAAGTAATCGATGGCAATCAGGCGAAGCCCTTCCTTGCGGTGCCTGCGGCGTGCCTTGGCGCGAAGCTCGGTAATGGTAATGCCTTTGGTGTCGTCAATGAAGAGCGGCGCGCGGGCAAGGTCCATGCCGGCCCGCTGAATGCGCTGCAACTCGCCCTTGTTTGGATTGAAGCCCTTGATGACTTGGGCGGCGGACATGAGCGCCCGCGAATAAAGCACGCGCTGGGTGAGGTCTTTTCGGCTCATTTCCAGACTGAACACCATGGCCGGCAATCCTTGGGCGATGGCCACGCTTTCAACGATGTTCATCATAAACGCGGTCTTGCCCATCGATGGGCGCGCGGCGATGACGAACATTTCCCCGGGCTTCAAGCCACGCGTCATTTCATCGAAGCGCGCAAAGCCGGTGGAAATCCCAACGGTTTCGCGCTCGCCGCGAATGATTTGATGCATCTCATCAAGCACGCTTTCCACGGACTCGCGAACGGTCCCGCCTTCGACTGTTTGGCCTTGGTCACGGATGGCGAGGATTGCGGCCTCGGTGGCGTCGAGAAGCTCGGCGGCTTGCTCTGGCGCGTCGTAGGCGGCGGCCGTGGTTTCATGCGAAACGCGGATCAGTGAACGCAGAATGTATTTATCACGGACATGCGCTAGGTGGTGGCTGAAACTGCCGGGGCTGGGCGAATAGGTGTAGAGGTCCGTCAGTGCGGCCGGGCCGCCGACACGATCAAGCTGACCGCGATCAAGCAGGTATTGGACCAGCGAAACCAATTCGATTTCACCGCCGGCGTCGTGGATTTCGAGAAGCGTTTCAAAAACGGTGGCATGTGCCGGCAGATAGAAATGCGCGGGCGTCAGCTTTTCAGCAATGGCCACGTCGAGCCATTCCTGCGCGTCTTGGAGCATCGAAGAAAGAATCGACTTTTCCGGCCCTAACGCATGCGGCAGAGCGCGCGTCACCTCGTCTGTGGGTTCTGTGGGGAAAGGGTTCATGCTGCGGAATGTTGGTTAAAGGGTTTGTAAAGATCTTGATGGGCCTGAAAAAATATCCGCGCATTGTCCAATGCCTCAGTCCAGTAGTTCAGCAACTGGAGTAAGCTTGCTCGCTTTCTGACGTTCGGCTCTAAAGCTTCAGACGGCAGCGCGTAGAAACATTCAAGCAGATGGATTTGCTTGGGTGTCGGACCTTGCTTGATAAACAATTCGGCTTCCTCGCTGGTCCAAGGTTCATTTGGCGTTCTGCCAAACAAGCCCGCTAAAGCCAGCATTTCCGGCGTGTTCGGAATTATTCTTAAACGCTGGGTGTCGGGAGCGTCCGGGATGGTTTCCCATTTCATGTCACTTACCCATCGATGAATCCCAGGAATGAATTCTCCGTCTTTCTTTGTCCATTCTTGGCAGAGTTTCCATGCTTCTAGTGAGGTCAACAATTCGACTTCCGTGGGAATCTCTTTCGGGTCAATGGCCCGGAATGTTTTCTGCAAAGCTTCCCACAATCCTTTTCGGCTTGATCTTTGGCGGGCAATTTTGGGAGCTGCTTTCCATATAACTTCCGCCATTGATGGCGTTGGAGATTTTTGAATTTTCTTTGCTGGCTTGGTGCCGCACTCGAACAAATCATCTGTTCTGTTTGTTCCTTGGTTCTGTATATCTGTCTTGTTACTCGCCCCTTGCTCGCCCTCTGCTTGCCCCTTGCTCGCCCCTTGATGGTCCGTCTGCTCGCCCCTTGCTGGTGGGGCAATGCTGAAAACCTCTGAATTTGTAAGGGTTGCAACGGTTCCCTTGCTCGCCCCTTTGAACGCCGCTAGACCGCATTTTTCTAGAACCTTTTGCGCGTGGCGGTATGCCTTCGGGGTCTTAAGTCCCGCAGCTTTGTAGTCTCCAATCCAAGCCTCCCCCTTCTTAAGGTTGGTGATTGGGCAATCTTTCCATTTTGCACGCATCGCAATTTGAGCAAGAAGCAGAAAGGAATTCGGATGCCGACGGAGAAGCGTTTCCGCTTCCTCTCCGCATATCATCGAAACCCACCTGCTCACTGCCCTTTCCTTTCCGATTGGCTGTTTGCATCGCCGATCTCGGCGAGAAGCTTTGAAACGCGTTCGATTTCTGCCGTGCTTCGGTGTTGTGCTGGCCTTGCGGCAAATTCATCAGGGAAAGCGCGGCGGGCTTCCTTCCGTCGGTTGCGGCGGCTTTTCATGGTGTGATTCCTTCCCGGATTGAGAGAAACATCATACGCCATTCTTCTGCGCGTTCGCGTTGCTCGGCCGTGCCGCCCGCTAATCTAAAATAAAAATCAGCGGCCATTTGAGCGATGCTAAAGGATGCATGCGTTGGACCGTAGCGGGGGGATTGATATAATAGGCGACGGCCGGAAGGGTGTATTCTAAGGGGTGACCGGTGACGGGAGTAATTTGGTTTCTTTTTCATGTGTTGCGTTTGGGTGAATTTTCTTGCCCCATCTGCATCATGATCTAGCTTTGCCGTTGTCAGTCCCTGCCAGGAACACCGCAACGGCCCGCCTTCATCATGTGAAGTGTGGGCTGTTGTGTTTAGGCGGCGGAACGGGCTGCTAGGTAAGCTCTCAAATCGCCTGCGTGGTATAACCGCTTGCCCCGGGCCATGCCCTCTTCAGCAAGCGAGCAAGAGCGTATTTTCTTTTCCCGTGAAAGACGTGTCAATGTGGTGCGACCAAGCGCGAATGCTTGAAACACGCGCTTTGCATCCGCCCATTCTAGTTCTACGCCGGTTGTCCGTGTCTGAGGTGCTTTTGTCAGAGTCATGTAAAGACAACTAACCGCACCTAATCGTTTCCCCCGGTTTTACTATTATTCAGGGGAAAAGGGTAGATCGCTTAGGCCAGCATCAGTGAAAAGCTGCATCCATTCATCGGCAATTATTCGCTTGCCGGTGATTCTTAGTCCCGAACCCTCGGCAAATTTTTGAATCTCTTGCTTAGAAGGAACGCGGGCATTTCCTTCGATCAAGAATTCAGCAATCTTGATGAGGTCAGCGGGCGTGGGCTTGCTGGCATCTCTTCGGCGGTCTTTGGCTTTGCTGCCCATTATTCTGGCAAAGCCTGAGAAAGCGCTGTAAGAAAGGGTTGTGGCGTTTGAAATAGCGATGTCGGCATCGTCGTCGCTTTTGGCGCTCTTGATAGCCTGCAAGGAATTTTTCAAGGCCCGCTTCATGGCGTCACAAATATTTCTAGATCCTTCTCCGTTGTAGTCGGCCAGCAGGGTGAGCGCCTCCATCATAGAAAGAACTGCGTAGGGTTCACTACTGCGGCGGGTCTCTTGTTTGTTCGCTCCGCTGCGAAGGTATGCCATGCGCACCGCCTCGGCCCATACGACTTCTCGGGTGTTTCCTGAGCCCTTCCAGATTTCTACCAGGTGAAAAGCCGGATGTTCGATGAGCATGCGCATGCCGTCGGGCCGGAATTCATTCGGCATTGTCGGGCCGCCGGTAAGAAATCCCATCGATGTAGGTTGCTTTGACTCGGGCCGTTTTTTCTTCGTAGCCATGGATCAAGATTCGGTGATTGATGTGAGTTTTGAAATAGCATCGCGCAAGGCGGCTTCGTCGTGGTGGGAATAAATGGCGTGGCTCTCGCGCGTGCTGTGGCCGGTCAATGCCATGCGGTCCTCTTCGGAAACGCCGGCATTGCGCAGCCAGCTGGTGAAGGTGTGGCGTAGGCTGTGGAATCCGCGCTCGTATGTGATACGGCCCTTGCCCTTGTCTTTGCCCTCCTCGATCACGCGCGAGGGTTTCCCACGGTCAACGCCGGCGTTGCTCATGATCTTGTTGAACGTCTGCGAGAGTCCCGCCCGCGCGCCAATGCTGGTCTTTGAAAGCACGGGGAAAACCGGCGCGTCCGGTTTGTCACTGGTGATAGGTACGGCCTCCAGATAGGCGAGCAAGTCGGGCTGAATGGGAATGCAAACTTCCCGTTTCTTCCGCTTGGTCTTGGATGGAATGAGCGTGATTTTCTTCCCGGCGAGGTCCACGGCGGCCCATGAGAGTTTCGAGGCATCGCCAAGGCGTAAGCCAGTGAACGCGGCGACAAGGATCAGTCCGCGCCACTCCTGGGCGATCTTTGCGGCGGCGGCTTCTTGCTCCGGCGTCCGCTTTACCTTCCCGGCCTCAGCGGGCTTTGCTGCAGCGGTCATAAGTGCGGCCACTTCCGCGCCCGTGAATGGCTTCCTGTCCTGTGAATCATCGGTGGCAATCTGTTCAAGGGCGGTCACCGGGTTGAAATGGGTTAGCCCTTCGCGGATCGCCGCCCGATAGACCGCGCCAATATCCTTCAAGTAACTCTGCACCGTCTTTCCGGCGCGGCCGGCATCTTGGAGAGATTCCCGCCATGTGCGCACCATGGCTGTGGTGACGCTTTCCAACGGCTTCTTGCGGCGCTCATCCCCCAACCATTCAAGAAATGCGTCCGTGTGGGAGGTGTAGCGCGTAATCGTGGCCGGGCTGGAATCCCTGGCCTTTCTGCGGATCCACTCCGCGCTCCAAGTTTCCACCGTGAAAGTTGCCAGCTCCTCGCCGGTGGCCACGTCCAGCAATTCGGCGAGATATTTTCGGGCGGTCAATGGGGTGAATTTGTCTCGCTCGATATTTTCGACGGCAGAGGCAAGAATGGCTTTGGCCTTTTGGGCTTGGTCCGTGCCGGCGGGAATGACGCCAAGCGCCATGCGTTCAAACTCGATGGCCTTGGCCAATGCCTTCTTTTGCGCTGTCGGCCCGTCTCCCTTGATGCCTGTCGATTTGCGGACCTGCTTGTCAAACTTCCCGGTCAGTGGGTCGAAGACATAGAATTGCGCCTGCCATGCTCCATTCCCATCCTTCGTGCCGGGTCGTTTCTTGATGCTTGCCATAATGGTATCTGTTAGGCTGTCCCCTAGAGTGTCCCCTAGATTTACTTGCGCGGCAAGCTCTTATTGCGCGGCAACCCTTGATTTATCAAGGTTTCCTTGATTTGCCAAGGCCCGGTTTTGTTTCAGCGGTTCGAATCCGCTACGCTCCACTTTTCGTTTTTTCCTTACTCCTTCCAATGTTTGGAAGATTTTTTTTAATCGGATTAACCGGATTGACGCAATGACAATGTGGTCAATGGCGTCACTTGGGTCAAAAAACTCCTCACCCCGGTCTCGTTCCCTTAAATGCGGGAATCCGCCGTGTTTTCAAACAGTTCTGGCATGGCGATAATGTTGACCAGATGACGGGCCAGTCATGGCCAATGCTGTCACTCCTGCCAATCAGGTCATCTCCCCGCAAAAGCCCCCGGCACGCCGAGCACTCACGAATAGATGCCGACAAGCCCCTTCCTCCGCTTTCTAGCTTGCACCGCACACTTCCCGGGCTTTGCTTGGCCGTGCGATGACCAAGGCAATAACGCAAATCCTGACACGGCCGACGCGGCTCGATGACATGACACCCGCTGAGGTGGCAGCCGGACTGCGCCATCTGCCGAATCTGGTTTTTTTCGATACGGCCGGAAATCTCCCTTCGTCGGCGGGGCGGCCTATTTCGGTGATTGCGGCCCGCCCTGCAAAAATTCTGCGGGGCTCGATCCACGTGGTTTCCGATCGGGCCATGCTTCGCGACGCGCTGGCGGCCGGCCCAACCGTGGCGGGCGACACGGGTTTCCCGCTCGGCGGGCTGTGCGGCTGGGTGGACTACGAAGGGGATTTTGTGTTCGGCGATTTCCCGGAAATGCTGGTGTTTTGCCATGATCACCAAACTTGGTGGGAAACCGGAAAACTTTCCGCGGAACTTCGGCATTCCAGCGAAACTCCGCCACACATCGGCCCCTTCGAAGCCATGATGAGCCACGGCGATTTCATCCAGAAGGTCGAACGGATTCGGGAATGGATCTCCGCCGGCGATATCTATCAGGTCAATCTTTCGCACGCCTTCATCGCGGAGGTAGCCGGCGGCTCGCTTTTCGGACTTTATGAAGCGCTGCGTGACGCTTCCCCCGCCCCGATGGCCGCGTGGCTGTCGCTCGACGACAAGGAAATCCTGAGTTCCTCCCCGGAGTTCTTTTTGAAAATCTCAGGGTCGGTGATCGAGACTCGGCCAATCAAGGGAACGAGGCCGCGTTTCACCGATCCCGATGAAGACCGGCGCTCCGCCTACGAACTCCAAACCTCCGCCAAGGAAATCGCCGAGCTCGTGATGATCACCGACTTGCTACGCAACGACCTCGGCCAAGTCTGCGAGTTTGGCAGCGTCGAGGTTTCCGAAATGCTGCAACTCGAATCCCTCGCGCAAGTCCACCACCTTGTCTCCACTGTCACCGGAATCCTCCGCCCAAACATCGACGCTACCGAGGCCATCGCCGCTTGTTTCCCCGGCGGCAGCATCACCGGTGCTCCGAAAAAACGCGCGATGGAAATCATCCAAGAACTCGAAGGCCAGCCCCGCGGCATCTATTGCGGCGCGATCGGTTGGCTCGGATACAATGGCGAGAGTTCGTTCAACATCGCCATCCGAACCCTCATACGCGAGGGCGACAAACTCATCTATCAAGTCGGAGCTGGCATCGTCGCCGATTCCGACCCGCAAAAGGAATACGAAGAAACCCTGCACAAAGCCGCCGGCATCCGCTTGGCGGTGGAAGCGTTTTCCAAACACCCTTGCCCTGAAAAATAATCCCTCCACCAATCCGTAACCATTACGATGGACTCATACTTTCTAATCGCCGCCGCCCTCATTTCAACGCTGGTTTCCGCAGCCGAACCTGTCGCTCTTTTCAATGGCAAGGATCTCACCGGCTGGGCCAGCGATGTCCCCGAGGCGGACAAAAACCCCGCCATCGCGCCGAGTTTCATCGTGCGCAACGGACTGCTTGTCAGCCTCGGCATACCCAAAGGCCACCTGATCACCGAAAAAACGTTTTCCAACTACAAACTCGTCGTCGAATATCGGTTCCCCGGAGCGAGCGGCAACTGCGGCGTGCTGGTGCATGCCTCCACCCTGCGGGCGCGCGGCAATATGTTTCCAAAATCCATCGAGGTCCAGATGATGCATCAAGACGCTGGCGATTTCTGGTGCATCGAAGAAAACATCGAAGTGCCGGATATGGAAAAACGCCGCCCACGCAACGCGCCCGAGCAATCCTTCGGCGGCGGCTTGAACGATGCCCGCCGCATCCTCAATCTAACCGACGGATCGGAGAAACCGCTCGGCGAATGGAATACGATGAAGATCGAGTGCAAGGGCGATGAAATCAAAGTCGTCGTCAATGGCACACTCGTGAATCATGGCAGCAAAGGCACCACCAGCTCCGGAAAAATCGCGCTCCAGGCGGAAGGAGCCGAAGTCGAGTTCCGCAAAGTGGAGCTCACCGGGCTCTGAGCGTAGCAGCTCGCATCCGCCATGAAACTCCTCGTCTGTCTGCTCGTCACCCTGCTTCCGCTGCATGCGGAAATCGGCACCAAAATCACCGCCGCGGCTTCGAATTAAAACACCCGACCGCCGGCGACTCCGCCGCATTTCTTCCCGGTGATATCGTAACCGGCACCGTGCCTCCCAATCTCCCACACGTCATGATCGTCAGCGATCGCAAGACCACCGATGGCTGGCCACTCGTGATCCACAATATCGGCAGCGGCACGCGTGAGGAAGACTCGCTGCGAAATGTTCCCATCACCGGGCACTACCGTTGGAAACGGTCCGTTTGCTAGTATGGCCGGGCAAACCCATTTCCGATCTTCACCGATCCAATACTAGGAAATTGATTTTGAGATGAAGGCCGATGAGAAAACTCATGTGAGGACGGCAGGACGGAATAAAGAGGGTGGCGGAGGAAAGGGGGTGAAGGAGGTTTTTCGGGGCGTCGGTTGGCGGTGTTTCAGCAATAGAAATCTCCAGTCCACGCCAGGATCTGGCGAAATCGGGAGATTTGAAGTAAAAATCATTTGCAGCGAGCATAGATTTCCAGACCGCTGTGCCTAGATTTCATAACCATTGGTATTTGGCAGCGGTTTTTTCGCGATTGGGCTTCTTGCCTGTCAGGTGGATTCGAGAACCAGGGTACGCCCGCCGTCCAGTTGAACTTCGGTTGCCTGCCATGATGGGCTTACTCCTTCGCCAAGGCTTCGGAGCACAGGTTGATCGAAGCCTTCGGGATCAGGATTGGATGGATTCCCCATGATCGGCTCATTTCAGCTTTTGCCTCGCCACCTCGCCGCCGCCCCGCTTGACTCCGCGCGCCGATGGCTTCCTCGTTCTCATTCGATTCCCTCAACCAAGCGCAACGCCAGGCGGTCGCCGCGCTGGATGGCCCGGTCATGATTCTCGCCGGTGCCGGCACTGGCAAAACACGCACCGTCACCTGCCGGATCGCCCACATGCTGGAAAAAAAGGTCCCGCCTGCGGAAATCCTCGCCGTCACCTTCACCAACAAGGCCGCCGCAGAAATGCGCGAACGCATCAGCGGTATGGTCTCCAAGAAGGCCGCTGGCGAAATGACGGTCTGCACCTTCCACTCACTCTGCGTCCGCATCTTGCGCGGCGGCATCGACAAACTCGGCTACAAAAAGAATTTCTCGATCTGCTCCGGCTCCGATCAGGTCGGCATGATGAAACAACTGCTCGTCCGCCAAGGCGGCTCTGATGAAAAGGTGAAACCGGAAACCGTGCTCGGCGCGATCTCCAAGGCGAAAAACAAAGGCTCCGATCCGTCCGAACTCGAAGACGACTATTTCGCCAACCTCGCCGTCGCCTATCAGAACGAACTGCGCGCCCAGAACGCCGTGGATTTCGACGACCTCTTGTTGCTAGGCGAGAAAATCCTCCGCGAACACGCCGATGTCCGCAACCACTTCCGGGAACGCTTCACCCGCGTCACCGTGGACGAGTTCCAGGACACCAACGCGCTGCAGATGCGGCTCCTCCAACAACTCGTCGGCGCGCCCTACCATGTCTGCGTGGTCGGCGATGACGACCAGTCGATCTACGGCTGGCGCGGCGCGGAAGTCGCGAACATCCTCGAATTCGAACGCTTCTTCGATAACCCGAAGATTGTTCGGTTAGAAGAAAACTACCGCTCCACCCACGCCGTCCTCCACACGGCGAACAGCCTGATCAAACACAACCGCGGCCGCCGTGAGAAAATCCTCCGCTCCACCCGCAAGGGCGGCGATCCGGTCCGCATCGTGGCCATGCCCGGCGATGACGAGGAGGCCGAGTTCATCGCCGAGGAAATCCTCGCCGGCAAAAGCGCCGTCGGCCGCCAGTGGGAGGACTTCGCCGTGCTCTTCCGCACCAACGGCCAAAGCCGCAAACTCGAACTCGCCCTGCGCGAACGCAAAATCCCCTACCGCATGGTCGGGGCGCAAAGTTTCTATGACCGCCGCGAGGTCCGAGACGTGCTCGCCTACGCCCAACTCCTCGCCTCACCCGATGCCGATGTCCCGCTGCTGCGGATTCTCAACGCACCGAACCGAGGCATCGGCCAATCCACCGCCGTGCTCGCCACCGAGTGGAGCCGCGAACACCACGAATCCGTCTGGCAAGCCCTCTGCGATCCGAATTTCACCGACACCATCGGCCCGAAATCCCGCTCCGCCATCGAGTCATTCGTCGCCCTCATCGCCGGCGCGAAAAACCGCATCGAGATCGCCAAGGAAAACGCGGCCGACGTGTTGCAGGCCCTGATCAAGGAAATCGAATACCAACCGTGGATCGACCGCGCCTGCAAAACTGACAATGAACGCCAACAGCGCGCCGAAGGCATCCAAAGCGTGATCGAAAGCCTGCGAGCCTATACGATGAAGGGAAAATCCATCCAAGCCTTCCTCGACCACAGCGCCCTCGCCTCCGAACGCGAGGATGACGATCTCGACAAAAAACAAGGCGCCACCCTCATCACCCTGCACGCCTCGAAAGGCCTCGAATTTCCCATCGTTTTCCTCGTCGGTCTCGAAGAAGGATTTCTCCCGCACACCCGCAGCATCGCGGAAGGCACCAAGGACGAAGAGCGCCGTTTGTTATATGTCGGCATCACCCGCGCCCAGGACAACCTAACCATGACTTATTGCTCCAAGCGCATCAAGTATGGCCAGGAAACCGGTTGTCAGCCGAGCTCGTTCATCGGCGAGCTGGATGACGAGCATCTGGAGCACACGAGTTATGACGAAATCCTCGGAGCGGAACCGAGTAGCGATGAGCTGGACAACTTCTTCGGCAACCTCAAGGGGATGTTGGACGGGATCTGAATTAAGGAGTGGCGACCAGTTCGTTCTTTGCCGCTTCTTTGCCCACATCCTGACGGCTCTTCAGAAAGGCTTCCAACCGTAACGGCCAGACGGCCTCGGATCCCGACAAATGAACCTCGTAGGCTTCGTATCGGCTGACATCCGCGATGGAGCGATCGAGGATCTTGTTCGAGCAGTTAGAAGATGGCGCCTGACCTGAAGCGGGCACACTTCACGGTCCTCGATGGCTTCCGGCTTAGCGAACCACGGCCCGCTTCCCGCGGGGTAAAGCCGACGGCAGATGTCCCAGACGATCGGAGTCGCAGCCTTGCTGCCAATAAGGAATTTGGAGGACCTGCCATTCGGATTCCCTAACCAGATACCAATCACATAATCCGGATTGTAGGCAACCGTCCACGCGTCACGGAATCCCACGGACGTTCCCGTCTTCTAGGCCAATCGCAGATTCTGATGTCGGCAACGGTGCCGGAGGAATCCACGGCACGCTCGTCACCGCCGATGATGTCGGAAATCAGCCAGGACACTTCATTGGAAAACAGCTGATTCCCCGCGGACGGAGCGGCCGGAATCAGCCAATAAGGCAAATAAACCCCGCCGCGAGCGAGACAGGCGTATGCGTTGGACAGATCCAGCAAGGTCACCTCCGCGTTTCCTAGCACAAGGCCGAGCCCGTAATGTTCGGCGGGTTTGCTCAGAGTCTGAAATCCAAGCTCCCGGAGTTTGGCATGAAACAACGGTTGCCCGATCCTCTTTTCCACATCGAGGACCGGGAGATTCAGGGAGCGGATCAGCGCCTCTCTAACGGTCACAACGCCGCAATGCGACTTGTCGAAGTTCGAGGGATCGTATTCGCTATAACTTTGCGGGACATCATAGAGCACCCGGGCCGCGCAAACTTTTTTCTGTAAAAGTGGCTGATGACTTTTTTTGAAGGTGGTTGGTTTTGTGGTTTGGGTTTAGATTCAGTTAGTTTGGGATGAGGTAGGTTTTGCCGGTTTCCCATGTCTCGGAGATCTCGATGAGGACGCCGGTGACGAGCCTCAGGAGCGATTCGACGCCCACGAGGTTCGCGCCGAACGGAGTTCGATTCAAATAGAGCAAAATGATTTCCTGTTCGTTCAACTGCCGTTCCATCGGCAAAGCCCGGAAAGCCTCGATGCTCCTGGACGTCAGGCTCCGTTCCCGCAGGCAAGACAGCCGGATGAGCTGCATGGATAGCGTCGACGCACCGGAAACCCGTCGCAGCGATGTCGCCGACTGCTTGAACGAATGCGCCGCCCGATGCGACCTTCATCCACTTGCTGATGAAGGTCGTTTTCACTTGGTAATGATCATCTCCGACTGACTGGTCACGCTCCTGACCTCCGTCTCATACATGCACTCGGCGGAAATAGGTGGAACCAGATATTTACCTGGAGTCACCGCACGCGCGAGATAGTAGAAGGTCGAGACCTGCGAAAACGAATTGGTGAATAGCAGAATGCGATCATCCCGGATGACGTATTTGTATTACATGAAGCGAAGCCCTGTTATACAGAAAATAATTCTTCGCAGGTTGACCCCAAATCCCCCCTTCTTCTTTCCTTCGTTTTTTCAAACCGGCCACAGCCATTTCGCCTCTTCTTGATTGTTCAGCCAGAGGAAGAAGGATGGACAATAAGGTCACTGCTCCTTATTTGCCCGTCACGTCATGCCGATGGTCGCCGATACAACAGAATCAGCCCTACCATGACCACCGAGATCACAAAGGAAATCGTGTTGGTGATCATGAACGCACCCGCCACCCCCACCACAAACCATTGATAGATCGCGTAGGCTTCCATGCAGCCGATTCCCAGCGCGATGATCGAAAACGCCGACATGTCAAAACTCTCCACATCCCGCGTGCGTAAAATCTTCCGAATCTGCGGAATATAACCGACAGTGAGAAGAATCCCACCAAAGAGCTGGATAAAATCAAAGAATGGCGACATGGGATTTTGGAAAAGTTTGTTTTCCGCCGTCACGCGAACTTTGATAGATCGCCTCGATGACGGCGACGGCTTGGCGGGCGATGGATGCGGTGGTTGCCGGTTCGCGACCTTCGTGAATGGCAGTGACGATTTCCTCAAAGTTGCGTTGGTGCTGCGCATAACGAATCGCTGACGGATCGTTCGCACCGAGGCCGGGCGCGGCGTGATTCATCAATTTGGCTCGGATTCCGGCATCTTCGGGATGCTCGTGTTTGAAATCCCAAACCTCGAATGATTCATCTGCTAGAAACACCGATCCCTCGGTGCCGGCGAGTTGCACACGGACCGGATGCCCATCCTTGGACCATGTGCAGGTGCTACCTTCGATCACGCCACGGGCACCATTCTCAAACTCCAATATGGCGACTGCGATATCCTCAACTTCGATTCCGGTGTGGCCGATGCAAGCGGCGCTTGCCTGAACCGACCTAACCGGACCAGCAAGATGGATCAGCGCATCAATCGCATGAATGGCCTGATTCATCAGCGCGCCACCGCCATCCAGCGCCAGCGTGCCGCGCCATGGTGCGGAATCATAGTAAGCCTGATCACGAAACCATTTCACATAACAAGAAGCCGAGGCGAGTTGCCCGAAACGAGATTGATCCACAGCGGACTTGAACGCATCCATCGCCGGGGTGAACCGGCGGTTGAGGACGGACGCAAGGGTTTTTCCACTGGCCTTGGCCGCGGCGATCATCCGATCGATGCGCTCGGTGGTGACTTCGAGCGGTTTCTCGACAATCACATGCTTTCCGGAGGCCAATGCCGCCAACGCGGGCTCGAAATGGGCCCCGGACGGCGTGCAAATGGTGACCACATCGAGCGCAGGATCTGCCAAAAAATCCGAGAAGTCTGCAAATGCGCGGACCCCATGCTCCTCCGCCAGTTTTTCGGCCCCTTCGGCTCGGTGATTAAATACCGAATGAAGCGTGCCGCCGTCCATCGCAGTGATAGCCTGAGCATGGATTCGGGCGATCATGCCGGATCCTATGATTCCAAAATTCATGCGCTGATTTTGCAGAGGCCCGCGTGACCGCGCAAGGGAAAGAAAAACTTCCCGACCCCACCTCGATTTCCATTGGCCCTTGGCGCGGCTCCTGCTCATGTCTCTGCCGCTCAAACTTTTCCCATTACCCATGCCCAACCTCAAGGACCAGATCGGATTTACCCTCAACGGCCCAGCCATCGCCTCCCCTGTTGAAGAAAATCGCCTCCGCGAATTCGTCAACCTCAAGCTCGCCGCCCGAGGATACCCAATTGTCGGCAACGAAGAGGACTACCCTTTTCTCGATCTCGGCCGCTCGCTGATTGCAAATTTCCAAGAGAAAACCCGCCTGCTTTCCGATTACCTGTGTCCGGTGGACGCATCCATTGATGCGTTTCTCCGCGACTATCTCGGTGAAGAGATCACGGCGGAGATTTTCGCCGATGGCCGCCATTTGGTACCCGTCGGCGCCATGGTCATGGAGCGCCACGGCATCGCCCGCATGCTTTCTCTGCCACCGGATCAAGATGAGTTCAAATCCTCGATCCTGAGCTCATATCGCGTCCATCAGGGAGTCTGCCACAATCCCGCAAGCGACCGCCGGACCACAGAAGGCGTCTTCCATGTCGCCGAAGGTGGATTGCCGGTACCCGCCGATAAAAAATCCGTACCCAAGGCCACCTTCGCACGGATTCTGAGCCACGCCCTTACCCCGCCGCAGGACCTCATGACGCTGCCTTTCACCGGCACCTCCCCCACCCCGGCGAAAGTGTTCGTTTCCCTGCTGTTGCGCCCGGTGATCGCGCCGGAAGTTCCAGGCGTTTCTCCAGAGAAATCGATGGAAATCCGCTTCTTCGCACCGGGAAACCTGATCAGCAATCTGGACTTCGTGGAGAGCATTTTCGGCAACGCCGGAGACCCCTACCTGCCGGACAACGACTCCCGCATCGATACCGACCATTGGTCCGGCCACAGCGGCTGCGTGATCCTCGCACCCCACCTCGTTTCTCTAACCAAAAAAGAACTCGGACTCCCCCACATCTCCGCCGCCACCGAGCGCCAGAAACGCGACACCATGTGCTGGGAGCGCGAAGAAGAACTCTACAATGATGGCGGAGCCTTCAAAATCACCTGCCGGGACAAGCGCGGCATCATCGTCACGATTATCGCGGACAACTACTACGGCTATTGTAAAAAAGAGGTCAAAACCCAGATCAGCTACGCCACCAACCTCTTTGGCAACGCAGAGGAAGAACACGCTGGCGGAGCCATCGCCTTCCCGAGCTTTGACCTTGGCGAGGACTTCTCTCTGAGCGACTTCTCCAGCCCGGTGGATCACCGCTTTACCGGACTCACGGCGCGCTATGCCAAACTCTTCGACCTCCAGGCCGAGGGCTACGGCATTGATAAGCGCTTTCGTGATATCTATTACGTGCCCGAAGATGTCCGCATCGAACTGCACAGCCAATCCATCACCTGGAAAAATGCCGATGGCCCGCAGAAAATCTCACTACAGCCGGGAATTACCTACGTCCTGCCCTCCGGATACAAAGTAGAAATGGCCAAGCCATCCGCCGGGATGCGCTGGCGGTTGATCGGCACCAATGCCGAAGGCACCTTCTGCCACAAACCCTGCACTGTCTCCGGCGGCGGCAAGTCTGAGATCTCAAAATCTCTATCAGACGCCATGATCACCGCATCCCTGCTCGTCAGCGATCTGAAAAATGATCTCAACGCCGCATGGAACATCATCAACCATGATTTCGCAGATCGTTATGCCGCAGCGCCAGATCCGGATAAACCCAGCCGCCCATTGCTAAGCTCGCAGCGCTCGCTCGGCTCGGTCATCCGCCTGCTCTCTCCCAGCCCAGCCTATACGAACACCTATAACTCATGGGTGGAAACTATCAGCGGATCAGTTAGAGACCTCGTCTTCCTGATCAAACGCTTCTACAAACCTGATTGGGGCGAAGACTGGCGCGAGCGCTTCAGCGTGGATCTCATCAACGGCCTGCCCGCCCGCCAGCTCATCTACCGCCGCCAACGCCTCATGGCCCAATACCTGCGTGTCGGCTTCGCAGGCGATGGCACCTGGCGCACCTTCAGCCTACGTAAGGATTTCGCCCCGGCAAAAAAAATCCAAACCGAGGATGACATCAGCGTCTCCATGGTCGTCTCGCGGGAATGCATCGAGGGCCTCCACCCGGCCCTTGCCAATCCATCTCTGAAATTCATCAAGAATTGCGAATACCGGCTCTTCCAACGCCCCGACGATGCGATCCACCGTGGTTACGATAAAAAAACCGAAAGTGACTTCAGCCAAGGCGGATTGTTTTTCTCTAACTACGAACCGATCCCCCGCACCGGCGCGGAGGCGATGGTGAGCGACGCCATCCGCTTCGAGCAATTCACACCACCCATGCGCGATATGATCGGCACCTTTGTGAAAGCGGAGAAACCGGACTATGTCATCAGCTCCAACCAACCGCGTCTCGTGGATGGCAAGCCGACTAAAAACCCGCGCTATCTCCAGAACCGCCCGGACCTCGAAGACCCGCGCGGCCTCTATCTCGGGATGCTCGGCAAACGCCTTCTCCGCCGCCTGCCACTCGAAACACCGGTCCCCGTCCCCGTGAATTCAGTGCTAGCCGGACGACGTAACAATCCACCCGACGAAAAGGCCGGAATCCGCGCACTGGCGGTTTACAACCCAATCCACTATCAGGAACTCCCGGAGTTGTTCATGGACTTCATCGCCTCACTCACCGGCAAGAGCCCGTCCACCACTGGCGCGGGCAGCGAGGGTGCTCTCACCAAGGGGCCTTTCAACGCCATTCTACCAGTCCACGATCTCAATGCCGCTCTGGTTTCCTATCTGGTCACCGGCTACCACGGCTTCACCAGCGCCGCCGGACATATCGGCCGCAAATACCGTATCGATCATGATATCAGCCTTCTCATTCCGGAAGTCTGGTCCCGCATGTTCATACCCGAACGCGAGCCGGCCTATCTGATCGAGCATGGATACCTCGAAAAAATCGAGGACTTCCAACATGATGGCAAAACCGTGGAAGCCAGCCGCCTCGGCTATCGCATCACGGATAGTTTCGTCAGATTGTTCTTCGGCCGCATCTTCTCCGCACCGGACACAGTCTTCACCGAGGACATGCTCCGCCCCGAACTACAATCGATCCCCGACTTCGTCGATGGCCTCGACAACATCATCGAAACCCAACGCACCGTCGCACTCAACTACTTCAAGGACGGCGGTATCGATGCCGCATGCCCGCCACTCAAAGCCTTGCTCCACATCATGGCTTACGGCGAATATGAGGGGAAACCCCTCCAACACCCGGACATCCGCGCCCTTTTCTCCCGCGAGTCCATGCTGGCATCCGATTGGTATCAAGCACGTCTCGACGCCAAAGTCACCGTGGACAAAGCCCTTTGGAACCGACACACCGCCTACCTCGAAGCCTTCCTCACCAAGCCGAACTATCAGAGCGAACTCCGCCGCCTGCGCATCCAGGAACGACTTAATAAGGCGAAATCCGTCCACAATTATGTCCACTCCGCCGCATACCGTGAAAGCCTCATCGGCATGATCGGCACCGATCCCGAACTGGTCTGATCTTTCACATCGGCACCGGTATCGCTTCGCAAACCTGACGCCAACCCGGAAAATTCCATTTATTAGGAAACCCAGCGCATTGCTCGGGCTTCACCGAATGGATCCGGCAGGCGTTGCCCTCGAGCATGATGCACTCGTGGTTTTCCTTCTCAATCAGCGACAACCCCTTGCGGTTCGTCCGCAGGCGGGTGTATCGACCGATGAAATCCTCTTCGGCCATGCCAAGAATACGGGCGATGGGAGCGATCTCATCCTCCTCAATCCGCACGTCACCCGGCCACTTGCAGCAGGCCGTGCAGCGCTGGCAAACATAAAACACCGTAGGATCTAACGATCCATCCCGGTTTCCCGGACTTCCATGATCGGTTAAAGGCGCTGTCATGACGAGAGGCTCTGATAGTAATAATTCACGCGACTCTGGAACCAGCGCCACTTTTTCCCGGGCTTGCCATTATCCAAAAGAAAATGCGGGCAATTCTTGTTTGCCGGACTTCTCCCCGCACGCGGCCAATGGTAATGCGGTTTCACATTCGCCAGCGGGATGCCTTTGCTCTTCATCAGGATTGCCGTGAGCTTAGCGGTGCGCTCAATGGTGGCTGACCGGTTACTGCCCCGATGTTCGCACATTTCGATACCGATCGACAGGCGGTTTCCCGGGCCATGGAAGTCGGCGTGCTCGCCTTGCTCGTTGGTTGGCATGTGTTGAATCGCCACACGGTCGTCCACTGTGAAGTGCCAGATCAGGTAGCCGATGCGGTTGCCTGTGCGGGTTTTCGGCGAGCGCAGCGCACCATTCTTCAGGGCGAGCGAATGTTTCCAAGCATCTGCCGAATAATTCTGCGTGCTATGAATGGTGATATAACGAGGGACCATCGGTCGGACCACCTTACGACCATGCGTGCGGCGCGGCACCATATCCTGCTTCAAATTCACCTCGCGCGTGATCCGCGAAGCGGACGTGGTCCCGCCGGAGGGAGCCACGGAACCGCCGGGCGCGGCTGGCCGCAGCGATGTATTGTAACGATCGACCCCGCCTCCAGCTGGCCCCACGCGCTGACACTGCGTGGAAACAGCGGCGAACCCGACGAGAATGACAAATCTAAGGAGCAAATGCACAGCGGAGACACTACCACGAGTGGAGAATTCCGGAAATCTAAAATACCGCACATCACGCACTTCCACTCTTGGGGCTTTCAAAATTCGCAATCTGCGCCTAGTTTCCCGCACCGATGACGAAATTCACCATGATTCTCAGCCTCCTCAGCAGCCTTTGCTTGTGGGCGCAGGATGCCGCCATCCCCACACCCTCGACCGTCGCACCCATCGCAGAACCGGAGATACCGGACGATGGAGTGCGCGTTTCCGTGCTCGGTTATCACGATTTTTCCGAAACCCAAAGTGAGACCGCTATGCGTCTCCACACCACGAAATTCCGCAAGCAGATGGAAACCATCCGCCAACTCGGTATCACGGTGATCTCGCTCGAAGACTTCGGAGCATGGAAACGCGGCGAAAAGCAAATCCCGGAAAAATCCCTTCTCCTCACTCTCGATGACGGTTGGAAATCCGTTTACACCGACGCATTTCCCATCCTCAAAGAGTTCGGCTACCCCTTCACTCTCTATCTCTATAAAAACTATGTCGATGGCGGCGGCAAGGCGCTGACCACCCCGATGATTCAGGAAATGATCAAGGCCGGTGCCACCATCGGCAGTCACTCGGTCAGCCATCCCTATCCCATCACTTTCAAGAGCCACCAGAAAAAAGGACCCGACGCCTATGACGCATTCCTGCGCAAGGAAATGGGCGAATCTAAACGCTTCCTCGAAGCGAAATTCAAAATCAAGGCCAGCACCTTTTCCTATCCCGGCGGCTACCACACCGAAGAAATGCTCCCACTCTCGAAGGAATTCGGATACACCTACTCGTTCACCGTACAGCCGGGAAAAGTGAAACGCTCCATGCCCGACGAGACTCTTCCCCGCTACATGATTCTTGGAAATTATGACAAGATATTCGAAATCGCCACCACTTACCGCGACTCCCAAAATCCCATTGCCGGACCCGAAGGCGCCATCGCCGGCCTGATCCAGACCACGCCCTTTCCCGTATCTCCCGAGTCTGGCGCCGTCATCAACTCCCGCCTGCCGGAAATTTCCGCCGATCTCACAAAACTCGAAAATTTCGACCCCGCCAGCCTCATCATGAAAGTCTCCGGATTCGGCGAGGTCCCCGCCTACTTCGTCTCCGAAACCCACAAATTCTCATGGCAAGTCAACCGCCGCCTGCGCCAACCCACCTGCCAGGTTACCATCTCCTGGAACGACCTCGCCGGTAAAGCAACCGAATCCCCACTCCGCTGGTCCTTCCAAATCGACCGCGAAGCCGCCTACCTCCCTGAAGGGGAATAAATTTCAGTTTTTCAGCATTTCAGTTTTTCAGCTTTTACCCAAACCATGTTCTCCTCACTCGCCGACAACCTCGATAAAACCTTCCGCAATCTCCGCGGTGTGGGCCGCATCTCTGAAAAAAACATCAGCGATGCCCTCCGCGAAATCCGCATCGCCCTGCTCGAAGCCGACGTGGAATTCGACGTCGCCAAGGACTTCATCGCCAAGGTGAAGGAAAAATCCATGGGCGAGGATGTCCTCAAATCCATCAAACCCGGCGAGCAAATCGTCAAAATCTTCCATGACGAACTCGCGAATCTGTTAGGCGGCGACCAAGTTCCACTCGACCTCAATCCCCCCGCCCGCATCCTGATCTGCGGACTCAACGGTGCCGGCAAAACCACCACCTCCGCCAAACTCGCCAACCGCCTCAAAAAGGAAGGCCGCCGCCCGCTCCTCATCGCATGCGATCTCTATCGACCCGCCGCAATCGACCAACTCGCCACCCTAGCGAAACAAATTGATGTCCCGTGCTACACCCCGGACGCCAGCGAAACCGATGTCGTCAAGGTCGCAAAAGACGCCCTCGTTTGGGCCGAAAAACAACAAGGCACCGTCCTCATCTTCGACACCGCCGGCCGCCAGGAAATCGACGAACGCCTCATCGCCGAACTCAAACGCCTCCATGATTTCGTCAAACCAAAAGAAACCCTCTTAGTCGCCGACTCCGCCACCGGCCAACAAGCTGTCTCCGTCGCACAACACTTCGACAACGCCGTCGGCATCACCGGCATTATTCTAACCAAACTGGACGGCGATGCTCGTGGCGGTGCAGCCCTCTCAATGCGCGCCGTCACCGGCAAGCCAATCAAATTCGCCGGCGAGGGCGAGAAGTTGGACCAACTCTTCGAGTTCCACCCCGACCGCATGGCCGACCGTATCCTCGGCATGGGCGACATCGTCGGCATGGTCGAGCAAGTCGCCGGCAAGGTAAACGAACAGGACGCCATGCGCTCGATGCAGCGCATCCAAGAAGGAAAATTTGATTTCACTGACTTCCTCGATCAAATGAAGATGCTTCAAAACCTCGGCCCGCTCGAAGGTCTGTTAGGAATGATGCCCGGATTCAGCAAAATCAAAAAACAACTCCCCGGCGGCGCGCTGGACAGCTCGAAACTCAAACGCACCGAGGCCATCGTCTTATCCATGACTCTGGATGAACGCCGCCGCCCCGAAATCATCAAAGGCTCCCGCCGCCAGCGCATCGCCGCCGGCTCCGGCACTTCCCTTATGCAGGTGAACCAACTCATCAAACAATTCAGCGAAATGCGCAAAATGATGAAATCACCGCACAAGATGAAAAACATGATGAAACAAATGGGCGGCGCAGCCGGCATGAAGGACATGATGAAAGGCATGGGCGGAAAATTCCCGTTCTAATAAGGAGTGGGGACACTCCTGTCCCCACAAAAAAAATCCTCCCATGCCAGACTACTACAACCCCGCCTCCGAAACCCAAATTCACGGCGAAAAACTCCCCCACTGGCAACAAAACGAAGTCATTCAATTCGTCACCTTCCGCCTCGGCGACTCAATGCCCAGCTCAAAACTCAACGAATTGAAACAAGAGCTCAAAATCTGGAAATCCCAAAATCCCGAACCCTGGACCCCAGAAATCGAAAAAGAATACCACCAGCGTTTCACATGGAAGTTAGAGGCATGGCTGGACGAAGGCTTCGGCACCTGTCTGTTTAAGAAAGCTGAAAACAGAGAGATTCTCGAAGAAACCCTCATGCATGATCACAGCACCAAGGTGAATCATCACTCCTGGGCCATCATGCCCAATCACATCCACCTTCTGTTCACTCCGCTCGCCCCCTTGGAAAAACTCATGCAAAGCTGGAAAGGTATATCCTCTCGGCGAATTGGCACGGGCCCCATCTGGCAGAGAAATTACCGCGACACATTGATCCGCGATGCGACGCATTTTGCGAACGCCGTGCGGTATATCCGAAAAAATCCCGCGAAGTTAACACAAGGAACCTTCACCCTATGGCAAAGCGAACGAGCACTGGCGATCCCATAAGGAGTGGGGACACTCCTGTCCCCACAAAATTCTGTGACGACAAGAGTGTCGTCACTCCTTATTACATCTGCGGCCCCACCGCCTCCGGCAAATCCGCGCTCGCTCTCGAAATCGCCGCACAACTCGACGGCGAGATCGTCAATGCCGACGCCTTCCAACTCTACAGCGGCCTCGAAATCGTCAGCGCCGCTCCTTCGTTAAAAGAACGAGCCATCGTCCCACACCACCTCTACGGCATCCTCGATCCCACCGAAGCCGCAGACGCCGGCAGCTACATGCGCCTCGCAAAACCCGTCATCGAGGAAATCCAAAGCCGCGGCAAAACCCCGATCATCACCGGCGGCTCAGGTCTCTATCTCAAATTCCTCACCCACGGCCCCTCCCCGCTGCCCACCGCCGACGCCGATCTCCGCGCCGCCCTCGACGCCCGCCCGCTCGATGACCTCGTGGCCGAACTCCGCGCACTCGATCCCGCCGAAGCCTCGCGCACCGCTCTCCAAAACCGCCGCTTCGTCTCCCGCGCCTTGGAAATCTGCATTCTCACCGGCCAGAAAGCCTCCGACCTCCGGGATCAATGGGAAACCAAAACCCGCGAGATTTCACAAACCCTGCGCGGCATCGTCATCCAGCGCAGCCGCCCGGACCTGCACGCCCGTATCGCCGACCGCACCCGATCCATGTTAGACCATGGCGCGCTCGAAGAAGTCGCCAGCTTGAAGACCGTTTCCGCCAACTGCGAAAAAGCCATCGGCTTCCGCGAAATCCGCGCGCTCATCGCCGGAGAAATCGACCGCGCCACTTGCGAAGACCTGATCAACGCCGCCACCCGCCAATATGCGAAACGCCAGGAAACATGGTTCCGCCGCGAAAAATGGCTGGTGCCTGAATGAGTCGTACAAGATCCCTCTTGCCGCCTGCGAGAACACTCCCTACGAATCTCGCACTCTCAGCCATGAAGAAATTGCGTCAACTCCTCGCCGCCCTGATTCTGATCCTTCCAACAGCATCATTTGGCGCCGTCAGTCACGAGCATGCTCCATCCTATGAAAAACTTAGCGATGGAACCACACAGCACGCGATTTTCCCAAAACCCCTTGAAAGCTATCCTAAAGTCGAGGGCGGAATCCTGGAAGTCTTGAAGGCCCGCGCGGCGGCAGAACCCTTCAACGTTGCTGCTTCGCTCATTTTCTTGCTAGCCATTCTCCATACCTTCGCGGCGGCCTCGTTCACCAAGCTCTCGCACCGCTACGAACACGAACACGCACTCGAACTGAAAAAACGCGGCGCGCGGGATAGCCTCCATCCGGAAGGAGTTCATGAAGTTTCCTTTAAGGCCACCTTGTTCCATTTCCTCGGCGAGGTTGAGGCGGTCTTCGGCTTGTGGGTCTTGGGATTGGCCGCCGCCGCAATCTATTACCATTCGTGGGCGGATTTCGTGCTCTACGTCGGCAAAGACCGCGTTTTCACCGAACCGATTTTCGTGGTGGTCATCATGGCGATCGCCGCCAGCCGTCCGGTTCTGCGCTTCGCTGAGGCCATGATGTCGAAGGCCGCCGCGCTCGGCAAAGGCACGCCCTCCGCATGGTGGCTCAGCGTTTTGATCATCTCGCCGATCCTCGGCTCGTTTATCACCGAGCCCGCTGCCATGACCATCGGAGCCCTCTTGCTGGCCAAAAAATTCTATCGTTACAAACCGCCGGCCAAACTCGCCTACGGCACGCTGGGCCTGCTTTTCGTCAACATTTCCGTCGGCGGCACTCTCACCAATTTCGCCGCGCCGCCGGTCCTCATGGTTGCCGCCAAATGGGGCTGGAGCTCGCTCTTCATGGTGGAACACTTCGGCTGGAAGGCCGTAGTCGGCATCCTCATTTCCAGCGGCCTCTACTTCCTTTATTTCCGCAAGGCCCTCTTTGAAATTTCTGACAAGGCGGACGGCAAACAGGATGGAATCATCGAAAAACCCTCCTGGACCGAGCGGGAAAATCCAATACCTCCCTGGGTCACCATGGTCCATCTGGCATTCCTCGCATGGACCGTCTACACCGCGCACTACCCGGTGCTTTTTATCGGCGGATTTCTATTCTTCATGGCCTTCACTACCGCCACCCAACACCACCAGAATACAATGTCGCTGCGCAGCCCGATGCTGGTCGGCTTCTTCCTCGCTGGCTTGGTGATTCATGGCGGCTGTCAGGCATGGTGGATCGCTCCCGTCATCACCTCACTCAATGATCAGGCGCTCATGTTAGGAGCGACGATCCTCACCGCATTCAACGACAACGCCGCCATCACTTACCTTGCCGCCCAAGTGCAGGACATTTCCCTCAGCGCGAAACATGCTGTCGTCGCCGGTGCGGTGACCGGTGGCGGCCTGACCGTCATTGCCAATGCACCCAACCCTGCCGGACAAAGCATCCTCTCGAAGTTTTTCAAAGATGGTGTCTCCCCGCTCGGTTTGTTTCTAGGTGCTCTCACTCCGACAGTGATCGTCTATCTTTGCTTCGTGTTGCTTCCGAATGGCTCAGCGGATGTCGATCAGGAAAAAATCCCGCCCACCGTCCCAGCCATTGAACAAAACGCCCCGTCCCTCTGAGCCATGTTCACCGGACTCGTCGAAGCTGTAGGAACCGTCGTCACGCTTGAAAACCGCGGCGAACAAGCGCGTCTCACGTTGGATCTGCCGTTCGCCGCCGCACTCAAGCTCGGCGACTCCGTGGCCATCAACGGCTGCTGCCTCACCGTGGCGGACCTAACCGAGAAAGCAGTTTCATTCGACCTGCTCACCCAGACCTTGAAGATCACTTCACTCGGCCAACTCACCATGGGCTCCACCGTCAACCTCGAGCGCGCCATGATGGTTGGCGACCGCTTCGGCGGTCACTTCGTCCAAGGCCACGTCGATGCCACCGGGAAAATCACTCGCCTCGAAGCCAGCGGCCAAGACCACATCGTCGCCGTTTCACTACCGCCGGAAATCCACGACCTCTGCGTGGATAAAGGCTCACTCGCCATCGATGGCGTCTCTCTAACCATCGCCGAACTCACGCCCAGCGAAGCCGTGTTCTGGATCACCCCGCACACCTGGGATAACACCCACCTCCACGCCGCACGCATCGGCCAAGCGGTCAATTTGGAGGCCGACATGCTCGCCAAATACGTCGCCAAGCTCGTTTCCGCACGACTGCCAAGCGCCTGAGTCCGATCCCCGGAATTGACATCCGGGGCGATTCCTCGCCACGCTTCCGGCATGTCACGCTTTGCCAATAAAATCGCCGTCGTCACCGGGGGAGGACGCGGAATCGGTCAGGAAATCGCCCGTTCACTTGCTGCGGAAGGAGCCAAGGTCGCCGTCGTCAGCCGCAGCGCGTCGAGTTGCGGCAAAGCCGCAGAGGAAATCAACGCCGAGTTTCCAGGAACCGCCACCGCCTATGCCGTGGATATTTCCGATCACACCGCCGTCCAGGAACTCGCGAAAAAAATCACCGAGGAGCTCGGCCCCGTGAACATTCTCGTCAACAACGCCGGCGTCACCCGCGACGGACTCCTCATGCGGATGAAAGAGGAAGATTGGGACACCGTGCTCGACACCAACCTCAAAGGCGCCTTCAACACCGTCAAAGCCTTCATGCGCAGCCTCATGAAAGCCGAGGACCCACGCATCATTAACATCGCTTCCGTCATCGGCCTGATCGGAAATGCCGGCCAAACCAACTACTCCGCCAGCAAAGCCGGCCTGATCGGCTTCACCAAAGCCGTCGCCCGCGAACTCGCCGGACGCGGCGTCACCTGCAACGCCGTCGCCCCCGGATTCATCACCACCGACATGACCGATGAACTCCCGCAAGCGATCAAAGACGCCGTGATCGCCAAAATCCCCCTCGCCACCTTTGGCGAAACCAAGGATATCGCCGCCATGGTCGTCTTCCTCGCCAGCCCCGCCGCCCGCTACATCACCGGCCAAGCCATCGCCGTCGACGGCGGCATGACCATGTAATCGTCTCCGCCTCTCCATTTCAACATTTCAGCTTTTCAGCTTTTACCCAAAAAATGGACCTCATCCTACTCCGCCACGGCAAGGCTGAAGACACCAACCCCGGTGGCGATCGCGCGCGCGAACTCGTCGCCAAAGGCCGCCAACAAGCCCACCGCGCCGCCAAACTCCTGAAACACGCGGAAATCCTCCCGGAAATCGTCCTCACCAGCCCGCTCGTCCGCGCCCGCCAAACCGCCGATGAATTCTGCCAAACCGCCGGAATCCCTAACCCCGTCATCCAAGGCTGGCTCGCCTGCGGCATGCACCCGGAATCCGCCATGAAAGAACTCGCCGGATTTAGCGATTTCAAACGCGTCGCCATCGTCGGCCACGAACCGGATTTCTCCAACTTCATCGAGTGGATTCTCGGCGTTTCCGGCGGCGCGGTCATGGTCAAAAAAGGCGCGATCGCCTGCCTCCGCGTGAATCCTCCCACCCGCCACGGCACCCTGAAATACTTGATCCCCCCGAAGCTCTCGGACGAATGGGGCGATTGAGAAAACCAGTTTTCCCGACGATTTCATGGCGTGGAATGCCCGATGGAAACCACCTGAAATCCGTGTTTTCTCTCTCTTCGGATCGGAACCCAATCCCCCGTTGCGCAGGAATGCTCTTTGCCCGCCTCCGGATGTTTTGATTGCATGACGGGCACGATCGCGGAAGAGTCATCCCCGCCTCCATGAAAGTCATCGCCGTTGCCAACCAAAAGGGAGGTGTGGGAAAAACCACCACCGCCCTCAACCTCTCCGCCGCCCTGGCCCTACGCGGCCAACGGGTGCTGTTGGTTGACATGGACCCGCAGGCGAACTGCACCAGCGGCCTCGGCATCGACCCGCCGGAAAACGGCAGCATGTACCCCGTCCTCATGGGCGAAGCCACCGTTCACCAACAAATCCTCCCCTCAGGCCGCGAAAACCTCTCGTTCATTCCCTCGGAAATGGACCTCGCCGGCGTGGAAATCGAACTCGCCCGCAGCGACGATCACCTCACCCGCCTCCGCAACATCCTCCAAGGCCTCAAACCCAACGACTTGTTCGAATACTGCATCCTCGACACCCCGCCCTCGCTCGGCGTGTTAATGACCTCCTCGCTCGCCGCCGCCGATGAAATCCTCATCCCACTCCAATGCGAATGGTATGGCCTCGAAGGACTCGCCAAAATCGTCCACGTCATCGATCAAATCCGCAACTCGGATGCCAATCCCGACATCCGCCTCGAAGGCATCGTCATGACCATGTATGACGGCCGCACCTTGCTTTCACGCCAAGTGGTCGAAGAAGTTGCTCAGTTTTTCCCGGAACAAATTTACCACACGATGATCCCCCGGACCATCCGTATCGGCGAAGCTCCGAGCCACGGAAAATCGATCTTCGAACACGATCCCAACGGCCTTGGCGCACAGGCTTATGGCGCTCTCGGCGATGAGTTTCTGACGCGCCACGCCGCCGTCGCCCCGCTGCTCGACAAGCCATGAAAAAAACCCGCCACGCAGGCTGAAATTCGGCATCAAAAAAATCATGTGTTTCCTGCGAATTTCATGCTAGAAACGCTTCAGAAAAATCGTTCTAAAGTTATGCCTCGCGTCACCATCACCGTTCCCGAGAAAACCTCCCAACCCTATCGGTTCCAACTCGATCGGAGCTCCGTCACCCTCGGCCGTGGCAGCGAAAACGATATCGTCATCAACTGCGGTTCCGTCTCTGTGAACCACGCGGAAATGCGGCGCGTGCCCGGTGGATACGAATTGCGCGATCTCGGCTCGACCAATGGCCTCAAAATCTACGGCGCACAACACCAAGTCATCCAACTGCGCAATGGAATCCCCGTGAAAATCGGCGATGTGTTATTCGATTTCCTACTCTCCGACGAGGAACTCGCCGAGTTGAAATCCCAAAAGACAGACACCAAACCACCCCAACAACTCATCCCAGACGACGACTCCGAACCGCAACGCCCCACGCCGGCGGATTCCACGGAGGATACCAAAAAAGACGAAGCTAAAGCCCAGGAATCCAAAGACGAGGAACCCAAAAGCGACAAAAACAAAGACGAGGAATCCCATGACCTTGAGCCGGAGTCTGAAAAATCCTCTTCCGGCGGCAGCGGCTGCGCAATGATTCTGTTGTTTCTGGTTCTCGCATTGGCAGCCTTTGTCGCAGGCATGGCAATCCGTTTCCAAAAAGACACCGGCGACTCGCTGATCGATACCCTCAAAGCAAAATTCGAGGTCTTTACCGCTCCCGCGAGAGAAAAACCTGCCTCCAAGTCGGAGTAAACCCAAGCCACCCCGAATCAGGCAAGGTCGCAGAATATCGCAGAATATCGCCGAAGCGTAGGAGCAAGCATGCGCATTCACCACCAGCGAGCGCATGGCAGAATCCTCGCTGATGGTTTGGGATTGAGTTGCGGCCCGCCACCGCTACTCTGCCGCTCCTTTCCCATGAAGAATCTCCCATTTTTCGTTATTCCGGCCCTTTCCGCCGCAATTCTCACGTTTTCCCCCACCATCCGCGCCCAAGAGAGCATCATGGTCGTCGAGGCCTACTCCGGAAAAGTGCTGGTCGCCTCCAACGCCTCGGCCAAACGCCCGATCGCCAGCCTCACCAAAATCGCCACCGGTGCCGTCGCCGTCGATTGGGCCGCCGCCGCCGGCGCTGACATCCGCACTCTCCAAATCACCGTGCCCGACACCATCACCTTGGTCGGCGGCCCGAATCCCATGAACCTCCAACCCGGCGACCGCATCTCCATGCGCGACGCCCTCTACTCCGCCCTGCTCGGCTCGGACAATCTCGCCGCCCTAACGATCGCCAATCACGTCGGCCGCGCGCTCGCCACGAGTCGTGGAAAGAACAATGACCCCGTGGCCGAATTCGTCGGAGAAATGAACCGCCTCGCCAAGGCCATCGGCATGACCCAAACCCGCTTTGCCAACCCACATGGCTTGGAACGACCCGGCGCGAAGGCCTATTCCACCGCAGCCGACGTCACCCGCCTCTCGATTTACGCCATGCGTCGCAACGCGTTCAGCTTCATCGTCCGCCAAACGAGCCGACAAATCAAAGTCGAACGCGCCTCCGGAAGCAGCAACTACGACATCCGCAACACCAACGAACTGGTCGGAGAATTGGGGATCCTCGGCGTCAAAACCGGCACCACCACCGCCGCCGGTCCCTGCGTCTCAGTCTGCATGGAGCGCGATCCCCTAGTCCGAAAAAAACCGGATGGCTCAAAGGGGGCCACCCCACGCCGTTTGATTGTAGTCGTCCTCAACAGTCCGGATCGCTTCACCCGCGCCCGCGGCCTCATCAGCCAAGGCTGGGGAGTTTACGACCCATGGCTTGAAGCCGGCGCTCCCGTCCAAGACCGGCAGCGCGAAATCCTCAGCGTCCCGAATCCAAGCTAATCCTGCCCACCATGTCCACCGATCCGCTCCTCGAATTGCTCAGCCGCAACGCCCGCTTCACCCACCAGGAACTCGCCGATCTCCTGTCGTTGGAGCATGACGCCGTCACCCGCCGCGTCGCCGCCTGGGAAAAAGAAGGCACCATTCTCGGCTACCACGCCGTGATCGATCCGGAAGCCGCCGGTGATATCTCGGTTTCCGCCTTCATCGAAGTCAAAGTCACCCCCGAACGCGGCGGCGGCTTCGACCGCCTTGCCATGCGCATCGCCCGTTTCGACCAAGTCGTCTCCTGTTATCTCGCCAGCGGCGGCTACGATCTGATGGTCGTCGTCGAGGGCCGCGATCTCCGCGATGTCGCGCGCTTCGTCTCCGAAAAACTCAGTTCGTTAGAAGGCGTGCTCTCCACCGCCACCCATTTCCGCCTCAAAACCTACAAGGAAAACGGCTTCCTCTTCGAACGCGAAACCGCACCGGAGCGCCTCGCCGTCGCGCCCTAACCTACCAGATAATTGATCCGCCGCACCAGCTTTTCCAAGTGCGGCATCCCAACACCCGCAGCCTTCGCGCGGCGCAACGGCTCTTTCCAGATCGGTCCGACCTCGACTTCCCGGCCTTCGACAAAATCAATCATGCTGGACGTCTTGTAAGGCCCCATCGGGCGCGTCCGCTCGATGTTGAAATCAATCAACTCATCGGATAGATCAAGCCCGAGCGCGCGCGCCGCCATGATGACCTCCGTCATCAGCGCGCGCATTTCACTCTCGGTTTCCGGATTGGCTAACAACACATCAGTCGTGATACCACCCTCGCTCACGGACAGCCCGTTGAAAGGGATATTCCAAATCAGTTTCTCCCATTGCGCCTGCTCGAGATTCGCCACCGCGCTGGCGGAAATACCCGCCGCCTTGAAGCGTCCGGCCAACTCCTCCGCCCGCCCCGGAATCCCCGGCCGCCACTCACCGATCGATACCCGACCACCCGCCGAATGCCTCACCAATCCCGGGAAAATCCGGTTGATGCAAACAAAACACAGCCCACCGACCACCCGCTCCGCTCCTGTGATTTCCGCGATCGCCTCGCAGTTCCCCAAACCATTCTGCAACGTGAGCACCTGCGTGCCCTCATGCAACAAAGGCGGCAACACGTCTAACAATGAATGATTTGCCGTGGCCTTCCAAGCAACGATCACCAAATCCACCGGTCCGATTTCCGCCGACGTCCGGAATGCCCGAAGCTCCGGCACGGCAAAATCCCCATGCACGCTTTCCACCTTCAAGCCACCTTCCGAAATCGCATCATAATCCGACCGCAGCAAAAACCGCACATCCTCGCCCGCCGCCGCAAGCCGTCCACCGTAATACAATCCGATCGCCCCGGAACCCACCACAGCCACACTCTTGAATGTCCAGCTCACGGCTTCAGTCTTCCTTGAACGCCTCGGCGCGGCGCCCGTCGATGCAGCGCATCAGCCATTGAACCAGCTTTTCGGCCTCCTCGGATTCATTGCGCAACGAACTCAGCTCCATCCAATCCAAATGCGGTCGGAACTTCGGCGCCGCGATCCGGTTGATATCGAGCTTCGCCATGATCGCCTCGGTCTCTCTCGGATGCGCGTTGAGAATGTGCGCCGGCCGCGGAAGTTCGTCCAAGGCCTCGGCGGTCAACCCGAACGACGTCACGCCCACCCCGAACGATGCGCTCAAACGCCGCAAACTATCCGCCAACGCCTCGTCCTCGATCGGCGCGGCATAAATTAACTCGCCGCCCTGCGCCCACATGGAAACCGCCAATGTCTGATAGAAATCCTCGCGGAACGTCTGGTGCGACGGCTGGATGCGCAACCGCGATGAAACCAAGCGAAATGGCGCGATACCTAACCGTTGTTTGAAAGCCAACATCGTCTCATCAAGCGACATCTCCTCATCCGGCGAGCCGCCGGTTTCCCAATCCACCAGCACCAACTCGGGGTATTTCCACAAATTGCTAATCGGTGCTTCCTTGGCGAAAGCCTGCCGGAAGGCATAGGGAAAACGCCCGTTGATCTCGTAATAACGAGTCACCACCGCGCGGAATTTCCGGACGCGCAACATGGTGTTGTCCATCAAATCCTGATCGACCGAGGCAAGATCCTCCAGCCGTCCCTGCGTCAGCGCGAGCAGTTCCTGCGCGCCCGATAGCGCCGGCAATGGCGCACTGCGCCGGTAATACCCCTGCCCCTTCTCAACCTTCGCAATCGGCGAGGCCGGATCGCAGGACATGATGGAAAAATGGTAACGCAACGAGGCGTCCGAATAGTTGCCGTCGAGCTGTAAGCGCGTCAGTCGGATCAACTCGGTCCCTTTGATCGCGTCAGCGGGATTTCCCGGAAGCAAGGCCGGAAGGATGTCGTTTAGCTGCTGGCGAAGACTCATGAGGGGGATTTACGACATCGCGTATGACCCACATCCAATTCACCCGATCTCGGATCATCAAGTCCCAAAAGACTATAATTCAAAAAAAATCCGCACTAAACTCATGATTTTTTGAAGGAAATCACTCCCAAGCTTGTCGAATCGACTAATTGATCCATCCTATCCTTATGAATTTCAAACCTCTGGCGCTTGCATTTTGCCTGCTAGGCACCCTCCCCGCCGCCGCTCAACAACCGGATCCCAAAGCGATCCTTGAAGGTGCCCGCATGTCCGCCACCCTCACCAAACTCGATGAAGGACTCAGCGGAAATCTCCGCAAAGGCAACCAAAAAACGCCGGTCACGCTCTTCCTGAAAGGCCAGGACATCCAATTCCAGTTCTCGGATAACAAAGAATCCTGGCGGATTTTCCACATGCGCATCGGCGATGAGACTTTCAATCTTTTTGAAATCATCAACGGCAAAACCCTCAAACTCCCGCCCGAGAAACTCGTCGCTCCCATCGCTGGCACCGATCTCACCTACGAAGATCTCGCCCTGCGCTTCTTCTACTGGCCAAACCCAAAATTCGATGGCCAGGAAGACGTCGGCGGACAACCCTGTTACAAAATCCGCGTCGATAAACCCGCCGGAGTCGCCGGCCACTATCAGGTCGTCTATGTCTGGGTGCATGTGAAATTTGGGGCCTTCATGCGCATCCGCGGCCATGACAAAAAAGGCGGACTTATCAAAGAATTTCAAGTCGAGGACATCATGCAGGTCGCCAAAGACGTCTGGACCCTCCGCAAAATGCAGGTCGCCACCCACGATCCCGCCACCGGAAGACGCATCTCGATCACCGACGTCACGTTTGATAGCCCGAAAAAAGCCGGCCCGCGCGGCCTGCACTAATCGCACTCCCATGCCCGGCTGGACCGACGCCCACAACCACCTCCAAGACCCGCGCCTCGGAGATCCAGCGCCAGTCATCGCCGCCATGCGCGCGGCCGGAGTCACCCGTTGCGTCGCCAACGCTACCTGCGAAGCGGATTGGCCCGCGGTCGAAGCGCTCGCCCTCGCCCATCCGGATTTCGTGTTTCCCGCCTTCGGCATCCATCCGTGGCACGCACACACGATCACCGATGCTTGGTTTGACCGCCTTTCCAAACTCCTGGAAAAACACCCGCACGCCACCCTCGGCGAGTGCGGCTTGGACCAATGGATTTCCTCCCCGCCGCTCGCCGTCCAGCTCCCCGTATTCATCGCACAACTCCGCCTCGCCCGCGAAACCCAGCGCCCACTCACCATCCACTGCCTCAAGGCATGGAACGCGCTTTTCGACGCCTTCGCCGAAGCTCCGCCGCCACCCACCCTCCTCCTCCACTCGTTCAACGGCTCCATCGAGATCGCCCGCCGCCTGGTCCCCCTCGGCGCGTATTTTTCCTTCTCCGGCCACTTCCTCCATCCACGAAAAGCCGCCGTTCTCGAGGTCTTCCGCAAGCTCCCCCATGACCGCATCCTGCTGGAAACCGACGCCCCGGACATGCTCCCGCCCGGCCCCATCATCTCAAATCCCTTGCCGGATTCCCTCAATCACCCGGCCAATCTACCCGCCATCGGCCACGCCCTCGCCGCCGCCCTCGGCATCCCCCCGGAACAACTCGCCACCCTCACCCGCGACAATGCCACCCGCTGCTTCGGTCTGACATCCACACCACCCTGAAGCCAGCAGCGCGCCATCTATCGGAGCGCTGGCTTCAGACTTCAATACGGCAGCCTCCTCAGGATGTCTGATCTGTCGGGGCCGGAACAAAACTAGACAGAGACGGTTCAAAACTAGACAGCGAGACGGAGCAAAACTGGATTTTTGAGGATTTGCTCGGAAGCGACTGGTATTGAGCGGGTTGATGGAAATGCTTACCCAACGTCCGCAGGA
>CAIXKE010000021.1 GCA_903919975.1 Akkermansiaceae bacterium | reverse complement strand
TGCGTTGAAGCCATAAATTTTTTTCGGCCTAACAGAATCTTACGCAAGCATTAAATGGTCGTGGTGTGCGATATATCGGCTCCGCCGCTGGATTTTGACTTCAACGCACCCGTGGCGGCATGGTCTTACTATGGGCGGGTTTGGCAGCAATGGGAAGTGCCGCAGTGGAGATTATTCAGCTTAGTTTTCCACACCGATCGGATTTTTCGTATCCCGGTTCTAGGGCGGTTTCCCCACAGTCCGTGAGAATCCGCCAAAATCCGGATAAAGCGTGCGAAATTGGTAACTGGTTCAGATTTCTTAATTGGGCGATTGGCGTTGATCGAGAAGATGGGGAAACGAAATGACCATCGTAGAAACCGTGGTCGGGGGAGGGCGTGGCGACTTTCAGGTGATAGACGAAGTGTCTGAAAATGATCCGCGTAGGAGTCGGTGGAGGAAGTTTGTTTTCCGGGTCGTCTTTTTACATGATCAAAGACCGGTCGTTAATTTCATCTGTTAGGCCGATTTAGCATTCCAGATGCTTCTGGAAATTCCTAATGCCAAGCAACGATTTGTGGCGCTTTTTGAGACAGAACGCATTTGCCCAAAACTCTACGCACTTTGCGCCCTACGCCATATCGATGCAGCAGCTTTTGTGAGGCTTTCAAAATCGATTAAGGCTGACGAAGTGGTAAGCATACAGAATGGGTGCTGTGTCGAAGAATCCCAGTCAGGATCGCTACTGGAGCAGATCTCAAACGGAGATTATGACAGCACATTCCAGCATGCACTAAAGAAGTAAAAAAAGCTAACAAATAATCGTAGACAACCTATAATTTCGGCCCGAACGGCTGTTTCATGCAATACGCGCTTATCAGTGGATTGCCGCGAATGCCGGTGGAAAAACCGTGTGATTTTCCAGCTGCGCGAGTGCCCGATTTGGGCCATCGATACGCCGCGCGTTTGGCGCATCCACCCACACATCCGAATTTATGCAACTCAACGAAACCGAACCGACCCGTGAACCCCTACTCGCCATTTGTCTATTCGCCGCTTTCGCCGATGGCGATAAGTCGGATGAGGAGCGCGGACACATCGAGTCGCTTGCCAGCGAACTTGGTGGCGGGGATGTTTCCGCCGTGTCACGCCGCATTCTGATGGGCCGGCTCTCGATGGATGCCGCGGTGGCCGAGTTGAAAACCCGCGATGAGAGGATGCTTGCCTACGAAATGGCGCGCGCCGTTTGCGAGGCCAACGGATCCATTTCCGTAGACGAGCAAGCGTTTCTCGATGACCTCCGCACCAAGCTTGCCCTCGGCGTGGCCGATGCAAAAACCCTCGACGACGAGGTGGACTCCGTGGCCCTTGCGCCGTTGGATGCCGGAGAACCGGCGAGTGCCGTGGCCGATTCGAATGGCATGATCCTGCGTTACTCGATTCTCAACGGAGCCCTCGAATTGCTGCCGGAAACGCTCGCCACCATGGCCATCCTGCCGCTCCAGATGAAGATGGTGTGGCGCATTGGCAAGTCCCACGGATTCGAGTTGGACCGCTCCAGCATCAAGGAATTTCTTGCCACGGCGGGCATCGGGTTTGGCTCTCAAGTCATCGAAGGTTTCGCTCGCAAGCTCATCGGCGGGTTTGGCAAGAAACTGGGTGGCAAGCTCGTCGGTCGCATCGCCAACGAGGCGACTGGCTCCGCGTTTTCCTTCGCATCCACCTATGCCATTGGCCAACTCGCTGTGAAATATTACGCTGGCGGCCGCAAGTTCGGCGGATCCGAAATGAAAGCTCTTTACACCCCATTGGTCCAAGAGGCGGGTCAACTCCATACCAAATACCTCCCGGATATCCAGCAACGTGCCAAAACGCTCGACGTCACCTCCATCCTGAATCTGGTGCGCGGCAAGGCGGCGGTGTGAGCGGTTATCGAGGGGGCCTCCGCTTCGCTCTCTCAACTTCCCGTGAATGCCATGTCTATGGGAGACCTGCGGGTTCAATTTTTGGGCGGGGAATCTTGATCCGCGGGTTTCCTCTTCGGCGTTTTACGCTCCGCCTTCTTGCTGTTCTCCTGGTTCGGGTTCATGCGTTCGAGAAGTTTGGCATCAGGCTCGCCGCCGAATTGTTTCCAATAGAGCTCTTTCATCGGATTGATCTTCGGTCCGATGGCATTCTCGTTGACCAGCAGCGGAAGCGTTTCTTTCCACCATTTGTCATAGGTCGAACGAAGGTTCGCGACGACTTCGGGATGCTCGGAGATGACGTTCTTCTTTTCTCCCGGGTCCGTCTGGAGGTCGTAGAGTTCGGTGTTGTTGACCAAGGTGAAGCGCGAGTTCTGGATCACGCAATGGTCATGCTTGGAGTCTGCGGCCCGTCCTTTCGCCCAACGACCCACGTGATGGATGAGCGTGCGGTCAGGCCACTTGGTTTTTAGATTTTGCAACAGCGGCCAGAGGCTGCGTCCCTCGACTTGCTTTTTGACTTCTTCCGTTAGGGTTGCTCCGGTGATTTCGGCGAGTGTTGGGAAGATGTCGATGTGCGCGGACAAGGCAGTATTCTCCGCTCCTGCCGGAATGCCGCCATCGGGCCAGCGGAAGAATGCATTTGCGCGTACGCCGCCTTGGTATGGCATGACCTTGCCGCCGCGCAGCCCGCCATTGTCGCCGGTGAGGAAGATGACCAGCGTGTTGCGTTCGATGCCCCACTCAGCCAGCTTTTTCAGTAGAACGCCGAAGTTGGTATCGATGTTTTCGATCATGCCGAGGAACTTCGCCGTATCCGCATTGATGTCAGGTTTTCCAAGATTTTTTTTGATAGTATGCCTCGGGAAAAACGTGCGGGCTATGGGCGGCGTTGAGCGGGATGTAGGCGAAAAATGACTACTTGGCCGAGCGCTTGGCATCCATCCACCGGATCGTCTGCGCGAAAAATAGATCCGTGCAATAGTCTTTGGTTTTTTCCAACTTGCCGTTGTGCCAGAGCGCCGGGTCGATGTTCGTGTTGCCGGGCGCATCACCGCACGAGCCGGGATAAGTTTGGCCGATACCGCCGCCGCCGTGGATGTAGACTTCGTCGAAGCCGCGGTTCTCGGGCCGGTATGCCTCCTCGTCACCGAGGTGCCATTTGCCAAAATGCCGGTGGTGTAGCCAGCGGATGGGTGAATGGCGCCAAGCACCGCGAGGTGGGCGATGAGAAGGAAGCGCGAGGGTTTCATTTTGGGTTTGATTGCTCTAAGGAGAAACGGGCTCCTTGAAGATGGAATGCGTTCTTATGTTAGTTAGGAGATGGCCGTTCCGGTTTTTTGCGATAAGCCATCGGGCTGATGCCGACGGCTTGTTTGAACTGGCGTGAGAAAGCGGATTGGTCCGAGTAGCCGCAGGCGAGGACGATCTGCGCGATGGGCTAGTCCGTTCCTGTGAGGCGTTTGCAGGCGGCATCGATGCGGAATTTGACGAGGTATTGACCGGCGGTGAGGCGGAAGATCGAGCGGATTCGCTGGTCAAACTAATAGAAGGAAGCCCTGCCATTTCGGCGAGAAACGGCAGGCGCAGGGGTTCCAATCTTGAAGCGCTCACGGAGTTCGCGTGGCTTGTCCGGCAGGAGCTTAGGAAACGCTGCGTCACCGGTGCTGCGGGCGTAGAGGTCGATCACATCGAGGTTTTCGGACCGGCGGCGGATCCCGCGCTCGCAGATAGCTGGAATTTCGTGCTATGTCCGGAAAAAGCCTATGATCGCTCGCCCTACGGGCCCGGAGAGGTTTGGCGCCAAGCGGGCATTCTCGGCACCGTTTTCGAGTGTCGCATTGAGGCGCCCCCGGGCGGGAAAATCCTCCCTCATGTCTCTGGCCGGGCCTGGGTGAATGGCGAGAGCACCTGCATTTTCAATCCGGACGATCCATTTTGCCATGGAATCCGCACGACCTAAATCCTCCGGCCAAAGCCCGCTAAGGCCTTTCCGCCTCCTGTTGAGGTGTCCAGGGCGGCAATCCGCAGGAATTCCGGCGCATGGAATCATGATCGGTGCGGGGTTTTTTCGGATGTTTCCTCTTCCCGTAGCCCGGGGAACGCCCTAGCGTTCCGCCATGGACGCTGGAGTGCAGGAACGGCTTGATGATTTCATCCGGCGCAAGGGTTTGCGGCGAACCGGCCAGCGCGACATGATCATCAAGTCGGTTTTTTCCCAAGACGATCATTTCACGGCGGAGGAGTTGTTTGATCGCGTTCGGAAATCCAGTTCCGACATTTCGCGGGCGACGGTATACCGCACTTTGGGGCTGTTGGTGGAGGCGGATCTGCTGCGCGAGATTGATCTCGGCGAGAACCAGACGACCTACGACCCGAATTTTCTCGATAAACCTTCGCACAACCACCTCGTCTGCATCGATTGCGGACGGGTGCTGGAATTTGAGGATGCGCAAATCGATCTGCTCAACGACTCTGTGACGCGGCGGCTCGGATTCCGGCCGGTCCGGCAGACGCTCAAGATCGAGGCGTCCTGCGAACAACTCCGCTTGAACGGGCGCTGTACTAATTTGATCGCTTCCCGACTGACCGGCAAGCGCTTGCGAAAAAAACGATAAATCCACCGCTCCGCCCCGTATCATTCGCCATCGGTTTTCCTACATCCCCATCACCATGCAATCCACATCCCGCCGCCACTTCATCAAATCCACCGCAGCGCTCACTGGAGCGGCTTTTGCTCCTAATATTCTCTTCGGTCAGGAAAAGGCGCTCAAACAACTCAACGTCGCAGCGATCGGCTGCGGCGGACAGGGCGCGAGCGACATCTCCGAGATCGCCCCCGGCAACCGCATCGCCTTCCTCTGCGATATCGACAAAAGCCGCGCCGTGGCGATGATGAAGAAGTTCCCGGATGCCAAATATTTCTCGGACTACCGCGAAATGTTCGCCGCCGTGGCGGATCAGATCGATGTGGTCACCGTGTCCACTCCGGACCACATGCATTTCCCCATCGCCGTGGAGGCGATCAAGCGCGGCAAGCCGGTGATGGTCCAAAAACCGCTCTGCAACTCACTCTGGGAAGCCCGTGCGCTGGCCAACTACGCCAAGGAGAAAAACGTGCTCACCGTCATGGGCAACCAAGGCGCGACGATGCAAGGCACCCGCGTCCTACGCGAATGGATCGAATCCGGCATGATCGGCGACGTCACCGAAGTCTATTACTGGACGAATCGTCCGATCTGGCCGCAGGGCAAAGGACTTGTGTTTCCGCCCGAACCCGTGCCGGAGCACATCAATTGGGATGTCTGGCAGGGCACCTGCGCCACAGAACGTGCTTACAGCCCGAAAATTCACCCCTTTGCTTGGCGCGGATTTTGGGATTATGGCTGCGGTGCCCTCGGCGACATCGGTTGCCACAGCTTCAACTCCGCCTTCTGGGCGCTCGATCTCAAGGGGGATTTCATCGTGGAGACAAGCAAGGTCTCGGAATTTGACGAAATCACCGCACCCAAGCGCTCCACGATTGTCTATCAATTTCCAGCCAAGGGCAAACGTCCCGCAGTCAAGGTGATCTGGCAAGACGGCGTCAACGATCCCAACACCGACAAGGAATTCCTCCGGCCACCGGGGATTCCAGCCGATCTCGAACTCAATAAAGGCTTTGGCCAAGTGTTTGTGGGCACCGAGGGCGTTTTTTTCATTAATGACGCCTATTGCGGCGGGGCGCCCATGCTGTTCCGTAAGGGAGTGCGGGAAAAACCCGAAAAAATCGCCGAGGTGTATGACCGCGTCAAAGGCGGCCCGACCCAAGAACTTTGCCGCGCCGTCCGCGGAGAGGGGCCGAAGCCGGTCTCGAATTTCGTCGATCAATCCGGCCCACTCACCGAGATGGTGCTCGCCGGAAATCTGGCGGTCCGCTTGGGCAAAAAAATCGATTGGGACATGAAAAACATGGAAGCCCGCGGCTTGCCGGAAGTGAAAGCCATGCTCAAGCGGGTCTATCGTGCCGGCTGGGAACCCAAACTCACCTGAGCATTTTCTCCTCCCGTTGCTGAAAGAAATTTCGACAAGAACTTCCTATGATTCGCCTGACTCCCATGAATTCGCTCCCCACTGCCATCCCGCGCCGCAAATTCCTCGCTACCGGAGTTGCCGCTCTCGCCCTCGCTCCCATGCCATGGCTGCGCGGCCAATCGGCCTCACCCAACGGGGATGTCGTGATGGGCGTCATCGGTTGCGGCGGCCAGGGCATCGGCAATATGGGCAATTTCCTCAACATCAAGGGTGTCCGGGTCGTCGCCGTTTGCGATGTCGATTCCGCGCAAGCCGCCAAGGCCAAGGCTAAGGTGGACGCTTTTTACAAGAACGAGGATTGCAAGATCTACGCCCACCACGGCGATCTCCTCCAGCATCCTGGCATCAACGCGATCTCGCTTGCGACTCCCGACCACTGGCACGCTAGGATCGGTATCGATTGCGCCAACGCCGGAATGGATGTTTATGGCGAGAAACCCTTCACCTGGGGACTCGCCGAAGGCCGCCTGCTGGTGGAGGCTATGAAGAAAAACAAGCGTGTCTGGCAGACCGGTTGCTGGCAGCGTTCCGGTGGCGAATTCCGCCGCTTCAAGGCGCTCATCGAGAACAACACGCTTGGCAAAATCACCCGCTTCGAGTGCGGCACGCCCTCTGGCATGTCCATTAAAAAGCATGCGCCTGCGGAAAAATGGCCGGAAATGATTGGTAAGCCGCCCGCCAATCTCGATTGGAAAACCTACAGCGCACCGGTCGGAGATTTCCCCTACCACCCGATGATCCACCCGTGGAACTGGCGTTGGCATCATTCCTTCGGCGGCGGCCAACTCCTCGATTGGGTCGGTCACCACGTGGACATCGCGCTCTGGACCCTCGGCCTCGATGCTACAGGCCCGGTCAAAATGGAAGGCACCGGTGAAAAAGGCGATCACCCGTTTTTCGACGCCTACGTCGAATACTCCTATCAGGGCACCTTCGCCGATGGCCGGGTGCTCGAAGTCCGCAGCGACTTCGGCGGCACCAAATTCACCGGCGAAAAAGGCTGGATTCACGTCAACCGCGGCAAGCTCGAAGCCTCCGATCGCGAGATGCTCCGCAATCTCCCGGACGACTTCAACACCAAGCCGCCCAGCCACTATCAGAACTTCATCGACTGCGTCCACTCGCGCGAACTCACCGTCGCGCCTGCGGAATCCAGCCACCGTGCCGCCTCCTTCGGCCAACTCGCTATTGTCGCGCTTGATACGAAACAACCCGTCAAGTGGGACCCGAAAACCGAAAAAGTTCTCGATTCTCCCGATCAAGCGAAACATCCGCGCCTTGGCTCGCGTATTACGGTTTGACCAAACTTCAGTCACTGACACAATCCACCCCGCATTCACAGAAACCAACCGACCTAACATATGTCCAACGAAGCTGAAGAATCCTGCCAAGGTAAAAAATCCTGCTGTGGCATCAACAATCTCGCCCTCACCTACGGAGCGCTCCTCCTCCGCGTCTGGCTCGGCGTCCGCGCCATCCAAACCGGGATTGAAAAATACTCCGGGACCACGGCATCCAGCAAGGTTGTTGATGGACCGGCTGGCGAGTATGGACTAACTGCCGGCGACGCGGTTAAAAACTATGCCATCGAAAACTATCACGGAGTGCCCTCCGCACTCATGAAGAAGTTCGAGGCGGAGCCCATGATGCTCAAGTTCGGTCTGCCGCTCTACGATAAGATTCTTGGCCCCGTGCTCATCATTCTCGGTGTCACCATCCTGCTCGGCCTGGCCAGTCGCACCTCGCTATTCCTGCTAGGCCTGCTCTATGTCAGTCTGACTTGGGGCTTGATCCTCATCAACCAGAACGACGGCGTCGCCTGGCTCGGCACTCACATGGTCCTGATCACCTTGGCGCTGATGCTCGCTGATCACAATCGCCTCACGATCCTCAAGAAATGGTAAACCCCATGAACCAGCCACAATCATCCATCAACCGCCGCAGCTTTCTCTCGAAGACTGCCGCCGGTGCTGGCGCTGGCCTCGTGCTCGGCGCCCCAAACATCCTTCGTGCCGCCGAACCCGGCGCTGCGGACACGATCCACGTCGCCTTGGTTGGCTTCGGTAAACAGGGCGAGGTTCTGTTCAACTGCCTGAAAAATATCCCTGGCCTCCACTTCCAAGCGGTTTGCGATATCTCTCCATTCAACCTCAAGTGGGGCATGGGCCAAGTCCGCGTCCACCAGAGATCTTCCGCCAAGGGTTATGCGGACATCGACGAGATGCTCGCCACGGAAAAGGGCTTGGACGCAGTGGTCGTCGCCACCCCCGATTTCTGGCACTCGCCGCACACCGTGAAGTGTCTCGAAGCCGGACTGAACGTCTATTGCGAGAAAATGATGTCCAACACCATCGATGGTGCGCGCGCCATGGTGCATGCGATGGAAAAATCCGGTAAACTCTGCCAGATCGGTCACCAACGCCGCAGCAATCCGCGTTACCGCTACGTGCTGGACCAGCTCATCAACGGCCAGAAAATCTGCGGGCAGATCGTCAACATCAATGGCCAATGGAACCGCTCGCTCGGTTCCTCCCAAGACATTGGCGGAGAAAAACTCCACGCGAGCACGATTGTCCCCACGGATGTTCTGAACAAATATGGATTCAAGGACATGCATCAGTTTCGGAATTGGCGCACCTACCGCGATCTTTCCGGCGGCCCGATCTCGGATCTCGGAGCGCATCAGATTGATATCTTCAGCTGGTTCCTCGGCGTGGCCCCCAAGTCGGTTTATGCCTCCGGTGGAAATGACTACTTCAAGGAGCGTGAGCATTTCGACAATGTGATGTGCATTTTCGAGTATGACACGCCGCAGGGTAACGTGCGCGCTTTCTATCAAGTGCTCACCACCACCAGTGCCGGCGGCGGATTCTGGGAGAGCTTCATGGGCACCGAAGCCACCATCAAGATTTCGGAAATCGCCTCCTCTTCCGCAATTTATCGCGAAGATGGTGCGCCGAAGTGGAATCATCTCGTTCAAAAGGGATACTTGATCAACAAGCCCGCCCCACCCAAGCCCCCGCCATCCGCCGACGCCGTCCAGGCATATGAATCCAAGCCTCCGGAAGGCTTCGATTTGCCCGGCGGATTCAACAAACCGGCCCACCAGCCGCACCTCGAAAACTTCTTCGCCGCCGTGCGCGGTAAAGCCAAGCTCAACTGCGACGCCCGCCACGCCTTCGAAAGCGAAGCGCCCATCTACTGGGTCAATCCTTCCGCTCTCAGCAAACAACCGATCATATTCACCCCAGAACATCTCTCCGTATGAAACACAAACTAATCGTCCCCGCCCTACTCGCCCTCTCCACGCTGGCCATCACCAGTTGCAGTAAATCGGGATCCACTTCAGGTGGTAGCTCAGGTGGCACCGTCGGTGGTGTCCCGCTCACCACCGTGCTGCCACCGGAACTGATCGAAGGCACTCCCAAGCCGATCGACGTGCCCAACCTCGTGCAGGCTCCCACCACGGCCCCCGAGTTTCTTGTCCAGGAGGGCACCGTCCTTCTCTCGAAAGGCAAGCCCGTCACCAGCAGCGATGACGCGCCGATCATCGGTGAACTCTCTCTCATCACTGATGGCGAAAAGGATGCCGGCGAAGGTTACTTCGTCGAACTCCTCGATGGCCTCCAGTGGGTGCAGATCGATCTCGAAAAGTCTTCGACTGTCTCGGCCATTTGGCTCTGGCACTTCCATTCGCAGAAACGCGCTTACCATGATGTGATCATCCAGGTCTCCGATGATGCCGAGTTCAAAACCGGCGTCACCACGATCTATAACAATGATTACGACGAATCCGCAAAAATGGGCAAAGGCTCCGACAATCCCTACGTCGAGTCCCGCTTCGGGATGCTCGCCGATGGCAAGAGCAGCAAGGGCCGCTACGTCCGCCTTTACAGCAATGGCAACACCTCCAACGAGATGAACCACTACATCGAAGTGGAAGTTTACGGCAAGGAAGGCTGAGATCGCTCACAGAAAGCGGTGGAATGACACCGCTTCAATTGAATTCCGACAATAGACGTTTCTTACGAAACGTCTATTGTCATGTTCGGGACCTGCAGTGATTTTAAATTTGCATCGTCATTCGTTCAAGCCGTTCAAACTGGCATGATGATATACAAGAAAACCGCCGCAAGGCGAACCTGGCGGCGGTTTTCGGGAGATTTCGGGAAATCAATGTTCGCGGCAGAATTGCTCGAAGCGGGTGAGTCCCTCGTTGAGCACGTCCAAGGTCGTGCAATAGCTGAGGCGGATGCCTTCGTCATAGCCGAAGGCCACGCCCGGCACGGCCGCGACTTTGTAGCGGGACAGGAGCTTGTCGCAGAGATTCAGCGATTTCAGGCCCATGTTGCCGGTATAAACGAAGAAATAGAACGCGCCTTGTGGTTCGACCACCCGGATGTTAGGGATCGCTTTGAGGCGGGCGAACATGAACTGGCGCTTGACGTCGTATTCGCCGCGCAAGTCTTCGATGAACGATTGATCGCCCTGAAGTGCGGCAAGCGCACCGTATTGTGAGAAGGTGTTGGCGTTGGAAATCGTGTGGTTCTGGATCTTGTCGATCGCATCCGCTAGCGCTTTGGGAGCGGCGGTGTAGCCGAGACGCCAACCGGTCATCGAGTAAGCCTTGGAGAAGCCGTTCACGGTGATGGTGAGGTTGTAGAGATCCTCGCTGAGGGAGGCGATGGAAACGTGCTTGGCCTCGCCGTAGACGAGTTTTTCGTAGATTTCGTCGGAAAGGATGACGATGTCTTCTTCGAGGGCGATTTCGCCGAGGGCGCGGAGTTCATCGGCGGTGTAGACGGCACCGGTCGGATTGCCGGGTGAGTTGATGATGACCATCTTGGTGGCCGGGGTCATGGCTTCCTCGAATTGCTCGGGAGTCATTTTCCAACCGGTGGATTCCTTGGTGTCCACCATCACAGGGACACCACCGGCGAGACGGACCATTTCCGGGTAAGAGACCCAGAATGGCGTTGGGATGATGACCTCGTCGCCTTCTTCGATCACGGCGAGAATGGCGTTGAAACAAGCCATTTTGGCTCCGCCGGTCACGCAGATTTGGTTGGCGGCGTAGGTGAGATTGTTATCCTTGAGGAACTTGGCGGAAAGCGCTTCGCGCAGTTCAGGGATACCGCCGGAGGGGGTGTATTTGGTTTTTCCGGCAAGAAGGGCTTCGATGGCCGCCTCCTTGATGAAAGTCGGGGTGTCCACTTCGGGTTCTCCGCCGGCGAGGGCGTAAACCTCTTCGCCCTTGGCGATCATGGCTTTGGCCTGTGCGGTGACGGCCAATGTGAGAGATGGGGAAACCTTGGCAATACGGGATGAGATGCTGTCCATGTGAGCTGGCGAATAAGGATTGTGTCACCAAACGGGAGGGGATGACGGACTTCGCTACCCCACCTGTTGGGCGGCGGCTTTTGTGAGGCCTGCCCTATACGGTGGCAAGCGAAATGGTGAGCTTTTCAGCGAAGATTAAAGAGCGCGTCGGGAAGGCTTGGCGTGGCAGCGGATTCTGCCATCCGGTTTTGTGGCAAGTGCGCACTTTTTAGCCTTCAAAGGCGTTTGCCGGTTGGCCTTTGGCCTTGAGGCCGCGGATGACGAAAAGCCGTCCGGCGTGTTCTTCCTTGGCGGTTTTGTGGACGCCGGTGGTGACGAAGAGATCGGCGAGATCCGGGCCGCCAAAGGCGCAGGCGGTGGTTTCCAAGCAAGGCAGGGCGATGCGATGAAGTTCATCGCCGGTTTTCGGATTGAAACAGGAAACGCAGCCACCGTGGCAAAAGGCGATCCACAGGTTGCCGTCGGCATCGATTGTCATGCCATCGGGTGAGGCTTCGATGTGGCCGGTGGAAATCACGGCGCGGAGATTGCGCAGTTGGCCGTTTTCGTAATCGAAGGCCAGCACCTCCTTGCGCGGAGTGTCGATGTAATAGGCGGTTTTGCCATCGGCGGACCAAGCGATGCCGTTGGAATTGGTGACCGGGCCGAAGGCTTCGTGGACGGTTAGGTCGGGATCAAGGCGGTAGAGTTTGGCGTCGCCGGTTTTTTTCGCGAGGCTGATAGTTCCAGCGAAAAACCGACCGTCGGGCGCACATTTGCCATCGTTGAAACGATTGTCGGGCTTGTCGTGCTCCGGGTCCGCGATCGGGGTGAGAGCGCCGGTTTCCTCATCGAGAAACAGAAATCCGTGATCGCCGGCGATGACCAAACCACCGCTTAGGCGGGGGACCACGGTGCCGACGCGTTGGCCGACATCCCAGGATTTTTCACTGCCGTCGGTCGGATCGTAGCGGTGGACGCGGTGGCCCTCGATATCGACGAAATACAAGGCGTCATGCCACCAGATTGGGCCTTCTCCCCATTGGCAGCGGATATTTCCAACCGGTTCGGTGCGGATCATGGCGGGATTTTAGCGGAAGAGGCGGGCGACGGCAATCCCTCAGAATTGGCGATCCCAAGCTTTCCAAAAGTCCGGGGGCTAGGCAAAATCATTTCCGTGCAGAAGGGAATGCCCCAATCGCGATGATGAAATTAACCGCCTTGCCTGAATTCCCGCGTTTGAAGCGGACCGCCGCCCGCTTGCTCGATCTGCTTTACCCGTCGTGTTGCGCGGTCTGCAACGTCGGACTCAAGGACGGTCGCGCGCTTTGTGAGGACTGCGGCGAGGATTTGCCGCGTGTGGTCGAGCCCTTCTGTCAATCGTGCGGCGAGATGTTTCAGGGGGAAATCGATGACGCCTTCGCCTGTCCAAATTGCAGCAAATTGAAATTCGCCTTCGAGTTTGCCCGGCCGGTGATGCTTCGCGATGAGCGAACGCTCGATATGATTCACCGGTTGAAATACAGCCGGGAAATCCATCTCGCGGGCGAGCTCGGTCGGCTCGCGAGCGAGGCATTCTCCGATCCTCGATTGGCTTCCGCGCTCGAAGGCCATTGGCCGCTGGTGCCTGTGCCGTTGCACCGCAAACGCCTGCGCCACCGCCATTTCAATCAAGCGGCGGAAATCGCCCGCGCGCTTTCCTCTCACATCGGCTTAGCCGTGCTCAACGGCCTGTGCCGGACACGCCAAACAGAAACCCAGACGCTGCTCAGCCGGAAACAACGCATGGAAAACCTCCGCGGCGCGTTTTGCATCAGCCGCAATGGCAAACGCTGGATCGAAAAATCATCGTCCGCCGGAGCGTTGCTCGTCGATGACGTTCTAACCACCGGCTCCACCGTCCACGAATGCGCCGGAATTCTCCGCCGTGCCGGCTTCAAAAAGGTCATTGTGGTCACCGTGATGCGTGGCTGACGGAGAACCGTTGCAGCGCGAAGTGGCAAACTATTGCCGTTAGGCCGAGGGTGACGAGAGGCAGGAGTCCGGAGCGGAGATTGTCACCTACGCCCCACGGGCTCAGATAATGGTCAGGCACTTGTTTGTAGAGAATATTGAAAGCCTTGAACGATAGGATCCATCCGGCATGCAGGCCGATGGAAAACCACAGCGCCCCGGTGCGCACCCGCGCCCACGCAAGGATCAGGCCGATTGCTAACAAGGTCGCGAAATCCGTGATGAAAAACATTGGATCGGTGAAATGCAGCAGGATTTTCCCAAGCAACTCGAAACCCGCAAGCGGATGGCCGGGGTTCGCGATTATGGTGCCATCTGGCGGCTGTAAAAAATGCAGGAAGGCGAATAACAATGAGATGCCGATGCACGCCGCCACCGGCCGGGCGAAGCGCAGCCACAGGCCCAGTAACACGCCGCGAAACAACCATTCTTCAAGCAACGACGTCACCACTGCCGGAATCAGGATTTTCGGGAGCAATTTGACAAATGTCGGGGGATTGCTTTTCAGGCTGTAAAACCCCACGGCCTCGAGAATTCCACCGAGCGCCCACAACAAGCCGCCGGCAATCACGCAGCCGGTCAAAATCTGGGCCGCCGCCAATTGCCAGGAAACTTTGATCAGGGGACTCTCCTCACCCGTCGCACCCGCCCGCAACTTCCGGATCCGCCGCAGCAAAAATGGCAAACCGAGCAAGGCGCATAACAACAACGAACGATCGAAAAATCGGCTGAATTTCGAGCGCCCACATGCGGCCGCCAACCATTCAACAGCCACTGGAAGATTAGAGACTGCCGCAGTGGCCGCGAGTTGCTTGCCCGCTTGATACACCCACGGCGAAATCACCGCAGTCATGCACAAGGCGCCAAGCACCCAAATCACCGCCGCGCCGATCTCAGATTGGAAAAACCGTTTCACTCGCGGCAATTTGAGCCAGCGCCGGGCCGCTTGTCGAGCACCTCGTCAGCGCACCTCTTCCGAACTGCCTAAAGCGATATTGAGCTGAAACCAGACCGAGTGTTCGTCATCGTGGCTGGCGATGGCGTCAAAGTTGTATTGCGTCCGCAAACCGATCCTCCGCGCGTCATCCAACCACCAAGTGGCCGACGGAGAGATCCGAAAACGTTCACCTTGACCAAAATCATCAACCCCTTCCACCCAGCCGATGCGCAGCCCGGTATCAAGATTTGCGTTCCAAGTATAAACTCCATGCGAATAAAACCCGAACTCCTCATAATTTCCGCTGAAGGTTTCATCGTCATCCTCGTGATAGGTGTAAGCATCCACATCGCGCCACAGGAATTCATTCCGCCAGCGAAACGCGCGACCACCGTGTTCCATGCCATTTTCCCGCCAGAGGTATTCTGCATCCAGGCCGAAAACCTTGCCATCGCGGCCAAAGCCATTGGTTCCGCCGGCCCATGAGGTTCCCGCCGTGATCGAGTGAAAATCATCAAAGCGATAGCGGCCCATCAAGCGCGCCGTCCAAACATCATCCGCCAAGGCGCTTTCGTCCCCTTCATGCGGAGTTTCTTCCGCACCATGCTCATGACCGGCTTCGTGAGCATGTGCTCGGGCGTTGCCGTAGCCAAGAGAAGCAATACTAACGAAACCAGGGTCCATCCCAAATGGTAACGTCCAACTCAGCTCCGCGCCTTGCAGCAGCAGGCCGTCTTCGCCGAGGAAACGACTGAGCGTCATCTCCGAGTCTACAAAATCCCAAGCATGCAAATGTTTGTCATTGAGTGCGCCGAAGCGTGAAAGGTATTGACCACCCTTTAACTCGAATCCGCCGGGAATGTTGACAATTTTACCGAAGGCTTCTTCCAGCTCGCCATCCCAAGCGCCTTCGCCATCTTGAAAAAAAAGATAGTTCGCAAAACCCTCCAAATATTTCGTTCGCAATGAAACGCCAGGCTCCACGGCTTGTGCGGAAAACTCCTCGCGCTGCGGATCATGGCTGCCGCTCGCCAATTCTCCCGGCTCTCCGCCGGTGAAACCGCCCACCCCGTGAAGATGGAGATTCGGAAATAAAATCCCGCCGATGCCCCAATCGTTGAAGCGCTCCCAAGCATCGGATTCCTGTGATTGGCCGAGCACTGGCAGGGCCACGAATGATATAATAGGTAGTATGTTTTTCATGAGATGAATTCAGAGTGAGAAGTTTTGCGAAACTTGCGCAGCAGCCCGTATTTTGGGCCAAAAAGGAATGCGATTAAGAACACCGCGCCAAGCACCAGCACGATCGCAGGCCCCTGCTCGATGTTGAGCCACCAACCGGCCAACACCGCAAATGCGGAGGCACCACTTCCTAACAATGCTCCGCCCCAGAACAACTTGCCGGTCGAGTCGGTGAGTAAATAAACCGTCGCCGCCGGGGTGACCAGCAAGCCGATCGCCAACATGCAACCTACCGCCTGCAGCGAGGAAATCAGCACCACGATCAAGACCGCGAGCAATAAATAGTTGAGTGCCCGTACCGGCACCCCAAGCGTTGCCGCCACTTCCGCGTCAAAAAGCGTCATCAACAAGGGCCGGTGCAAAGCGGTCAGAATCGCGAGCGATCCGAGCGAAATCCAGTAATTCATCCACAAGTCGCTGTCTCGCAGGCCCATAATGTTGCCAAACAGCCAATCCTCCATTTGCTGCGTCACGTTCATCCGGCGGAGCAGAATGATCCCGCCGCTGAAAGCCGATGTGTAGAGGATCGCCAGCGCGGATTCCTGGTCGAGCCGCGTGCCGCGTGAAACCGCCAGCGAGCCAAGCCCGATCAGCAACGCGGCGATCAAGGCACCCAGAAACGCACTCCAATCGTGCAGGCCAACCAGCATGATGGCCACGGCGATGCCCGGCAGCAGCGCGTGCGAGAGCGACCCGACTTTAAGCGCGGATTTTTTCAACACCACAAATGCGCTGGCATAACCATTGGTCAGCCCGATGAGCAATGCGGCAACCAAGGCGCGCTGGTTGAATGAATGTTGCAGCGGTTCTAGCAACCAATCGATCATGCGGCCCCCTTTCCATTTTTTTCAATCGGCCCGAAGGACGCCTGCAGGTTTTCCTCGGTGAAAGCCTCGGCCACCGGACCGAAGGCGATGGTCCGCCGCTTGAGGAGTAATACCTCATCGTAAATATCTTTGACTGTTTCCAGATCGTGATGCGAGGCGATCACCAACCTGCCTTCACGGGCCAGCGTGCGCAACAAGGCCGCGAGCGCCGCCTTCGAAGTGCGGTCCAAGCCGCTGAATGGTTCATCTAGCAAAAGAACGTGCGCTTCCTGGGCCAGCGCTCGGGCCAGGAAAACCCGTTGTTGCTGCCCGCCACTCAGCTCGCTGATCTGGCGGTTTTGCAGAGCATCCAAATCCATGGCCTCCAGCGCCCGGGAAATCGCTGCATCATCGGTTTTGGAAAATGGCCGCCACCATCCAGTTTGCGGATAGCGCCCCATCGCCACCACGCCGCGCACGGTGATTGGGAACTGCCAATCGACATCTTCGCGCTGCGGCAAGTAGGCGATTTCGCGGCTCCACCGGCTCACCCGCGTGCCACGCCAAAAGATCCTGCCGTCATCCGGCGTGAGCAAGCCGGCGATGGCCTTGAGTAAAGTGCTTTTCCCCGCGCCATTCGGGCCGATCAGGGCGACGCATGAGCCACACGATGTGGCAAATGACACGCCGTCGAGAGCGAGTACATCGCGGTAACTCACGCGCAAATCCTCCACCCGCAATTCGTGGTGGTGCAGGTGATGAGCGCAGCATTCGTGGGTAGATGAGATCATGTGAAAATAGTTCAGTGAATGGGCCACGAGAAATGCAGGGATTCATCCAAGATTCCGCTGCCGATCGCATGCCGGGTTTGCTCTTCGAGCCCGTCCGGAAGCAGGGTGAGAAACACAGCGGTCTCGCCCGCTTGATCGCCAAAATCGACATGCAGTGTTAGATCCAGCGTGCCTGCAACGAGTTGCAATCCAATCTCGGTTTCCACATCGCCAGCGGGCGTTTCCGCAAGTTTCCAAATGACATCGCCCGCCGGATTGCTGAGCTTTACAGATTTCGCAGGCATCAAGAGTTTCAATTTGAACCATGTATGCACCATATCCGATGTCGCGGCCAGGTTTGCCGTCGGCACCGGCACCGGCGGAGCGGAAGTGAGTTGCCGGATCGGGACCGCCAACAAGGCCAATCCTGCGATGACCCCGGCGGTGGCGCTCAGTGGGGATGTGAGGAGTTTCCGCAAATTCATTGGGCGGCGAGAGCTTGGGTGATAGATGTCACGTTCTGGCGGATCATGCTCTCGAAACCGGAGCTCTTACCGTGGCCATTGCCATCTGCAATCAATGGGGAGGCAATTTTCGCGCCGGTGGCTTTCGAGATCGACTCCAGTGATTTCTTGCTCGCTCCCTCTTCCGGAAACACGGCGCTTACCCCGGATTTGCGCACCGCTTCGATGGTCGCCGCCAATTCCTTTGGCGCGGTATCCTGCTCTTGATTCAATCCAGCCACCGCGATCACTTGAAACCCAAACTCATGCGCGAAATACGCGAACGCATTGTGAGCGGTCACCAGTTTCCGCTGCCCCCGTGGCACCTTGGCCAGCTCGGATTTCGCCCAGCGCTTCAATTCATCGAGTCGTTTGCCATAGGCGCTGGCATTCGCCTGATAGATCGCCTTGCCGTCCGGATCTTTTTCCGCCAACGCAGTCGCTACCACCCGTGCCGCCCGCGACATATTGGAAATGCTGTGCCACCAGTGCGGGTCCAAAGATCCCGCCCCATGATTCGGACAACACGAATACACCTCATCCTTGCCCACCATCAGCGAGGGGATCGTGTGGCCAACCTCAAGAATCGTCACCTCCGCCAGCGATTCCCGCAGCCGTCCTAGATAAGACTCCATGTTTTTTCCCGCCGCCAACACGAGCACCGAATCCCGCATTTTCGACATGTCCGCCGGCCGCGGTTCGAATCGGTGAGGATTGCCGCCCTCACCCACCATGTCAAAAACCCGCACCCGCTCGCCGCCCACCTGACGCGCCAAATCCGCCATCAATGGATGCAGCGCCGATACCTGCAACGGCGCTGCTCCCGCCATGCAAATCCCAAACACAAAACCGATCCATATCCGAAAAAATTGCTTCATGCGGGGAGACTGATGCTATTTTTATCCAAATGCAATAAATTTGCGTTAAAATCTCCGCCGTGCTCTGAGATCGAGCAATTCCATTAAAATTTAGCAAAATCCGGGCATTGACACTCGCAGCACCAGCGCATAATCAACTCCCCCCGCGCCAAGCGCACGGCGGAGTAGCCAAGTGGTAAGGCAATGGTTTGCAAAACCGTTATGCGTGGGTTCGATTCCCACCTCCGCCTCCATCTAAATCCCTTGAAATAAGCGACTTAGAAAGAGAGCTGAAAGTTAGAATATCGGTCCCTCATGCGTGGAATTGCACCCGATTGCGGCAAAAACGGGCAATAAAAGGGCAATGAATTCAAGCCCGTTAGGATTCTGTGAGATGTCGGTGCCAGAAGGACTGGGAAGCATTGCGCTGATTCAGTCAGAGCGCGATGAGGGAGGCGATGACGACACGCCTGCTTGCCCGCTGGAGCCTGTGGGGCAAGCGGTGGGATTGGCAGACAGGGAGGGTGATTTGTCACAAGCAGGCCGCTCATTCGACGCCGCCGGAGGGGGCGGTTGCTCTTCTTGCGGCCCAGTTGATGCGGGAACTATTCCCAGCCCCTCGGATAATTCAGCAACGGGGGCCTGCTTTGTTTGTGCATAAATTAACTCGCAGGACGGGAAATGCTCTGGAGAACGGAAGATCAGCAGCTAAAGCGTGGTTTCTGGTTCCGCTTGCCTGCCAGTAACCGCACTAAAAAGATCGTAAGTCACTCATCATTGGTAAGTTTAGTGGATTACTAAGGATTCTTGGAATGGTTTGCACGTCCTTTAAAAAATCCCCTATGGGGACCCCACTAAAGACTTTGTTTCAAATTTAATTCAGTGATTGGCGGGATGGCTAGAATTGCCCGTGGATGCACGGGAAAACGGCATTTATTTTTTTATCTGCGGCATGGTCTTTGGTGTAAGTCATTCATTATTAGATAACTAAGTATCCATTGGCGCGCAAAAGGTCTGAGACCGATTCGTGAGTCTGACAAAAATCTCCACGCGCGGGCGATTTTGCTGTCTGTGAGGGTGTGCCTTCCATTAGATTTGGGACGTATAGGGCGTTATTCCCCACCATTGATCCTATGAAAATTCCGAAACTGCTCCTGTCTTTAGCCGCCGCCGCATTTTTACCCAGTTGCGCAACACAATATTCCGTGACGCCAATTCCGAAAAATACAGCAAAATCGGCATATCAAGACGGGATGGCCAGACTGTGCTCCGTGAAAAGAAATGGAGTTGTGATTGGTCCTACCAGTCAAACTCTTGGGCCAGAAAAGCAAAAAGAGTTTCTGGTAGCTGTTCAAAATAGGACCAGTAAAGCATTCGACTTTGATACGGTAGATGTGCAGGTTGAGTATTATGATGCAGTCAAGAATGTCACGACGAAATCCAAGGTCTATTCTTACGATGAACTAGTTAAAATAGAGAAAACAAGACAAGCTTGGGCAGCAGTTGCAGGGGGCTTAGCGGCTGCGGGAGATTCCATGAGTGCTGCAAATGCTGGTTATTCGACTACGAGTGGTAATTATCACGGGAATACCTATTCATCCTACGGAAACACATCGACTACCGGTAGCTACACAGCTACGACATATAATTACGCAGCAGCTAATGCAGCTCAAAGTGCAGCAAGGGATCGCGCTCGCTATAATGCAAATCAAATAGCCGCACAGGGTGGAGCGAACCTTGATTATCTTTCTGCACTAATAGTTAAACGAGAAACCGTCTTTCCGGGAAAGCATTATGGCGGAATAATTAAATTTGAAACCCCGCCCCTTGCCAACGGCGGTAAGCTCAGATTTCAAGTTAATGCGGGTGGCGATATCCACGTTCTTGAATTTGATGTAGCGAAGAAGTAATTGCGCCACGGGTAATACAACTGGGCGCTCTATCCACCGTTCTAATGACTGCTATGAAAACTCCCCATGCTTTCTTTGTGATCCTCTTCCTAGCCTTTGGCTTGATGGCTGGATGTGAGGCTAAGAAACCAGAAGCCGCAGGGACTCAGGAGGCTGCTGGAGAGCTTCAAAAGGCTGATGAGATCGCACCGGAGCCTGACGCTGTGGAGACGGATAAGCCGGAGGAGGAACCCGTGGATGAGCCAAAGGATGAGATCGTCATTTTGCGGGAAAAGGCTGAGCAGGGAGATCAATTTGCTCAGTTGAGATTAGGGTTATCCTACATGAATGGTCTTGGTTTGCCAAAAGATGAAGCTGAAGGAATCAAATGGTATCATAAAGCTGCTCTGCATGGTAATCCTGAGGCTCAAATCCAACTCGGGGCACACTACATGGGTGGCGGCGGTGTGCCAAAGGATCAAGCAAAAGCTGTGAAGTGGTATCTTAGGGCCGCTGAGCAGGGTAATGCGATGGCTCAGAACATTCTCGGGGGGTGCTACGACAACGGACAAGGCGTGGACAAGGACGAAGCTGAAGCCGTGAAGTGGTATCGCAAGGCTGCCGAGCAGGGACTTGCTGATGCGCAATGCAGTCTTGGGTATTGCTACAACAACGGACAAGGTGTGGTGGGGGACTGGGCCGAAGGCGTGAAATGGTGGCGAATGGCTGCCGAGCAGGGGAATGCATGGGCTCAAGGTAACCTTGGGTATTGCTACGAAAGCGGACAAGGCGTGGTGAAGGACGAAGCCGAGGCAGTGAAGTGGTATCGCAAGGCAGCCGAGCAGGGGGATGCAAACGCCCAATGCGGCCTTGGGCTTTGTTACGCCAACGGACAAGGCGTGGCCAAGGACGCGGCTGAGGCAGTGAAGTGGTGGCGCAAGGCTGCCGAGCAGGGTCATGCTTCTGCTCAATACAACCTCGGCTTTTGCTACGCCAACGGAAAAGGTGTGGTGAAGGACGAAGCCGAGGCTGTGAAGTGGTATCGCAAGGCTGCCGAGCAGGGAAATGCTGGCGCTCAATATAATCTCGGGCTTTGTTACGCTAACGGAAAAGGCGTGGCCATGGACGAGGTGGAGGCAGTGAAGTGGTGGCGCAAGGCTGCTGAGGAGGGACATGCTGGCGCGCAATTCAATCTAGGGGTTTGTTACGCCAACGGACAAGGCGTGGCCAAGGACGAAGCTGAAGCCGTGAAGTGGTATCGCAAGGCAGCTGAGCAGGGTCATTCGGATGCCCAACACAACCTCGGGTTTTGTTACGCCAACGGACAAGGCGTGGCCAAGGACGAGGCGGAGGCCGTGAAGTGGTGGCGCATGGCTGCCGAGCAGGGGCTAGCCGAAGCTCAACGCGGCCTCGGGGTTTCCTACGAAAACGGAGAAGGCGTGGCCAAGAACGAAGCTGAAGCCGTGAAGTGGTATCTCAAGGCTGCTGAGCAGGGGAATGCCTCTGCGCAATTCAACCTTGGGGGTTGCTATTACAACGGCAAAGGCGTGGTGAAGGACGGAGCTAAAGCTGTGAAGTGGTGGCGCAAGGCTGCTGAGCAGGGTAATGCGCTGGCTCAGGGGGTTCTTGGGATTTTTTACGCCAACGGAGAAGTCGTCAAGAAGGACGTGGTCGAAGCCGTGAAATGGCATCGCAAGGCTGCCGAGCAGGGGCTAGCCGAAGCTCAACGCGGCCTCGGGGTTTGCTACGCGTCTGGCACGGGCGTGGTGAAGAACGAAGTAGAGGGCTACAAATGGGAACTTCTCGCCGCCGCCAATGGGAATGATACAGCTAAGAAAAATATGGTGATTACCGAGCGCAGCTTATCCCCCGCCCAGCGTGCCGAGGGCCAGCGTTTGGCGCAGGAATGGGAAGCGAGGCACGCAAATCGCGAGGCGGATCAAGGAGCCGAACGCCGCCCGGAAGCTGCGGCAGCGGGAGATGACCCCAAGACCACTGGCACGGGCTTCCTGATCACGAGCAATGGCTATCTGGTGACCAATCACCACGTGGTGGAGGACTGCGGCAAAGTGCGCGTCCGGACCGCCGCAGGCTTGTTGGATGCCGTGGTGGTCCGCGTGGATGCCGCCTCGGACTTGGCGCTGCTCAAGGTGACCGGGACTTTCGATGCGCTGCCCGTCGTGAGCAGTCGCAGCGCCCGCTTGGGGGCGACGGTGGCGACGGTGGGTTTTCCCAACATCGGGCTGCAAGGCTTCGAGCCGAAACTTTCCAAGGGTGATATTTCGAGCCTGGCCGGGATACAGGACAATGTGAGATATTTCCAGATCAGTGTGCCTGTCCAGCCGGGGAACTCGGGCGGGGCCTTGGTGGATGAGCGCGGCAATGTCGTCGGCGTCGTCTCCGCGCAGTTGAGTCAAAAGGCCGCGCTGGAAAGCAGCGGCACATTGGCGCAAAGCGTGAACTACGCGGTGAAGAGCAGCTATCTGCTCGGCTTTCTCGAAGCCGTCCCCGAGGCCAGCGAGGGAATGCCCGATGCGAAGACCCACGAGCAGAGATTCGAAGCGATGGTGGACGACGTGAAGAAGGCAACGGTGCTGATCATCGGATATTGATGGCGCGGAGCATGGCGGGGACTTTGCAGAGGTGGGTGCAGCGATCACGAATTTAAGAATTACTGATGAAATATGTTGCTAGACGCCGCGCAATTCTATCTCCTGTGGCTGTTATCTAAAACTAATATGAAAATCTCATTCTCCTCGCGAATTCTATTGGCCTCCGCAACGGCTTTTTTTGTATCATGTGCCGGTCGCGCTCCGCAACCTGTTGCTGTGGTCCAATTTCAAGATAAGTCCATGAACTGCGCGGCCATCTATGCCGAGGTCGAATCCAACAACAAGCAGATCACGGCACTAGCAAAGGAAAAGGGACTCAAGGTAGGACAGAATGTTGCAACGGGGGTTGCTGGGTTATTTATCCCCGTCCTTTGGTTTGGGATGGATTGGCAAGGCACGCAAGATAAAGAAATTGCAGCTCTCCAAAGTCGCCAACAGTATCTTGCGATCCTTGCAGAGCAGCGGGGATGCTACGGAAAAGGCGGAAGATAACCCCCACCACGCGCACACGGGCGAGGCTCTTTCAACGGCCCTCATTCCAAAAACAATTTCTTAGCAATGAAACCGTCCCCAACACCAACCGCAGATTAAAATGAAAACAACATTCTTTAGAATAATCCTCACAACGATTGCTTTTAGCCATTTGTGCGAAAACAGAATGCAAGCCGCTGTGGAAAGTTTAGGAGAAAAGGCATCAATCACCATTCCAAACAACTGGATAGTAACATCTCGAACTGCAACAGAGCTGGATGTTCAAAGTCCATCTGGATACGTTAACATGTATATTTATTTTCAGCCTAGGTCTACATACGGAACAATAAGATTCTCTAGTTATGAAAACCTAAACATCATAGCTAAAAAGTTATTAATGTCCTACGAATTAGAATCGGCAGGCGCTTGGATCAACGAGGGATACCCGCTAGTCAAAATTTCTTCCGCGCCAGTTTTTAGCGGTGGCGAAACAAGCAAGTCTGATTTCTACGCCGCAAAAATAACTAGGGATGTGTCATATGAGTACAACGCGCAAACTTATGATTATCTTGCCACCCACCAACTCCTAGATGATGGGAAAAATTTATACCAGGTAACCACTTATGTTCAGTCAGGAACAAACAATTCTGAAGCAAATGATACTATTAATACGTTATCTAGCATTTCATCTTCAAATATCAGTAATCCCAATGGAGATTCAGATGGAGATGGGGTGAATAATTTTGATGAGATCATTTTGTATGGCACTAACCCAAATTTGACAGACATCCCTCAAGGAACAACTTACCAAGGCCCAACAATTACGAGCGATTTATCGAGTGTTTCCGTGCCTGCCTCGCAGAACATCATTCCTTACGCGGTTTCCACTAACTTCGGAGCAAATGCATTCACGGCTGCCGGATTGCCAAAAGGCGTCAAAATAGATACAAAGACGGGTGTTATAACGGGAAAACCAACCAAAAAAGGAACGTTCACCGTCCGCGTGACCGCTAGTAAAAAACAAGGCAAAGTAGTCACTGATTCGGTTATGACTTCAAAATCCGTGATTGTTTACTAAGGACATGTCCGGAAATCCAGTCTCCCCAGGGTTTCCGAATTCCCGGAATTTTTCTGTGAGATGAAGGAGTTACCCCTACTCCCCTACTCGGCAGGGCGGGTGATGCGGTATTGGGTGGTTCCCTGATAGCCTCGGCTGTCGGTCACGAAGGGGCTTCCCTGCTTGGCGAGTGTGGATAGGTTGCGACCGCAGGCGGCATCGTATTTGAGGAGCGTTTGCGCTTGGCTGTATGTGGGGGAATCACGGTCTGTGAGAATCACCTCCACCTCCGCTGCCGCCATCCATTTTGCTTCCCCCCGGTCGAGGTTGAAATGTCCTTTCTGAATGCAGAGGGAAAGCAGGTTTTCCATGCGTTTCTCCGGGGATATTTCCCGCACGGCATCGAGTAGTTCTTGATCCTGCCATGCGGTGATGCCGGAGCGGCTGTCGGTGAGGTGGGTGGGAATTACGAATCCTTCAAGATAGGATAGGAACGCGGGAATCTCGGCACGGAGGGCGGCGGCAAAAGCGTTTTTCTGATCAACTGTCTCGGCGAGCATTGGCGTTTCTACGCGGCAGACTTTGAGGAGGATGATCTTGTCTTCAATGCCATCTTCGAGCGGAGGAATTACGGAGAGGTTTTCCGGTGTCTCATTGCAACAAACCATCACCCGCCAGACCGGACGAATCGAGATGGAGGATTTCCGGCGCGTGTTTATCGAAACGTCTCCGGCGTAGATGCTCTCCTTAAAGTGGGAGCCGAAAGCCTTCCTCGCCCTTGGATCGGTGCTGGCGACGGAGTCATCGATGAGGAGTAACTCGGAGCGGAGGAGGTCATCATTCCACGGGAGCTTGCCTGTCCATGCCGTCATGGGGTTTGCGGTGCGGCCTCCCATTGCTGTCTTGGCGATGTGGGCGATGAGGGATTTTCCGGCCTTGGCTGCGCCTGCCAGGACGATCATTGGCGCGGGTTGATGGGTCTGCTTGCGGATGGCTTCCACGCTACCTTTCATCCATCCAAGGAATACGCTGCGGGCATTTTCTCGGGGGAAGGCCTGATCGATGATAGAGTGGATGAGCGGCCACTTCCCGGCGCGGGCTGGGATCATATCGGGCTGATCGATGATAAGGAGCTTCCGCCCATACTGATCGAGGATTCCCCTCCGGTAGCCTGCCAGCCCTCCCACCCAATCGACGGCGCGGTCGAGTTCGATATTCTCCATGTGATGGGCGAGGAGGTCTTTGAAATCGTTCTGCGCGTGTCCGCTCTGTTCGAGGTGACGGCGGATGCCGGATGACACGGGGTTTTTCCGCTGATAGGCGCGGTAGTGGTTTCCGACGTTCACGAAGTATCCACCCGTATCCGTGGCGTAGAAGATCTCCGCAGGATCGAAGGCTAGCTTGTCCGTTTTGGTTGGGGAGTTGGGGATGGTTTGCGGCTTTGTAAAATTCACGATGGCTTCGGGTTGGGGGTGGGTGGGATAGGCGGGTGATTTTCCGTCTGGAGCTTCATCAATTAGGCGTTGAAGATCGTGCATTGCCCTCGCGGTTAATTCTTTTACCGAATTCATGATTCAACCTCCTCCTGCATGGCGGCTTGCTCCTCGAAGTAGTGGCTGCGCAGAGCCTCGATTTGTTCCTCCAGCTCGGGAGGCAAGATTTCAGCGGGCGGCTTGCTGGGTGGGAGTGTCGATTGCTTACCTCCTTCCCTACCTGCGCCCATCTTTTTCCGCATCTCAAAACTCCGGTCGGCGGTCGAGAGGCACCGGGCGAAGTGGCGGTGGGCGAAGTGGCGGTGGGTGGTGATTGCACTCATTAGCGTGCGCCTTCCAGTAAAGCCTCAATATCTTCCTGACGGACTCTGACTGACTTACCCAAGCGGACGACCTTGAGGCTTCCGTTGGCGATGAGGGTGTCCACTGTCCTGATTGAGACAGCGAGGGTGGCGGCGACGGCTTTGCGATCAAGTAGCGGGCGGATTGTGGGTGCAGGTCTGTTCAACATGGCGCGAGCCTACACACAGTTCGCTTATCAAAGGGGCGCATTGGAGAATTTTCCAATGCCCGGCTTATCGGTCATCGAGACTCAGACTTATCCCCATTTTTTCGATCTGCCGGACTGCCTCTCTCCTATTGATGCCGCCCTTCTCTTCCATTCCTTTCAATTTCACGGATTGAGCGAGAATCTCATCAATCGTCGGTGCTCTTGTCTTCAGTTTTGGTTGCAGACTTGCGATGATGTCCAGAATGACAATGCTTATGGGTGAGTTCGGCTTATTAGCCGGAATATTTGGTAATAGGGCTTCTATTTTTTCGGCGAGTTCAAGCCTGTGCTTTGTCCTGTTTTTTGGATCTTTGGGTTTTATCTTCCGGCGCGCACTTTTTCGAATGTCCGCTTTTTGCCATGCTTTTGAAAACTGTTCGAACGGCTTTTGATCTCCCTTTGCTACTGCTTGATCAAGGATCTCTCTAAGTTTACCCCAAGCGAATTCCTTCCACTTTAGCTCGGTAGCATCGCGGGACAACCACCCCTTAAGGTCGCAGACGAGCTGCCACATCTCCAGATCGCTTTCTTCGATTTCATCAGTCTTCTTACTGACAGGCACAGAAAATCTAAGCTTTAGAGCTTCAAGTGTATCTTGAGGGATAGGCGGCTTTTGCTGCTTGGGGGCCTTTGCTGTGAGTTTCCGCTTGGCCTTTGGCGTTTCCCTCGGGGTATGTTTCACAAATTTCTTTGCCTCGCTCATGCGCTCGCCCTCCCTTGCTCGATGTTCGTGATATTCAAACAGTCTATGCCACCGCCTCTTGAAGAACTTCGGGATGTTTCAGGGCGATGGAGATCAACATGCGGGCAGCGCCAGAGGGTTCGCGCTTCTTCTGTTCCCAACTGCGGAGGGTGCTGAGTCCGATGCCTAGCAGGTCGGCGAAGGCTTCCTGCGTGAGGTCGAGGGACTGACGGACCTTGGCGACTTCGCTCTTGGCTTCCCACGCCTTGGCGGATTTGCGGCGCTGGGATTCAGGATTCACCGCCACGCGGGAGAAGGTGCCGTCGGGCCTTTTCTCAATGCGGAAAACCCTAGCAGGAGTGCGCTCGCCCCGCTCCAGCGCGTCTTTCTTGCTCTTGAGCGTGGCAGCCGTTGGAGCTTGGCCAGCGGGCTTGGTGGTGGATGGGATGGCTTTCATGGTTTCTTCTTTTTGAGTTCCTTCAACTGAGCTTGGCTGAGATTTTCCGCTTCGTTCTTGGCGTAGAGATCGAGAAGCAGGATGCGGTGGTCATCGGTGATCCAGTAGTAAATGACGCGTGCGCCGCCTCGCTTGCCGTGGCCCTTGGCGGCCCAGCGGAGTTTGCGGCAGCCACCGGAACCTGGAATGATGTCACCGGCATCGGGTTGCTCCCACAAATACATCTGGATCGCGAAGATCCCATCGTCACCGATCAGGCGGAGTGCTTTCTCAGTGAAATCAGGATCTTCCTCAAAGGTCACGGCGGGATTCTACGGAGGATTGCCCGGCTTTCAAGATGTAATACTTAGTATTATTTTTTGCACGGTGGCGGGAGTGACTCATGCGCTCGCCCTCCCCTCATCGATGCTGGCGACGTTGGCGGGGGCGTTGCCGGGGAGAATTTCCCAGAGCTTGTCAGCCTCCCGCTTCTTGATGAGCTTCCGGTAGTGGGTGTGGATCATGCCGACGGAGGTGCCCGCCTCCTTCGCGGTGGAGTCAATGGAGCCGTGCGTCTCGTAGTGGCAGGAGATGAAGGTTTTCCGCAGGGCGTTCGCGGGCCATTCGCCAACGTCCCATCCGGCGGCGGCACGGGCGTATTGCAGACGGCGGGTGTATTCATCGAAATCGCGGAAGGCGGCAATCGATCCGCGCTTCTTGGCGAGCGGGCGGAGCCATTCCAGAGCGTTCGCCGGGATGGTGACGTGTCGGGCGTGGCCCTCGCGCTTGCCTTCCTCGGCGGTGATTTCAAGCGTGCCGTCTTCCCAGTCCAAGCAAGACCAGTCGAGGCGGAACATTTCACGGTTCCGCACGCCGCAGAATGTCATGAGCACGAGCGCGGGCAGGGTGTCGGCTGGGCTGGCGTTCAACAGCTGCGTCACCTCGGCGGGCGTGAGGATCACCGCACGCTTGCGGCGGACCTTGGGAGCCGCAGTTGCCGTCACCGGATTCACGGTGATGCTCCCGGCGCGGACGGCGTAGGAAAAGACGTTGCCCAAGACGCGGCGGAAGTTGACCTTGGACTGCGGAGCAAGTGGGAGATCATTCAGCCAGGCGGCAATATCGTTGCGGGTGATGTTGGCAATGGGTTTCTCCCCGAAAGTGATCTCGAAACGGGCAATCCGGTTTTTCAAATCCGCAAGATGGACGGTGGATAGATTCTCACGCTCTTTCTCATCCAAGAACCGCTTCACCACGGCTGACAGCGGCGTGGCGTCATGCTTGGCGGTGGCTTCCAAGTGCTCAATGTAGAATCGGACGGCATCGCTGAGGGTCTTGCCGTGGGGCTTGAGCGCACGGTGAGCGGCTGCCGCCTCCGTGAGCAATGACTCATCGGTGGCAAGGACGCGGTCGCTCTTGGCGACGGTGGAGACGCGCTTCGTCTCGTCGGCAATGAACTTGTCGCGCTCCTCGGATTCGTCATGACGGAAGAACTTCCGGCTGCGTTTTCCAGCGAGGCGGGTTTCCACGATCCAGAGGTAGCCCACCTTCCGTTGCGAATGCTTCTTGGATAGCTCGCGGCATTTCACCGGATCACTTGATTTGCTTTGCTTTGCGGTGGCTTGCATGTCGGTGCAAGAGTTTGCCGGAAAAGGCGTCGATTCAAGTCCAAAAGGGCAATTTTCGGGCAATCTTTTTCAGGATGTCTATTTGGCAATGGAAATCATGGTTTGCAAAACCGTTATGCGTGGGTTCGATTCCCACCTCCGCCTCCATCGTTGATTTCTTCTTTATAAAGACAGCGTGATGGATTTATTTCGAGTCTTTGTGGCAGTTTCACGGGATGTGACGGGAGTGGATTCGGTTTCCGCCTAGGCATGAATCTTGCGGCTTTCCCGCTTGCCCGCGGCTGGCGGACGGGCACAATCGCGCCAGTGAAATCAGCGCCTCTTGGATTTTTCGACTCAGGTGTCGGCGGCTTGACCGTTGTGCGCGCGGTGCAGGAGCTTCTGCCGCACGAGGATATTCTTTATCTCGGGGACACGGCCCGTTTGCCCTATGGATCGAAGAGTCCGGAGACGATCCGGCAGTTTGCGGACGAGGACACCCAGTTTCTCGTGAGTCGTGGCGTGAAGGCGATCGTGGTGGCTTGTAACACGGCGACCGCCCATGCCCTGCCGAGTTTGCGTGAAAAATACCGCCTGCCGATCATCGGGGTCATCGAACCTGGCGTGGACGCGGCCTTGGAGAACCCGCAGGTTGAGAGAATCGGGATCATCGCCACGCGTGGCACGATCCGGTCCCACGCGTATCAGCATGCGCTCGCCTTGCGGCGGACCGGCCTGATCATCCATGGCCAGGCGACCCCCTTGCTGGTGCCCTTGATTGAGGAAAACTGGATGGATCACCCCGCCACGAGCGTTGTTCTGAAAGAGTATTTGGATCCATTGGTCGAGAAGGGGATTGATACGCTGATGCTCGCCTGCACGCATTACCCGTTGCTGATCCCGGTCTTGCGCGATTTGTTGCCACCGGAGGTGCGATTGGTGGACTCCGCCACGACTTGCGCGGAGCATTTGCGGCGGGAATTGGTCCGGCTCGATTTGTTGGCAGCGGGGGATCACGATGGCACTTTGGAAGTCCATTTGACCGATCTTTCGGACGAGTTTGAAACTTTGGCGCGGCGTTTCTTGAAACGCGCGCCCGGGCGGATTCATCGGGCGGTGCTGGGTGGTCACAACAAGGTTTTGTCTTGATTTGTTCATATTTTATTGAACACGATGCCGCCAGCAAACATGCCTATCATGAAACTATTTGGAACCGACGGTATCCGTGGCCGCGTGAATGAATTTCCGATCACAGCGGAGGTAGCCCTTCGGACGGGCAAAGCGGTGGCAAGCGTGTTGCGCTCATCCGGCCCGCGGCGGAACCGGGTGTTGGTGGGGAAGGATACCCGGATTTCCGGCTACATGCTGGAAACCGCACTCACCAGCGGCTTGGTTTCGATGGGGATGGATGTCTATCTGGTCGGTCCGATGCCGACTCCGGCGGTGGCCCACCTGACGAAGTCGATGGGCGCCGCGGCGGGAATCATGATCACCGCATCCCACAATTCCTACGAAGATAACGGGATGAAAATTTTCGGGCCGGATGGTTACAAGTTATCGGACGAGTTGGAGGCATTGATCGAGCGTTACATTCTGGGTGATGAGCCGGAGGCTCCGCCCTTGCCGCCGGAGCAGATTGGCAAGGCTCACCGGATCGATGATGCCCGCGGCCGCTACATCGAGTTTGCCAAGCACACGGCGGATAACATTTCGCTGCATGGCTTTAAAGTGGTGGTCGATTGCGGGCATGGAGCTGCCTATTTCATCGCGCCATTGATTTTCAAGGAATTGGGCGCGGAAGTCATCACCACGTGCAACCAGCCGGATGGTCTCAATATCAACCGCGAATGCGGCGCGCTCCATCCCGAGGCGGCGGGCGAATTGGTTCGGCAGCACAAGGCGGATCTCGGAATCTCATTTGACGGCGATGCGGATCGGGTGATCTTTACCGATGCCAATGGCCAAGTGGTCAGTGGCGATCGGATCCTGGCTCTTTGCGCAATCGGCATGAAGGAACAGGGCAAACTCAAACACGATACGCTCGTCGCCACCATCATGAGCAATCTCGGACTGATCGAGGCGATGAATCAACACGGCATCCATGTCGTGACCACGGCTGTGGGTGACCGCAACGTCATCGAGAGTATTCGAAAAAATGGTTATTCCTTTGGTGGTGAAAATTCCGGCCACTTGATATTCGCGGATCACTCGACCACGGGCGATGGCATCCTCAGCGCGCTTCAGGTGCTCCGCATGATGCGGGAAAAAAATGCCAGCTTGGCTGAGTTGGCCGGCATCATGAATGAATACCCGAGTGAACTCTCCAACATGCCGGTGGCATCCAAACCGCCGCTCGAATCACTGCCGAAACTGAATGGCCTGATGCGTGATGCCACCGCCGAGTTCGGCACGAATGGCCGACATCTGATCCGTTACTCCGGCACGGAAAATAAAATCCGGGTGCTCGTTGAACACCGCGAAGCGGAGGAATGTCGTGCTTGGGTGAGTAAATTCTCCGCCGTGATTCGCGAGGAAATCGGCTGAACCATCATCATGTCCGCCGCCTGTCATCCACTTTCCCTGACCCGGTCCATCGAGGAGTTTCCGATCGGGAATGTGCCGCTGTCGATTCATCATCAGATATTGTGCCGTGCATCCATGGATATTTTATCGATCCATCGACATGCATGGCTTGATCCGAAAGATGCCGCATTGCTTTTGATCGGCTCTGGGATCCGCACGTTGGTCGACAGTGAAGGATTGGTCCTGGCTTGGCTGGGAGAATCTCCCGATTTGTCCAGTGCTGCGGTGGTGACAAACTCATTTGAAATTCGCTATCCATGGGATTTTCTCCGCGCCAATGAGCAATGCGTTTCCTTGCTAACGGAAAACATCATCGAAGGTGAGATCCACCCCTTAGCCGTCATCGAGGGGACAATCCATGTTGGCGCCGATACCCGCATTCTGCCAGGCGTTTTCATCGAGGGCAACGTCATCATTGGCGCGAACTGCAAGATCGGCCCGAATTGTTATATCCGCGGAAATACCAGTATCGGCGATGGTTGCCATATCGGCCAATCCGTCGAGATTAAGAATTGCCTCATCCTTTCAAAAACGAATGTAGGCCACCTTTCATACATAGGCGATTCGGTCCTCGGTGAAAAAGTGAACCTCGGAGCAGGCACCACCACCTCCAATCTCCGCCATGACGGCGGAAATCACCGATCGTCGGTGAACGGGGCCCTGGTCGATACGGGTCGCCGCAAGTTTGGTGCCATCTTCGGCGATCACGTCCACACCGGCATCAACACCTCGATCTATCCGGGTCGCAAACTTTGGCCCGAAACCACCACTCGCCCCGGCGAAGTTGTTCAACACGACGTGGAATCTTAACTCTTAATTCTCAACTCTCTACTATCATCATGTGCGGAATCGTCGGATACATTGGAAAAGCGGATGCGCCCAGCGTCCTGATCAACGGCCTGCGCCGACTCGAATACCGTGGTTATGATTCCGCTGGTGTCGCCGTCTTGGATGAGGGTCGCTTGGTGATTGCGAAAGCTCCCGGAAAGGTCGCCGCGCTCAACGAGCGTGCGCGCGCCGATTGGCCGGCCGAGCGGTTTTCCAAAAGCACGATGGGCATCGCCCACACCCGTTGGGCCACTCACGGGCCGCCCACCGAAGTCAACGCCCACCCGCACCTCGACCAATCCGGAGATGTCGCTCTCGTCCACAATGGCATCATCGAAAACTATCGCTCGCTCCGCGCGCGGATGGAGAGCAAGGGGCATCATTTTTATTCGGAAACGGACACTGAAGTTCTCGCCCATCTGATTGGCGATTGCGATAAGGGTGATCTTTTTCAAGCTGTTTGTGACGCGCTTCACCAAGTGGAGGGCACCTTCGGGATCGCCGTGCTCTCGGCCCGCGAGCCGGAGAAAATCATCACTGCCCGTCGCGGCAGTCCGATCGTTATTGGCGTGGGGGATGGTGAAACCATCATCGCCTCGGACGCCGCAGCCATTCTCGCCCACACCCAGCGCGTGATCTATCTCGACGATAACGACATCGCGATTGTCACTGCGGAATCCATCGATATCCGCGATCTCAACAACATTCCCGTCACCCGCGAGATTGCCGAGCTCGCGTATGATGCGGCGGCGGCGGAAAAAGGTGGTTTCGAGCACTTCATGCTCAAGGAAATCCACGAGCAACCGGATGCTCTCTCGAATGCGATCCGCGGTCGCCTCGATTTCAATCTTGGCTCATCCGTGCTTGCCGGCATGGGCACATCGCCGCGCGAACTGGCCGAGCTTGGCCGTGTGGTGTTAGTGGGTTGCGGCACCTCGCTGCACGCCGGTCTCGTTGGTGAATATGCCTTCGAGGACCTCGCGGACATCGAGGCGGAAGTTCAGCAAGCGGCGGAGTTTCGCTATCGGAATCCAATCATTGGCAGCCGCGATCTGGTGGTTGCCATCACTCAGTCCGGTGAAACTGCCGACACCTTGGCTGCTGTGCGCGAAGCGAACCAAAAGGGCGCTTTCGTGATGAGTCTTTGCAATGTCGTCGGCTCCACCATTGCCCGCGAAACCGGGCGCGGCGTTTATCTCCACGCCGGGCCGGAGATTTCAGTGGCCTCAACCAAGGCCTTCACCTGCCAAGTGGCCGTGCTGCTGATGATGGCGCTCAAGCTCGGTCGGGGTCGGCGGTTCTCGCGCGAGGACGGACGAAATTTTGCTCGCGAAATCGAAAGCATCCCGGCGCTCGTCGCCAAGGTGTTGTTGCAAAATGAGCGGATTTCAGAAATTGCAGCATCCTACGCGCACAACGAACACGCGTTTTTCATCGGTCGCGGCCCGATGTATCCGGTCGCTTTGGAGGGCGCTCTCAAGCTCAAGGAGATCTCTTACATTCACGCCGAAGGTTATCACGCCGCCGAGTTGAAGCATGGACCGATCGCCCTGTTAGTGGAAGGCACGCCGATCATCGCCTTGGCTTGCGATATTCCCGGCAAGGACAAGACGCTCGGAAACATCGAGGAATGCCGCGCTCGCGGTGCGCGCATTCTCGGCATCGTGACGGAAGGGGATCTTGAGGCCGCCGAGTGCATGGACGATTATATCACAATTCCCCGCTGCCATCCGCTGGTGGCCACAGTGCCTGCGGTTGTCGCGCTGCAGCTTTTCTCCTATCACGTCGCCCGTCACCGCGGTTGCGAGATCGACCAACCGCGAAACCTTGCGAAAAGCGTTACCGTCGAGTGATAACCGGAGCCACGACATTGCCTCCGGCTATCGACACTTCGTTCCGGTTCATGTCGTGGATGAGGATGTTGAGTCATTTATGAGGAGCTTCGCGCTTTGCAATGGCCTGAAATTCGCCTGCACCACAGGAGCGCGGTGCCTCCTTATCGGTCAATTTTTACTTTGAGGCGTTCCAGCGTAGCGGCTTCCGCGGTGTTGAGAAAACGCAGCCGGGTGGGTGAGATGCGCATGAGGCTGAGATGGCGATTGGTGTGATTTTGCTGTTTCGCTATGGCGTCGGTAATTTTCTGGGCGATCGCTTGGAATCGATCGGCGGATGTGGAGGAATCGAGTTCGATGTCCCAGACGATGGCGACGGACGATTCGCCATCGGGGAAAAGAAGGTATCCGTCGCCGCGCCAAGTGGCGGCGATTTCCGCCGAGGCCGTATCATCGCCGAGAGATTTCAACCAGAGCAGGAGTCCGAGTTGGCCGGCGGATTCCGTTAGCACGGGCGGTTCGGGAGTTGCAGGCAATTGCCAGTCGATGGTGGGAATGGTTGCGCCGGGGGAAAGGATGGTCCGCGTCGTCTGCGGCGGACTGCGGAAGGCGGTATGCAGGGTTTCATTGCCGCGAACATAGAGTGCATCCGAGTAGCTTTTGCCTTCGGTTATTGGGAAGTTGGTGAGCCCCTGAAGGAATGGCGAGAGACTGGCGATGAGTTGCTTGAAGTCCTTATTTTCTGTCATCGGCATGAACCCGACCGTTCGGGCTTTTTCCACATAGAAGCGGGCCTCGGCACCGGCGGCGGTCCCTTGATGAAGGGCCTCCCGAGCACGCGCGGCGTCATCGCCGGGATAAGTCGGGGCGGGTGGGAAATGTTGGTGAAATAGAATCCTGGCTAACAAGCCGACCAGTGTCGCTTGGTCGGGGATGTTTTTCAGATCCGCCTTATCCAGCATCCAGCCTTCGCCGGTGACATCATCGAACCAACCGTTCGCATCCACCGCGCGGACGGCGGTGAGTTGAGTGAGGAGATCATCGTCGGGGCGCAGCCATCCGATGAGGGCATAGGATTCCTGGCGATCATCGATGCCTGACGGGCCCATGCGGCTTTCAATGGCAGCTGTGATCCGATCGCGAAGTTCTTCTCCGGCGATACGGTGGATCACTGGATTTGATAGAAAACGCAAGCCAAAATCCTTTTCGGTGCGATCGATGAAATCCCGTGGCACAGAGAGTTCGCCGCCGCCTTGGGCGAGTGAGCGGAGCGATTCGTTCTCGCGCTTGAGCATCACGATCTCTTCAGCTGCGGTCCGGACTTGGCCTTCGAGTTCCGTCATTTCAGCGGGCGAGCGGGAGGATTTCCAATACAAGCCTTGGAGGATACCACCGGCACCGATGGCTGCGCCTAGCAATAGGAAAAGGATGTTTTGGGGCGAAGCCATGGTGTTAATTACGCATGAAGTTTTCTTCTTGCGGTGGGGTGGCTGCTGTCACGTGATCGACGATCAACACCGGATGGAGCGATCCGGCCTCGGACGGAAAGCTCATGGTGCCTGAGACTTTCACCCAATCGTTTTCAGGAAACTCCGGTGGCTGCGCGCCGAACTCGAGAATGATCGGAATCGCCCGGCTATCGGCTGCACAACAGGTGAGAAACAAGCGGTAAAGGCGTTTCCGTGAGCCATTTGGATTGTTCATTTTTTCCTCCATCCAGCGGCCTTCGGTTTGCACCTTGAGGCCTTCGATCAGCGATTGCACCTCGCGGTCGCCCGTGGCGTAAAACAATTCCATCAGATCGAACTCGATATATCCTTCCGGGGTTTTGCGGTGGCTTTTCTCGATTTCCTCTAGGGTCAATGCCGGGATCAAAGACGCGGAAAAGAGTGAGGCGCCGCTCGCCGGTGAATCATAAAGCCCCTTGCGCGAAAGTGCGGCGAGCGAATAGGCATCCTTCGTCCAAGCGACCGAGAAGACCACTGGAACCACCATCAATAGGAACGCTGCAAGCGGATGGATTTCGCCGCTTTCATGATCGTGCGTATCGTCTCCGCCGCCATGATCGTGGCCGCAATCCGCCACGTGCCATGCGGTCAGCAAGTTGAATAAACCAACCACTGCTAGGCCGAGTCCGCCGATGAGCGCGAGTGGCCGGAAGTCCGTGGCTAGATACTTGTTGATGCGACCGCTGGCGTAAAAATACAGCAGAGCCGCGCTCCAAACGAGCAGGGCCATGGAGTAGATGATGCGCCGAGTGTGCGGTTTCATTTCATTTGGAAAATGAGATACTGCCAGAACATTGAGAGGCTACCGATCGAGAGGAATAGGCCGATCGCCAACCAGATGATGAAGCGTTTTTTCAGAACTGTTTGATAGAGAAACAACAGTTTGACGTCCATCATCGGCCCGAAGGTGAGGAAGGCGAGTTTGGAACCCCATGAGAATTTATCCAAGGTCGCGGCGATGAAGGCGTCCGAGGTGCTGCACAGGCTCAGGATGAACGCTAGTGTCATGAGTGCTGCGGGTGAAGCGGCGGGATTTTTCGCAAGGCTGTCCAACCACTCCGCGCCCGGCGCGATACCAGTGTTGAACAAGGCGGTGATCGAAACGCCGATGGTGAAATACACGCCCACATCGATGAAATCCTTCATCGCGGAGCGGAACGCGGCTACTAATTTCTGCCCGCTGTCCGGCGCATGATGGTGGTGCTGGGTATGGGTATGACCACAGCAGCCATCGTGATCGTGATGATGCTTGTGGTCGTGCTCATGATGGGTATCGGTTGGCTCCGGATTTTTCTCTAGGCTGGCAAGCAGCTTGGATTTGAGCACTGCGACTAGAGGAAGGCGCAGCACGATGAATCCCACCGCCACGGCGATCAGGTAGCCCAGCAGCATGCGCGAGCCGGTCATCATCGCCGCATCCTGCCCTTGGAAGGCTTTCCAGGTGCTCAGCGCGGTGATGGGATTCACGATCGGAGCAGCCAACATATAGGTCAGGGCGCATGAAACGGGCAGGCCTTTTTTCACCAAACGCCGAATCACCGGCACCACGGCGCATTCGCAAACCGGGAAAATCGCTCCTAACAATCCGGCCATCATCACCGCACGGTAGCGGTTTTTCGGCAGGAACCGGTCCATCGTTCCGGCAGGCAGGTAAATATCGATGAACCCGCTGATCAATGTTCCCAGCAGGATAAATGGAGCGCCCTCAAAAAGGATGCTCAAAAAGGCGAGTGCAAAGTCCTGTTGAGAATCCGGTGACATCTTAATGAGTAAATTTTTTCGGTTCTCATTCGCTCAACCGGCAGATTGTGGCGTTAGAACGGCTTCGCGAGCGCCAGCCATGCGGCGGTCACCGCAGCGGCGATCGAGAGGGCTAGGACGATCGAGGCAGGCAGCACCTTGCGTTTTGCGAGAACCGGAGCAACTCCGAGGAATAACCAGAGGCCGATTTTGACCATCCACCAGTATTTCTCCATGGGCGGTTTTCCAAGCATGGCGAATCCCATGAGCAGGATCAGCAACAACGAGATGCCGTGGAGCATGGAGGCTCCTTTTTTGCCCGAGCCGCCCAGCAGAGTGGCGCCAAGTGAGGTGAAAAGTGCGATGACGCCGGCGAGGTGGAGTGTTTTGAGGAGGATCGGGTCCATGATGGGATCGGTTGCGTGAGTCTTATCGGAGTGGCGGCTGAATCAAGCCTGCAAATTGCCGATCTGCGGAGTTTTTGTGGCCGGGATCTTTCGACCTAGAAAGAGAAATAAACCACTGAAACACTGAGAACCACTGAGGAAACTGTTTTTCTGACTCTCAGTGGCACTCAGTGTTTGCCTTCGGCTATGCTTATTTCGGCTATGCCATGATTTTCAATATTCGCTAACGCTTAATCTGCGTTCAGTGGTAAAACTGCTCGAATTCACAAAAGAACGACCATTGAGGGTTAAAGTTCGGCGCAGCAGGCTGCGAAACCAAAGCGGCAGCAGGCTGCCGCAGTCCAAGAGGGGATCACCGGCGGCGGGAGTTTTTCCAGAGGCGGATGGACTCTAGGAAGGGCTCGGCGTAGCGTTGGACTTTTGCGGCACCGATTCCGGGAAGATGCAGGGCTTCCTCGGTGTTGATGGGTTGATAGCGGGCGAGGGCTTCGATCGTCTTGTTGGGGAAAATCACGTAGGGCGGGACGTCTTCGCGTTTCGCCATTTTGGCGCGGAGATCGCGCAGCATGGTGTAGAGTTGGGCGTCGTGGCCGTGATCTTTAAGGGCGATCTCTTTGCGGCCGGCTTCGGGATCCGGCCAGATGAGTTGGAAGGTGGCCTCGCCGCGCATGACTTTATCGCCCAGCGGGGTCAGCGTCATGAGTGGGAATTCGCCGCTGGTGACGGTGCGGACCAGACCGGCGTCTGATAGAGAGCGCATCAGGCCGTTGAGATAGCCTGCGCCTTTGTCGCGGAGGATGCCGTAGGTGGTGAGTTGGTCGAGTTTTGCGGAAATGATTTCCTGGGATTTGCTGCCGGCTAACATTTGGACGATGCGGCCGCGGCCGAAGCGGGCTTCCCAACCATCGCGGGTGCGGCGTGACATGCGGGCGACTCCGCTGAGTGCTTTTTTTACGATGATTTCTTCCTCGGCATTGGGTGCGCGGAGGTCGCCGGCACCGTCTTCGCGGCAGACATCGCACGAGCCGCAGACGCCGGCATCGGCTTCGCCGAAGTAGTTGAGAATCCACTTTTGGCGGCAGACGCGTGAGTAGCACATCTCGACCATGGCCTTGAGTTTTTCTCGATCCCGGCGGTCCTTTTCCTCGATGGCGGCTTCGTCGAGATTGAGTTGGCGGGTGAGCACGTCGGGTTTCAACAAGCGGGTGCCACGCATGCGTTTTTTTGGAATATCGAAGCGTTCGATGTAGCCGCCGCGGGCGAGCACGGACATGGCGCTGCCCACGGACATCGAGTTTTTCATATCGGCGCCGTCGGCGATTTCTTCGAGCGTTCGGTGGACCTCATATTCGCGGTCAGCCTCGCTGAGTAGATACTGATAGATCGAGCGGATGGATGCGGCGGTGGGGTTGGCTCCATCGATGAAAAACTCTTGGGTGCGGGTATCGGCATAGTTGAAGAGCAATTCGCAAACGGCGGCCTCGCCATCGCGGCCGGCGCGGCCAGCTTCCTGATAGTATGCTTCCACGCTGCCGGGCACTTCATAGTGGATGACGAAACGCACGTCGGCGCGGTCGATGCCCATGCCAAAGGCGTTGGTGGCGACTGCGATATCCGCCTTGCGTTGGATGAAAGCTTCTTGAGTGCGGACGCGTTCCTGATCGCTCATGCCGCCGTGGTAGGCGACGCATTTGAAACCCCAACTGGCGATGGTTTCGGAAACGGCTTCCACTTTTTTGCGGGTGGCGCAGTAGATGATGCCGGTTTTGTGTGCGGCGATCACAGCTTTCATCCGTTCGTCTTTGTGGGCGGATTTGTCCACGGCGCTGATGGAAAGCGAGAGATTCGGGCGGGAAAACCCGCTGACTTGCTCGAATGGTTCGCGCAGGCCGAGCACGGTGGAGATGTCCTCGCGGACGATCGGCGTGGCGGTTGCGGTGAGCGCGACGCATTGGGGGCGGCCGATTTTGGTGAGTGATTTTCCGAGGCGGAGGTAGTCGGGGCGGAAATCGTGACCCCATTGGCTGAGGCAGTGGGCCTCGTCCACGGCGAAGAGCGAGATTTCGATGCCTTGGAGGGCGTTGAGAAAACTCTCGGCGCGGAAGCGTTCCGGCGCGACATAGACGAGTTTGTATTCGCCATTGCGCATGGCATCGAGGCGCTCCTTTTGCTCGGGCCAACTGAGTGTGGAGTTGATCACGGTGGCAGCGATGCCGCGGGCGACGAGGGCGTCCACTTGGTCTTTCATCAACGCGATGAGCGGTGAAATCACCAGCGTCACGCCGCTGAAACACAGCGCGGGGATTTGAAAACACAGCGATTTGCCGCCGCCGGTGGGCATGACGACCAAGCCGTCCCGGCCGGAGACGATTTCTGAAATTACTTCTTCCTGGCCGTCGAGAAACCCGGAGAATCCAAAATACTGCTGGAGCGCCTGGTGGGGCGTCATGATCAGCGGTTTGGAATCAGCAGGTAAAGCGGACATTGCTTGTGCGAATGAACAATGGGGGGCGGGGGGAGTCAACTCTTGGGTGAGTCCATGGAGGGGCGAAACGTGTTCGCCCTGACCATGAGGTGACAATGGAAAGGGCTTTGGCTCTTCTCATTGGCTTTTCATGGGCGTCGGCGGACACATTCCGCCGCTCCTTGGGGGGCTTACTGCGCTGGGGCAGGGGTTGGAGGCGTGGCAGGAGCGACGGGTTTTAGCGCGAAGGCTGCGCACCAACCGTTGGCGGTGACGATTTTGTTACCGAAAGCGGAGCAGGGGCCGGAGGGCTCGCCGGGTTTGCCAGTGTAGAGCGCGCAACCGGAGCATTTTTGCTCGGGTTTGTGCATTGGGTATTTCTGGGCATCCACTTTCGCGGTGTCTTCCTTGTAACCGAGGGCGGTGGCGACGGGATCGGATTCTTCAAGTTTGACCGGAGGTGGTGCTTGGCCAAACGCGCGGCTGCAGAGGAGAGCCGGGGTGCCAGCGGAGAAGGCGAGTTTGAAGAGGAAGTTGCGGCGTGAGTTCATGGGATGTGGAATGGAGGGTGTGATTGGTTGCGGTGATTTTCTTACGGTCTATGGCGCGGCACTTGTTTCAGTGTTTTTTCTTAAAGTATTTCACAATGGCGGCAGTTAGGCCGGGAATATCGTGGGGGTTTGCTTCGAACGCGGGTGGCACGCCGTGTTTGCGGAGTGTCTCGCTGGTGACCGGGCCGATGCTGCCCGCGACGCATCCTTCCGGCCATTCGAGGCCGAGGTCGAAAAAGTGATCGACGGTGGAGCCCGAAGTGAAGGTGATCATGTCCGCGCCCTGTTCGGCGAGGCGGGCTTTCGCACCAGTGGGATCTTCGGTTTCCGGCACGGTGCGGTAAGCGATGCATTCATCGACGATTGCGCCGAGGGCGGTGAGGCCGTCGTAGATCACATCGCGGGATTCGGCGGCTTTGACCCAGAGCATGGTTAGATTTTCGATGGATTCTTTTTTGAATGCATCGATCAAGCCTTCAGCCACGAAACGATCCGGGATGAGGTCCACTGCAAAACGGTATTCCTGGATTTTTTTCGCAGTGCCGTTGCCGATGGCGGCGATGCGTGGGTTTCCGAGGCTGCGGGCGTCCGGATAGCTGGAGAAAAACGCGTCGAAAAAGCGCTCGACGCCATTCGGGCTGGTGAAGACGAGCCAGTTGTATTCGTGGGCGTGGGTGACGAGCTCGGCGAAGCTTTGGCGATCTTCCGGATGCTCGATGCGGATGGTCGGCAGTTCGACTACGTCCGCGCCGAGATCGCGCAGGGATTTGCTGAGTTCTCCCGCTTGTTCGCGGGTGCGGGTGACCACGATGCGTTTGCCAAACAACGGGCGTTTTTCGAACCAATTGATTTTTTGGCGTTCGTTCACCACGGTGCCGATGACGGCCACGGCGGGAGAGCCAAAGTTTTCGCGTTCCGCGATATCGGCGATGTTGGCGAGGGTGCCGACGATAGTTGTCTGTGAGCTGGTGGTGGCCCAGCGGGTGAGGGCGATGGGGGTTTCTGGGGCTGCTCCGTTTTCGATGAAGGCGCCGGTGATTTCGCGTAGACGTCCGACGCCCATCACGAAAACCTTGGTGCCCGGGGCTTTGGCGAGTTGGGCGAAATCGATCGAGCTAAAGCCTTTCGTCGGGTCCTCGTGGCCGGTGAAAATGGTGAGTTGCGTGTTGTGATCGCGGTGGGTGACCGGGATGCCCGCGTAGGCCGGGCCGCCGATGGTCGAGCTGATGCCGGGAACGATCTCGAAGGGCACGCCTGCGGCGGCGAGCTCGGCGGCTTCTTCACCGCCGCGGCCGAAAATCATTGGGTCGCCGCCCTTGAGTCGCACCACCGACTTGCCGGCCTTGGATTTCTCAACAATGAGGGCGTTGGTTTCCTCCTGTGTGAGCACATGGTCCTTGGCGCGTTTGCCGGCGTTGATTTTTTCGCAGCCGGGTTTCGTCCATTGCAGGAGTTCCGGGCTACTCAGCGCGTCGTAAACAAGGACGTCAGCTTGCTCGATGAGTTCCTTGGCGCGCAGTGTGACGAGGCCAAGATCGCCGGGGCCGGCGCCGACGAGATAACAGATTCCAGATGACTTCATGTGAGGGATTCGAATAGGGATTGAGCGACGGTTAGAGGGTCCGTGCCGCGCGCTTCGCCGGATTGCGGTGGGCCGCCAGCTTCCGGAAAGACCCGGGCTTGGAGGTGAAGTTCTCCATCAGTTAGGGAGGAGAAAACGCCGACGGGAGTGTGGCAACCGGCGTCTAGCAAGCGCAGGAATTCGCGCTCTGCAGTGACTCGCAACCAGGTGTCTTTGTGACCGATGGCTTCCGCAAGCACGCGGCTGCGCGCATCCTTGGTGCGAATTTCCAGTCCGACAGCCCCTTGTCCGGCGGCGGGGAAAAAAACATGTTCTTCAAGGCGCTGGGCGAACAGCCCGGGCATGTCGAGGATGGGTTCCGGACCATCGTTGGAGGGAGATTCCGGCAAATATCCGAGTCTCACGAGGCCAGCCTCGGCGAGTAGAATCGCGTCGTGGCTTTCGCCGTTGGCGAGTTTTTGCAAACGAGTCGGCACATTGCCGCGGAGATCGACGACTTGCAGGTCGGGCCGCAGGAATTCGACTTGTTTTGCTCGGCGCACGCTGCTGGTTCCGACGCGGGCACCGGCTGGAATGGCGTCGAATCCAAAGTTTCCGCGAGTGACCAAGACATCACGGACACCGGCGCGAGGCAGCACGGCGGCCAACGCAAAACGGGGTGCCAGCACGGTCGGTAAATCTTTGAGGCTGTGGACGGCGATATCGATCGAGCCATCGTCGAGTGCTTGTTCGAGTTCTTTGATGAAGACGCCTTTGTCGAAAATTCCCTCGGACTTCGCCACGTCGGCCAATGCGACATCAGTGCGGCGGTCGCCGGTGGTCTTGATGATGCGGCGTTCGATTTGCAGATCGGGAAACGCGGCGGCGAGTGTGGCTTCGGTGGCGCTGGCTTGCACCAGGGCCAATTCGCTGCCGCGCGTGCCAACCAAAAAGAGGGTGGGGGATGGTTCTGTCATCTTGCGTTTTCCTAGTAGCGGGTGAATCTCATGCGCCACGCGCCTTCTATGACCAAGGACACACCGCCGCGCAAGCCCAAGGTGGAAATGCTCCTCATTCGTGGCTGAAGTGTTTCCCGCGCGTCTCGCGCCGGAATTCTTGGATCTTGATCAAGACAGCAATCACTCCTGTCGGGGCCGGAACAAAACTAGACAGAGACGGTTCAAAACTAGACAGCGAGACGGAGCAAAACTGGATTTTTGAGGATTTGCTCGGAAGCGACTGGTATTGAGCGGGTTGATGGAAATGCTTACCCAACGTCCGCAGGA
>CAIXKE010000020.1 GCA_903919975.1 Akkermansiaceae bacterium | reverse complement strand
GCAGCCGCTGGCGGGCGGCCGGTTCGTCATCGACGATGAGGGTTTTCAGGGGCGAATTCATCGATTAAGTGGAGTGAAGGAGGTCTGCCTGGGCTTGCGAAAGAATCGGGATTCGGATCATCACAACCACGGCTTCGGGTTTTTCGAGGACCTCGAGCGTGGCGGCTTCACCCAGCAGTAGAAAAAGCCTGCGCCGCAGGTTGGCGAGGCCGCTGCCAAGGGAATCGCCGCTGCCCGGAGGGACCCAGCACCCGGAATTGGAGACGGCGACCTGCAGCACGTCATTTTCAACCGCCGCGGTCACCTCGATGCGCATTGGCATCGCGCTGGTTCGCGGGCCGTATTTGAAGGCGTTTTCCAACAGCGGCTGCACCAGCATCGGCGGCACCAAAACCCGCAAAGCGGCGGGACTGGCCTCGATGAAACAATGGAGATTGCCGACAAAGCGGGCGCGCTGGAGCTCGAGGTAGGACTCAAGCGCGTCGAGTTCGCGCCCGAGCGGTTCGAGCGGCTTCGAGGTTGCCAGCGAATACCGCAAGTAGTCCGAGAGCATCTGCACGACCTCCTGGCCCGGCGACGCGGGGTCGATCTTGTTCTGCACCAGAGTCAGCGCGTTGAAGAGGAAGTGCGGATTGAGCTGCGACTGGAGTTGCTTGAGTTCACTCGAGCGGGTGGCCAGGCGGGCGTCGGCGGCCTCCAATTTCAACGCTTGATGGATGAGCATGAAGCTAAGGCCAAAATAAGCGCTATTCCACATCGCCAGCGAATAAAGACGCGCCACGGTGATGTTGTGAAACTTGACGGTGGGAAGCTCCGGCGCGCCGAGACGAATCAGCTCCACCCAAATGACCGAGCCCGCGAGGCATATTCCGACGTTGAGCAACAGAACCGATGGCCACCTCACCCACCCCTTGGCACGAAGCATCCAAGGACTTTGGTAGGCCAGATGCAGCAAGCTGGTCATCACAACTCCCGTGGCGATCCGCCCGAAGATGATCGGTGCCGCCCCGTGAACTTCAATGAAAGTCTCGACAATGACATTCAGAGAAAGCGTGCTGGCGAACCAGAAGAGCGCTTGGAAAATCCAAAAAACTCGGCTGCTAAAGCGCGGGGCGCGACTGCCGGGCGGGAGAGTCAGCCGAATGGCCTTCCACGGTGAGAAGGCCGACGCGTTTTCCACCAGGTTTTGGATAGATAAGGACGGCATGCGGAGCGGACAGCGGCAGATTGATGAAAGTGACTGAGGCGAGTCGAGACACAAATCCGGCACCCCCCTGATGGAGGCAGGCGTCGCCTAATTCCTGGGGATCACCACCGCAGTTCCAAACCGATGCCAAACAGGCGCGGTGGCGCGGCCTTGCCCGTGACGGGGAGGCGAACACCGGAGTTGTCGGAACGAAATAACGCGCAATCATCATCCAGCAGATTCGACCCGAAGCCGTAGAGGCTGGCATGCGTCCAGGAATAACCGATGCGGGCGGAGAGCAGTTGGCGGGATTCCAGCGCGGTCACTTGCGGACTGCCGACCTCGCTGTAGGTGCCGCCGGCATAGGAGAAGAGCGCGGAGCCGAACCAACCGATGGCGTGGTGGTAGTCGATGCCCAGCGAGGCGATCCATTCGGGCGCGTTCGGAAACGGCTGGCCGATGCGATTCACGCCATTGAGCGACAGGGAATCAAACTCGGTCCGCACCCAAGCGAGCGCGCCGGTCACGGTTAAGGCCTCGGCGGCTTGCCAGCGGGTTTCCAACTCGGCCCCTTGGCGGCTGGCGGAAGCGGCATTGTAGATGAGCGTATCGACGCGGGCAAGACCACCCGGCACGTTCACGGGCACTTGCTGGTCGTCGATCCGCGAATCAAACAGCGCGGCATTGACGTGGAGGGTCTCGGTGACGGCAAGCCGGGTAAATAGCTCGGTATCCCAGGCATATTCCGGATCATATTTCCGCGTCAGACCCAGCGATGGCGCGTAACTGGTCCCGCCGCCGCGATACCCCCGCGACAGTTGAATTCCGAGCACGCGGTCCGGCTGCGGCCGCCATGACAAGCCCAGTTGGGGCAGCAAATCCGTCTCCGCCGTCGCATCGGAGGCCGCAGGCGGCGCGCGCAAACCGAAGACCGACGTGTAATCGAGTTGGCGGTCCTCATGATTGAGCCGCAGCCCGCCCGTCAGGTGAAAGCCCTCGACGAACTCCCAATCGCCGCGGCTATAGAGCGCGGCGATATCGACGGTTTCGGATCCCTTGTTTTCAAACGGGCGGCCGAAGGGAAAGGGCGCAAACCCGACCCCCGCGCCACCGAACTCGTATTCGCTGTGTTCGGCGTAGGCTCCAACGAGCCATTGCCAGCGCCCCTCCTGTTTGGCTAAAAACAGATCCTCGCTGAAACGCGTTTCATTTCTGAAGCCTGAGATAAACCAATTCAGAAGTGATGACGCGTCGAGGTCGTAGGATTGCTCGACGTCGAGTCGCTGCAGCGAGGTGGTGGATTTCAGCTCCAGACCCAGCGGCAGGGCGACCGTCGCGTTGAGAGTGGCTGCCTGGCGGTCAGCCGGATAAGAGGAAGCGGTATTCACCGAGGTCTCGCGCTGGAACAGGCTGCCGCCGGGTTTCTCCAAGACCATCGCGAAAGGGTTGCCGCGCAACCGATCCTGCACCAAGGCCAGGTCAAAGGTGACGTCTTGGCTTTTCGCTGGATGCCAGCGCAGGCGCGCCTCAATGTCGTCGCGGCGAGTGGCGCCAAATTCATCGTCGTTGGAATACAGATTGGTCTCGTAGCCATCGCTTTGCTGGTGCAGATAGGACACCCGCAGTGCCAGTTCTTCCGGCAGCAGGGTGAAATCCTGCGCCAGCCCGAAGCGCAAGCCGCCGGATTCAGAGACCTCCGAGAGGGCGGTGCCAGCCGCCTCGAAGCCCGGCGTGCGGGTCTGCAACAGCAGCGCGCCGCCCATGGCATTAGGGCCGTGTTGCAACGACTGCGGGCCGCGCAGGACCTCCGCGCCAGCGAGATCCCACAACACGGGCGGCAAGTAGCGCAAGGTCGCGGAGGAAAGTGGCGCCCCGTCTATCATGACGTTGATTAGCGCGTTGGAGCCCGTGCCGGTATAGCCAAAGACGTTGTCCTGATTGAGCCCGCGCAGGCTGAATATCCCCACACCGGGATTGCCCGCGTAGGCCCCGGCACAAAGCGCCAAGAGATCCTGGTAAGTGCCGCCAGCCTCGGGCAGGGCGGCAAGCTGCTCTGGCCCCAGCACGGTCACGGATCCAGGGCCTGGCAGCGCCTGGCTGGCGAGTTTATCACCGGCGACCACCAATGGAGTCAAACTCTCGGCTCCCGGAGAAATCACGGAAACTAGCAGCAAGAGCGCTAAAATTTCAAAAGCCATCAATCCTGGGACGCCGCCCCAAAAAACCGGCCTCCTCGGCGCTGGCACAAGCGATGGTCCCGCCTCCCTCAAAAAAGAGCATCTTCCGCCGAATCTGTGGGTGAAACCGTGATCTAACCATCGCGCGGTGCCTTGAGTCTCTTGAAAGTGGCCCACAACAGGCCCATTCGAGAATGAGTCTGAAACTCGTCGGAGAAGCGGCCTGTTGTGGGCCACTTTCTCTTTCTGGCGATGATGGCTGGCCGTTGGCATAAGTGTACGATGAACCGGCGGCCCCTGGCAGATTTCGTTTGCGACAACAAACCAAACCGCCAACCGCCGACTCTATTCAGGACCCTGTTCAACAAAGGCCACCGCATCAAGAGCTTTGTTTGCCATCCCGGTTGCGTGAGAATTTCATAAAAAGACAAATTCTCATAAAAAGACAGGCTTTTTATAAGAATTTTCTCGCCATCTCAATATGAGCGGGTAATCTGCCGCTGCAATGAGTGTGAACAACCGCAAGCGATGGATTGTGCCGTGGAAGGATTCAGGGACGAAGCCCTTGATTTATCACTGCATCTCGCGGGTGGTGGGACGGGATTTTGTGTTGGAGGTGGATGAACGCGAGCATTTCCGGATGCTGATGCGGATGTGCGAGAAGTTCACGGGCTGTCGGGTGCTGTCTTATTGCCTGATGTCCAATCACTTCCATCTATTGCTGGAAGTGCCGCCGATGCCGGAGGGTGGGATCTCGGATCAGGAATTGCTGGAGCGGTTGGGCGTC
>CAIXKE010000019.1 GCA_903919975.1 Akkermansiaceae bacterium | reverse complement strand
TGGGCCAGACCTGAATCCTTATTTCGAACCTGAGTCAATGACACGAAAGCTCTTCCGGATCTCCCTGGCATCGCGATCGCGATCTTCCTTCGAAATGGTTGCCCAGAAATCACTCTTCCTTCGTATCAGGCAATAGCGGTAAGGGCCTTCCTTGCGCAGCGTCGTCATCATGTATTCATGACCTTTGATCGATTTGCTGGCGTAGGCGCCACGCAGTCCCCATCCGTGAGTTATCAGTAATTGACGAAACCAGGCTTCGCGAAATTTCCAGACGTGGGATTTCTGCCTGCTGGGCGGCATGTAGTCAATCATGGAGCTCTCCCCATGCCGGCAAGGGCCTGCAGAAATGCGGACGATCCATGAGCTTCTCCTGTTTAGCGGTTGTGCCGCGGTGGCGGGGACCGCAAGTCGGTTTAAATCTCCCCGGCCCGTGAGGTGGGCCAGTCCATGAAGCAATGCTACGTGTTCAGCGGCTCACAGGATGAGGCTGTCTTTCAAGCCTGTTCATGGTCCCGGTCTCCCGCCAGGGCCGCCTCACTTTTGCTTTCCGGCAGCGGGGTCAATACTTCGACGGCCCAGGTGATAAGCCGCATCTTGTCGATAGTCCGCAGTTCGTCGTGGACCCAGAACGGAATCGGTCCGAAGGTCCGTTCATAGTCGCGGATGAGGTGGCGGCATTCCACTGAAATCTGCTCGCCGGTGGTGGTCAGGGACTTCTTGTTGGTCATTGTCTGTTCCTTTCTGAATATCGGCCGCTCATTGGAGGGCGGCCTGTTCCTGCCGCTCGACCAAATCCGGCACCGTGTCCGGGGCTGCATTGCCGAAGGCCACGGCCATGAGCGGAGCGAAATACCGGTCGGCTGAATTGAGGTTTGAGTTCAGCACGCGCTCTATCATTCCGTCGCTTATCTGGGTTTCGCCTTCAACCACCGTCCGTACCCGGACTTCCCCGTCCTTGAGGTCCATCTCCAGGTTTCCGTAGATGATGGAATAGTTGATCCGGTTGAGGGCTTCCACCACCGGCGCACGCTTCAACTCCGGCACATAGACCGGGTAGGTCGAGTAGGCCAGCACCCGACACCAGTCTTCGGCTTCATAGACATCGAGAACCACCCTCACGCCGGCGTCCTTGATCCGGCATTTCATCGAGAAATAGTTGTTCTCCTGGTGCGCCGTGTATTGCCAGTCCTGGGCGTCGAGGTAACCGGCCACGCGATCGAACAGGGATTTCTTCGGTGTTTCGGTCGCCGAAACTTCGGTGATTGCAGGTTTTTGTTGTCTGGCCATGATGCCTCCTTTTTGTCTTGTCTCGTCAGGTGTTCATGATCTCAAATGGCAGGCTCACCAGATGCGCCTGGCTTCGCCTTCCTCATTCATTTGTCTCGAAGGAACGAGTCGCGGCTGCCACGCCGGCAAGGGGATCACGGGTGTTCGTCCCTCTCCCACGGCAGCCGGACGAACATCCCTTCCCGGGCGTTGTAAGCGCTTCGGTACCCCGATGCAGCGTTGCAGTATTTCGGATCACGCGGGTAGCCGTGCATAGTTACGACGATCACCTGCCGGTCCGGATTGAGCCGCCGCACGATGACCTCGATCCGTTCCGGATACTCGATCGAATGCATGTCCGTCCGGTGGCAGTCCGGCCAGCGGTGCCAATAGTCGCCGCTCGCCATTCGTATGATCAGTCCGCCGGGGAGTTCGAGGCGCACCTTGTTCGCGCTCTGCGTCAGGACACGGGCCTCGACCAGCGAGCCCACCGCATAACGCCTGGCGAACGCCTCGAAGCGCTGGGTCTTGGCGTCGGAATGAACGCCTTCGGAAACCAGGGAAACTTTTCCGGATGTCCGCCAGTTGAAAAGAGGCGCATCCGGATCGGGCTTTGTTCCCTTGGCCAGCCAGCCATCTCCCTGCCGTTCGGGAAAGAACGACAGGCGGGCGCGGATCACGCCCGGGCGCGCCAGGTCGTTCCATTCGTCCGGCAGAAGCGCGAGATCGCAGTCGATCCCTTCAAGCCTGGCTTCGGCTCCCTTGCGCTCGCGATGAATCACGGGAACACGAACTTCATCGACGAGACCGAACCGGAATCCGATCTCGCGTTTCGATACACGCCTCATCTCATGTTCTCCTGAATAAAAAGCGCGGAAGGACGAAGCAAAAATCAACCGGCAACCGGCAAC
>CAIXKE010000018.1 GCA_903919975.1 Akkermansiaceae bacterium | reverse complement strand
GCTCGCATCGTTCACTCCAGTATGCAATGAAACCTGCAATGAAACCACAACCCCGAGGAACCGGATGCGTTAATTGCGCTCGTCCGGATCAGTGGGGGGCGTCGTCCGGCCTGCGGGCCGGGCGGCCCTATCCCGGAAGCATTCATGCCGATTCGTTTGGCAGCGGGGCGTTCACCATGGATTTCGTCACCATCGGCAATGCCGGGAATGCGGCGGATGACACCACCTACGGCTCCGTGGGCTACAGCTACCGGATCGGGGTGAACGAGGTGAGTGAACGGATGATCGATGCCTACAACGCTTCTGCGGTTTCGTGGTGCGGTCCGACGGGCGGGTAAAGGTAAGAACGTCCAATGCGCGGAGATTCCGCAAGCGTTACGCGCGAATGCGGCGGGAGGTCATACGCGGCCGCTGCGATCCGGCGGACCTCACGACTACGGTGCGGGCATGGATCGCCCATGCGAAACACGCGCAAAGCTGGGGCTTGCGCCGGGCGGTTTTAAAGCTTTGAATTTCTGCGGGATGCACGGGCGACAAACGGCTGGCGAGTCGCGGGCGCTCCGCGGCGGCAACTGGAACAATAGTTCCGGCAACCTCGCGTCGTCGAACCGCAACAACAACAGCCCGACGAACGAGAACAACAATGTGGGGTTCCGCGTCGTAGGCTCCTGGTCGGAGAATACCTTCGGGTCTTTTCCGGACAAGCCACTGCTTGCGGCCAGAATCGCGGAGGGCAAGTGCCGGCCACGACCGTGCCGTGCTCAGGAACCACCGGGCATTCCGGCGGGAGAATCCGCGAGGGTTTTCCGGCGAATCAGCCACCACTCCGCTGCGGCGAGTAGTCCGAAGGGCGAAAACCGTGGCGGAGCATGGGCGTGCCATATCAAGCGCAAGCCATGTTGAAACGATCCAAAAGACGCCGCCAGCGCGGGAATCCCGAGTCGGGCTGGGGGCGTGCTGTGGGAGCCGACGCGAAGTCATGGAACATCTGGCTGATGCTTGGCGGTCTGTTGCTTTTGGCAGGTGCCGGGATTGGAGTTTGGTTTCTGGCAGGAGATGACAAGCGGGAGATCATGCAGGCCAGGCCAGAGGCAGCGGATGAAGTGCGCGACGGATTGGAAACCGCGGAGGCGGTGGCGCGCGCATTTCTAGTGGAAAGCGATCCTGCAAAGCGTCTGCAATGGGTGCGCAACGCGGCAGAGGTGGAATCCCGGCTGGGGGAGTATCCGGAGGAGGCTCGTGCCGGGGTGGGCGAGATCGAGAAGGTGCTGGGGCACCAAGGGGATGGCGGGCACCCGGTCACGGCGTTCGTGGTGGCTTTTCCCTCGGGGAATGTGCGTTTGCTTGAAGTCGTGGGCACGCCGGATGGGCCAAAGGTGGATTGGGATGCGTATGCGCGCTACGGCACGGCAAGTTGGGAAAATTTATGGTCGGGCGAGGTGCGGCAGGCAGTGGTGCGGGTGTTTTGCGAACCGGCGACCGAACGGCCGATGCCGTTCGGGGATCAGAGAATGTGGACGTCTTTTCGACTGAGCGGTTCGGACCTGCCGCAAGCGGTGCTGGGTTTTGCGCAAGCCGGAAGCGTGCGTGAGGAAAGGATGAAGCGCGTGGTGCTGGCTACGCCTAACTACCGTCAGCGTTTCACCCTGGAAATCCTGCGGCACGAGGGAAAAGACGAACCGTTGTTTGAAATCACCCGCTGCCTGGCGGTGGGTTGGATTGCGGATGAGCGTCCGGTAGAGGAGCAGTGGGAGGCGGAGAAAATCCGTTAGGCTATTTAGCTGCGGGTGGAGCCGCCACTTGGTATAGGGATTGATTTTCTATGAAATCTGATTTGCTTGATCAAATACGCTCCGAGTTGCGGAGCCAGCTTGGGCGTCTTTCCAGAGCCGCCATGGAAGCGCATGCTGCTGCTACGGATCCGGGTAGCAAGGCTGAGGGGAAATACGACACGCGGAGCTTGGAGGCGTCATATCTGGCGATCGGGCAGGCGCGGCAAGTCGATGAGTTGGCAGAAGCGGTGCGGATTTTTGATGGGCTGGTGTTGGCGGATTTTGGCAGTGGCGAGAGGATTGATGCCGGGGCGCTGGTGGAAGTGGTGATGGGCGCGGAGGTTTCGAGTTTCCTGCTGGTGCCTGCGGCGGGAGGTTTGGAGTTTTTTCATAATGGAAAGGCAGTCACGTTATTGACTCCGGCGAGCGCTCTCTATCAGAAACTTGTGGGGCTGGGTGTGGGCGATCGCTTGGATGCGCCGGCGATGCGGGTGACTGGCGTGATTTGATCGAAGTATGGGAGAGTGGGCTGCGGAATGAATTCCAATGCCTTTAAGGATTCGATTCTGATAATTACGTTTCTTGATGTCGGCAGGGAGCGTAGGAGCCGAGAAATTGGCCCGAGTCGAGGAGAGATAACGACAAATACCCCGGAAACATGCAAAATTCAGGCATGGAGAGCGCCAATATCCTACGGAGCGCCGACATTCTGTCGGCTGTCGGCGGGGGGACATTCTGTCACCCATCTTCCGCGAAGCGACACGACGGACAGTATGTCCGTCATCCAGCAGCGCGCAGAATGCACGCGCTCCGACAAGCCTAATCCTTAAAGGCATTGGAATGAATTCCGCGCTCCAGTTGGGGGATGATTGATTTTCCCGCTCGAAAATTTTCGGGTTGCTGTCAGTTTCCGGCGTGGATCTTTTTTCGACACCCAAGCCCGTAGGTGGGCAAGCGCTTTCCGTGACGCAGTTATTGCGGCGGATGAAGAATTTATTGGAAGTGCAGGTGGGAGAGGTGTGGGTGGAGGGCGAGGTTTCGAACCTTCGGAAACAAGGCAGCGGGCATTGGTATTTCTCACTCAAGGATGCGGGGGCGCAAATTTCCTGTGCGATGTTCGGGGCCCGTAGTCGGCAGGGTTCTGAGGCATTGGTCGATGGGGCGAAGGTGCGTGTGTTTGCCGAGGCGAGCGTGTATGAGGCGCGTGGGCAATTGCAGATTATCGTGCAAAAAGCCGAGCTTTCCGGAGCGGGGGATTTGCAGGCGCGCTTCGAGGCGCTGAAGCGGAAACTGCAGGCCGAGGGATTGTTTGATGCCGCCCGCAAGCGGCCGATTCCTGCGTTTCCCAAGACGATCGGGCTGATCACGTCGGGCTCTGGCGCTGCGTTGCAGGATATCCTCAACGTGTTGACGCGCCGGGCGCCGTGGGTGCAGCCGGTGCTTTTCCCGGTGCGGGTGCAAGGGAAGGGGGCGGAGATGGAAATCGCGGCGGCGATTGAAAAAATGGGTCGGCCCGAGGCATTCGGTTACCCTCGGTGCGATGTGTTGATTGTGGGTCGTGGTGGTGGATCGATTGAGGATTTATGGAATTTCAACGAAGAGATCGTGGCGAGGGCGATTGCGTCTTGTCCGATTCCGATCATCTCGGCGGTCGGGCATGAGATTGATTTTACCATTGCGGATTTTGTGGCGGATCTGCGGGCACCGACGCCGAGTGCGGCGGCGGAGTTGGCGGTGGCGGATGGTGCGGAGTTGTCGGCGCGCTTGGTGCAACTGCGGCGGCGGCTTGAGCGTTTGACGCGCGAGCGGCTTTCTAGCGCACGTCTGGCAGTGGATGCGTTGAAGCGAGGGGCATTGCAACGCGATGGCGAGAAACTTTTGCGTGAGCCCGTGATGCGGCTCGATACGGCGCGCGGGCGATTGGTGCAGGCGCTGCGTGCGGCGATGGATGATGCGGCGGTCCGCTTGAAGGAGGCGCGTGCCGGTCACCGGGCGCAACATCCGGCGCGGGTGGTGGCGCGTCGCCTCGAATTTCTCTCGAATCTCGGCCGTAGGCTGGAGCGGGCTGGTGCGGAATCTCTCGACCAGCGAGGTGCGCAGTTGGTCCGTCTGCGTGGGATGTTGCGCGCACTCGGCCCCGAGTCCGCGTTTCAACGTGGATTTTCCATCACCCTCGGAGCGGATGGCAAAGCGATCCGATCGGCCCGCGGCATCAAACCCGGTGATTTGTTGCGCACGAAATTCGCCGACGGCGAGATCGCGAGCCGGGTGATGGACGGCGCGTCTTGATTTCAGCGGGTTTTGGGAATCACTTCGATGGCCAGCAGGCAGACATCGTCGTCGAAGTGCCGGTCTCCGGAAAAATCGAGCACGCTTGTTAGGATTCCATCCAACAGGCATTCCACGGGTTCCACTGCATTGCGGGCGATGATTTGCATCAAACGGTTTTCAAAAAATGGTTCGCCCTGGCGGTTTTCCGCTTCGAGCACACCATCGGTAAAGAGCACGATCCGTCGGATTTCTGAGAGTGGGATGATGGTAGTGGGATAGGTGGATCCGTGAATCAGTCCGAGGCCCGGGCCTTTTTGACCGCGTTGTGTGGCGATCTGGTAAATGCCGTCAGGGCCATCCACGATGGGGCCGGGGTGTCCGGCGCAGGAATATCTGAAAGTGCCGACGGCGAGATCGAGCACTCCATAGAATGCAGTGGCGAACATGGTGGTTCCGGCGCGTTCGAGGATGGCGGCGAGGCCTTCATTGAGGCCGCGCAGGAAGGCTCCCGGATCGGTAGCTTGCGAGCGTTGTTTTTCCAACAGCCCGCGGAGCATCGCTACGATGAGGGCCGCGCGCACGCCATGGCCCATCACGTCACAGATCAGCACTCCCACGCGATCTTCGTCGATCTTGATCACCTCGAAGAAATCTCCGGCAAGTCCCGAGATGGGAATGTAGCGTGAGCTGAAATGAATTTCGGAATGAAAGTTCGAAACATTTGGAAAACCGACGCTTGTTAGAGTTTGCTGGATTTCCCGGGCGAGATGAACTTCCTCCTCGTAGGCGGTGTTTTTGGCTTGGAGTTGTTCCGCGAGGCTGACTGCTTGACGTTGGGCGATGACGAGGCCCGTGACATCGCTGGAGACGCCGAAGGTTCCCTTGATCCGGCCTTTGCGGTCCCGCCATGGAAATTTCGAGGTGACGACCCAGGTTTCTTTTCCTTCGTGCCATGTTTCGTGTTCGAGTTCGTTGGTCATGGGTTGGCCGGAGTCGATGATGCCCCGTTCGGCATCCGCTGCAGGCTTCCAGTGATCTTCATCGAAGAAATCACGATCATGTTTTCCGATGAGGTCTTCGCTTTTTGAAAGTCCGATCCATTCGGCCATGCGCTGGTTGGCCATGACGAAGCGGGATTCGAGATCTTTGAAATAGACTTGCACCGGGATGTGGTCGATCAGCTGGCGGAGGAGGAAGCGCTCCTCCTCGATCTGGGCTTCGGCCTGTTTCCTGCGGCTGATATCGATCATTGAACCGGCGATGCGACAGGCGCGGCCTTGGCGGTCTCTGACTACCGTGCCGCGGATTCGCAGCCACCGCCAAGACGAGCCGCCGGTGCGGACGCGGGCGTCCACGGCAAGGATTTCCGGGCCGTTATTTTGAAGGGCTTGAGTGAGGGTGAGGTTGAAGGCATGTTGTTCATCCGGGTGGATGCTGGTATGCGGAGGGACAAATAAATTGGGTGCCCGCGATGGGCCGCATTCGAGAAATTCGAGGATGCGGCGCGAGTAATAGATTTCGAGTTGTCCGACCTGCCAATCCCAAATCCCTTCGTGAGAAGCTCTGAGGGCGAGTTCGAGCCGTTCGAGTTTGACGGCGTCGCCGTGCAGTGGGATTTGCCGCTCATCAGCCATACGGATAAAGATTGCGGATCGAGAACGGCGCGGCAAGGAAGAGTTCAAATTTTCCGGTGACGGGTCTTGCCGGATCTGGCGCGGGCTGCTTGCATTTCCTGATGAGTGCCCCCCCCGGAAATGACGTGCTCAAACGGGTTTCCCGATCTTTTTATTTGTCGCTGCGCTTGCTTCCCAAACCGATGCGTGAGGCGGCGAGTCTGGCGTATTTGCTAGCCCGCACGAGCGACACGCTGGCGGATACGGCAAAAGCGCCATTGGAGGACCGTTTGTTTTGCCTCGATGAATTCGGACTCGCGCTTGTAGGCGAACGGGAGATTTCGCGGTGGCCATTGCGTTTGCTGAATGCGGTGGAGGATTTGGGCGAGCGTCATCTCTTGAAAATTTCCGATGACTTATTGGCATGGCTTGGGCGGCTTCCCACTGGTGAGGCGGATCTGGTGCGCGAGGTGGTGGGTATCATCATCAGCGGTCAGAAGCTGGATCTCGGCCGCTTTGCGGGCGCGGAGCGGGAAAGCCCGGTGGCTCTTGAGGATGATGCGGCGCTTGAGGACTATGCATGGCGGGTGGCGGGTTGCGTCGGCGCGTTCTGGACGAAACTCGGGTTTTTCACGATGGGCGATAGTTTTTCAAGCGTTCCAGCCTCCGTTTTGATTGAGCAGGGGATTGCTTATGGCAAAGGTCTGCAACTCGTGAACATTCTGCGCGATCTTCCGGCTGATCTCGCCATGGGAAGGTGTTATCTCCCCGTGGCGGATCCTCTGGATTCGACCTATTTGTTAGAATCGCATGGCCGATGGCTCGGGCAGTCCGCTGCTTGGGTTAACGCGGGGGTTGCCTATGCGGAATCCCTGCGCTCGAGGCGCTTGCGGGCGGCCACTGTGCTGCCGGCGATGATCGCCCGGGAAACGCTGGAGCGGATGCGGGGCGCCGATTGGGAAACCTTGCAGGCCCGCGTCAAAGTGCCGCGTGTCAGGGTTTATCTGGCCTTGATGAGGGCGTTCATGGGCAAGTCCCAGTGAGGGGGGGCGGGCGGTTATTTCGCCGGGGCGATGGCGTCGATGGCTTCTAGCAAGGCGTTGTCGAGGGCGGGGCCGTCGAGGGCGTCGAGGGTATCGTTGAGTTGGCTGACGGTGCGGGCGCCGATGATGGTTGAGGTAACTTTGTTGGATCGCAGCGCCCAGCGCATGGCGAGGTGCTGGAGCGACATGCCATGGGCGGCGGCGAGATCGCCAAGGGCGCGGATTTTTTCCTGCTGCGTGATGACTTGTTCGGTTTTAAGGAACCCATCGGGATTGGCGGCGCGGGAATTCTCCGGGATGTCCTCAAAATATTTCGGGGTCAGCATGCCTTGGGCGAGCGGGCTGAAGGTGATGCAGCCGAGGCCTTCGTCGGCCAGCCATTCGAGGATGCCGGAGGATTCGTATTCGCGTTGGAGGATGGAATACGGTGGCTGATAGATCAGGCAACGGATGCCCATTTCCGAGAGGATTTTTACGGCTTTTTTGAGGCGTTTGAGCGGGTATTTCGAGAGGCCGACGTAGAGGGCCTTGCCGCTGTGGACGGCGGTGGCGAGGGCGGACATGGTTTCCTCTAACCGGGTTTCTGGATCCGGGCAATGGGAGTAGAAGATATCGACGTAGTTGAGGCGCAGGCGTTTGAGCGATTGGTCAAGCGACGAGAGAAGATGCTTGCGTGAGCCATTCATGCCGTATGGGCCGCGCCACATATCGTGGCCGGCCTTGGTGGAGATGATCAATTCATCGCGGTGGCAGACGAAATCACTGACGAGGATGCGGCCGACGTTTTCTTCTGCGGATCCGGGCGGCGGGCCGTAGTTGTTGGCGAGATCGAAATGGGTGACGCCGCGATCGAACGCGCGGTGCAGCATGCGGCGGGCTTCTTCGAAATTGTCCACGCCACCGAAGTTGTGCCAGCAGCCGAGGGAAATTGCGGGCAGCAGGAGACCGGAATCCCCGCATCGCCGATAGGGCATGCGGCCGTCGTAGCGCGCGTCGTCAAACATGGATTGAAACTGGCGGATCTCGCCGCGCATGCCAAGGCTCATGATACTCGAATCCCAGAGAACAAAAAATGTATTCCTTTTTCTGAGAAAATGGAATACATTCGCCGCATGGCCGATACCTACACGATCAAGACTGCCCAACAAAAACTCTCGGCGTTGGTTGAGGAAGCCGCAGACCATCCCGTGACCATAACGAAGCAGGGGCGCGCCGTGGCAGTGCTTGTTTCAATCGAACGAATGGAGGCCATCGGAGAAACCATGGAACTTCTGGCCGATCCGAAAGCGATGTCCGCGATTCGGAAACACCGCGAAGGATTGGCGAAATACCATGATGTTTCCGCGCTCGACGAAATATGATCACCGTCCGAATTCAAGATGAAGTGGTGGACTATCTTCGCCGTTTGGCCTCGCAACCCCGACACGCGCTCCGCCTGGCCATCAAGGACTTGGCGCATGAAAAAGGCGATATCAAGGCTCTCACAGATGAGCTGGAAGGTTTCTATCGATTACGGGTCGGCTCGCATCGGGTCGTATTCGAATATCAAATCATCGAAAACCAACGGGTGATCACCTGTGTTTTCGCCGGTCCGCGCAAATGGATTTACGAGGTGTTCCAAAGTAGGTTGCTGGAGTAATACCGCCGCGTGGGTAAAACTCATTTCAGTGCCCGCAGGCGCTCCAGAAGCGGTGGGTGGGAATAATCGAGCCACACGCGCAACTTGCCGGGGGACGGGTGGGAGAGGTGATCGGCGGTCATTTTTTTCAAGGCGGAAGCCAGCGGCGTGCCGTCGCCAGTGACTTGCAGGGCATAGGCGTCGGCCTCGAATTCGTGGCGGCGGGACCATGCGTTCAAGACTACGCCGAGGAGTTTGGAGACGGGTTCCAGCAGGATGCTGAAAAGCACGAGGCCGACGTGCGGCGAGATTTTGCTGACTCCGAAGGCATCGAAAAGCAATCTGGCGAAGTGGCCTGTGGGGGCGGTCGCGAGGCCGAGCAAGAAGAAGATGGCGGCGGTCTGAATGATGCCGGCGGCGAGACGTTGTTTGATGTGGCCGCGGCGGAAATGTCCGATTTCATGGGCGAGCACGCCGATGAGTTCGGGTTGGGTGCTTTTATCGATTAAGGTGTCGAAGAGCGCGATTTTCTTGCGTTTGCCGAAACCGGTAAAGAAGGCATTGGCCTTGGTCGAGCGTTTTGAGCCGTCCATGACGAACACTCCATCAAGAGGAAACCCGCAGCGTTTGCCGAGTTCTTCGATTTCATGTTTCAAGTCGCCGTCGGGCATCGGGGTGAACTTGTTGAAAAGCGGCATGATGAGCGAGGGGGCGAGCCAGGTGAGAACCAACTGCAGGCCAGTGACGACCGCCCATGCCCAGAGCCAGGCGTGGGAAACGTTGATGAAGATCCACAGGACGGCAGCGGCCAACGGCAGGCCGATCAGCGCCGCGAGTAGCAGGCCCTTGAGGCGATCCAGCACAAAGGTTTTGGGTGTTGCGCGATTGAAACCGAATTTTCCCTCGATCCCGAAGGTTTCATAAATCGAAAACGGCAGCGAAAGCAGGGCTTGCCCAAGAAATAGAGAGGAGAGGAATACCAAGCCAGCCGTGACCTCGTTGGGAGCGATGGCTCGGGCGCATCCGTCCAACCAACTGAACCCGCCAACGAACCAGAAAATCAACAAGACGGTGAGTGAAAATGCAGATTGTAGGATGCCGAAGCGGGCATTGACCCGCAGGTAATTGCGCGCTTGGTCGAGCTTGGTGGCATCCATCACATCGGCGAGTTCGTCAGGAACCTTCGCGGGGAAGGCCTTGAGGTTCAATAGCGTGGCGGCGAACTCCAGTTTCCAAAGTGCGAATAAGGCCACCACGATAATTGCCGTCATGAAATTCCAATCGGTCATGGCGCGCATCATGCACGGCGATTGGCCCGGCGCAAGGGTTGGGCGGAGTTGGGCTGGGCTGACACAACAAAATTCCTTTTATTTGCAGGATCGAAACGCGGAGAGGCGGAGATCGCGGAGAAGTTTCGCAGAGAGACAAAGGATTTGCAGTCATGATACAAAAGAGGATTTCCATGCTGATCCGATTCCGGATTTCCAAAACTCAGCGCTTTTCTCCGCGATCTCCGCCTTTCTGCGTTTCCGCGTTTCGCTGATTTTTTGTAGTCGCGTCGGCCCAGAGCGAGCGGTTGGGGGGCGTTGTTGTAGAGGGAAACTCCGGCTCGGATTGAACGTTGCACCGGACGGGAATTCATTTTAGCCTTCCGTCCGCTCCCATGGTGAAACTTTCGTTCCTTGGCCGACTTTCGTTGGCATCGCTGTTCGCGACCGCCCCAATTCTGGCACAGAGTCCCGCCGCGCCGTCGTTGGTCAACTCGGTGACCGCCGAACCCGCTGTCAAAGCCCCGGTCGCGCGGGGTGCTGCTGACGGCGCGATCCACAATCGCAAGAACGCCCGCACGATCACCCTCAAAATTCCCGCTCCTCGCGGCATGATTGTGGATCGGGTGGGCGAGCCGATCGCTCAAAACCGGGTGGTTTACCAAGTGGCGTTGCAATACCGCCAATTCGAAAATGCCGATCGGGATTTTGTCATCAATTGGGCCCGAACCAGACTCGATTCATTGGGGAGCATCGTTAAAAAAATCGTCATGAAGTCTGACGATGAGCTCTATGGACACTATCGCCATCGCCGCTGGTTGCCCTTGTATGTGAGCGGGGAAATCGACGAGGCGGAAGCCCGTAAGATCGAAAGCAAGCTTCCCACCGGCTTGGTCCTTACGCCGATATACAGCCGATTTTATCCTCGGGGAGATTTGGCGGCGCACATCGTCGGTTACTCGGGTGCTGTCGGCAAACTGCCTACCGGACCGATCAATTTCAACGAACCGCTGTGGGAGGAATCCGAGGGCCGGGCAGGGCTGGAGAAACTCTTCGATGCCCAGCTCACCGGAGATCCCGGGATGAAAAAACTACTCTTCGATGAAAATGGGAAAAAATTATTAGAAGAGCAGGTCAAGCGTCCGCGGCCGGGTGGTATGCTGGTGACAACGCTGGATCTCAAGTGGCAGCTGTTGGCCGAGAAAACCCTGAGTGAGGGATGCCGCCGTGGAGCCTTCGTCGTCATCGATGTCATCACGGGTGAGGTGCTGGTTATGGCATCTCGTCCATCGTTCGATCTGAATGGATTTATCCCTGGCATCAGTGATACCGATTTCAAGGCGCTCAACGAAGATCCATCCACGCCGCTGTATGGTCGGGCATTCCAGTCGGCCTATCCGCCCGCGTCCTCCTTCAAGCCCGTCGTCGCACTGGCCGCGCTCAATAATGGCGTAGTGACTGAAGAATCGACCATCGACTGCCCGGCGGCGATATCCGTAGGCCGGGCGGTTTTCAACAATTGGACGAAGATTCCCGAGGGATCGATCAACGTGAAGCGTGCTATCGCCCGTTCCTGCAATACATGGTTCTATCAGGTTGGCATCGATGTCGGTCCGGCGGCCTTTTTGAATCTTGCGCGCAGGCTGGGTTATGGCGAGCTCAGTGGCTTGCCGCTGATTGGCGAGACTCCCGGGTTGGTGCCGAATGACGAGTGGATGCTCAAGCACGAGAAGCGCAAGATTCTGGATGGAGATACCGCCAACATGTCCATCGGCCAAGGCAGTCTGTTGGCTTCGCCATTGCAAGTTGCCCAGGGGATGGCCGGCATCGCCAATGGCGGCGCATTGCCGAAACTGCATCTCGTCCGGCAGGTGCAGGACACTCGTGGCCGCGTCGTCCAAGCGCCGATTCCCGAACGAAAAAATTGGTTAGGGGTGGAGCCGACGGCGGTGGAAGTCGTCCGTAAAGGCATGTCGGATGTGGTGAATTCGGGTGGAGGCACTGGCCAGCGGGGGAGTCTCAGTTATACCAAACTTTGTGGAAAAACCGGCACCGCGCAGTGGGGGCCGCCGGGCAAAAACCAGCGCCTCGCTTGGTTCGCTGGATTTCTACCCGACGATAATCCGCGATATGCGTTCGCCGTGCTCTACGAAGGCCGGCCCGGTGAAAAAGTTTCAGGCGGACGAATGGCTGCACCGATGGTCAAAAAGTTTTTTGAAGGCATCAAGGACGACATCAAGGATACGATTGTTCCACCGAAGAAAGCGCTCATCGTGGTGGATGAATCCAACGGCGAAACAATTGATCGCGCCAAGCCGGTGGAGCTGGATGCAATCAATTCCGATACTGAGGGATTCATTCGCGAGCCCAAACAGGGAGCGCCGCTCAAAGCCTTGCCCGTCGAACCACTGGAAACTGGCAGTGAGTCTGACGTGATTGATTCAACCGAAGAGGCTCCGCCCGTCGATCCCCGACCGATTCGAGCGCTTCCGGTGGGTGATGACGAATTTATCGAGGAAAGCGCCGAAGAGCCGTGATCACCGTTTGCTGAGCAATCCCCGCGATAGAACACATTTACATTACACCGCGCTCGTCACATGGCCCCGAAGGCGAGCAGCACAAGTGACAGCACGCAGCGGAATACTTGGTGGGGCGGAGCGACGAGCTGCGGGAGGGAGTTGAACTCGTGGCGCGGATGTCGAAAATTTTTTGATGATTTGTCTGTCTCTCGCAATGACCGGAAATACCGTGGCTGGAGCATCTTGCTCCAGTCCGTCCAAGGAGCGTCTCGCTCCGAGTAACATCGTGGCTCCGAGTCCGATTTTCCCCCTAGAAGATTCACCCACCCTGACCTTCCCAAAAACCGAACCTTCACTCCCAATCTTGCCTTATACAAAAATTGTTCTTATGAACACTCTTTGTGCCGTCTATCTACCAAGCCCGCCGCCCCCGCGCCTCACCCCTCTGGCAAATCGTCCACCATGGCTGGCAAAGCTTCCTCGCTGTTTACGAAAAAAATCACCGCCCTACCCTCGGTCCGCTCCACCCCGCCGCCACAGCCACGGTCCAATCCTTCCTCCGCTGCGGCGATCTAGCCTCCGGCTTCACGCGTCTCGAGTGTCCCGACTGCGGCCATGAGCGCCTTCTCGCCTTCACCTGCAAAACTCGCCACTTCTGTCCTGCCTGCCACCAACGACGCGTTCGTTCCACTAGCGACTGGACCGCGGGATCTGTATGTCATCAAGTCCCACATCGACAGGTGGTTTTCACCATTCTCAAAGTGCTGCGCGGCATCTTTCGCAAACGT
>CAIXKE010000017.1 GCA_903919975.1 Akkermansiaceae bacterium | reverse complement strand
ACACAGCGTTTCATACGCTGGGTGCGGGTCTGGATCTACAAACAGGCTCCCTGGGGTGACTCCATCGCCCGTCTGAAGAAAGTCTGGGGCGGGACTATTCATAGTTTTCCACACCGATCCACGGCATTTTAAAAGACAGGCTTTTTAAAAAGAATTTTCTCGCTATCACGATATTGGCAGGTCATTTTAAAAGACAGGCTTTTTAAAAAGAATTTTCTCGCTATCACGATATTGGCAGGTAATCTGCCGCTGCAATGAGCGTGAACAATCGAAAGCGATGGATTGTGCCGTGGAAGGATTCTCGGACGAAGCCGGTGATTTATCACACGATCTCGCGAGTCGTGGGTCGGGATTTTTTGTTGGAGGTGGATGAGCGCGAACATTTCCGGATGTTGATGCGGATGTGTGAGAAGTTCACGGGCTGTCGGGTGCTGTCTTATTGTCTGATGTCCAACCACTTCCACATATTGCTGGAAGTGCCGCCGATGCCGGAGGGCGGAATTTCGGATCCGGAATTGCTGGAACGGTTGGGCGTGTTTTACAACGAAGTACAAGTAGCGGAGATTGTGAAGGAAATGGAAGATGCTGCGGTTGTGCGCATGCGCGGTGAGTTTGAAATGCCGCCGGTGGATGAAATGGGCGTGCCATTGACTGCCGCTGAGGAATTGGTGCTGGCGAAGCGGCAAGCGGGGCGAAGAGTGGAGGAAATACGCAGCCGGTTCACGCGTCGGATGCATGATTTGAGTGAGTTTATGAAGTCCTTGCTGGAGCGCTTCACCAAATGGTTCAACCGCATGCATTCGCGCACGGGCACTCTGTGGGAAGATCGTTTTAGGAGCGTGATTGTGGAAAGCGGTGTGGCGGCGCGGACGATGGCGGCGTATATCGATTTGAATCCGGTTAGGGCGGGGATGGTGCAAGATCCGGCAGATTACCGCTGGAGCAGTTATGGCGAAGCGGTGGGCGGCGGAAAGAAAGGGAACGGGAAGAAGGCGCGCGAAGGCTTGGTGCGGGCGTATTTTTGCGATCAGGGGGTGGGATTTGATTCCGGGAAATGGCAGGAAGTTTCGCGCTTGTATCGGCTGTTGATGGGACTTGCGTTAGGTCGAAAACCGGGGCGCGCCGAAAACCAGCGACGGTCACAGACTACAGTGACCAAAAATACGGCAGAAATGTTAGAAAGCAACGCTAATGGCACCGTGCTCAAAGATCTTGGAGTGGCGAAGATGTTGCGATGTCGGGTGCGTTATTTCACGGATGGCGCGGTGATTGGCAGCAAAGAGTTTGTGAACGAGGCGTTTGCGAACGCGCGGGAGCGATTCGGGCCTAAGCGCAAGGACGGTGCGCGGTCAATGCGTGGCAGCGGCAGCGGCGCGAAGGGGCAGTTGTGGAGTATGAGGGATTTGCGGGTGAGGGTTTGATTTTTGCAATTCGATGAGACAGGTAATATCGATGCCTATATCGAAAAACGGGGTGGTCAGCGTCTGCATGAATGTGAACTCAAAATCCACCAAACCCATCACATGAAGGTTGGTCATGACATCCTTGCTGGATCAGGGGATTTCCTATGAAAATTAGAACAGGAATTTTCCGGGCTTGTCGGCAAATGAGTGGGGGGTGGTGCGGGTGATCCACTCGGACCATTCGCTCCACCCCCGGTTTCCCTCTCCTATCTGGAGATTTTTTAGCTTACGCGTCGAGCCTGAGGGCGGCTTTTTGCGCTGCGGATTTTGGATTGGCGTTGGCCTTGGTGTCCTCGGAATTCGTGAGGCGCATGCCGACGGGTTTGGAAACGCCGAATTCTTCCATGGTCACGCCATACATCACATCGGCGCGGGCCATGGTGCGCTTCGAGTGGGTGACGATGATGAATTGCGAGCGGTCGATGAAGCGGTCGAGCACTTTGACGAAGCGGTTGATGTTCGATTCGTCGAGCGGGGCGTCGAGCTCGTCGAGCACGCAGAATGGGCTGGGCTTGATCATGTAGATCGAGAACAACAGCGCGACGGCGGTCATCGAACGCTCGCCGCCGGAGAGCAGCGTGATCGATTGGAGTTTCTTGCCGGGTGGTTTGGCGATGACTTCGATGCCGGATTCGAGCGGATCGCTTTCGTCTAACAAGGTGAGGTCGGCCTCGCCTTTTTCGCCGAAGAGTTCCTTGAACATCTCGCGGAAGTTGATGCGGACTTGGGCGAAGGTTTCGGAGAACAGGCGCTGGGTTTCCGTGTTGATGCGTTCGATGACTTCGAGCAGTTCGGCCTTCGAGGAAACGAGGTCGTCGTGCTGGTTTTTGAGGAAGTTGTAGCGTTCTTCAAGTTCCTCGAACTCTTCGATGGCGTCGAGGTTGACGGGGCCCATCGAATCGAGGCGGCGCTTGATGTCGGTGACGATGGATTCAACGAATTCCCAGTCGGGTTCGCCGGTCATTTCACCGGGGATTTCGATGTCGTCGTCGCTGGTGCCGTCGACGACCATGGTGGGCATTTCGTCATCATCGCTGGAGCTATCGGATTCCTCGCCGGAAACAATGACTTGGCGGCCGCTGCGTGACTGAAGTGCTTTTTGCGAAGCGATGCTGGCGAGCAATGCGTGGGCATCGGGTTCAAATGCGGCGAGGTCGATCTGGTGGCGTTCTTGGATCGAGTTGACGAGACTTTCGAGGCGGAGGTCGAGCTTGGTGGCGGCGACTTCCTCGCGGCCTTTTTGTTCGGCGATTTTCGCGTGGTCGCGGCGGACGGCGGCGAGTTGGGTTTCCGCGGTTTCGATGGCGTCTAGCAAGACTGTGCGACCTGCGGCGCGGGCTTCGATTTCCTTTTCGAGGTCTTCGACTTCGCAGCCATGGGTTTCACATTCCTCGGCGAGGCGGGCGTTTTCGGCGATGGCGCCTTCGATGCGTTGGTTGAAGGCATCAATTTCCGTTTCTCGGCGGATGGAAATTTCGCGGAGTTCCGAGAGTCGGGCCTCCATCGGTTTTTGTTGTTCTTCGGCCGATTGTTTCGCGCGGCGCTCGACGGCGAGCTCGGTGCGCAATTCGTTGAGGGTGATGTTGAAATCCTGTTCGCGGCGGACGGCGGAATCGGATTCGGATTGCAGCCTGCGGACTTCGTTTTCGAGGGCTTCGAGGCGATCGCGGGTGGAGGCGAGCTCGGATTCCATGTGTTCGCGGCCCTCGGCGGCGCTGCGTTCGCGGTTTGCGAGTTCACCGCGTTCCCAGCGAACGTTTTCGATTTTGGTTTCGAAGTTTTCGACTTCGCGGGTGGCCAGGCTGAGTTGGCCTTGGAGTGTTGAGAGTTCGACTTTTTGGCGTTGCAGGCGTTCGCGGGAGACTTCGACTTCCTCGCGCAGGCGTTCGAGTTGGGCTTCGAGTTCGGTCACGCGGTTGCGTGCGGCTTCATCAGCGTCGACGAGCGTGTTGACTTCGGCTTCGAGCGAGCGGACTTCATTGCGGAGTTCTAACACCGAGGTGGAGCCCTCGGCGCCAGTGCCGCCGCGGAGCATGCCTTCACCGGTTAGAATCACGCCGGCGAGGGTGACAAACGTCACACCGGGGTGACCGGCGCGGAGGCGCAGGGCGGTGGCCATGTTTGGCACGATGAGCACTCTTTCCAGCAAGCGCTCGATGACGCCGGAGATGCGTTTGTCCGACTTGATGCGATCAAGCGCCCATGCGGTCGCGCCTTCCGGCAACGACTCCATTTGAGTGCCGGCGGAGTGAGGGACGAACGACTCGGGGAGCACGGCGGCGACGCCGAGTTGCTTTTCGGTAAGGCGGCCGATGATCGCCTCGGCGATGGCTTGGTCTTGGACGAGGATCGCTTGCAGGTGGCTGCCGAGCGCGGCTTCGATGGCGCGGGCGCAGGTGTTATCCGCCTCGATGAATGAGGCGAGCACGCCGTGGATGCCAGGTTGGAAACGCTCCGGTTGGTCGAGGCCCTTGATGACACTTTGAGTGCCTTTTTCGAAACCTTCGCCGCTCTCGACGAGTTGGCGCACGGCTTGGAACCGGGCCGAGCGCTGGGCGAGAACTTTGTTGGATTCGATGGCGGCCTGGCGCGCGGCATCGAGATCTCCACGGGTGTGGTGATAAGCGCGCTCGGCGCATTGGAAGTTTTCTTCGAGATCGGCGAGTTGCGAGCCGGCGGCTTCGACTTCGTTGGCGATGCGCAGGTGTTCGGCGCGGAATTCCTCGGTTTCGAGAGTCAGGCGTTGTTCTTCATCGGCGAGTTGTCGGGCGCGTTCGCGGGTGCCTTCGAGTTGGGCTAGTGCACTTTCGATTTTCGCCTGCATGGTGGCGATGATCGTCTGCGAGCGATTGGCCTCGCCGCGGGTTTCGCGCAGGGCGGCTTCGATGCGTTCGCGTTCTTCGCGGGTGCCGGTGTTGCGGTTTTCTGCTTCTGCTAGATGGATTTCCTTCTCGGCGATGAGGCGGTTGAGCTGGTCGAGCGATTCGTTAGCGGCGGTGAAATCGAATTCCTGTTGGGCGAGTTTTTCGCGGGTGGCGGCGATTTCCTCGTGGTTCTGGCGGATGCGGGAATCGAGTTCGGATTTCCGTTCGTCGTTGAAAGCCATACGGCCTTCGGCTGAAACCAGGGCGTTGCGGTGCTCGTTGAGGCGGTGGCGGAGTTCGGCGAGTTCGCCTTCGTAGGTGCGGGCATCGGCGCGGGCGTCCTTGACGGATTCTTCCTTGGCGGGAAGTTGCATTTCAAGTTCGGTATCGCGCACTTCGAGGCCGCGGATCGAGGTCAGCAATTCATCGCGCTCGGCGGTGAGTTCGACAAATTTCCGGTGGCCGAGGTGGCTGTCGAGCACACGGGTGTCGGCGGCGAGCGCTTGGTAGCGGCGGGCTTTGGCGACTTGGCGGCGGAGTGAATTCATCCGACGTTCCTGTTCGGCGAGTACGTCGGAAACGCGGAGCAGGTTGGCCTCGGTGTATTCGAGTTTGCGCAGCGCTTCCTTTTTCTCGCGCTTGAATTTTGTGATGCCGGCGGCTTCTTCAAATACGGCACGGCGCTCTTCCGGTTTGGAAGAAAGGATCTGATCGATCTGGCCCTGGGCCATGATCGAGTAGGCGGTGCGGCCGATGCCGGTGTCCATGAGCATATCATGAATGTCCTTGAGGCGGCAGAGCGTGTTGTTGATGCGATATTCGGATTTGCCGTCGCGGTATACCCGGCGGGTGATGGCCACTTCGTTGAAATCCACTTTGAGCGGCCCTTCGCAATCAGCCATCGTCAAGGTGACTTCCGCCATGCCGAGCGGCTTGCGTTTTTCGGTGCCATTGAAAATGACGTCGGCCATTTCACCGCCGCGGAGGGCCTTGGCGGAGGTTTCACCGAGCACCCAGCGGATGGCATCGACGACGTTCGATTTGCCGCAACCGTTGGGGCCGACGATGCCGGTCACGCCTTGGGCGAATTCGAACACGGTTTTGTCCGCAAAGGACTTGAATCCGTGAATTTCCAGAGTCTTGAGATACATGCAGATAGGAGGAGGTTAGGGTTCCGCCCGAGAGGGAAGTGGGCGTTCAGAAGACTAGCCCGTGAAATCGGCGCCCGCAACGTCTTCGGAAAAACAACACCATATGCGGTGTTTGATTACCAAATTGACCACCACATCTTGCGATTCTGGTTATTTTGGAAATCCGAACTACTTTGCAAACGGCGGAGATTTACGAGGAATCTGGCTGATCAGCATCAGGGATTGCCGTGATCCGACATCATGCGAGAAGAGCGGATTGCAGAGGAACTGGCGGAACTATGCCCGTTGCTGCCGATGGCCGAGGCATGTTGGAGTGAAGCCGAAAGTCTTGGCGGTGCCGCAAAACTCGGCGGACTCACCTGCCCTATGGCCGATGTCTTGATCGTCGCGTGTGCACGTCGGCACGGGGCGGAAATCGGGCATGACGACAAGCACATCGAAGTATTGCTCAAACTTTGATTTAGATCCAGCTACGCCAAGGACCACTGGATCGAACATCAAGCCGGCGCTGATTGATCTGCCGCTACTAATCAAGGGCTCCCGCAGTGGGCGAAGAACGCCTATGCAATGGCGCTTCGGACTACGCTTGCGTTGAACCCATGGGCCGGCGGCAAAGCTTTATACTCTAAAAGCCTGTCTTGCTGAGTGCTAAAAGCCTGTCTTGCTGAGTGCCGTCTTGCTGAGTGCCGGTAGTCTATATTTGCAAGGAAACAACTACTGGTCCAGTGGTGCGGCCTTCGCCATCAAATGGGGCACAAATACATATTCCACGTTAGCGGCATGGCGAATAATGCGAATACTCTTGACAAAATACAGCCCGCAGTCAGAACCTAAACTGGTAATCGCCTTTACCAGCTCTCCGCTTCAGTTATCGGATCTTACATCGGTCTCCATCATAAAAGTAATTTCCAGCATTTGCTCATCCAAAAAAATGAAACCAATAACCCATCTCTTCACCGCCCCTGCCAACGCGATGGGTTCCTTGTCCGGATTGCTGTCGACTCAGTCTGCTCTTAAGCTCGGTGCATGGGTATTGACTGCCCTAGCACTAATCGGCACCGCCCGATCGGAAATTTTTATTAGCAATATTAGCGAAGGCTCGGGAAGAATCGCCTCTTACTCGACCTCCGGCGCTCTAATCAACGCCAGTGTGGTCTCTGGTTTTTCCAACAGTGATATCCCCTTCGTGCTTTCTGGCACGAGTCTGTTTGTTTCGGACTACCCACAAAATGCGATCAGGAAATATACGACCTCGGGAACCTTGGTGGATGCCAACTTCATTTCGGGCCTCCCCGATCACCCTGGTAACCTAGCCGTGGCGGGTTCGGACTTGTTTGTTACCCATATTAACGGACCTTTTAGCCAGGTTGGGAGTTACACGACCTCCGGAGCGACGACCAATGCCGCACTGATCTCCGCAGGCCTGTTCAATCCCTTTGGTATCGCTGTGTCGGGACCCAATTTATATATAGCCAACTATGGTGGTTCCAACACGATTGGAAAGTATGATTCGGCGACCGGAAACCTCATCGAAACGATGTCGATCTCAGGACTCACGAGTATGACCTCAATCGCTATTTCCGGATCGAACTTATATGTACTGGATATTGCAAGCAGTACTATCGGGGCCTATGACATAACGACCGGAGTAGCAGTGAACGCCAACCTGATCTCGGGATTGATCAGTCCGATGGGGATGGCAATCTCAGGCTCGAGCCTGTATGTCACCAGCTATAATGGGGACGGCAGCAACGGTATCGTGGGAGAATACACGCTTGCCGGCGACACGATCAACGCCACGCTGATATCGGGGCTAAATTCTCCTTATTACATAGCGATTGGCGCTATTCCCGAACCGTCCACGTCCGCCGCTTTGGCGGGTGCAGCGATGCTGGGACTCGCTATGCGGCGGCGCCGGGCATAATGCACGGAATTTGCTCACCGATTATAAGACTTTTAGAGAAGCGAAGTCATGACCCCATTCCGGCAACCCGATCACGCCTTCCAAGCCTTATTGGAATCCTTCATTACAAAAAGACAGGCTTTTCATCAAGATTTCTTGGCATTGCTGATATTACTCGCAAAAGACAAAGGGTATGCCCTCTTCTTGTAACTCTGATAACTGCGGTCAAAAGCAAACTCCTGGCAATTCAAGACACCGTTCTTCTGCATTTCGCTTCGCGGGCGGACTGAAGTCCTGGACTACTTTTTGAATTGCGCGGCCAGCGATCAATGGCTGCCGCTGCAGGCGAGGAACCTGCGTTGGGCTTCCGCTTCCGGATTGTGGGGCTTGTCTTCCTCATCCGCTTGGGTGTCGGCGAGGAGTTCGTCACGGAATTTCGCGATAATGGCTTCCACCGGCCATGAGGAGGCCTCACCGAACGCGCAAATCGTGCGACCATCGATTTGATAGGCGACGCTTTCGAGAGTTTCGATATCCTTCGGGCTGGCGTGGCCGGCGACGAGGCGGTCCGAGATTTTTTTCATCCAGGTGGATCCTTCGCGGCATGGGGTGCATTGGCCGCAGGATTCGTGGGCGTAGAAGGCGTTCAGGTTGTTGAGAACCCATGACATTTTCCGGGAGTCATCGATGACGATCACGCCGCCGGAGCCGGCCATCGAACCGCAGGCGGCGAGGCTATCGAAATCCATGGGAATATCCCAAAATCCGAGCACCCGTTCGCTGCCATTGGGATTTTTCAGTTTGAATTTTTCATCGCAGCGCAGGATTTTCGAGGACGACCCGCCGGGGATGACGGCTTTGAATTCGCGTCCATCTTTCGGTCCGCCGCAGAGATCGTAGAGCAATTCCCGCATGGTGAGTTTGCCGACTTCGATTTCGAAATAGCCGGGATTTTTCACGTCGCCGGAGACGCAGAGGATGCGGGTGCCGGTGTTGCGGGGGACGCCGAGTTTTGAATATTCATCGCCACCCATGTGGACGATGTGTTTCACGTGGCAGAGAGACTCGACGTTGTTGACGATGGTCGGACACATGTAGAGGCCGAGGGCGGCGGGGAAATACGGCGGTTTGATCCGCGGGTAGGGTCGCTTGCCTTCCAGGGATTCGATCAATCCGGTTTCCTCGCCGCAGATGTAGGCTCCGGCACCGCGATGCACGAATATTTCGAGGTCAAAGTCGGAACCTAACACGTTTTTCCCGACGAAATTGTGCGCCCGAGCTTCTTCGATGGCTTTTTCGACGATGAGCGCCGCTTCTGGAAACTCTTCGCGGATGTAGATGTAGGCCGTGTGAGCGCCGACGGCGAAGGCGGAAATGACCATGCCTTCGACGAGTTGGTGCGGGTCCTGATGGAGGATGTAGCGGTCCTTGAAAGTGCCGGGCTCGGATTCATCGCCGTTGCAAATCAGATAGACCGGCTTGGTGTTGTTGGGTGGGATGAACGTCCACTTCATGCCGGTCGGGAATCCCGCGCCGCCGCCGCCGCGCAGGCCGGCTTTTTTCACTTCTTCGGTGATTTCCTTCGGTTGCATGGCGAAGGCTTTTTTCAAGTCCTCATAGCCGCCCTCGCGGAGGTAACACTCAATGGAGGGATTCCAACCGATGCGGTCCACATTCTTGAAAATGAGCCGGTGTTCGCGTGGGTGGGGTGCTTTGGTGTAGGTGATCATGGAAATCAGTCGATGGTTGGAATGGCCTCCAGCATGAGGCCGTGGGGGATGAACCGTTGGAAATCCTTGAGGTTGCGGGTGGCGACGACCTCGCGTTTGGCGAGGGCTGCGGCTGCGATCATGCAGTCCGCATGGGAGCCGCGGCGACTCCCGGTGATGTGAAACAGGCGCGATGCCAATTCCGCCTGTTCATCATCGAAGGGGCGGATGCCTCCCGCTAGGATCGCGCGCATGGCATTGATCGGTGTGGAAAACTAAGCTGAATAATCTCCACTGCGGCACTTCCCATTGCTGCCAAACCCGCTCATGGTAAAGCCATGTTGCCACGGGGGCGTT
>CAIXKE010000016.1 GCA_903919975.1 Akkermansiaceae bacterium | reverse complement strand
GACGCCTTCACTCCGCCCCCGCCAGCGGAAGTTCTCGCCAAATCCACAACTAAAAGCCATAAAACCAACCAAGTCCGGGTGTCATGAATCATGGCGCAACGACCTTAACCCTCCGGTGTCATCTTTCATTGGCGCAACACGAGTGTTGAAATGTTACTGTTTGGCGACGTTGCGTTGCCAGAGTGGGGAGGGGGGGATGTCACTGGGGCGGCAGATGATGATGCCGGCGTGTTTGGCGGAGGCGTTGAGGTAATCAGTGATGGGTTTGTCGATGAGGGTCATGCGGCCTTTGTCGTGATCTGAGGTGGCGTGGGCGAAGTAAGCGCGGTTTTTGATGCGCTGGATCAGGCCGACGTGTGAGGTGTAGCCGCCGGGGCCATGGGTGGTGATGGCGCAAACATCGCCATTTTGGAGGAAATTCTCGGCGGCGCGGACATTGGATTTTGGAATATGATAGACCGGGAGTTTCGAGACTTGGGCTTCGATTTTGCTCATGGGTTCGATGAGGGATGGGTTGGAGCGGAGGTAGCGGTAGCTTTTCCACTGGACGGTCATTTCGCGGATTTCGCGGCGGATTCGGACGGCGCCGGGAATTCTGGAGGTGATATTGGTGGCGTAGCCGCGGCGTTGGTTATCGTGGAAAACCTCTTCGAGGTGATGCATGCGGCTGAGGTAGTTTCCATTGCAGGAGCCATTCCGATAGCGCTCGATTTCCACCATGTGGAGGAGGTCGGTGGGTTTGTAGGGGCCGGGTTTGTAGTGAAGCATGCGGGCAAGGGCCAAGGAGTTTTCGTAGTAAGTCCAGCAATCCATGCCCTTGAGGTTGGCCACCGGAGACTCGATGCGGTCATCGACTTCAAGGGTGAAATTGACATACGGAGTGCCGACCATTTCGCGCGCCACCCGCATCGTGCGTTCGCCGAGTGGCAGGCTACGCCAATTTTCGCGTTCGGCTTTTGCGATGATGGCGAAGAACTTTGATTCGCCTTGGAACACTTGGTTCAGGGGAAGGCGGGGTGGGGAGGGAGAGGGGACGGTTTTTTGAGCCAAGACGCCGGTGATGGCGAATCCAGAAAACGCAATGACCAAGCCGATAATTCCCAATTTCATGCGTTTGTCATAGACGATTTGCACGTGTGGCGCAAAAGGAATATTCGATCCGGGCGGTTGTCTGGTTAGCTGATTTGTGGAGGGGAAGTTTTGAGGAGGCGCAAGGCGGCGTGGGGTTTGGCGCTGTGGTGATGGAAGCCGGCGTTGAGGCTCGCGAAGGCTTCCGCGTCGTGAAGCGGCAGGATGGCGCCTCTCAATAGGGCCAGTATTCGGCCTCCGCTGGCTTTCTTGCGCGGACGCGAGGCATCTTCTTTCCATAGGCTGGTGTCTCGTTTCCAGTGGTTTTTATTCTCCACCGACCAGTGACCGCGGATGGCTTGCACGGCCATTTTCTGGCCCGCCTGAAAGAAGTCTGGGGCGTGATTTCACCTTAGTTTCCTAAACCGATCGGTCACCTCAAGGGAGCCTCACTCGTCACCGTCACCGAAAAGGGATTCCTCGAAAAGGCCAAGGCGGCGCTCGATCCGAAAAGGGCTGTGGTCGTTTATTGCAAGAGCGGCGGAGCAACTCCGCGCCGCCGGTTTCGCCGTCTATGACCTGAACGGAGGCATCACCGCCTGGAAGGCCGCTGGCAAACCGGTGGAGAAGTAAGCCCCTGGGATCTTCCGGCTTGGGATGGAGGTCGCCAGCCCCTTCCTGCGTCGCTCTGGCTCAAACCGCTTCGCAATCGGGGGGATCCATGATTTCATCGTCCTACTCTCTTCATGCGACCCATCACTCCTCATACCTCATTCGCCGGTGCCGTTTGGCCGGCCATCCCCTCGCCGCCCGCCGCGGCCTTGCTGTCCATCCTATACCAACTCGGGCAGACCGAGCATTGCCTCGACGCGGAAATCGAGCAAGCCCGGCGCCCCCAGCTTGTCGGACTCATCCGGCACGCCTCCCGGCATAGCCCGTTCTGGAAAGGACGCTTTGATGCGGCGGGAATCAACCGGCTGATCGAAAGCGGGCCAGCGATCGCTGCCGCCGAATGGTCGGAGCGCTGGCTCGGCCTGCCAATCCTCACCCGGGAGGAAGTGCAGGAGCTCGGTGATGATCTGGTGATCAAGGATCTGCCGAAAGGGCACGGGCACATTGCGGAAATCGTAAGCTCGGGCTCATCGGGACGTCCGGTCAGGATCTCGCGCAGCACCCTCGATCATTTGTACTGGCAGGCCTTCCAACTGCGCAGTCATGTTTGGAGAAACCGCGATCTCTCCGGGACTTTTCTCTCCATCCTCCGTGATGAGCAACGCCCGCCCTCCAGCAAAGGTGTCCACATGAGGCGCTTGGGCGATTGGGGCGCACCCGTCGCCACTGTCTGGCCCACGGGTCCGAGCGTGCTGCTGGATTACAGAGCATCCATCGCCGACCTCATCACGGCGATCCGGGAGATTTCCCCGGACTACATCTGCACATTCCCCTCCCTGCTGCTGGAAATTCTGCGCGTTGCACGCGACGGGGATCTCGCACTGCCGAAGGTAAAAGAAGTGATTACCGTGAGCGAGGCATGCCCTCCGGAGCTTCGGGAGCTGTGCCGCGAGGTGCTGGGAGCAGAAATGAGCAGCTCCTACTCCGCCGCCGAATGCGGTGGGATTGCCACGCAATGCCAAGCGGGCACTTGGCACGCCCAATCGGAGCGGATGGTCGTCGAGATTCTGGACAATGGTGGCAGCCCGTGCACACCGGGCACGACAGGACGCGTCATCCTCACCCCTTTGCAGAACTTCGCCATGCCGCTGTTCCGCTACGAGATCGGCGATCTCGCGACGGTGGGATCCGGCCTGTGCGAATGCGGGCGAAAGCTCCCTGTGATCGCCGATATCCCGGGCAGGGCGCGCGATCTGGTGATGCTTCCCTCCGGGGAAATGCGCCCTCCTTACTACGGGCACAACGCTGTGATGGATGTCCGGTCGATCCGCCAGCACCAGGTGGTGCAAACCTCGCCCATCAACATATGCCTGAGACTGGTGGTTGCCAACGCCCTCACTCGCGAGGAGGAACGTTTCATCATCTCGAAGGTCGATGCCGCGCTGGAAGGCGCATTCCAAATTAGCATCGAATACGTGGAATCCATCCAACGCCAGGCAAGCGGAAAATACGCGGAATTCGAAAGAGCCTTCTCCCCCTGAGAAGAAACCCTATGTCTGGTCCCTGACTCGGCGCATCGCGAGCAATGCCACTCCAAACATGGATAGTAGGGCTGTCGATGCCTCGGGCACGGCGAAAGTGAAGGTCGTTCCGGCAGGCAAAGTGACCACGGGAGCGTCGCGATATTGCTTCGTGGTCGAAAACCGCAACCCCTTCACCATGACCGGGTCGGGGAATGCGGTGAAGGTGTTTTCAGTGATCGAATCAAGGCTGTAGGTTCCCCAGAAACCGGTGTACAGCGAGGAGGTCATCGAGACGATGGAATTATCGTTCAGGATCGCGCTGATGACCATGCTGCCTCCTTCATCGGTCCGGACCGATCCAGCGCTGATGGATATGAGTTGGCTGACGCTATCGACGGGATCGAACAGCACATCAAGGGATCCGGTTTCGGAACTGACGCCGGTTCCCACGACTTCCGCGATGAGTGATCTGACAATAGTGGCGGACTGCGCTTCAGGTTGGGATCCGGCCAGAACCAAACCGGCGGAGGCAAAGGAGAGATATTTACGGGTGTGTTTCATGTTTTTCGAAGTTTTGGACGGTTGCCGGATGGGGATCCCAAAGTTACCTCGAATCCCCACGACACCTGAAAGTGCATGCCTTCAGCCTTTGAGGAGGAAATAATAAGTCAATCTGATTATTTCATTTCCATGAACCCAACGTTCAGGGAATCAATGCCGTTGAGCAGAGAAGACGGATTGAGATTGCCGAAATTCCGAAGGACCGCCCGAGCATGCGGAAACCGGATGGTTTCATGATCGGGGTCTAGGTCGTGGCGATATTTCACGGATCGAGCGGTTCCATCGAATTGGCAAACAGCGAATCAACCAGTGGCATGAATTCAATCGCTGCCGGCGAAATTCTCTGAAAAATCCGCATCGGAACAAAACCGAGTTCGGTCATATTCCTTTTCACAAACTCCGCTCCGGCGACATAATCAATGTGCGACCGGTTCGATGTTATCAGCCCTTTTTTATTGGTCGGAATTTTGTCGCGAAACATGATTCTCGCCGCATTGCGAACATTGGTTGTCGTGTGCCTGGCTTGCGGCTCAACCAGAATATTTTCCTCGGCAATGCCGTATTTCTCCATCACGAATTTCTTCATTTCGATCGCTTCACAAAAAGGAGTTTTCGGCGGATACACATAGCCGCCGGAAAAAATCAGCAGCGGCGCTTTCTTGTCCTGAAATAATTTCACGGCTTCATCCGCGCGTTCCATTCCGGCATTGCTAATATTCCAACCCGAATTTCCGGGTCCGGCACCGAGCACCAAAATCACCGAATACGGATAATCTTTCCACTTAATATTTTCAAGATTGGCATGGGCTTTTTGATTAATACTTTCTTCGTAAGGTTCGTGCCGACCGGCTTCGTTACGTCCGTTCACTTCGAGGAGTTTCAAAGCATACGCGAGCGTCGGCTCGAAAAATAAAGCATCTTCCGGAAGTTTGATTTCCGCCACTTTCGATTTTAAAAGCTTGCGATATTCCGCGCTATTCACATCAAAACTGGCGTTATCAATATCTTTATAAAGCGCATTTTCGCCCAACCCGTAAACGTCTAGGATATGATTCAAACCTTTTGCCGCGTCCGTCCATGCCGCCGCGAGCAGTTGCGCATCCGTTTGCGAAACATGACGAATAAAAACGCCGGACGGACGCAAATGTTTCTCCGCCAAGGCCATCAACTTTTTATCGCCCGCAGAATTTTCAAATACCTGGGCAATCGTTTCGATCTCCGCATTGGTCAAACGAAACGCGCGGTCATAACCATTTACATCATCGCAGTTTTCCGCCTGATTCAGACGATCTTCCGCTTTGGGAAAATTTGCCAAACTTTTTGTTTTGCGCAAATCCGCCCGGATTGTTGATTGATTCCGCATCAAACTGAGCAGATAAAAATTCTTTTCCTCAACCGCATTTCGAAAATTGATTTTGTAATCAGGGTCAAAGCTCCGAACCGGCTTAACCGCGACCTGTGCGGTTAGATTTATCGTTAAAAACAAACCCAAAATCAGCGACTGAAAATATTTTTGAAGCATGAAATCAAAAGAAGTTGCCGGCGCGGAGGGCGCGCCTTGCGGCTGATAAGAATTTGCTTTTGGGGTGAAGGCCGTTGAAAGAGCCTGTGGCCGGGATTTGGTGGAATTAGGAGATTTTGGAAGGGAAACTCACTCGGCGCGAACGTAGTTTTTCACACCGCTTTGCCAAGGTTTCTTTCGGTTGCGGTTTCCCAGCGGGTTTCAGAGCGCCCATGCAGCACGGGCATTCCAAGGGGTCTCCGACCCAAGTCTTGAGAATCAGGTCGCGCCAGAGGGCGCGCATGTCGCCGGCGGATTGTTTCGCAGGGGCGGGAACGAGGAGGATTTGAGCGGGCTGCGGTTTTTCGGGTGGAGGCTCGGGTTTGGGAAGTCGGGGGCTGTGAAGATCTCGGGAAAAGATTCAAGACTCGAAGACGCAAGACCCAAGACGAGGAGAGCTTCGTGGGGATCATTGGCATCGACACTCATGGAGCGCCACTACAAGCGATTCCATTTCCTGTGCCGCCAAAAGTCCACCCATGAAATCGCGACTTCTTGTCTTGTGTCTTGCTGTTTTGTGTCTCCGGGTGCCGTCCTAATGCATCATGCTGAAGCACTTTCACCTGTTGCTGGAAGTCACGCCGATACCGGATGGGATTTCGGATGAGGCTCGTCACCGGCGTCCTCATCGAGATCTCCGAGACATGGGAAACCGGCTAAACCTACCTCACCCCAAACTAACAGAATCCAAACCCAAACCCAAACCCAAACCACAAAACCAACCACCTTCAAAAAAAGTCATCAGCCACTTTTACAAAAAAAAGTTTGCGCGGCCAAAAGCTCATTGACCACCATAAAAGAACTCCTCAATGCATGGAAGAGGGTGGATCGTAACAAGACCGCGTGGCTAATCAAAATCATTCCCGGCCCGGGGCATCTTTACAAGCATAACCCCTTTTTCCCCGTCCTTCGGTCCCCACATGAGCATTCTCAGCGGCCATCATCCCAAAAGCAAATTCCTTGGCGCCAGCCAAAGCCCTGAGAGACGGGGATGGCGCTCGTAAACCAAAACAACTAACCGAAAGGAGAACGTCAAACTAACGAGCGACTGAAAGACTCTATTGAAACCCGGCGGGAACCAACCCGCCCGGAAAGGGCTGACCACCCACCGGAAGCGAGCCTTGGTCGGCGTCCAGAAATGGCGTCTTCAAGCGTAGGCAGCAGGTCGTAAAGCCGTGTGATTGAGCCTCGAAATGCTTATTGATGGGGGAGCCTTC
>CAIXKE010000015.1 GCA_903919975.1 Akkermansiaceae bacterium | reverse complement strand
GATGGATCCACCGTTTTTCAGACTCACCGCGCCGACCGTGTCGCTATTGCCGGCGATGGCAAGCACCGCGGTGGCTCCATCCACTGAGACTGCCGAACTACTGGAAAGCGTGTCAGTCGCATGACCGAGAGAAAGCGTGCCGGCGGTGATGAGGGTGGCGCCGGTGTAGGTGTTGGTGGCGTTGAGCGTGGTAGTGCCGCCGCCCGCTTGGGTGAACGACCCGCTACCGGTGATGGCCGCCGCGCTGAAGTCCGTGCCTTGAGCCACCGCATTGCTGCGGTTGATGGTCAGGTTGCCGTTGTTGACGATCGCGCCGGTGGTCGAGAGTTTGCCGGTGGTCGAGCCGCTGCCGAGTTGCAACGTGCCCGCGCTGATTGTCGTGCCGCCGGTGTAGGTGTTGGCGCCGGTGAGGGTTTGAGTGTTGCTGCCGGTCTTGGTAAGGCTGGCCGTACCGTTGGTATTGCTCAAAACACCTGAGTAAGTCGGATTCAGGGTGTTGCCACCGTAGGATGCGTTGCTGTTGCCGATGGTCAGGTTGACGGCGGTCGGAGCGGTTAGCGTGTTGTTCAGGTTGATGTTGCCCGAGCCTGACAGGCCCCCGAGAGCGACCGATGTGATCGCCACCGTGGTACTGGTGCCGAAGGTGACCGAGCCACCGTTCATCCTGAGCACGCTTTTTTGCAGCGAGTCGGTGTTTCGGAGGTTCAGGTTGCCCGAGGTCAGCGTGGTGTCGCCGATGAAGGCGGTGTTCGCGTTAGTGAGAACCAGCTTCGTGGTGCCGTTCTGGATCAGCCCAGTTACGTTGCTGCCAATGACTGAACTAATAATAACACCCGTACCTGCCGCACCCGTACCAGCATTGCTGATGGTGCCGGTATTATTCAGGCTTCCGGTGCTGAAAGTCATCGTTCCAGTGTTTGCATTATTCTCGGCGATGGTCAGATTGTTCGTGCCGCTTACCCCTCCCGAAAGTGTTAACTGGCCTGAGGTCGTTGCATTTATAGTCAAAGTCCCGGAAGTGGCACCGAGTACGATAGCGTTAGTGTAGGCGGGGACATTACCGTTGGTTCCTAGGCCAACCACATTTAAGGTAGCGGCGGCTGTGCTGCCGCCCGTGGTATCGCCAAGGGTAATAGCCCCACTCCCGATCGGTCCGACCAATCCCAGCGTGCCGGCTTTAATGGTAACACCGCCAGTCAAGTTGGCGGTTCCGCCACTGGTGAGAACGCCAGCCGAGGATGTGCCGAGGTTGAGCGTGCCGACGCCGTCTTTGATGAGACCTCCACTGCCGTCAATCCCGGCGTTAATCGTAGCCGTTTTACCGGCGCCTAAAGCGCCGACCGTGATGGTCGGGGTGGTGCCAGCAAGAGTCAGGATGTTGCCGGCAACACCGTTATTACCGAGGATCCAGCCATGGGTAGAATTGGTATCGCCGAAAACGAGGTTGGTCAGGGTGCGGGAGCTATCCAAGTGCACCGTGTTGTCGGGGTTTATATTCAGGGTGCTGAAGTTGGCGGTGGAGCCGCTGCCGTCGGCGATCGTGCCACCTGACCAGTTCGCGGTATTGCTCCAGAGGCCGCCTGAGGTGAGTTGGGTCCAGGTGCCGTCGGCAGCATGGGCGGAGGAGGCCATGGCTATGGCGGCGAGCGAAGTGGCGGAGAAGCGGTTGAAGCGGGAGGGTTTCATAAGGGTTTAATGGAGAGTTTGGATTGGTTTTGAGGTTGGCGGTGAAACGGATTTTGGATTATAGACGGGTTGAAAAGGAATTGGAGTCAGGCTGAAAACAAATCGAGGTGGTGCATTGTGGATTATTTTTCCCATGGTTGTATATCATCATTTTATATGATGCTCGGCGCTTTTTTTCGGTGGGTTGGAATCGGTGGATTTTCGCGAATCAAGGCCCAGTGACGGCCATCGGCTCGCCCTGGGTGGTGATCTGGACTTCCAGCCAGGGCTTGGGGCCGGTGCTGGCGGCTTCCAACGAGACGGCCAGCGGGCCGGTGGGGATTTCGCCGGAACCGCTGACGTTCATCGTCCGGAGTGGGTTCCAGTTGGAGTCGTAAATCGTTGCCGTGTCGCCGCCCTGATAGTCCAGATATTCGCCGCTCGACACCGTGCCGGTCAGCGTCACGCGCCGGGTGCCAAGGGTGAGCACCGGATTGGTGAGGGTCACCGGGATTTCGGCTAGGGCCTGGAGCCTGCCGACCGTCACCGATGGTTTGGTGCGGGGTGGAACGTAGCCGAAGCCGAGCTGGACCACGCCGATTTTCGCATAGTTGCAGTGTTTGGTCTCCATGCGCCAACCCCAGCAATCTTGCGCCCAGGCGACCTCGCCATTGGGGATCTCGATCCAGCGGCGGCCGGTGAAATCGATCGGCACGGCGTAGTCGCGGGTGCCATGGCCGCGGATCTGGATGAGCAGGGTGGCCCCGCTGCCATCGCCATCGATCTCCAGACCGACGCCATGGCGGTCGGACATGTCCAGCGCGCTGTTCCAGGATGGGAGGTCGCGGCTTTCCCATAACTCTTTCTCGTCGTTAGGGGAGGCGGTCACCCGCAGCAGATCGCCTTCTTTCGTAATAACGGACGACCCGGTGTTTTTCACTTCCTGCTTGGCGGTGGGCATCATCCACAGATTCGGTTTTATTCCCTGCGGCGCGTTGCTTGTTCCGTCATTGCCAGCGGTGAAGGTGTCGGCTGCTGGATTTGGGTTTAGGGCGTTCACATCGCCGGTGGCGGCGGTCACGGCCGGAGCGTCCGGCGCGAAGCCCCACAGCACGCGGATAAGACACTTCGGGATCTGGGGACGCTCGGGATTGATCAATTCGAGGCGTTCGCCGGGTTTGACGAACTGGCGCGGCCCGATCGGCCCGTGCTCCTGGCCTAACTGCCAGAGGATGTCGCCCTTGGAGCGGATTAGCACCCGCACCGGCACGATGTCATAACCGTTTGCGGTTTTCTTTGGCTCATGGACCACAGGCGATTGCAGATGATTGCTACGGCCCGGCATGCCTGCTGAGGGCCGTTGGAAGGTGGCCTGTAGCTGGGAATGCTGCTCCTCGGTCAACAAGCGGCTAACCGCTTTCCAGTCGAGGATCGCTTGAATCATCCGGTCGGTTAGGCCGAAGGTTTTCAAACCGTCGGCGGTGACGCTGAACAGCGGTTCGGGGCGGCACAGGCCGAGGCCGCCGCCATAGTGGCCCTGGCTGAGGAAGAAATTCGCGTCGAGCATGGCGGAGGCCTTGCGGGATTGCGAATCGAGCTGGACCGGGGCATTCCAACCACTGTGAGTGAAGGCGCACAAGCCGCGCATCAACTGTCGGGTGGAATTGAAGCGGTATTCGAAATTGGCACGCGGCGCGCGGCCGCTGCTGTCGTGGGCAGTCACCGGGTGGGGCAGGTTCTGATAGACAAGGGTGGAAAATTTGCGGTAGCCCCAGCGGCCGTCATAGCCGTGGATCTCGGCTCCGTCGTATTCAGTGTGGGCGATGCGGCAGCTCTCTAACAATCCGGCGAACTCCTTGGCCACCTCTTCGAGCATGGGCGAATCGTTGTCGGGCACGAAGTTCTGGTTGTAGGGAACCACCAGCCCGACCGCGTCGCCACCGCTGGCGTGCGCCGCCTTGATGGTGCCGAGCGCGCCCCGCCGACAGCCGGTCAGCAACCAGCCGCCGTCCGCATTTTTTTCGAAGGCGCCGACTTCGATCAGCTCGTCATCGATCCTCAGCACGTTGAATTCAAAGAACGACGGCAAGCCGACAGGGCGGCCGAGTTTTTTGTCGTCGCCGCCCGACCAAGTGACGCGCGTGGTAGGTTTGATGATGATGGTTGAATCATCAGGACTAACCGGTTTCACCACCGAACCCTTCGCCCAACTTGCCAGACGGCGGTCCGGTTTGCTGCCGATGCGTCGGACGTCTTTTTTGCCGATGCCGCCGCTGACGTAGTGGATCTTCAACTGCATGCCCTTGGCGGCGAGTTCATCGCTAAAGGCGCGCAGATCCAGTTCGCCGCGCGGGAACACCGAGCGGTTGACATACACATGGCCGTTCTGTCCGGGCCAGAAGCCATCGGTGCGCCAGGTCTGGGTGAATAGATAAATTTCCTTGGCCTGCATGCGTTCGGCATAGGGGATCCCGGCGCGCAGCTCATCGAGGCTCTTACCTTCAAGAATCATTTGGCTGCGGTCGGCGAACACGTTCTGCCAGTTTTTCATCCAGGCGCGGGCACGCTCCAAGGTCCAGGCTCCAGTGATTTTGGGATGGGCCATTTGCTCCTCGACCCAGATGCGGAGCAGCGCCTCGTCCTCGTCGGCATCGTCTGCCGCCGTGTAAAATGCCATACCGCCGAGGTTACCGGCGGCCACCGGGTGATCGAGGTGATCCCAACGAAAATCGATCCAGTTGTGGCCACCGCCGATTTCGGCCATCCAGTCCAGATCGATGGCGCGGAGCCGCCGCTTGCCCGCGATGTCGGAAATTGCCACGCGCACGCCCTCGCGGTCGGTGTCGATTCCGTGCATGGCGGCGATGCGCAAGCCGATGTGGCGGGAGCCGCGGGTGATCTTGAACGACACCTGGCGGCTCTGGTCCTTGGAGCGCGCGATGAGGCGGTCCTTGCCGTCGAGTTGTAGGTCGGGGAGGGGGATGGCGGTTTCTTTTCCTTGGGCGTCACGGGCCATCACCGAGAAGACTGGCAAGTCGGAGCGGAACTTGATGGGTTCGTCGCCGGGCCTGGCGAGCCCCCGCTCCGGACCGCCGGCCGCGTTGAAGGTGATGTCCAGAGCCTCGCTGGAAATCGTTACCGGTTTGCCGGATACGGCCTGTTCTCGCGCGGCAAGACAGCTGACGAGCATGAGGGAAACGAGGCCGGTTTTGATGAGGTGTTGCATGCTGGAATTCTGGTTTGGGATCCGCCGGTGCCGTCGTCGGTCGGTCGCCAATCGCCCGACTTTGCCAAATAGGGGGACTGCCGTCTATCCTACGTTCTTAGGATGAGGGGGCCGACCGCGCTACCGCTGAATGATTCGGCTTCGGGCAGTATCATCGATTGCAATGGCGCGCCGGGGTTGATCAGCGATCCAAGCCGCCTGCAGGTTTCGGTATTCTCTAAAATTAGGATAGGCGAGCGTGGGCAAAATTGCCCACGATGCCCGACTCCACTCGATTGCTGTTCCGACAACGAATTCAAAATCCATTGAAAATTCTGTCATGTCGTGTGCGTATCCAATCCAACTTCTGCGAGATGTCGGGTCCCACCTTGAAAAATCTGTATGAAAACCATCACATCGGCAATCATCGCCCTGGCCGCACTCGCTGGCGCTCTCCGTGCCGAACGGGCGTTCTTCGTTTTTGACAATGGCCTTACCGACATCAAGGCCGCCGGGAAACAGGCTGCGTTGCTGCAAGAACTCGGTTACGACGGCATTTGCACACGCCCGCAGAATGCAAGCGAAGAATTCTTCACCGCGATGGACCGGCATGGCATCAAGGTTTTAGGATCATATGTTTCGCTCCCTGCCAAAGGAGACGAAGAAAGCATCCCCGCTAGCATCACGGATCACATCCGGAAACTCAAAGAACACAAGACAAGGATCTGGCTGGCCATTGAGAATCGAAATGCCGACGACATAGCCGCCATTGCCACCATTCGCAAGGTCTGCGATGTCGCGGCCGAAAACGGGCTTGAGGTGGTCCTTTATCCTCATATCGGATTCAAGACCCACACCCCTGCCGAATGCGAGCGAATCAGAAAACTGGCAGACCGCCCGAATCTCGGCATCAGTTTTAGCCTCTGCCACTTTCTCTGTCAGGAGGATTCCGCCGGACTGGAAGTCTCCCTCAAGGCGCTCGCACCGCACCTCAAGCTCGTGCAAATCAACGGAGCCGACAATATCCCGCCAGGGAAACCCGACTGGAAGCGTCTCATTCAGCCGCTGGGCCAAGGAAGCTTCGATATGAAAAGGATCATGCACGCACTCGACGATATCGGCTACAAGGGGCCGGTGAACCTCCAGTGCTATCAGGTCAATCAGCCTGCCAGCCAGCACCTCGCCACCTCAATCGAGGCATGGAAAAACCTGAACAAGCCTATCAACAAGCCATGAACACCCGCCGACAAGCGCTCAAAACCCTCGGACTAACAGGATCTGGGTTCTTCATCCTTCCCTCCGCCCTCCGCGGCGCGGAGGCTCCTTCCAAGCGTGTCAACATCGCCATGATCGGTACCGGGCGGCAGGGCATCCAAGTCAACATGGCGTCCTTTCTCGGCATGGCGAATGTCCGGGTGATCGCGGTATGCGATGTGGACCGACTGCGCCTCGCCTACGCCAAGTCGCTCGTCGATCAGGCCTATGAAAACAAGGACTGCCAAAGTTTCACCGACTTCCGCGAGGCGTTCGAATTGCCCGGCCTCGACGCGGTTATGATCTCGACCCCGGACCACTGGCACGCAATCCAGTCGCTGATGGCGATGAAGAAGGGCTTACACGTGTGCTGCGAAAAGGCAATGACATGCCACTTCGAGGAAGGCCGCGCGCTTGCCGATGCGGCGAAGAAATCCGGCGTGGTGTTCCGTCTCGACAGCGAATGCCGATCGAACGCTTACATGATCAAGACCGCCGATCTGGTCCTCAACGGCTACCTCGGCAAAATCCGCCGTTTCGAGGTCGGAGTGCCTCACGAAATGGGCGAGGGTTTCGGCAACCCGGCTCCAATGCCGGTGCCCGCGCACCTGGATTACGAGATGTGGTTGGGGCCTGCGCCCGAGCGCCCGTACACGCTGGACCGCGTGCACCAAACCGATTTAAAAAGTGGGGCTCCGGTTGGACGTCCGGGGTGGCTGCGCATCCCGGATTACGCCGCCGGAATGATTAACAACTGGGGCGGACACTTGATTGATGTCGCCAATTTCATCAACGGCACCGGCCACAGCGGGCCGGTGCGCATCGAGGGAACGGGAACATTCCCGGAACCCGGCGTCCTATGGAATACCATCACCGGCTTCGAGGTGCGGTATGCGTATGCCAACGGCGTCCAGCTCGACTACAAGATCGACAAGCCCTACCTGCGCATCGAGGGCGACGACGGCTGGATCCAGGCCCACTGGCACAGCGAGGGCGGACTTCAAGCCCATGACCGGAAGATCTTTAGCACAAGGTTCCGCGACTCCGACAAGCGGGTCCCGACCCGCTCCGACAAGCAGGACTTCATTGAAGCCATCCTCAACGGCTCGGACGTGATGATCAACGCCGAAGCGGGTCACCGAGTCAATTCCCAGTGCCTGTTAGGTCTTGCCGCGATCAAATCCGGCAAGGCACTCGAATGGGATCCGGTCGCCGAAAAAATCACCAACCACCCCGAGGCGGCCGCACACATGACCGGAACCTATCGCGATCCGTGGGATTTGAAAACATTTATCTAACATGCCTGGATGGAGCAAGGGACTTTCATGCTCGCGCGGCAGTTCGACACGGAACGCCACCGGCCCGGATATCCCCAGAGGGGAAGTCCGCCCCCCCATTTTCTTCAGGTTTCGTGTAGCCGGTACATGCTGCAACCAGCCACACACCTATCACGGAGATCTTGAGCCATGCCAGATTGTTCGTCGTCCTGAAGATACTGGAGATCATCGCGGATTGTCAGAAAGATCCAGCTGGCCATTGCGGGTTGAAAGATCCAGCGCTTCTGTGCGTATTACACCTATGCGTTCCATTGGTTTATTCTCCGCCGTCGTTTTTTCGCTTGTTTCCCCTAGCCCGGCAGTGGCACCGCCCGCTCCGTTCGGCCCGGTCCCGAGTGCCGCCCAGGTTGCCTGGCATGATTTAGAAATGTATGCGTTCTGCCATTTCACCACCAACACTTTCACCGACAAGGAATGGGGTTTTGGCGACGAGGATCCCTCTATTTTCAATCCCACCGCGTTTGATGCCGATCAAATCGTCGGCACACTCGCCAAGTGTGGATTTAAGGGTGTCATTCTCACCTGTAAGCACCACGACGGCTATTGCCTGTGGCCCACGAAAACCACTGGACACAACATCTCCAAATCTCCCTGGAAAAACGGTAGGGGCGACATGGTGAGGGAATTTGCCGATGCCGCGAAACGTCACGGAGTTGGCTTCGGCGTGTATCTTTCGCCGTGGGACCGCAACAACGAACATTACGGCACGCCGCGCTACGTGGAGATCTATCGGGAACAACTGCGCGAGCTTCTGACCAACTACGGACAGATCTTCGAAGTTTGGCACGACGGAGCGAACGGCGGTGATGGTTTCTACGGCGGTAAGCGCGACAAGCGCTCGATCAACCGTACCACTTATTACGAGTGGCCGCGCGCTTGGGAAGTGGTCCGCAAGCTCCAGCCACATGCGGTGGTGTTTTCCGACGTCGGGCCGGATGTGCGCTGGGTCGGCAACGAGCATGGAACCTCGCCCTATCCGAACTGGGCCACCTTCTCGCCCGTCGGCCCCGATGGCGGCACTGCGGCTCCGGGCCACTGCCGGACGCAGGAAGGATCGCCCGACGGCAAGTCATGGGTCCCTGCGGAGACCGATGTTTCCATCCGTCCCGGCTGGTTCTGGCATGCACATCAAAACAACCGCGTCCGCTCGCCTAAAAACCTGCTCAACCTGTATTTCAACTCCGTGGGACGCGGCACCTCGTTTCTGCTCAACGTCCCGCCGGACCGCCGTGGCCTGATCCATGAGAATGACGTGATTGCTCTAACAGGACTCAAACAGGCTCTCGACCGGATGTTTTCCAACAACCTCGCCGCCGGAGCGAAAATCACCGCCGATGCCAACCGCGGCCCGGGTTTCGAACCCTCCATGGCGCTCGATGACAATAAACAAAGCTATTGGGCCGCGCCGGATGAAGCCCGTAGCGCCACCATGAATCTGACATTTCCCGAGGCCCGCAAGTTTTCCGTGATCCGCCTGCGCGAACCCGTCCGCCTCGGCCAGAGAATCCGCAAGTTCGCTGTCGATGTCCGCGAAAACGGCACGTGGAGCGAGTGGATCAGCGATGGATCCTCAGTCGGACCCCATGTCCTCCTGCGCGGGAAGCCTGTTAGCGCCGATGCCGTGCGCGTGCGCATCCTTGAAGCCGCCGCCTGCCCTTGCCTCAGCGAAATCTCACTCTGGCTCGAACCCGAGGGCGTGCCGGATAATCTAACAAAGACGGATCCCCGGGCGCTGTCCAAGGATGTTTGGAAAGCCACCGCCAGTTTTGAAGCCGCCGGTTATCCGACGTCACACGCCATCGATGGTGATCTTAAGACGATTTGGTCTACCGATGACGCGGTGAAAGGCGAACAAGCTCCGCCACAATCCCTGACGATTGATCTCGGCGCACCAACGGATCTGGCAGCCGTCACCGTGCTCCCGCGACAGGATGGCTGTGCCCATGCGATGGTGGACCGCTATCGTCTCGAATGGTCCGCCGATGGAAGTTCGTGGTCGAAGCCGCTTGAAGGCGAGTTTTCCAATCTCAAGGCAAACCCGGTCGAGCAACGCATCCATCTTCCCGCAGGCACGAAAGCCCGTCACCTCCGTTTCACCGCTTTGCGTGTCATTGAGAAAAACAACGTGACAGTGGCGGAGATCGGCGTGATATCCCGTTAGTTTCAATCAGTCGATTTTCGGGCCGAGCGGGGGCAGAAACTTCGACCCCATCCTGAGTTTGAAGTGGTTTTTGTATATTGGAATTCTGGTGTGGGATTTGTCAGTGTCGCCGACTGCCATGCTGGGAATACTCTGAAATTGCCCGCTGGTGATGATTCCGCCTATCCTATAAAATGAGGATAGGCATCCATGTGCAGCATTGCCCATGATATGCCACACCGCCCGATTCATAGCGAGGCTTCGCCTCAGTCTCAAGATCCAAGACTGCGAGACGCAAGACCAGAACTGTGACCTGACGACAACAGATTCCGACAACTCCGCCCACCCGCGGCGTTTCCTGCGCCTCGAAGTCGTCCGTCCCTGAAATCATGATCCACCTGAAATCCATCATCACCATCTGGACACTAAGCATCGCGTCCCCACTCATGGCGGCGGAATATCATCTATCTCCATCTGGAAGTGATCATAATCCCGGCACCGCAGCCAGCCCCTTGGCGTCTCCACAAAAGGCGCGCGATGTGGCCAAAAGCGGCGACTGCATTGTCCTTCACGGCGGGATCTATCAGATCAAGGAAGCGCTGGTGTTTGGACCGCAACACTCCGGGGTCAGTTGGGTTTCCGCCGCCGACGAGCATCCTGTAATCAGCGGCGGTGTGCCGGTGACCGGTTGGACCGCAGGTGCCAACGGCATTTGGCAAACCAAGCTCGACCGCCAGGGCAAACTCCGCCAACTCTGCGTCAACGGCAAGTCGGCTGCCATCGCCGAAGGTCCTGTCGTCAAACCGTTGGCATGGTCCGGAGAGTTCATCATCACAGGCAAGGAGCCGTGGGCGGTGAACGGCCCGGGCAAGGCGCCGGACGGTTTCCGAATCAGGAAGACCGATCTGCCGGCCATGCCAAACACCCACCCGCCGGATGTCGAGTTCCGGCAGACCCGCACCTGGAACCACCACTGGCTTTGCTTCAGAGAGATCAACGAGGATGGCGGCGACTGGTTTGCGGGATTTGGACAGCCCGCGGCCGCCTCTGCCACCAACATCGAGCCATGGATTCGCCTCAGCATGGCCCCCATCACGCTGTTCAATGCCTATGAGTTCATCGATCAAGCCGGAGAGTTCTATCACAACACCCACACGGGCACGCTGTATTACAAGCCGCATCCCGGCGAAGATATGGCTACGGCAACGGTGATCGCGCCGGTGCTTGAAAGATTGGTCAGCATCCACGGCGGGGATTTGCAAGACCGTGTTTCCAACCTGCGATTCGAAGGAATCACCTTCGCGCATACCGCATACAATCTGTTCGAAATAGGCGGGAGTCACGGCCATGTCGTCACTCAATCCAATGCGGTGCAATGCAAGTTGGAGAACAGGGGAGGGGGGACTTACGGCGGCCCGCTCTATATAGGCATGGATGTGGCACCCTCTGCCATCTTGGTGACCAACGCGTCGGGCATCTCGTTTCATCGCTGCGGGTTCCGTCATCTCGGGTGCCTTGCCTTGAATCTTGAAAATGATGTGGTAAAGGCCTCGGTGACCGGAAATGTGTTTCAGGATATTGAAGGCGGCGGAATCAATGTCGGTCACCCCCAACACATTTACATTCGAAAGATGAATGGCGAGAATCGCGGCTACGGACCATACGGTATCGATAACAGCCACGACAAATACAATGAAGCCAAGGAAGGACTGTGCGGTGATTTTACGATTTCAAACAACCTCTTCCGCAACATCGCGACCCGGCAAATCGGCATGATCCCGGTTTCCGTTTTTTATGGCCGGGACTTCCGCGTCGAACACAACGACATGGCGGAACTGCCCTACAGCGGCATCAGCATCGGCTGGGGATGGTCGGAAGGCTCGCCATTTCCAAACAAGACCCATGGCGCTGGAAAATTCTGGACCGACAATATGGATGGCGGCAAACCGTCGCACTCGCTTCACAACTACACCGTCGCCAACAACCGGGTCATCAACTTTTGCAACACCCTGCACGACGGCGGCGGCATTTACACCCTCGCCTATGCCGAGGTGAACTTCAAAGATAACAAACCACCGGTGTATTCAAAAATCACCGGCAATTACCTGTCCACCCGCTCGACACATGGGGACCACTGCGTCTATCCCGATGAAGGCAGCGGCAGTATCGAGATTACGTGTAATGTTTTTGATATCCCGTCCTTGCTACAGGCGTTCCAGCATCAGGTGCGGGCCGGTAAACACGATTTGAAGTATCACGGCAATCACATCAACGTCGAAGCCGTTTCCGGCAAGGAATATGACAGTATCCCGTATGGATCGTCGTATCGGGATAATCACTACTTCAAGCCGTCCGCCAAACCCACTCCGCATGACCAATGGCCTGCGAATGCACAAGCCATTATGACCCACGCTGGCCTCCAACCCGCCTACCGCGATCTGCTCGACCCTTGAATGATCAAAATTGGATTCATTCCATATCCGCACCAATCCAACGAGCCGTTATATGCGAATTCAAGCAAACCGAACATCCAATAGGGGCGTGTACCTGGATGATTTCCAGAGTATCACCGGAAAACTTCTATCCGCACTCAGGATCGTGGCGGTTTCCCTCACCTGTCATCATGCGGGCCCAGCGCTCGCGGTCGAAAAGTCCGGCCTGTTGGATGTGCTCGCGCCGACTCCTCTCGTCGCCGAACTCACCGCGTTGGGAGCGGTGGAAATTACCCCAACCGTCGGCCCGGCTCTGAAAAATTGCCGGTCCTATCTGGCCAGTCGCGTCGCGGGCAGTGCGCCGTGGCAGGAGGAGTTTTCCACTTACAAGATCATCTCCCGCACTAACGGTCAAATGGTGCTGGAAGCCAACTTTGCAAAGGCCAAGGCCACTGTCACCATCGGCCGGGATACTGCCGGACGTTTGCAACTTTCGGGAAACCTTGCAGCAACTTCCGCGGAGCCGCTTGAAATCGCCCGCTTCCATTACCTCGATGGCGATCTCCCGACGTCCGAAACCTGTCTGCTCTCGATGCGCCACTACGAACCTCCCGGTCGCATTATCAAGCCCACGGAGAGTCTCAAAGTGCCGGTCAAATCCAATTGGGGCTGGACTCGTCTCAACGACCCGATCCACAGCCGCAACAACATCGGTATCTCCGGCGATTCCGGGATGCTCGGCGCGGACTGGAACCACAGTGGCTTTTTCTTCGGCTTCACCAGTCCCGGCTCGGCCTTTGGCGAACTCGGCATCGGCACCGCTGACAAGGCCCCCTCGTTTTTCCTCTCTGTCCTGTTAGATGGCGTCCGCATCGATCCGGGGAAATCCCGCGTGCTAGAAAACGCCATCATCTCCTACGGTGATTCCCAGGTGGAACTCCGCCACTGGATCGGCGTCTGCCGTGACGTCCTTGGCCCCGCCCGCGTCCGTCCGCCACTCATCGGCTATTGTTCATGGTATCAGGTGGTCAGCAACGTGCAACCGGAGGACATCCGCCGCGCCATCGATGGCTTCGCCGGTTTCTCGAAACCGCCGGGCGGACGCACCATCCAGATCGATGATGGCTATCAAGTGATGCCCGGCGATTGGACCGGCCGCAGCAAATGGAAGGATGAACTCGGAAAACTTCCGGGAGAAATGCGCGCCGCAGGTTTCATTCCCGGCATCTGGGTCGCCCCCACCGCCATCCATGAATCCCATCCGATCGTAAAAGACCACCCCGAATGGTTGCAACGCAATGCCAAGGGCGAGTTCTGCATCGTTTTCCACAATTGGGCGAATTTCAATGGGATGACCCATGCCAAAAGCTATTTCCTCGAACCGGACCACCCGGAGGCCCGCAAATTCATCCTCAAATCCCTGCAAGACCTCCGCGCCCAGGGTTGGGACTATTTCAAGATCGACTGCGCCTACACTGTTAGCAGCGACCGCGTGAAATACGATCCCGCCAAGACGACCTTTGAATCCCTGCGCGACCAATGGCAATTGTTCCGCGAAGCCCTTGGTGAGGACGCGCTCATCAACTCCTGCAACGGCGGCATGTGGCGCTACACCATTGGCCGCGTGGATATCTCCCGTATCGGCGGTGACATTGGCGGCAGTATCGGTCAACTCCGCCATGCCCTTGCGGAAATGATGTTCCGCGCCCACGCCAACGGTGTTTGGTTTCAGTGCGATCCGGATGTATTCTATCAGCGCAGGGAAAAATCCCAGCTCAACTTCGAGCAATCCCATATGCTGACTGGGACCCATGGTTTGTTAGGAATGGCTTTCCTCACCTCCGACTGGGCTGGGCAATGGGATGCGCAAGCCACCGAAGTGGTGAAGACCTATTGGAATCAAACCGGGCCAATCGTTCCCGCCGCCCAGCACCTCTTCCTCCGCCCGGACGGACTTCCCGCCGCCCTTGCGGTCGCCTATGAAAAGGGTGAATACGCGGTGACCGTATACAACTCGGTAATTACTCCGAGCGACATCACCATTTTCCTCAAGGATCTGCGCATCCCCGCCGCCACAGACTACAGCACTTCCCACGGCGATTTTGGCAAGGAACCAATCGGTGTGAAAAATGGCGAGCTCACCATCCACGGTCAGCCCGGAGAATCCCTGCGCATCGTCCGCATCCACAGCTCCTCGAAATGACAACAAACAACCATCATGAAAACCCGTTTTCTAACATTTTTAATAACCGTAAATAATACACAAACATCTCAGGGTGGGGGAGTGTTCGCGCTGAAATTGTGGGGTGGTCAAGGAGTGCGATCCATGTTGCGGGTGGTATCACTGATAATCCTGCTTGCCCCGGCACTCATGCTGGGCGCTGATTTTTATGTATCGCCCAAAGGTAAGCCGAGCGGGACCGGAAGCCAAGCTGCCCCGTTCGCCACGCTGGCTGATGCCTTGGAGGCCGTGCGCAAGCATGGGCAGGCGCGGGGCTGCACCATTTGGTTGAATAACGGGGTTTATCCCATCACGACCCCATTGACGCTTGGTCCGGATTTGTCCGGGACACCAGACGCACCGTTCACGCTTGCGGCCGTGAATCCGGGTAAGGCCACGGTGACGGCGGCGGCGACGATTTCGCCAGCGCAATTCAAGACCATGAGCGATCCGTCGCGCACGGTTTTTTTACAGGCGGCGGCTGCTACCAAGGTCCGTGCGGCGGCTCTTGCTAAAACTCCGGCTGGCAACTACATGCGGGTGGCACAGAATAAAGCACAGGTCATTTCCGCCGGGTCTCTGCTGCCCTTGGCAAGCTGGCCCAACCGTGGTTACGCGCACATCGCTACAATTCAGAACAAAGGCGTCATCTGGGCCGAAGGTCGTACCAAAGGCGAAAACCCCACCTCATCTTTTGGCCAGCCGATTGGTGGCGAATTCACCTTCCGGGAGAAGGCGCAGGGTAACTGGATGGCGGAAGTGGCAGCGCAACTCGGACGACCACAGGCGGTGGGATATTTTGCCGCCGACTGGTATTTTGAATCTCATCCCATTGCTTGGGTCAAGGGTGGCACACTCAAATTGATAGACTCATCGAGATATGGCCTTGGCTCCACGGAAGCGTTGCCTAGGCGGGTGCGGGTGGAAGGCTTGTTGTCCGAACTCGATGAGCCCGGGGAATGGTTTTGGGACAGCGAAAAAGAGACGCTCTACATCTGGCCTATTGCACCTGGGGAGCCAGTCTTGATCAGTGCCAATATCTGCCTCCTGCAACTGCGTGGTGCCAGTGACATTCTCATTCGCGACATGGTATTCGAGGGTGCCCGGGCGGCAGTGGTGATCGAAGGCGGACAACGCAACATCGTTGCTGGTTGTGTCGTCCGCAATCTTTCCGGAACGGGACTTGAAATCAAAGGCGGCAAGCAGCATCGCATTCAGTCGTGCGACATCTCTGATGTTGATATTCCTATTTCTGTTAGTGGAACGGACTTGAAAAAATCACGGGCTGCTGCGGTGCCGCCGGAAAAACTGCTGGCACCGGATGGCTTTGTTGTGCACAACAATCATATCTGGCAATGCCGGAATACGCGTGGCTGCCGGATGGCGGGGACCGGTTGGCGTTTCACCCACAATCTCATTCATGACCTGCCCGGTGGCGCTTTGAATTGGAGTGGTAACGACAATCTGATTGCGATGAACGAGTTCTATGGGGTCATGACCATGCTGGGCGACTGGGGTGTCATATACACCGGTGCCAGCTGGTGGACCCATGGCAACGTTATCAAAAACAACTTCACCCATAACATCATCAACCTACCTCAGGGACACGGGATTGCCGGGTTCTATTTTGATGATTTTGAACAGGGCGATACCACCACCGGCAACGTCTTCTACAAGGTCGGCAATCGTGCAGTGCTCATGAACGGCGGTGCGGCCCAAACGGTGGTCAACAATGTGTTTATTGACTGTTTCATCGACATCTACACAACGGGAGGCATGGCTCAGAGCAATAAGGCCTTACGCGAAAAATATGAGAACGGAACGCTGAAGCGCGGCGATAAAAGCGACTATTGGGGCCGTAATGTGGAAGTGGTCGGCAAGGATGGTTGGAAGAATCCGCCCTGGACCAAATATCCGAAATTCCGGCAGGCCATGGAATTGGATCCCTACAGTCCGGTCCTGTGTACGATTGCCCGAAATTATGATGTCGGCACCACCAAGGATAGAATTGTCCTGAAGGCGGTTCCCGAAGGCATGCTCGAACCGGAGCCGATGTTACCTCTCCAGCGCGAAGACTTTGTGAATACCAAGGTGTTGAATTTTGCCTTTAAGCCGGGATTTAAACTGGCGGCTGGCTTTGAGCCGATCCCCTTTGCGGAGATCGGCCTAGTTAAGGACAAGTGTCGGCCAAGTCCACCCATCAAGGATATATACCGGTTTGCTGCCGCCCAAAAGAATGCCGATTATACCTCATATGATTCCAAGGCCAAGTACGATCCAGAAAAGGACAATGAACGACTTTTTCCGCCGCCCGATTATTTAAAAGACAAGAGCAATTGAGTGACGAAGCATGCCGGATGGTGTTAAGGTGACGGTGTGGGCCGTGGTGGGTGTCGATAATGCGCCGTTGAGGTCTGGGTGTGGCCTATTCTTGGTGCAGAATGGAAGCGGTGGGCATCCCAGGGTCCCTACACAAGGGATGGTCGTATTCGATCATCGGCACCGACTGGAAGAATTTGAACCGCCAAGGCGTCAAGAGCGCCAAGGAAACTCCACATGGGTTCACTGAAATCCGTTTCGATTCCTCATACACGATCTATCTTCTTGTTTAACTTGGCGCACTTGGCGTCTTGGCGGTGAAAAACTCTTCATTTTCCCTAATGTAGGCACCCTGG
>CAIXKE010000014.1 GCA_903919975.1 Akkermansiaceae bacterium | reverse complement strand
TCATGGGCGCGGGCGGAGAAGTTCATTTCCTCCATCGCGTGTTCGAGGTAGCCGGTGCCTTCGGCGTCGATTTGGCAGTGGATTTTCATTTGGCGCGGGTTCATCGCCGAGTTGGTGGCGTTCCCAGATTTTCGAAAACGCTCGTCCTGGATTTTGCGGGCTTGCACGACGCGCTCGCGGATCGTCTCGGACTTGTCTCCGGTGGCCGTATTCGAGGATAAGTCCCGGAAATCCACCAATGGCACCTCGACATGCAAATCAATCCGGTCCAACAACGGCCCCGAAATGCGTTGACGGTAGTTTTCGATCTGCCGCGACGAGCAGCGACATTGGCGTTTGGAGTCCCCGTAAAACCCGCAAGGGCAGGGGTTCATGGCGGCGACGAGCATGAAGTTTGCGGGAAACGTCAGCGATCCGGCAGCGCGGGAGATGGTGACATCGCGGTCTTCCGATTGCCATGTATTTTCACTATTTCGCAAAACAGCCAAAAAACCACGTTTTTGAAGGGTTTTTCGGCGAAACGAAAACCGGCTAAATTTCAAACAGGGGATTTTACTTCGGGTTACAGCCACTCGAGCGCGGTTCTTTTCATTAGGAAAGATGGTTTCCACTGGGGATACTGGCGGTGTCGGTCAAGCAGGGCAAGAAACGAGTTGGAGAGCTTCACCAGTCAGTTGAAAATTAGCTTTGAAATGCTTGAAGGCGGTTTCCACCGTGATTTCGAATTTCTCTGAGGGTGCATCCCATCCGCGAGCGTGAACTAAACACCTTCTGCATGGTCCCCCCTCTGTTCCCGAAGCGCGCCTACTGCCATTCGTTGAGTCCCCTGCCGACACCGGAGATTCCCAGATCGTTGTCTACGACAACCACGGAGCTGAATTCGAGTGTTGCGGCGCGTTCCCTGACGGCATACTGCCTCCTGTTGCTCTAAACGTTGTGCTGCATTTGCTGGAGTGTTGGCTGATCACGAGAATCGAAGTCATACGGAACGACTGGCCGGAATGTGCAGAAAGGGACACCGGAGCGATTGACGGGTTCGCACCCGCATGGGCGGTAAGACTGTTGGACAAGAGCTACAAGATATTTTCGGTCACCGGTCAACTTGACCCGTATATGCAGGCGCTGGAATTACGCAACGGAAGTTCGGGCTTCGGGGGGACAACTATTTGGCTAGTGGCATTGCGCTTACCGTTGGGAAGGCAGGTTTCGATTCCTTGCGTGTGGCAATACAGGGAAACACCCAAATCTTCCAGCATCTCGACAAAGCCATGCGCAACACTGTTGCGGCGGGCCAAGCGGGAAACTTCATGGACGAGGATTTTCCGCACCGTGCCCGCCCGTGCCAGTTCCTCCGCCCGTTGCAGGCCGGGACGGTCGGATTCGTCCGCCATCCCTGAAATCTGCTCTCGGCAAATTTCGATCACGTCAGCGCGAAAACCCCCGTTGCCATTCTCGTTAGCGTCTCCACTGCCAAGCAAGAAACCGACAGACAAGTTTCCGAGTTGCTGGCACACGCCAAAGCCAAAGGATAAATAGGGCAATTGATTTTTTGAACACGCCAAGTTTCTCAGAGACGTCTGTCGGGTCGAATATTCTTGCTATGAAAATCTCAGTCGATGAAATAAAGCCAGACCATCATGCAAATACGAATTTACGGTTTTGGAATGGTAAGGAGAGAACTTCCTGACGCAATCAAGCCTTCTGCTCCCTTTGAGGCGATGATTGAAAACGCTGGGCAGCCTTTGGGGAAAAAGCATCTCATTCATGCCGGTGTCACCAATATCCCTATTTTGTATGATGGTCAGGAAGAGAATTGGTATGGAGGGCTGATTTGTCGGGCGCGGGACGCGAAGTCGTTTAATCAATTGATCGAAGAGAATGGAAACCTTGTTTTAACAGCAAAGCAGTTGGAGGGCGGCAACAAAATAGCCGAACTCTGCTATTTCCTAGCTCATCCTGAGACCGGAAATGGATTGATTGCATGCTACTATGGCGGTCCCGGGGTCTCTACGCTTGAAAAGGTTCTGAGAAACATGTTTGGCCGGACTCGTCGTTCTCAATTGAAAGCCGCTTTAGCTGAGGCAGGATCTGACAAGGGTCAAAGAGATGCAATTTTGGAGCGCCATAAAGGGGTGCTCAAGCTGAGTCACCTTGTCCAGAGTGGAAGTCTCAAGGATATGTTCCGTGAACTACAGCGGGTGACTTCCCTGGAACTCCGTCTGTCAACAGTGGAGACAAAAACCGGCCTGTTCTCAAAAATGAAAGCAAAGGCTGTAACCGAGACAAAAAAACTGAATTTTCCTCCGGATTTTGATTTCGATGATGAACTTATGGAAGAGCTGTTGAATGGCATCGATGAAACAGACGTGGAAGGGGCCACTCTAATGGGGAAAAATCAAAGAGGTGCGAGCAAAAGCATCAGCAGTGACATGCTAAAGAATAAGTTGATTTTCGATGAAAAAGAGTATGATGAGTTGCTCGGTAATTTCACCCTCCAACTGAGGGACTGGGATGCTACAATCATGGAGTCTGCGGTCATTAAATGGCTGAAAGTAATCAGTCGAACCTCTGCAAACAGGAGTATTCTTTTGTCATAAATGAACGAAGCTCAATGGTATGAAAGGATTTGCGACATTTTGCTTATTATTGGTTGCCGGTTCAATCGTGGTGGCATGGGTGTGGGTCACCTATGTTGCTCCTGAATTTGGTAGCACTGTCGGTCAGTCGATAGATCTTTACCAAAAGAATGCAAGGACCCCGATTTTTAGCGGGTTTCTCACAATGGGAAGTTTTCTGTTAGCATTAAAGACAAACATTCTTGGCCGGCTGAAAGAGACATACGATACGCCCGAATATCGAAGGATCTATAGAGCGAGCCGTGATAAGGTTAACTCGACATCAGCGGGGCGATATTACGCGAGCTTGGAGCGGCTGAGTAAGGCCCTTGGGTGGAATATCTTTTTTTGCCTACTTACGTCATTTTTCCAAATGACTTTAGGTTTTTATTACTCCGCAGTGGCTTTCTCAATTTGCGTCGGGACGGCGGCTGGGTGTCTAATCTTGCTGATGTATCTGACTTATTTTCTCATGAAAACCCATCAGGAGTGGTTTGATAAAATTGAGAAAGAAGCACAGGAGAAATTGAAAGAGTTGGATAAAGAGAATCTGAAATCCTCATAACCTCTGCATGGCCGAGGCGAATTTGCAGTTTGCAAAAGAGATAATTTTTCAATTTCGCGTCTCTCTGCATTTAGGGGGCAATCCAGCTAGAACCGTCATTTGCTCACGCTTACTCTTTGGTGACATCAATGTCTTCACCAACAAACGCCTGCGAGGCGTGCATGGCGCGCCTTATTGGCTGGTGAGTGACCAGGGCGGTTGTCTGGAAGTCGGCAATCATTGAAAATGCGTTTTTATCACCCTTTTTTGATAGATCGATCTACTTGAATATCAATGAATTAAAAATTCCAGACAACCGCCCTGGGTGAGTGACAGAATCCCAAAAATGCTGCTTTGATTTCGGAAGGTCTTAATTTATTGTGCAATGCGTCGCTCTTGATTCCCTCAAAATCATCCATTTCAAACAGCCTGCCAATCGAATACCGCTTTTTATGAATTTACTAAGAATTTTCCTCACTCTTGCTGCCTTGGTCGTCACGGCTTCAGCCGCGCCAAAAACCATCGACGAATACTTCCTTGCCATTCCCCATCAGGTATTCACAGAGGGAAGCCCTGCTGAAATTCTGAAAATCATCAAACGTGGTGAAAGCGGTTCTCTTTTGGATTCGAAGAACGGCTACATGCGACTCGCTGGCGATGGAGCGCAAGTCTCACTTCAGGTTGCGCTGTTTCGGTTTGATGACAAGTCCCCGTTGTTGGCTATTGCTTGGGGAGACTTAGAGGAACCGGATTTCACCCATGTCACATTGTTCATAGAGAAAGAAGGAAAGATGATTTCCTCAGACCGCTCTATTCTTCCAGTCGCGGATTCCCCAAATCACCGGTTCGAACTTCCTCGCTATGGACGAACGGTCATCATCCGCAACGGCAAGGTTCTATCGAAATGGACTTGGGATGGGAAACGTTTCGTCAAGGAATGACTATTTTACCCAACTTTCGATCCTTCGCGATTTAACGGGGCTCCGACCATTCAAGAGCAATGGCGTCCTAGTTGGCTGAATTTCAACCCCTGGGGGTGGAATGGTGGAAGGGGGGGGCTGAATAGCGTTTGACTAATTCGTTAGAATCATTTTTTGCGCAAGTCATTCCTTCAATGACAGCAACGAATTCCGGCCCTTGGAGACGTTTCATTGGTTCATTCTGCGATAATTGATGATTTTTCCGGATTCGGGCTCTTTGAGAACCAGTTCGGTGTCCGAGTGGCTGAGGATCTCCATGTAGTTGTTCGGGTTCTCATCAATGTTGAAAACGAGCCGCTTTCCATCGACAGACCATTTTGTTTTGAAGCTAACATTTCCGCCCCAGTTGCCGCTCTGACTGAAGGAGCACGTACCATTTTTGGATAATTCAACGACTGATGTGACCTGGGTTAAGAATCCGGACTCAGCGGTCTGCCAAACGCCTACGAATTTGGAGGGGTTCTTGGAACAGGAGATCAAGAGGAGAGCGATCGCGGCGGTAATTATGATTTTCATGGTTTTGAATGGGGGTTCATTGTTTCAGCGCCTCGTCTGTGAGTTTCTTTGTCCGCTCCTGCTCTTTCTTGTTCGCCTCCTCCTCTTCCTTCCTCATTTTTTCAGAGAAGCGCCTTTCCTCTTCTTGTCTTTTGCGTCTTGCCGCCGCCGCAGCTTCGTCTTTTGCGAGGCTTGGGAATTTGGCGAGCGCGGCTTGGTAATCCGGAGTTCCCCTGATGACGATGTATGGATCAGCTGAAGCCGTGCCATCGCTGTTGATTTTGTATCTCTCAGCACTAGCCCATCTAGGGGGGCCGCCTACAATGTAGACTTCCATATTGTCGCCTGTGGTTTTCGGGTTTACCCAGTCCCACATCACTTTGCCATGATTCCTGCCCCCTTTTACCGGGCCATAGCGGACCTGTGCTTTCGTGATTAAGGTTTTCTTACTTCCCTTGGCCTCTAGGAGTTCGGTCACGATGAGCGCGAAACTATTCTTCTTTTCTTCATCGTAGACTACTGCGGGTACCGGATTAATGTAGATATTCGTTTTGATGGTCCCCGTGAACACAGCTGTGACTTCGTATAAGTCATTATTTGGGTGCGTGACGGTAATTTTCGGAGCCTCTAGCTCGAATGCCTCATCGGGAAAGTCACGTATGTGTCTAAATACGAAATTATCTATATTGCTCTTCGCATCTGGCAGTTTCATTAGTTCATCCAGGTAATTTTTCGCTGAATCCAATTGCTTCGGGATGGCCTCCTCGCTTTTTTCCGTGGTGGTAGTGGACTCGCCGGGTTTTTTTTCTGCCTCTGCTTTTGATTTGCAGGATGGCGATGCGGAAAGGACGGCTAAGAGCATCCCGACGGCAATAAGCTTGTTTGGTTCGGTGGTCATTGTTTAATATGTTAGGGTGATTCAGAATTCATGATGCAAGGGTCAGTTTGCCGAATTGAACCGATGGTTAATCCGGGAAGCAGATGGGAGATGAGGAACGCCAGTTCCGAGAAGACCTGCGGTGGAAGCAGATGAGGACACTCCCCCAGTAGCCACTCACTTGCGATACGCTCGGCAACAGAACCTGATCCGGGTTGAGTCGGGTTTGTTATCGGTTCTATTTTCTTGATCTGTTTGATCATGGTATGGACTGCGCGGATGGAACCAGATTCCAGATCCTCGTCGCCAATCTGTCGTTTTCCTCTGGATTCGTGGATTTCATCGAGAATTTCAAAGACGAGCGGGAGTCTGTGTAAACTGCCGTTGATCGACATCGCGATTAACTCTCTGCCTGACATGAATTATTAAGAATCTTTGTAAAAAACGCAACCGTCCTTGTCAACTGACAAGGACGGTTTTTCGTGCATTAAATTAAGCAGTGCGGTATGGCCTACAGATTGCCGTCCGATACCGCCAATGCCGTTGTAAGTGCCCTGATCCGCGGGATCAGTGAGGCACGCCTAGCCGCAGGCGTGAGCCAAGAGCGGTTGGCGGAATTGTCCGGCGTTGATCTTGGTGTCATCAGCCGTGCGGAACGGTTACAGAGGATTCCCGGCATGGCATCAATTCTGGATCTGGCGATTGCCCTTCAGCTTGATTTTCCCACGTTGGTTCAAAAAGCAATTATTGATGGCCAGAAAGCGACATCCTGATTGGCAGATTGCCGGGCATGCTCATACGTAGGTGCCTTCTCGGACAATCGGGCGCGGTTTCTTCTCATTGGGAAAGACGGCTTCCACTGGGGATACTGGCGGTGCTGATTAGGCAGCGGAAGAAACGAGTTTGAGAGTTTCACCAGTCAGTCGGAAATTAGCAGTGAAATGCTTGCGGGCGGTTTCTACCGGGATTTCGAGTTCCTCTGCTGCATGGGCGTCGTTACGAAGCCAGCCCTTGAGTTTGCCATGCTGGACATTGAGCGCGTGGATGAATTCCGGATGGAACTGCATGTGCATATTTCGATTCAGGAAAGTCCGGACCCGAAACAGAGATTGCAGATGACCTCCCTCGTCGCGGAAGCGATAGACCCTAGCGGTGCTGTCATTCCATTCGAATTCGCGGGGTAAGGGATCAATGACGGTGAAGCCAAGATTGCCGGCCACGGTCATGAGGTCACCAAGGAATCCCGCAGCTTCTGAATTTAGTCCGTTACGGCTTGAGTTGTAGCTGCACCGTTCAAGTCCTCCACAGTTGTTGAGCACCATACGATGCCCGACCTTCAGACGGTAATTGGCGTTCTCCTTGTCGCGGAACCAGTCGTAGCGGAAGCGATTGGTGTGGAAAATCCTCGTGTTGGATTTGTAGTTCTCGATGTTCGCGAACTCCACCAGCTTTTCGTAGGTCTCGATGAGCTGGCTGTCGAAATAGCCGTTGGCGTTTTTGACCACCCAAAGAACAATGGCATACGCATTGTCGCGGTTGAAGTCGATCCCGGTCTGGTCCTGCATCAGATTGAGAATTGAACGACGGGATGACCGGGTGAGGCGGGAGTTGATTTCGCTCATGCCATCGAAGAGGCGTTGCCAATACTCCTTTTTGGCCGCCGCTAGTTTCATGCGCAGGGACTCAAGCAGGCTATTTTTACTGATTTCGAATTCCGCCAGAATGTCAAATGGGAGTCTGCAAATGGCAGTGTAGTTTTGTTGGAGTTCCCGCATGCGGGCGTCGTGGAGAAGGCAGAGCGCCTCGATCAGGTTCACACGATGGACGATTTTAGTTTCCTCGATCTGTTCATCCATGGCCTTTTCGTTCTTTTCCGACTTAGGATAGGTGAAGGTCTCATCGAAAAATGTGGTGAATGGATCGGCGGTGTGGCGTTCGATCTCGCCTATCTCGATTTTCAGGAGATGAACCTTGGCCCGTGCCTTCCGGTCCTCTGCATTCTCGAAATCAAAGCATCCGACTATTGAGTGCGTTGCTTCACGCTCGCGGAGCCCTCGCAGGATCTCGGGGGCATGCTCCCACCGTTCCGGAATGACAAGATAGACCAGCGCTCCTGGTCGCACCTCCCGGAGAATTTTCAACGCCCATTCCTCATATTTTGAATACGGCGGATTGGAAAAAATGACGTCAATCTGCTTGTCGATGAGCGAGGTCTTCCAGAAGTCCACTCCAAGGATGAAAACATCAGCAGGTAGGAGGCCGATGAGTGTCCGGCTTTTCTCGATAGCATGGAGTTTCTCGATGAAGTGAAGGCTTCTGACACCGTCCAGCACTTTGCCGTTGCCTGCACCGACGTCGAGGAAGTTGCCGAAGCAACGAGAGCTGTGTCGGTCGTAGCGATGATCATCGGCATGCGACGATAGGGAACTGCACAGGGACTGGATAATTTCGGAAGTGGTGGGATACCATTCAAAATCCTGCTCTGCCTGTTGGACGGATGAAAGCTGTGAGAGGAACTCGCTCATGATGTCTTCTTCGACCGGGGGAGCGTAAGGGCGGGCAACCGCCCTTGCGGCAGTTGGAATTTCAATCGTAAACGGCTTACAGGATCGGGTGCATGCTTTTAGGGGAGGAGGCAGTCGCCGGTTCGGCCAGAGTATGTGCGTGGGGGGAACGGCAGGGATTCCAAAACTTATAAGACTACCGTCCTAATTTTGGACTATGGTTAAATATTTTTAAAGCTAGATTAGATCTAACATTTGCTTTTTTTCCAATGACTTCCTGGCTGGCAACTCATGCTCTGTCTCAGACATGATCATGACGCTCAGAATGAGTTCTTCGAAAGCCCTCATTCCTAAATTGGTTTCACATGCCACACGAATTACTTCGTCAATCTGTGCCTGCCATTCTCGGTGGTAGCTTGCCGGGATTTGATTAGAAATCGCTTTCGCCACTGCCTCGTATTCAGGTTTTGTCATGGGATTCAAAAACGAAATTTTATTTCTAAAACGTTGTCTTAGCTCAGGCTGGATCGAATTGAGGATTTGTTCCATTGTTGGTGGTTCCGCTTTCGCGGGCTCAGGCTCGTTGGTAAATCCTAGAGTTTTTGAGTTGGATTGCCACTCAAGTTGCCATGCTCCGCAGCCGATTGTGAAGACGCGACATTGCAGGACGTTTTCAAGATCGAGGCGGACAGCTTGAGATGCCTCAGGGAAAGCAGTTGCCGACCACCCCGACAAATCCTGAATTTTGATTCCGGTTGGAATGGAGCCATCCATGAGCGAAAAAATCTCTAACCGAAGGAATGAACTATACTCCGAACCTGCACCGTTATTTCCCCCACCAAGCTTATCAATTTCATCAAGAATAATAATACCTCCTCCTTTGAGGCTCGCGAGCCAATCGACTATGGTTGTCCAGGTCCAGGGTTCAGATCTCGATGCCATCAATACCCACGTCGAAACATTGATAAGCAAGCATGGTAAATCTAGCATGTTAGCGATATGCTTTGCAAGGTAGGTTTTGCCACTCCCGCTAGGTCCAACAATGAGGCTGGAACATCGCGGTAATATGACCTGCTTCAGCGGAACACGGCTTCCATCGGTTGCGATTCTAGCGATGGGAATGAGGTTTTCGATTAGTTGCTGTTGTTGATCGGATAGAATCATTTTTTTATCGGTGTGGTTATGGAAAGTTTCCCTCACGGGCACGGGAATGCCCGTGAGGGTGGTTATCAGTGACTGGCTGGCGTTTTTATTATGCCGCACTTGCACCACTGCACTCCGGGCCTGCCTTCACGGTCAGGGGGGAGATTCTTTTTGGCTGGGATTATTACCGCCGTAAAATGTGGAAGACTATTTTCGAAATCATTTTGATCGACCGTTCAACGAAATATTTTTCGAAGGTCCATGTGGTTGCCGGAAACAGGTTGAGAGTCCTCGGTTTCTTCGGGCGCGATCTGGGGTTCGCTTTTTTCATGGCATTCCTTAGGCCATTGAATGATTTCTTCCGTCAAGTTCCGTAGCTCCTCATAGCCGAGAATCCCGTCAAATTTTCCGCCGTAGTCGAGTTCGAAGACGGATTCTCCGTTCGATCCTTCGGAGTCGTCGACAATCCCCCCGGCTTGAAGCCGAATGGATAGGTGTCCCCACCGGTAACGGACAAAGATGGTGTCCCCATTCGTCGTTTTGCCGCTGTAGGTATTGGGGCATGCGCAGAAGGTTTCCGTGACGGTGCTTACGATGATCATGATCAGGAGTCTTGATTGTTCAGCTTGTGAGGGTGTCGATCAATATTCGGATGCGAGCATGATGGTCGTCAGGCTGCGGTCCGATTCGGTGATAATGTAGATGGGATGGGTGGTTCCATTACCGTCTTCCAGAAGGTATTTGGAAAAAAGTCGAAGATCGTCCGTTAAGGCTTTCTCATTAGCCGCCTTGTCATCGGGATCCAAGTCACCCCAGTCACCGCAATGGTGGCGGTGCAGAAAGGGAACAAGGTATTCGCAAAGCGGGGTCGTGCCTTTTGTGGCGACCGTCCGGCCAAGTTCAAATCGTGGTTTTATTGTTATGTATCCGTATGCCATGGTAGTCGTGATTTATTTGTAAACTTGCTTTGTGAATTCAGGCATTACAACCGATCATCTGCTGTGGGAGCGCAAGCACCACCAGCTGAATCGTGTGATGTTCGTCCAATAACCCGATTCAGAGAATCACCCGGTTTTATTTGTCTGCCGGTTGTTCGAGATCCTCTGCTTCAAGCGATGGGTGACCTGTGTCATCCAAGCAAAGTCCGTTGGCCATTTGCAGGATGGTGAGTCTCTGCGCATCAGGTATCACGCTGTAGCCTCTGAGGTTACTTCGGAGTCGCTGGCATTCATCAGATTCGTTCTCGAGAATATCGGCAATCTCCTCAGGTGACTGAGTGTTGAGGATGGTGAGCCATTCTGCATCGCCTTCGGTATTGAGTTTTTTATCGGAGAGTTTTGCGATGTTGGACAAGATTATCCTTATTACTTCCCGTGCCTCTTCCGGGTTCTTACGAATGCGCTGGGCGATTGCGAGGGCGAGAAGATGCCGGGTTTTGTCGGATGGATTCATGCGAGTTATTTCAGAAATGCACATTTTAGGCGTTGGCGAAGCTGCGGCATGATTAGTTTGTTGCGGCGACATTTGCCATACGCAGGGATGAGAGACGGCGGTCGAGACATAAATTTGCCCCGCTCCCACTCAGGAGCGGGGCTTGTTATGCCCATGCCTTACACACCCAAATTATTTTGGTTTTGGCGGCTTGCTCTCCGGGTTTTTCCAGACTCGGAGCAAATCCCCCGCTTGGGGAGTGAATGGTTCCCAACTTCCGGGAAAGTAATTCCACCGGTGGATCACCCCGGCGATCATCGTAATGACGGCTTCAGTTTCCATGATTTGTGGTTGGTCGTTTTCGTCCATGCGTTTGTCAGGTTTCAAGGATTTGTCGGACGGAGGATTCCTCCAAAAAGAGGACGCGAGCGGTCAGGGTAATTGCGAGGTCGTAGTCTTCTCCTTCATAACGGGTATAGGTGTTGATAACTGCTTCTCTCATGCTTCCCTTCCGGTCCCGCCCGGCCCGGCGGTGAAATCCGCCGGGCCAGACCAGTTAGTTCACTCCGTTAATCCTGCGGGTGTTTCGTGCTGGTCCTGTCCGCTTGTCTCCGGCGGCGGAGCGTGCGCGGCCTTTGGCCCAATTTCGCAGGGCGGCAATCTGTCCGTCCATCAGGTTGGCGAGCGGCACCATCCGGGTCATGGAATTGACCATGTCTAGGTCAGTGGGTTCCCGGCCGTCTTCAAGAAAGGCGTCGTAAAGCGCATCGACGAAGATTGCGTCGATTTCTGCTCCGGTAAATTGCTCTGCGGATTTCGCCAGTGCCGTTGTATCAAAGCTGGTGGTCTGGCGGCCGTGACGGGTGATGACGATGTCCCAGATTTGGGATCGTTCGGCAACGTCAGGCAAATCCACGAAAAACATTTCGTCGAATCGTCCTTTGCGGAGGAATTCCGGTGGTAGTTGGGAAACGTCATTGGCTGTGGCGACAACGAAAACGGGTTTTTCCTTTTCCTGCATCCAACTGAGGAATGATCCGAATACACGGGAGGATGTTCCTCCGTCACTGCCCCCGCTCGATTTGCTTCCGGAAAAGCCCTTTTCGATTTCGTCGATCCACAAGACACAAGGCGCGATTGCCTCGGCGGTTTGGATGACAGCCCGGAGGTTGGCTTCCGACTGTCCGACGATGCCACCGAACACGCGACCCATGTCGAGCCGCAGCAGCGGCAGTCCAAACGAGCTGGCCGTGGCCTTGGCAGTTAGGGACTTCCCGGTTCCGGGAATACCGACAATCAACAGCCCTTTGGGTGCCGGGAGTCCGTAAGCCTTGGCCGATTGGCCGAAAGCACCGGCCCGTCGTTTGAGCCATTCCTTGAGGTTTTCAAGGCCTCCGACATCGTCCAATCGGGTATTGGATTTGACGATTTCTACTAGGCCATTGCGTTTCAACGCGGACGCTTTTTCGCGGGCGATGATTGCAGGGTCGATGGCTTTGGCTTCAACGACGGACAAAGCGAAAACGTTTTCGGCTTCGGTGGTGGTAAGCCCCAGTGCATTGGCCAATGCCGATTCCCGGATCGCAGGATCAAGGTCCGGCAATCCGGCGGAATTGATGATGCCATCCATTACTGTGGCGATGGCGGATGCATCCGGAAGTCCGAATTCGATCCGGGTGATCTCGTGATCGATCTCTGCCGGGAGATTGAGGCGGCAGCCCAGTAGGATGAGTGCGTGGCCATTGGTTTTCGCAATGCGTAGGATGTCCTTAATCCGGCGGGTTAGCATCGGATCGGTTTGTTCCAGGTGGAGTTGCAGGTCGCGCATCAGCACTACGGCCTGCGGTTCCCTCTTCGCGAACACATCGTCGATGATCTGCAACGCATCCAATGGGTCGGCGCACTGGGTGATGCGGCCCTCGGCCAAATCTACCAATCCCTCGGTTGATGACCATGCATGGAGCTGTCGGTTGAGAGAATTACAAACGACAGCGATTTCGGTTTCGGCGCGGGCTTCTTCCGAAGTGATGACGGCGAGGCCGGGGTATCCGGCTTGTAGGTAGGTGATAAGATTCATGATTTTGAGCGTGGTTGAAGATTTTGGTTTTCCCAGGCGAGGCATTCGCTGCGGGATGAATTTGAAAAAAGAACCCGGTCCGTGACGGCATCGTGGACCTGCCATTGCTGGGTTGGGTCGTTGAAGCGAATGTCGGTGGCGCGGGTGATCCGGAGGGGGCCTAGCAATTGGAGGTCGATGGCCTCAGTGTAGAGGCATTCGATGGTTCCTCCGTCGGCCTGGAAGCGGAGGGTCGATTTCATTCCTCCCCTCCTCCGAGACGTTGTTGGTTTCTTGAGGCATTCGACTGCCGCCAGAAATCCGGTTTGCGAGTGCGGGTGCCAGCCTTGCCAAGAGCATCTTCAATCGCCTTGGTGGCTGCCTCGCAGCCCTTCCCCTTGAAACCCTGTGCTTCCACGGTGATTTCGCCGGTCGGGGTAATGCGGACTTGAATTTTGCGGCTCACAGCTTCCCTCCTTCCAGCGTGAGCAGAATCGAGCCATCGGCTTCGACCTTGCGGGTTGTACGAAGTCCCCGTAAGCGGGCTTCCCTCATCGTTTTATGCACCCCGTAAGATTGAAGTAGTCGGCCGTATTCTTCGCCGACCTCCTTGGCAACATGGCCGTCCCACCAGTCGGTGGTCAGGCCGAAGTTGCCGTCGTTTGTTTCGGATGCTTCGACTGCTATGTCGTAAGGGCCTTTCAGCTTGATGACGTTCGTTGCTTTGCGAGTGATTCCTGCATAGCCACGGCAATCTGTGTTGGTGACGAGACGGACCCCGAGTTCCGAGCAGGCGTCTGCCAGAGTGGTGAGATCCCTGATCTTAGTTTGGATAGTGGTGAAGTGTGACATGGTTCGTTTTTTGATGGTTACAAAAGGGACACGGCGGTATCAGCCGACAGCCGCAAGGCGGCGGCCAGTCTGACCGAAACGTGCGATCACATCGCGTGTGTCACTGCGGACAAGGTCCACGGCATTTTCACGAAGGCGGTTTAGTCCTTCGGTTAGGCTGGCCATCGCTCCGGGGTCATTCCGGTATTCCTCAGCACTACGGTTGAGCAGTTCGCGGCGAAACCTGTCGAGCGTGCCTTCCAATTGTTGGTCACCCGCAAAGTTGAGTGCGCGGAAACTCTCGATGAAGGATGCAAGGCGGTTGAGCGTGCGTTGATGGACACCATTTTTAGATTCATCAATGGTGGCCAGCACATCTCCGGCGAGTCGTGCGGTCTCCTGTCTTAAAGAAGCCACAGAGTCGCGGATGAAACCGTCCAAGTTGGTTTGCAACCGTTGTGTGGCTTCCTCGGCAATCCGGCGACGGTCGGCAACGGCTTCGAATTCGGTGATGCCATTGGTGACTTCTAACCGGATGTGTTCCGGGGCCGCGATTTGGAACATCTGAACGTCAAACGCAAAACGCTTGGTAATTGTGCCTGACGGCGGAAATGATTGTTCAATGGTGGCGAGTAGGCGTTCCGCACTTCCGTTCATGTGCCGGGCTGCTTCGCGCCATTCGATCATGGCACGGTCCCGCATTAGGCTGTAGCCTTCGACGAAGCGTTCCGTCGCCTCCTGAAACTCCTCCTGAAGCTTTCCAAGGTTTCGGGTAATTTCTCCCAATTTTGGGTTGGGAACGAAACGGGCGATGCCACCAAGGAAAGGAAAGCTCGAACCCTCGACCATTGCATGGGCGCGGGATTCGACGAGTGCGAAATCAGAAAGCGCTTCACGTGGGATCAGACGCTTGTGACCAAGCTGGATCAAACGGTCGGAAACCTGGCTAGGATCAAGTCCGAGGTCCTCCGGGGTCAGGCGTTTGCAGCCGCGCCAGAAGCGGATCGAAGTCGAAATGAGTACGCCGCGCTGGCAGACGGCATCGAGAAGTGGGTTGGTGATGGTGTTGGGATTCATGGATTCGATGGGATGGGTGGTTGGTGAGAAAGAAAATTAGTTAGGTGAGATGGTTCCTTGACTGCCGCGTCATGCGGCGAGTTCCATGGGCTCCGCGAAGAAATTAGAATGTTTGGCGGGAATCTTGATTCCGCGCTCAGAGATTTCGCGACGCATCCGTTCCCGGTTAGTCCGGCTGTTGCCATAGAGGGCCGTACGGTCGCGTTTGTCCGGGAATTCGAGCCATGATCCATGGCGGTCTGCTCCGTAGGTGACTGGGTTGCCGTTGCGGTCGGTGGTGATACAAGTGAGTAGGTTAGCTTTCATTTCAAATCCCGGTTTTCCTTTGTCAGGACCACGCGTGCAAACGGGAGGTCCGGCGGTTCTGCTTTGGCGGCATCCCGGTGCATCCGGGCTTTCACTAAATGAATCCCGCTTCCCGAAAGGAAAAATAGGGAGTCCTTCCCGGTGCCGGAGAGCCGATGATCACATGGTCCGAGAAATTGATCCTGAGCAACTCGGACGCTTCACGAATTCGACGGGTGACCCGTTCATCGGCTTGGCTTGGGCTCGGATCACCCGATGGGTGGTTGTGGGCTAACACGAAAGAAAAGGAGCACCTAACGATAACCGGACGAAAGATCTCGCGTGGGTGGCAGGTGCATTCGGACAGTGATCCTATTGATACCATGTGCCATCCCGTGACATTCATGCGGGTGTTTAGACAAATCACGACAACATGCTCTTTCTCGGGTTCATAACCGCGATCGGTTTCCACATGTTTCTTGTAAAACTCATGGATTCTCTCGGGAGTGTCAGCCCCTTCAAATGTTAGGCCTTGTGATTCTTCGACGTATTTTGTTTTGAATGCTTGGACGACGAATCGCATAATAGTGTGTTTTTGTATTTTTTTGGAAAAGTTCGCCCCTCCCGAGAACCTTCGGAAGAAAGTTCCGGGAGAAGCTGCTATGGACGGCTGGCTGGCATTTTGTGGGGCCGCACTTACGCCGCCTCTCCGGTATCTGGCCTGTGAGCCGGATGGAGATTGGGAAGTCAACTAATCGACCCAGTAAGGAAGATGACGTTCTTCGATTGGGCTAAGATACGAACACGGGCAGGTGTTCCAGCCGGTCCGATCCAGAAAAAAATTACGGCCGTTGTTGCTGCATGTGCGGTGGTCTTCAATCCTTCGCATGATTTCCTCAGCGAGAGCTTGATGGCTCAGGCCTGAATAGTTGGTCGAAAGAACTTCCTGTTCGCTGCGTGTGTCTATCGGATCACGCTGCTATTTCGCATGGTCGTCGTTTTGCAACGCGTGACGCATGGGGCCAATCCATTTTTTCAGCGAGAGGCGTCGTCGGACATTTTGCCACGCTTCGGGAGCATGTGAGATTTCCATTGCCATAATTTTCAGGCTTGGGTCTCCTGCATCTGTTGAATCACCGCGTGATTGGTGCGGGCTTCCGGATAGACGAGGATTCCGGACCTCGTGTTCAGCACGTCCAATGGTTCCGGGTAGGCGACAATGCGGTCATGCTCCGAGAAATTCGGATTGATGTTCCTGTCCACCATTTCCCGGATTGCTTCCGGAGTGCCCGCGAGATTCATCGTCGCAGACATGACGAACGAATGGTATTTCTCGTGATCGCAGAGAATGCCGAGATTCCATCCAGGAATCACGAGCGTGCCTGTCAGATGGAGATCCAGATAGTAGGATTTCCGCTTACCTGACTGTTTGTAGGTTCCGATCCGGTGCCGTCCACGCATTGAACCCGGGGAATCCGCTTTGAACTCCTTGTTCTCAATCAAACTCATCACTGCGATTTCGGTGCGCGTGGTGAGTGCCGAGGTGGCAACGGTGTAGATTGTGTATCGGTGGCCTAGGACGATGGGTATTGGTTGCATTGCAACTAATCAATCCGCCCTCAAAGGCGCGGACGTGAAAGCGTCCGGGGCGTGGGCGTATGAAAAGAGAAAAAAGACCGGCTGGCATTCGGCGGGGGGAATGAGGAACGAATGACGCCGGCCGGATGTCAGCCATGGCTGGCTGTCGGGCGATAAGCGGTGGCGTGCCGCAGTGCAACGAAGAGAAACGGAACGGAGAGAGGAACGAACGCAGTGGAGTGGATCGAAGAGGAACGAGGACACGCGCCCGCGTTCGGTGGGCGGAGAATAAGAGTCCGGCTAATTCGGTACAAGGAAATGCCTCACCCCGTTGCGGGGTGAGGCATGAAGCATTTGCCTTGTTGAGGAATTTAACCGACGGCGTTGGCGATGGTATCCAGATTTTTTACTCAGATATTATGTCGCCTCAATGATTCTGAATCGGGTGTCGGAGCAAGGCACATGAAGATGCGTCGGCATAAACAAGTCCGTATCCAGTGCCGAAGGCATGATGCGCCGCTTTGAGGGTCGTTCCGGTAGTGACCACGTTGTCCACGAACCAGACCGGCAGCCGGAGTAATGGACGGCAGCAGCGTTGAAACGCGTGTTGTTTCAAGGTCAGTCCCATCAACCCACTGCGGCGGCGGAGGCATGAGGAATCCACCGGATGACTACGACGAATACCGATCACGATTCTAGCCGCCGGTTGGAACTTCTGGATAGCATGGCAAAGCGCGAGATTCGCCTCGGTGCTGCCGGATGAAGAAGGAATCGGAATGAGCCAACAAGGTCCTTCATCCAGAAGTTCAGCCATGCCCGGCGCGGCTGCCTGGATAGCTTCGGGGGTGGGGATCTTTAGCCCATACGCGACCCTGCGGATGCCGGACTCCTCCAGTGTGAGAGCACGGGTTCGGGGCGAGACATATCGGATCATGTATCGGACTGGCAGTGGCATCTGATGGATTCATGGATAGTTCGCAAGGCCTCCACTGATGGAAGGTCCTCCAGAATAAATGAGGATAGGACGGAATTACGATTCCACTGCCATGCGGATGGTCGCGGTTGGATCAGTGAATTCAACATTCTCTGGAGGTTTGCTCCATACGCCGGATGGATGTTCGTTGTAGCCGTTACGGCCGAGATAATCCGCAACGTTGCGCTCCCCGGTGTTGTAGGCCCGTAGTCGGTTTGCCTTGTCGTCCGTGATCAAACACGCCCCGGCGGAGACAGCCCTGCCGATTTCCTCAAAGTCGGGTTCGTGCGCGCCTGCGCGGTTGCCTTCGGCCGAAATGAAAACCACATCAGTGTTCTGATAGGAACCGCAGTTTGCCCGACATCCCCAGGCCTTCCGGTATCTCTCCGTGCTCGACCGCTGGCTTCCTCGACCGATGAACTTATTCGCCTTGTCAGACTTCGCCTGGTCCTTGGCGGTATAGGGACCGGTCACCGGAAGGATAACGTGGATCGCGCTAAGGGTTACGTCACTCATAATGAGTTCGAGGTAAGATGAAAGCCCATCCGACGAAAGCCGGTTGGGCAGGATCATGAAAATCTTCGCGCCTCCGGTCTCCAAAAACTGCACAGCGGGATACTGTAATGGATTTCGGATGTTCTGGGTTTTAGGGAATATGGAACTACCCGCCGGGCTTTCCCTCGGGGTTCTTTTTGGTTGTGATTTTCACGGTTCCCGTTGTGTGGTGATCCAGTCTTCCCGGCCAGCTAGTCGCCAGCGTTTTGGTTTTTCGAGGATGCCGGTTATTCGGCTGTTCTTTTTTCGAAGTTCCTGCGGTGTGGTTTCGCCGTTTGCCAGTGCAAGCTGGTCTTTGAGTCGGGAAATTGCTTTGTCTTTCTGGATTTTGTGAAAGGTGACGGGTTCTTCGTTTCGGGCGAGGGAAAGAAAAAGATCCAGCGCATGCAATTCGTGAGCGATCCTGAGGAATTCGGGTAAGCCAATGTTGCCTGTTCGTTCAAATTGTTGGAGTGTTCCAAGGGAAATTCCGCACTTCAGGGAAAGTTCCTTTTGTGTAAGTTTCAGGCCCCGCTTCCTCAGAAGACGAAACCATTGAGCCATTTCAAGTTCAGGGTTGGGTTCGAGCATGAGTTTGTTTTGTGGTATTTGCCGGGCACTCGGGAGTATTGAAGTCCATTTACTTTTCGTATGATTTGTAGGCGTTCCGGGGCGAGACATATCGGGTCATGTATCGGACTTCCAGGGACATCTGGATGATTGATGAGTGGCCTGCAAGACCTCCACTGATGGATGGTCCTCCAGAACAATTGCGGGCAGGACGGAATTACGATTCCACTGCCATGCGGATGACCGTTTCATCCATTGCGAGTGCTCTAGCCGTCAGGGAGATGGCGAGGTCGTGATCACCGGTTGCGTAAAGGGCGTAAATGCTGAGGATTTGTTCCATACTCATCCTTGGGCGAGGCCCGGAGTAGGAACGAGAAAGCGTTCCGTCCCAGCCTGACAACAATCATCCAGCGCTTCGCGAACCATCCGTCTGGATGTCATTGCCCGAGTTCCGGCGGAATTTTCCGACGAATTGATTGAATCGGTAGATTTTTCGATCTTGGGGTGTTGCGGGGGAATTCCCCCGCTGAGATGGGAGGCGGCAACGCAGTGCCGACGCGGGAAGAAACCTCTTCCCGGCCAGATTAGAGAACTCCGGCGATTGTGGAAACCCCGGTCTTGGAGGCCTGATTCACGTCGCTACCATCGGTCCACCACTCATGATTGAAAAACTCATTTTTGGAGGTCAAACAGGAGGCGATCTTTGCCGTTCCATACTCGGTCAAAAGCATGTTCCCCGGCTTGATGTCACAGTGAACCAAACGTGCTCGATGGGCTCGCATCAAGCCCCACGAGCTTGATGCGGCAATGGTGAGTAGGCGTGACAAGCATTCGGTTTCATTGTCTGGGTAAATCTCTTTTTTTGTATCGCATCCTGTAGACTGCCACTAGGTAAAAATTCAGCTAACACGTAAGGAATTCCGTCAATCTTACTGCTGTAGAAGCAGGTGACAATGTATGGGGCCAAACCTAGACCTGCCCATGTTTTGCACTCGGATTGAAAAAATTTTCAAGTTGGTGACTGTATTTCAAAAACTTTGCAAGGGGACGTTTAATCGCAAGATCGATTTCCCACACTGCATGTTTCGCCCGGTGAACAATTCCAATTCCTCCACTGCCTAAGCATTCTTTTATCGTGTATAGGCCTTGAATCTGACACCCTTCTTCAATTTTTGCGATTTCATTCATTGTGATGCATAGACTTTTGTGTGTGAGCTTCCACAATGATTTGCGCAGCGCGCATGTGACGAGGATTCATTTTCTTTAACAAAAGAGCGTTGCTTATAGCCTGATCGTAATTTTTTGAAAGTAAAGCTGCCTCCGCTTTCAACTCTAGAACTATTAGTTCCGTCCCGGCTATCTTTGACAATTCCTCCGCATCTTCAGAAAGCTCTTCATGTTTTCCAAGAGATTTATTGCAATATGCACGCCAAGTCAGCGCTGGCACACAGAATTCATCTCTTTTCAAACCTAGCGATCCATCGATAAATCCTTCCTTGAAGCGTCCTAAATAATAATTACAACTGCTTCTCAATGCAAAATCATCAGCTCGAACATCAAAGTCCAAATCAATAACTTGACTAATGTTTGTTATTGCCTGATTCCAAAGATTTTTTGAATGATACCAGTATGCGTTTTTTCGGTAATTCTCTGTAGCCTCTTCAATGCTTGGTGTTTTTATTTTATGAATGGTTTTGATTGCAATAGCCCGCTGTTTTTTCTCGCTTCCGAACATTAATCCACGATTTTTTTCTATCGAAGAAATAGACATAATACGTTTGAAAATGGTTGGCGACTTGACAGCCTGAATATTATCGTCATAATGCGAATACCATGGAATTTTTGCCTTTTCATACTCATCGACAGTGATCGGAGAATCGGGAGGATCGTAGCCGGTGATCAACTTGAAAGCGGCACTGTTTACCAAGTGAACGGTGAGTCCACGTCTTTTAGTTATGTCCCACGAATCTATGCCGTATGTGTCTTTATGGATTTGCTGTTTGATGCTGCCGCCTGCTGCGATTCCCATAGATGTATCGGGTTCTCTATCAAACCATAGTGGCCCAGAAGGAGAATAGAGAATTGTACTATTCTTATTAGATTCGGCCGCCATAATCAAATAATCTGAACTTGGATTTCTCTCATTAAATTTGCCCGTAGTGGCTCCACAAACAACGATTTGAAATCCTCCAAACCTTTCCTCATCGGTAACCTGTGCTTCGATGGTAAATCCTTGGCCAAGCGGCATCGCAACAAATTGCTTTACCAAGCCATCGCCCGAGCAAATTCCATCTAGCCACTTTTGATGAGGAATCACAAGATAATCTTGATGATTCGGTGATAGATTTTCCGAATATTGTTTACCCGAAATGGCATTTATTTTTCCTACGCAAACCTTGGCAATGGTTGGATGCCAAATGGGTCCTTCAAATTGAAGGAAAAGCGCCTCTTTTTGATACAAAGGAATGAAAAATCCTCCTTGTCGGAGCCATTCCACTGGAACCTTGTCTGTGTAGTCCTCTACTCGATGAATCGGAAATCTGCCAAGCCCTGCTGGAAGAGGATATTCACGGCCATCTTCAGGAATTCGTAGAGTTCGGTGAAAGGATATGCGGGTGAAGCGGCCGATTACGATTTCATCGAAAAAGTTGCCACCTGATTTTTTGTTCAGGCAGATTGGCAGAGGCTCTTGGTTCATTGAATTGAGAAGGGCGGTGGTTGGATCGTGAGTGGAAGAATGCTGAGTGCTTCTAATGGGTGATTACGGACTAGGCGGGAAATCGTCAACTTGGGGTAGCGGAATTAATTCAGCTAATGGCAGTGATCAGTTTTTCGGCATCGGGATAGCGGGCTTTGGGATTGCGAACGAGGGCTTTGTCGATGACGGCGGCGAGGTTTTTTCCAGTCCCGGCATTCGGTCGCGGATGGGGACGGGGTTTTCGTTTAGAATGATGTCAATGGGGTCGCGCTTGGGATCGAAGCGGTAGGGGAATTTTCCGGCATCAGGGAACTCTTTCTGCCAGCTTATCGATTCCACTCTTGTTGTCTCTGTCGCCGTTCCTGATCGCGCTGACGACGCTCCAACTCCTGTTGCTTCCATTCCTGCTCCTGTTGCTGTTGGCGCTGGCGGCGTTCCAATTCCTGTTGCCGCCATTCCTGATCCCGTTGTTGCTCACGCTGACGACGCTCCAACTCCTGTTGTCGCATTTCCAAATCCCTTTGCCGCCTATCTTGTTCCCAACGATCATCAAATCCGGAGGCCGTGACGACAAGACAAACTAACAAAAAAATGCCGCGATTGAATTCTTTTTCATGTTAAATATTACTACACAAAATTATTCTTATGTCAATTTGATAATGTTGATTTGCTCATTTGAAACCGGCCATCTATCAGAATAATTGTAGCTTCTTCGCCTTCGATGACATCTCTTTTTACAAGGGCTTCAGCAACTAAGGATCCTATCAAACGATCTATCACCCGCTCTAGGTTTCTCGCTCCGTATTCTTCGCTGAATCCTTCATTCAATATGAATTTCTCCGCATCCTCGCCGAGTTTGACGGCAATCCTTCGATCGGCCAGACGACTGTTGAATTCAGCCATCAGCTTCCCGAGAATCTCCCGGACCGTCTCCATTCCCAGCGGTTTGAAAGGCACAATCTTCGTCAGCCGATTCACCAACTCCGGCCGGAAGTGTCTTCGAATCGCCTCTTCGACCGTGGCGCGAGCATCCTGCCCGCCGCCTTCTTCCTCTTCCATCCAGAACCCCATCCTTCTCTTCTTCACCACCCCACTCCCCAAATTACTCGTCAAAATAATCATCGACTCCCGGAAGTCACATTTCCTGCCCTGTGCATCGGTCAGCGTGCCTTCATCAAAAATCTGGAGAAACAAATCCAATACCTTTGGATGAGCTTTTTCAATCTCGTCGAAAAGCACCACACTGAATGGATGCGTGCGGATCGCATCGCTGAGTTGGCCGCCTTCGTTGTGGCCGACATATCCCGGCGGAGCTCCTATCAATTTGGCCACGCTGTGCTCTTCCATGAACTCGGACATGTCGAAGCGGATCAAACGTCGCTCGTCGTGAAACAAATTCTCTGCCAGCGCCTTGGCCAGCTCGGTTTTGCCGGTGCCACTGGGGCCGACGAATAAAAACACGCCCATTGGCCGATTCGGCTTTTTTAATCCCGCCCGGGCCAAGCGTACGGCTTCCGCTACGGCCGAGATCGCTTCCGGCTGCCCTTTCACACGATTTCCAAGATCACCTTCCAACGCCATTAATCGCGCACCCTCATCCGCCGTCAGAGTTCCCACCGGAATACCACACCGTGCGGCCACTGCCATTGCGATTTCATCGCGCCCGATAGCCGAAAAGTCAGCACGATTCCCTGGTGTTAGCGTTTGAAATCTCGCTGCCGCACAAGCCTGATCGACTAGGTCCAGCGCCTTGTCCGGCAGGCGAAAATCAGGCAGATACCGGATGGACCACTCCACTGCCGCCCGCAGTGCCGATTCTTCCAGAGCAACGCCGTGATGTTCTTCTAATCGCGGCCGCAGCGCCAGCAGGATGGCCACCGCTTCATCCGCACTTGGTTCCTCGATCCTCACCGCTTGGAACCGCCGCTCCAATGCGCCGTCCTTCTCGATGGTCTGGCGGTATTCCCGTATCGTCGTTGCGCCGATGACCCGTATCGAGCCACGCGCCAGCGCGGGCTTGAGGATGTTCGCCGCGTCCATGCTGCCGCTGGCGGAACCAGCCCCAAGCAGTAGGTGAATTTCATCAATGAAAAGAATCGGCCTGGGTTCTTGCGACGCTTCCTTCACCACCGCTTCCAAGCGTTCTTCGAACTCTCCCCGGTATTTTGTTCCCGCCACTAGCGATGTCATGGAAATTTCGATCACTGCTGGCCGACCCAATTCTTCCGGCAATTTGGCCTCCGCCAGCAACTGCGCAAAACCCTCAACAATCCCGGTCTTACCTACGCCCGGTTCTCCCACGAGAATCAAATTATTCTTCCGGCTTTGCAGAAGAATCTGGGTTATTTTTAACATCTCCGTCCGGCGTCCGATCAAAGGCGGCAATGCACCCTGTGCCGCCAACTCTGTCAAATCCCGTCCGAAGCGTTTCAGGGCTGACGGCACCGCGTTCTCCTTTACCTTTTTGTGCTCTCTTGCGGGAATTTCAGGCCTGCGCTCGGCAAACCACCGGAAAAGGCCACGCATTATCTCATCCGGCTCATGGCCAAGCCGGATCAAAGCCTCATCCAGCACGGGCAGCGCCTGCTCGGTTAATGCTGCGATCAAGTGCATGGGTCGCAGGCGAACTTCATCGTCCCTCGCCACTGAAGCGGCGGTCTTAAAAACCTTGCGCAACGCCATGCTCCGATGAAGCGGCCTGCCCGCGGCCCCGGTCTCTTTGCCCAATCCCGCTCGGATTGAGCGGCGCAACTGCTTCGGCGAAACTCCGACTCCGGAAAACGCCTCCCGCACTTCAAGAAAATCCGCGTCAACCTGATCTTCCATCGCTTGTAGCTCGGTACTACCTGCTTTGAGTAACTCGGAAAGCGACACCTCGACCGCTTTGCAAACGCCCACCCAAAAGTGCTCGAGCCCGATCTCGGAGAAACCTGCATGCGCGGCCTCCGCCTCGGAGAGGCTCCAAATGATGTCAATGGAAGGGGATGTCATGGATAATGAAGAATCCCCCGTGTTGGCAAAGTATGTGGAATGAACAGATCCGCAGAATCATGCAGCGTCATTAAAAAGTCCCCTTCTTGAGTTGGCAGGCAGTGACTGTATATTTTCTCAAATACAATGATCTTTGACCGAAAAATCACTGCCATTGCCATGCAGTGTGCCTCAAAGTCGCTATAGGCAGCAATGTCCGGCAGAGGATTTGATGTTGAAAACTCACTTATGCTTTGGTGCTGCGAATAGACCAAATCATGCATTGGTCGATTTGCCGCTGATGAATTCCCTGCGTCAGTGTGACAAAAAACTCCATCGCGAAAATGTATCAAGCAATCATGGATTCCAACGAGCCCATCAGGCACCATTTCCTTGGACAATTTACCCACTACATTGTTTGGCTTAAACGGTCGGGCGTAATAAGCATGTATAGCCAAGATCAAAGGCTCAAAAAGTGGATGACTGTTGTTAGGGCACATGATCTGGATCATTTGACAGCATTTGATGGCTTTTTCCATCGATGTGTATGCATAGCAAAGTAACCACCAGCGCTTTCGATCACTGGCGCTCGGCCTGTCACAGGGCTCAACGTTATCAATGCTCATACTTCGATTTGTTGGAGTAAACGTCTTCTCTTTGGATGCCTCGCAAAACCCGGAATATCCCCGCTCATGAGCAAATACCGACGTGCGTCATCCAAGCGTTGCTCACGGATCGCTAGTTCAGACTTTGCCATTAGCCGATTGAACCGTGCAGAGTCGTGCGAAAAATCCTCGCCTGAGATTGGAGGGGCCAGAATCGGATTTAGTTTTCGTTGATTACTGAGGTCCCACAATCGTTGAATTTCAGGGACCTCATGCGCTGCTGCGATTCCGCGAGCCTTCGCGTAGCAATCCAATGCTTCTTGCATCCGTTGGTCGGCGTTCAATAGGCACGCGAGATAGAGATAAGGCCGATACTCACCGAGATCGAATTTGGCCGCCTGTGCCAATTGATCTAGAAACGTTGTGTGATATTTTCCGCTCGCAGTGTATTCGAGCAGAGCTGAATTGAAGTTTGCCTCGGGATGGAGTGGATCGACCGACAGTGCGTCATCCAACAATCGATGCACTTCCAGAAGATCTCCGAGATCGAATCGGGAAACCGAACGATTGTTTAAGGAGTCGGCAGAAATCAATTCGAGGTCCGGTTTGCTGGCGGGACAGGGTTCTTCAAAAAGCTCCTCGTAACACTGACAGACTCTCTCCGCGATTTGGTCAAAATCCGAAATTCGCGCATCTGGTGTGAACCGGAAGCATTCACCGAGCAGCGTAGCGATCGACGCTGGTATCGGTGGAATTCGGTAGGCCTTCCCGCCCTCGTTCATAAATTCCGCAAGCACCGCGCCACAGGCCGCGCCGTTTTCCCAAGTCACACCACCGTTGAACATGACCAGCATGGACGCTGCCCAACTCCAGACATCGGATGCCGGAGTCAGCGGTTCGCCCCGGATTTGTTCGGGCGACGCGAATGCCACCGTCAATCCAGCGGCCTTGGCATCGGGCTTGGATGGGCGAAATGCTACGGCCAAACCGAAGTCTGCAATCTTGGCGGTCCCATGTTCTGACAAAAGCATGTTGCCGGGTTTTATGTCGCAATGAATCAATCGAGCCCAATGTGCTCTAGACAAACCCCAAGCTGACGATGCGGCTATCGTCAATATGCGAGCCAAAGATTCATCCTCGTCGTTTCGATAGAGATCTTTACGCTGGATGGAGTCCTGAAGGCTTCCCCCAGGCATGAATTCTGCCACTACACAGGGCATCCCTTCAATTTCCAGACTATAGTAGCAAGTCGCAATATAGGGATCCAAGCCAATTGCTGCCCAAGTTGAGCATTCAACCTTAAATTCATCGATTTGAGATTGTGACTTTAAAAAATTAGGGCGCGGGTGCTTAATCGCGACATCAATATCCCATGCAATGTGGTGAGCGCGGTAAACCATACCCATGCCGCCGCCCTCATAGACTTCTTTAAATTGATAGATATGTTCAATTGAATTGCCAGCCCTAAATATCATGATCTTCCTCCCAGTCTATCCCAAACACTTTGATGTTAACTTCGCTAATTATTTGATTTGCACGCAAATGCTTGGGACATTTGCTCTTCAACTGCATTGCTGTGTTGTATGCCTCACAAGTCCGGTCAGTAGCCAATGCGGCTTCGGCTAATAGTTCAAGACCGATAATTTCTGTTTTTGGAAACTGAATCAGTTCATTCGCGTCATCATACAGCAGTTCGTATTCTCCAATTTGTTTTCTACAGTGGGCCCGCCACGTCAGTGCATCCAGGCATGAATTGTCTTTTATTAGTCCAAGCGAACCATCGATTGATCCATCCTTGAATCTGCCTATATGGTAATTGCAGCAGCTTCTCAATGCATAATCATCAGCACGGACGTCGGATTGTAGGTCAATCACGTAGCTGATTTCGCGGACGGCGGCCGCCCACCATTCCTTTGACCGACTTTCGTATGCACGTTCACGGAAGGCGTTCGAAGCCTCGTTCTTGTCTGACGTCTTGATTTTGTGAATGTTTTGAATTGCGATTGATCGTTTAAATTCGTCATCAGGTGTGGTGATTCCCCGATTATTATCAATCGCCGCGATGCTCAAGATGCGTTTGAAAATCGCTGGTGGTTTGCCGACAGGTTCCGTTTCGTCATAATTGGAATACCATGGGATGTTAGCGCGTTGATATGCTGCGGCGGTGATTGGCGACGTTGGGGGCTCCATCCCAGTTATAGCTTTGTAAGCCAGGCTGTTGACAAGGTGAACCGTCAGACTTCGTTTTTTTTCAGGACTCCACGATTCCACGCCGTAAGTATCCCTAGAAATTTGCTGTTTAAGATTTCCTCCTGCTGCAATTCCCATTGAAAAGGCCGCTCCTTTTGGGTTAAGCGCGGCTGCCGGGAGGTCAGCTGTTCGAAGGCCCTCAGATCTATTTTGCTTCTTCGCTTCCTCTTCATTTTTTATTCGCGAGTCAATCGCCGGATCACGTTCGGGGAATCGTCCATTAATAGCATCGTAAACTACAATCTGAAACCCTCCAAACTGTTCCTCGTCGGAGACCTGAGCCTCGATAGTATAGCCTTGTCCAAGTGGCATGGCAACAAACTGCTTTACCAAATCCTCGCCCGAGCAGATTCCATCAAGCCATTTTTGATTGGGCATCACGATATAATCCTGTTGATTTTTTGAAAGTTCTTCGGAATACGGCTTTCCCGTAATCGCGTTGATCTTCCCAACGCAAATTTTCGCAATCGTCGGATGCCACCCAGGCCCGTCAAATTGAAGAAATAGCGCCTCTCTTTGATAGAGAGGGATGAAGAATCCGCTTTCTTTTAGCCATTCCACTGGCACCTTGTCCGCATAGTCTTCTACTCGATGGATGGGAAATCTGCCGAGCCCGGCTGGCAACGGATAATCGCGGCCGTCCTCGGGAATTCTGAGGGTTCGGTGGAATGAGATCCTGGTGAAGTGTCCAACTATGATTTCATCGAATTGCTGCGATACCGCAGTATTCCCGAGGCAAACCTCAAGTGGTTCCGCACGATCTTTAAACGTAGCGGGCTGGCTTTCACTGGCGGCGTCACGACCTCCGATTGCGCTGAGTTTGCTGTGCATCTTGATTTCCTATGACTCGTTACTTTTTTTATTGAATTTCTGATTCGCTTTAATACGCGCTTCGCTCAATATCTGCTGCGCCCTAGCATGCCCTGGGCTTTTTTTGCTTAGCGACAGGGCATCATATATGGCATCATTGTAACACCCCGAAAGCAAGGCTACGTCGGCTCTCAATTCCAAACCAATTAATTCAGTTTCTTCATTCTCTATCAATTGGTCGGCATCCTCACGTAGTCCTTCAAAGTCACCGGAAGCTTTTCTGCAGAAAGCTCTCCAAGTAAGTCCATCATAGCATTTTGAGTCCTTTTCGAGAGCCAGGGAACCATCAATCGCACCGTCTTTGAATCTTCCCAAGTTAAAATTGCACTGACATCGTAAGACATAATCCTCAGCTTGGCTGTAGATTTTATAATCAATAACCAAACTAATTTCCCGAAGCGCTGTTTGCCAATGCCCAATTTCAGCATTTTGACGTGCTCGGGCACGATAAATCACGGCAGCTTCATTTTTGCTTGGGGTTTTGATTCGTTGTAATAGATTTTCAGTAATTTGTATAGGCGTCTCGGATTCATTTGGCAAAACGCCACGGCGCTTTTCTATGGCCATCACACTAAGAATTTTTTTGAATACCGAGGGTGGTTTTACGGGAATTACGTTTTCGTCAAAATGTGAATACCAGGGGATTCCCGCGTCTCTGTATCGTTCTGCTGTCACGGGAGAAGCTGGTGGATCTTCACCAGTGATTGATTTATAAACCAAACTATTGACCAAGTGGATTGTGATTCCACGAAAGCATTCCGTGCTCCATGTCTCCAAGCCGTGATTGTCTGGATAAATGATTTGTTTGATTTTGCCCCCCGCGGCTATTCCCATTTCTGGCGCAGGGCTGCTACCTAGCCGCCCGATGCTAAATGAAACATTGGATTGAGCAGGTGAGGAATATAAAACGAGCGGCTCCTCTTTTCTTTTTCTCGCCATTTTTTCACTGCTAAGTATAGAATTATCAATTGATGGATCCCTGTCTGGAAACCTATTTTCCTTCGGTTCAAACACGACGATCTGAAATCCACCATGCGTTTCTTCATCTGTGATCTGCGCCTCAATAGTGTAGCCTTTTCCAAGTGGCATTGCTACAAATTGGCGAACCGTCCCGGCTCCGTAATTGATACCGTCCAGCCATTTTTGCTCAGGTATGACCACATAATCTTGCGGATTTAATGAGGGCTTTTCTGAGTAAGATTTCCCTGAAATAGCATTTATCCTACCTACACAGACTTTGGCGATTGTTGGGTGCCATTCTGGACCTTGAAATTCCAAAAAAAGCGCTTCTTTTTGATAAAGAGGAATGAAGTAACCACCCTCTTTAAGCCACTTGCTTGGAACTTTTTGAGCATAATCCTCTACTCGATGAATTGGCAATCGCCCTAATCCTGCTGGAAGTGGGTAGTTTTTCCCGTCTTCTGGTATTCTAAGTGTTCTGTGAAATATAATCGTAGTAAATCGCCCTATGTTGATTTCGTCATAAAATTTAGAGTTACAGCGTTTATATAAACTTAGCTCAAGCAATTGGGTTTGATGGGAATTACTCATGGTTTATCGGGAAGTTATTTGCGGAGCATCTCAGCATGAAGTAGGCCGGCGTTTTGAAAACGTTCTTTTGGATTCCTAGTCAGCGACTTGTCGATCACTGTTGCAAGTTTGTTGGTCAGTTCCGGCATTCGGTCGCGGATAGGGACGGGGTTTTCGTTGAGGATGATGTCGATGGGATCGCGCTTGGAATCAAAGCGGTAGGGAAATTTTCCGGTGAGGAGTTGGTAGAGGGATGCGGCGAAGCTCCAGACGTCGGAGACAGGTTTGACGTATTTGAAGTTGGTGATTTGTTCCGGCGGCATGAAGACGGGGGTACCGGCATAGTTGCCTGTCATGCTCATGCCGCTGAGGCCGGCTTTCTGGAAATTCTTGGCTAGACCGAAGTCGGAGAGTTTGGCGCGGTTGAGGTGAAGCAGGATATTGTGTGGTTTGATGTCGCGGTGGACGAAGTTTTCCTTGTGGGCGGCGGCTAGGCCTTCGAGTGCTTGGAGCGCCCATGGCATGAGCACGTCGGCCGGGATGGTGCCGCCGCGTGCCTTGGCGACATCGGCTAGCGAACCACCGTCGCAATATTCCATGACGAAGAAAAAGGTGCCCTGGTCCGAGCCGCTGTCGAGGAAGCGAACGATGTTGGGATGCTTGAGACCGGCGATGACCTTCATTTCGCGTTTGAAGTGATCGATGGATCGGGCATCTGCCTGAGCGCGAGAGAGCATGAGTTTCACTGCCACGGGATCGCCGCCGGATTTCGGGGTGGCGAGATAGACAGCCCCGCAACCGCCGCGGCCCAATTCGCGCTGCACGGCGTAATTGGCGAGGGTGAAGATCGCTTTTTCAGGACTACCAAAAATAAGTTGGCGCATGGCCTCGGGCGAGAGGCCGGAAAGGTCGCCTTCCGGGAGGGCGGCGGGAATGACGGCAGCGTCCGGTGCGGTTTCCACGCGCACTTCGATGGTGGATTGGCCGACGGTGATGCGATCACCGTTTTTTAGGTCGATACTCGGATACTGGCGGAGTGCTCCTTGTTCCGGGGTTTCGCCTTTTTCGCGTCCGCCGCACTTTTTCCCGTTCACATGGGTGCCATTGAGGCTGCCGAGATCGCGCAAGGAGGCCATCGGCGGGCAGGCTTCAAGGATGAAGTGATGCCGGGAAACCTGGGAGTCGCCGGGAACACAAAGATGGCAATCCGCCATCCGGCCGAGCAAAAAGGTATCGTGCTCGGTTAGGGCAAACGATTTGGATGTACCGTCGGAGCTGCTGACTTGAAGATGGACGCTGGCGGACATAGAGCTTTCTAATAAGGGATTACGGTCGAGACGAAAAATCGTCAACTTGTGGAGAGGCACCCCGGATTTCTTGGGCGCAGGACTTGAGGAATCCCAGCGTATCAATCCCTTGGAACCCCATGGCTTCGAGTTGATCCTTGAGTGCCGAGATGGTTGCTCCAGCAAGTTTATGGGCGGCTTGTTTAGAGACGCCCAGCATGGTTCCTATTTCACTGTAACTCTTACCATCACGGATGCCTTCAGCCACAAGGCGTAGTCGAGGCGAAAGGGCGAGCATCGCCCTTTCGAGGCGTTTCCCGGATTCCAAGGCGGCGGCAGCATGATCTACCATGGGGAAGTCCCGGGCCTCAACTTGCTGGACACGCGCCTCAGGGGTGGTAGCCGACTCGGTGATTGGGAGGTCGAGATCGTAAATGTGGTGTCGATGGTGGCGAACTTGCCGTTCGTAGAGGTCGCGCAGGGCATTGCGCATGGCGCGGGCGGCATAGGCGGTGAAGTCGCCCTTTGTCGGATCGAAATGCCGCGCAGCGTTGGCAAGCGCTTCTTGGGCCGCCAGATTGATTTCAGCATGCGGGAGACCGGGAATGTTGGAGAACTCGCGTGCGATTTTGGCAGCGAGGGGAAGGAGATGGTTTACCCGTTCTTCCATGACGGTGAAAAGCTTGCAGTCGCCACGATTGCAAGGCAAGTCTCGAACCACTTCTCAAAGACGATAGATCTATCGCTTCTGAATCGCAAATTACGAACGGGTTTCGGTTCTAATCCGTTCGAAAATTTGAGTGAATGTGCCTATTCAGCACAGGAAATTGACGTTAAAATCCGATTCTTCACAAGTTTCATTTCCTGCTGGTGGGCCCCATCGGCACAGGGAAAACCGAGCTAGCAAGCATTTCTAGGGCCGTTTAGTTTGTGCATGCGAACTGCCAGCAGGTCGGGATTGAATTGTAGGGCGTGGGCACCTACGCTTCACGCTAATGCTGCGCACTCTCTTGTTGTTGTTCCTCTGTCTGACTCTTCAAGGTTGTGGACGCCCCCTTGCCGACGACGCGGCCCTACTCCGCCCTCTGATTGATCCAGTCAAGCTGGCAACACTTGGGGACCGGGGAGCTAATCAGAGGATCCAAAAGATCACGGCAATCCTGTGGGATGCGAAGGTAGATGGGCAGGATCCTGCCAAGGTGGCGGAGAAAGCCGTGCAGCTCATCGGCTGGGGTGGCACTGAGAAGGGCCGTCTGACTGCGGCCGCGATGGTTCGCAATGTCACGATCCTTGAGCGCGTAGGTGGCACGACCCCAGAGGATTTGGATGACATGCGGCACGGCAAGACTGCCAAGGTGAGGAAAGGCCCGTATGCCGCCGAGGTGATTTCAGTGGACCACATCGTCCCTCGGTCGGTCGCGCCAGAACTCGACAACGTAATTGCCAACCTAGAGCTGATGCCTCTGAGCGTGAATGTGAAGAAGAACGATAAAATCGGAGACCGACAGGTTTCGATAGCGAAGGCGTTTCATGCGGCTGGGTTGTTGTCAAATGAGGGGCTAAGGCGGGTGATGGCGGCGAAGCGGTGAGTGGAAGAGATTAATGGTCTTGCTGCTCGGTTGTCGAAGTGATAGATCGAATTCATGAAACAATCTGCGCAATCGTCATTCAATAAACTTTGCCCTTCCGGGTCGGGCTTCCCCCTGATCACCGTAGTGGCGTGTAACACTCTCGAAAAAACAACAGGTGAAAAATAACACTCTAATGGCATGAATTTTGAAGTAGTTGGATACGTCGCCAGTGGTATTACTACGCTGCAAATTTCTGAAGAGCGATATAGGGTTGTAAAGTCCGCTAAGGCAACATGCCTTTTTGCCACAGAGCTTGAGGAGAAATTTGCCTTGCTTATAGACAATTTTTACGAGCTTGAAACCGAGCTATTAAAGCTCGCAGAGGCATCGCGCATTTGGCCCAATCGTGATCACAGAGACACAATGCTTGAGAGACTTACGATTGATAGACGTTTAGTAAATTTATTGACGGCCTGTCGACTTTATGTCGATCAAACAGACCACGGAATCTCGGCGTTATTCGGAAAATTTTCCAATGATCTAAACCGCATCAAATTATTCAAGAATCAGCTTTACGATGACTGCTGGGGTTATCGATTTATGGAGGCGCTCCGCAATCACGTCCAGCACTCTGGGCTCCCCATTCACATCATCAGCCATAATTCTGCAAGGGTTTCGGGTGTAGACCAAGACTACTCACAATACACTGTCGTTCCGCAGACCAGTGTAAAGAAGCTTGCCGAAAACAGCTCGTTTAAGAAAGCAATCCTCACTGAACTTCAAGAAATGGGAGAGCAGATCGATCTAAGGCCTGCAATTAGAGAATACATCGACTGCTTTTGCAGACTGCACGAACGCATTCGGGAGACAATTACTGCTAAGTTAGCTAACGATCGTCCGGTTTACGAGGCTGCGATTGTCGAGTATTCCAATATCGAAGGTGTGGCGGTGAGATTTCCACATCTCCACAAGACAAATGAAGACGGAACGGCGGATGAAGAGATAGCGTTGGTTGCTCATTTTCTCGATTACTTAGACCCCCTTCGATTAAGAAATCCCACAAATCGGAATCTCTCACGGACATTTTCTGCCAACACTGACCAAAAACGGTCATGACTGGCTGTGGGCGGCAGCGGGCGAATATTTCTGGTTGAATTTGAGATTTCCTCAGCCAGATCATCCAATATGTGTGACAACTAGGAACGGAAACTGACTCGATATATTCGTCATTACAATGAGCCCCTCTTGAAAAAATGATGAACTCATTCGAACGCCGGCTACAACCCGCCCTAGGCTACCTCGAACTCGGCATGTTTGAGGAGGCGAATGAGGAGCTTGAGGAGTTGCCGCCGGAACTCCGCGCCGCCGATGAGGTTCTGGGGCTTCGGATTGAGATCTTACAGAAGCTCGCAAAATGGGAGTCCGCCCGCGTGTTGGCTGAGTCACTGGCCAAGCGGTCCCCTGGGAATCCCGGTTGGTGGCTGTCTTGGTCCTATGCGCTCCGGCGGGAACAATCGGTGCTGGCAGCACAGACAGTCCTGCGGAAGGCGTCAGAGATTCACCCTGACATTGCCTTGATTGCCTACAACCTCGCTTGCTATGCTTGTGTGCTGGGAGATCTTGCAGAAGCGCGAACGTTGTTAAAAATCGCGTTCGGCATGGATATGACGTTCAAACGCATTGCGCTGGACGACACGGACCTTGAGCCGCTGTGGACAACCCTCGGTAAATCCTCCAACAATTCCACTCTGTGATCACGAAACTTGTATCCGGCGGCCAAACTGGGGCCGACATCGCAGCGCTGGACGTGGCGCTCCACTACAATTTTTCACACGGCGGCTGGTGCCCGAAGGGGCGATTGAGTCTGGACGGACCAATTCCAGCGAAATATCAACTCACCGAAACGCCATCGAGCGGCTATCCCCAGCGCACGGAATGGAACGTCCGGGACAGTGACGGCACAGTGGTGTTCACGTTCGCGAAGGTGCCGACCGGTGGATCACTCAAGACGATTGGCTTTGCTAGGAAGCACGGGAAGCCGTGCATTCACATTTCTAGGGCTTCTGGCTCCTATGAAGAACCCGCATTAATTCTCCAACGGTTCGTCGATGGGAACAATATCAAGACGTTGAACGTGGCGGGTTCACGGGAATCGAAGGAGCCAGGCATCTACGAATGGGTCAAGGAAGTGCTTTCAGGCGCATTCTTCTATAGCGTGGATCACCCAGACATGCTGGGCGGGCCTGGGGAGGGGTGACAACACGTCCACATTCCTTGGTTAAATCTTGTCCGGCTTGGTATTTTCTACTAACACACATCCATGAGAACACACCAGCTAGTGCTTGGCGTTATAGTCTGGTTCGCGTGCGCGGCCTCGGGATTCGCTCAAGATGCGACTCCAACAAGGGCTACGATCAAACTTGTTTCTGGTGAAATGATGACAGGCGCGGTCGGTTCCGTGCACGATGGTTCCCTTTCGTTGACTACCGAATATGGCGCGGTCCGCATTCCTGTGGAAAAATTGTCGCCTGAAACCAAAACCAAACTGGGAATTGGCGTAGAAGTCGACGCCGAGAGCTTGAGAGTCCGAATCCGGGAATTGGAGGATCTGGTTACCCGGCTAAGGGAGGAGAACGCCACCCTCCGGCGTGGTGCCTCCCCGGCAGTTCAACCGGAAGTCAGTGGTGCCGCAAACGGGGTTCGCTCAACACCATCGTCAGCAGCCACGCCCGAGGGTGGCGGCTACAAGATTTCAAGCACAGGAAAACGGCACAATTCCAGGTGCCGCTATTTCAATAGTGCCGGCAGGGCTGGATCCGCGAATGAGGGAGTGGCCTGTAAAGTCTGCGGCGGATGATACGCCTATTCGTTGTTCTGCTGGGTTTAGTGCTGGTGGCATCCGCCGCTGAGGAGTCGACGACTCTCCGCGTGGTGACATGGAACCTGCAATGGTTTCCTGGTGGACGCAACGGTGCGTCAAAAGCCGATCAGGATCGCCAGATTGTGCTCATTCGTGAGGAGATCAGAAAAATCAATCCGGACATCCTCCTACTTCAGGAGGTTGGTTCCGCAGGAGCTTTGGAGGAAACCCTCAAGCCACTGGGGCCGGAGTGGAAGGTGGCGATTGTGAGTCAGTTCAAGGACGGAAATTTCATTTCCGGACAACAAGTGGCCATTGCTGCAAAGATTCCAGCGGAGGCGGTTTGGGCAGAGTCTTGGGACCGAGGCTGGGCGGGCGCTCCTCGGGGATACGCCTATGCTTCTTTTGTGGTTGGGAAAAAGCGGCTCGCCGTTTACTGCATCCACTTGAAGTCCAATCTTGGGAATCCTCCGGCAAACACTTCCAAGCGTGAGGATGCAATGGAGCAGTTGCTGGGTCATGTGGCTACCGGCCGGGACCGGGTGCCGAAGCCGGATGCCGTGATTATTGGCGGTGATTTCAATACCGACGATCCCGATACGCCCGCTGGTCAGTCGCCGGGCGAAAGAACCTTCGGCATGCTGCGGAAAGCCGGATTCCGGTGGTCCTTTGATTGGGTGGATCACAAAAATCGCATCACCTGTCCGGGCAAGGGCAGGTATCCGGACGCCTGTTTTGATCAATTATTCACCAAAGGATTGGGAAATTCCATTGCCATCGTTGTTCCGGCCATTGGATCAGACCATCTGCCAGTGTTAATTGCGGTATCGATACCGTAGAAATCAATGGCACTCCTGATGTGGGAGAAAGGAACGTCTTTGGAATGTTTCCACTTGGAATCCCGGTCGGATGTCCTATCCAAAAAATAACATTTGATTAGCTAAATGTGCCTGATAGATCTCCCCCGCAACTCCAAACACCAACAGTAATGAAATCGAAAAAGAACCTCACCCGCTTTACCTACGAAACCTCCGCATTTGAAGGATGGCGTCTATGCGTCACCAAGACAGGCAATACTTTCACCCGCTACTTCTCCGATAAGAAATTCGGCACCGGCAAGAAATCACTCGTTGCGGCTGAAAAGGCCCTCAAGGAACTCAGAGCACTCGTTGACGGCTCCAAGCTCGTGAATGGCAAGTTGAGCGCCACCACGATCAAGAAGGCGCAGAAGCTGTTGGCTGATGCGGGTTGATTGAGTTATTTGCCTGAACAGGCAGCCGGAACGATACCGATTGGATGCTCCGGTAAAAAACTGCGGTGCTACTGAGGACCAAGAAGCAGTCGCTCCAACTCCGCTGCCTCGGCGACCAATGCATTGGGTGAAAAAACCATGCAGCAACCTATCCTTACGTCATAGGACACTTCCACGACGTCCGCGCCGTATTCCACAACGATGTCCTGCTCCGGCCATTTCTCCGAGAATGGGAAAATCCATGACAGGCGGCTCTTCCACCGGCTTCCTCTGGTGAAGGCTAACATTCCTTCCCTTTCTCCGGCATTTGCCGTTGCGCCTGAGGCGCTGTAGAAATCGATTACCAGACGCTTGCTGTCCTCTTGGGAACGGGTGCAGGAAATTCTTGTCCGATACTGAAGTCCGGTGCGCCCCGTCCAAAGGTATTTTGTGCTGTCGGTCCAGAGTGCCATAACGCTCGTAATGTTGCGGTCAATCGTGCTTCAGCCAAGCTCAATGAGTCTAATTTTCTCCAACAACTGTTCGCATCGTATGCGTATGAAGATCGATTGAGGCTTTACATTGTTTTGAAGGTTTATGCCAACCCGCGTAGCCGGACATCGAGCCATGTACTGAGATTTCCTCCGTCAGCGTGGAAATAGCGCATGATCCGTCCGTCACCTTCTTTCATCATTTTCATTAGAATTTCCTTCGGCTTCTGAGAAAGATCCACCCAATCATTGTGGAATAGATAAAGCGCGTTCCCAACTACCGGATTTTCAAGAGCAACTTTGCCATTTGAGAAAACAAAGGCAATGTAGCCGTTGAAGTCACCTGATCCAAAATGAAGCACTTGTGGGTTGAAGCTGATGAGTGTGGCGATCCTCTCAAGATCAAAGCGGGTTTCGGGGAATTTCCGATTCAGAAAAATTTTCACCCATTCAAGGCTGTATTCTAATCCAGCACCAGGTGGAAAGAACTCCCAGCCCGACATCTTGTAGGATTCCTTTAGGCGATTTTCCCATGTTATTACCTGAATGCGTGCGGCCTCAATACATCGCCGATCTTCTTGCCAACGTCTGAATTCTTGAAGTTTAGCGAGTCTGTTTGGAAAGTCGGGTAAGGCAGTCAACCAGTAAGCGTCCTCTTTTTCCCATAAAAGACGTGCGCTTTTGAAGTAATTCAACGCTCTTTGGTATTGGATTTCTTCAATTTCCGCCAACTGTGAACCTTTTGCATACCTGCGTTTTTTTGGCGCGGTTGGTTCGACTGGCCTTTCTGGGATATATTCCAAAGAATCTTCATACCATGTCTCCGGCATCAAACTGTTTTCTAAATCGTTCAACAACCCGATTAAGGGATTCATTCCAGCCATTTGGGCTAGAACACCACTCTCTGGCAGCAAGCCTGATGTTTTTGTAAGAATCCTACGTTCAACCCAGGCCAGCAATTGTCGGTTGATGATGGATTCAAACATTGCGAGGACCGGACGAAGATCTTCCGCGACCAAGATCCGTCCCTGCCAATAAGCTTGGCCACTTTGATCAAAATGAAGAAATACTTGAGATTGTGTATTCATAATGCCTCAAAGGGTTTGGGCCTCGCCAGATTCGAAAACCTAGTCGCAGACGCCCGGTTTAATGTCATTGGCGACAATCGGATGTTCACGTTTTTTGGAAAGTAGGCAGAGGAAAGGCGGCAGGTGTGGACGGAGTATTTGGGCCTCTCGGACATTGAACGGCAGTGGTCGATCCTGCAATCCTTGGTTCCTATCATCGATTGTGAGGAGGTTTTCATATTGCTTTGCAGACCCGAAAGCAATCCACCTTCAGATTTCCATCCTCTTCCCTGCCAGTCCGTTCGCAGTCGATAAACCATGGCATGGTTACTCCATAGTCTCGCTCCATCGCCAGTTCCATCATGTCGATTGTGAAGTTTGTCAGTTGATCGCCGCTGGCGAGGTAGGCTTGTATTCCTGATGTCGGAATGACCTTGGAAAGATCCGGCCATTGCTCTATTGGAATGTTGGAGAGGCTCAACGGTAGATCCAAGTCTGGCACGTAGCCTTGGTCGATGATCCATCGGCTCCAGGCTGCTGGGTCTTTGCTGAACATGGCTTCCAGCATTTGGAATTCGGCTTCGGTTGGCATGCGCTTTTGTTTCATTGGTATTTGGTGTGGGTGTTAATTGTTTCAGGCAAATCCACGAATTCGGATTCATGCGAACCCTTTTTTGTCGATTGCCCATACCACTTAGGGTTTGGGGCTTGCCAGTTACGTTTCCGGGTTCGATTGAGAGCCTTTGGATTCGTGTTGCGCCAATGACAGATGACACTGGAGGGTTGAGGTTTGCGAACTTGTCACCCGGATGATTGCGCCGGGTGAGGCGGAAACCTTAGGGAGGTTATGGCGGATTTGGAGATATAGGTGGGCTGGTCAGCCCTCTCGCTTACATCCCAGCGTATGCGGATGATCCTTGCGCCCTCCAAAAAATGCGTCTGCGCGCATACAGTAGCAGGCGGCGGCGCGGACGTAGCTCTTCGGTCATGGACCGGGCACCTGCTCCCTAGGAGCGGAGGGGACCAGTGTCCGTGGCCGCCCGCCGTAGCAGCCACTGGAGCGCATGCGATGAGGGGCTGCTCGGCACCAACCGCCGCTATGCGAAGGGTGGTAGGACCGTTGCTGGGTGAGGAACGAATCCCAGCAACGGTTCCGGTGGCTGCCCTGGCAGCCGCCGGCAAAGCCGCCCGAAACGCGACCATCAGGGTCGCGCTCGGGCGGCACGCAGCGCATCCGGCCTCCGGTCGGTGCGCGGAGTAAGCAGAACCGGACCCGAGTAGGGTTTGGTTTCTGCGTTGCCGTGGCCGTGGAGGTTGCCCACCGGGCACCACGGCCTCAGGCACAGGGCCCTCGGCCCAGGACAAGAAAGGTGTCGAGGCGCAGCCGATGATCCCTTTCTTTCCGAGAGAGCAGGGTAGAGAAGTCCATCCCCGCAGGGGGGGACGAACGTGGTGGGCGCAAGCCCACCCATCCTGCCCCCATTTTGTTACCCGTAACAGCTACTTGGGAGATAGCCCCTTTTTATTTTGTGTCCCCTCGAATGAAGATCCGGCCGACGACCGAATGGGTGGCGAAAAGCCGGTCGAAATGAGGAAACTAGACCCTGAAATGGGAAACAGTAGCGGAGTTTTGGGGACAGTAGACATGTTTCGTGAAAATAGACCTCCCGTTTAAGGATATAGACCTCCCGTTTTGTGGATTAGTCTTGCCGAGTTGTGGGTTAGTCTTGCCGAGTTGTGGGTTAGTCTTGGCTGGTTGGTGGGTTAGTTTTGGCTGTGTAGGAGGATAGTTTTGGCGGATGGCCCATTGGGCGTTGATGGTGAACTGGTTGCGTCCGGCATTGCGTAGGTATGTGCGACGACAATTGTAACTGCGCAGTTGGGCTGGCGGTTTTTTGGGGTGAGACGGCATGCCGTTTGACACCGGATGGGGCGGCGGGAGCTGCTTTGGGGTGTAGTCAAAAGAAGCCAACTCAACAAGCTCGCCATCGAGCGCAACCAAGGAGCAACCATCAGCATGAGTTCAATCAAAGCGGGTATTTGCCGCACTACGGCGCGCAATTATTTGCGGCAGGACGATGTCATGGAACAGCGGCAGGCGCCGCACACCTGGAGGACGCGGGAAGACCCGCTGGAAGCGGTCTGGCCGCAAGTGCTCTTGATGCTAGGCCAGCTCCCGAACTGGAGGCGAAGGCACTTTTCGAGCATCTGGCGCAAAGCCATCCCGGCGGGATCAAAGAAGGGTTGTTACGGACGTTTCAGCGCCGCGTGCGGAATTGGCGTTTGTCGGAGGGGCCGGAAAAGGAGGTGTTTTACACGCAGGATCACAAGCCCGGAGACGTGCTGGCGGTGGACAGGACGGATATGGGCAGCTCGGGGATCATAATTGAAGGCAAGAGTCAGGTGCTCAATTTGTTCCATGCGTTGCTGCCGTATTCGAATTTGGAGTGGGTGGTGCGTGCACACTGTGGCCGCACCGGTGACACCATGTGAGGTGGCACCGATGAGCCTACGTGTCAGGTCATGCTCTTGTTTTGAGTACGCCGCCAACTCGTGTGAGTTCGGTTTCGATAATCTTGATCACCTCAGCTCGTAAACTACTAGAGATACGAGATTTGGGGGAGAGGATCGAGGGAGCTGCTTGATGAAACATAAAATCCATTTGGCAAGCTCGGCGGATACTGGATCCCGACCCATTTATTTCCAGTGCTTCTTTCCAGTCCGCGAGTTGATCACTGATTATACGACGTCTCGAAAGTCCCTGAATGCCCGGCGAAATGCGCTGCCTGAGATTGTTAATGGCGACATTTTGCCCGACATAGTCATCGCTACCCGAGATCCATGAAATTGGATTTTCGAGACGATTTGAAATACCCGTCATGAGCACACGTGAAAAATCGCCTGATGGATCTAGGTTTTTATAGCTGTCACACATCTTGTTACCGATACGGCGACAAAGAGCTTTTATGGTCGCCCAGTGTTCTTTGCGGATTCCCTCTTCGTAATCAAGACCGAGTCGTGATTTCCATTTTTTTAAAAGTATGATAGTACTTTCCTCGATGCACATCTCAAAATCTACAAGGCTGTAAACAGGTATCGGAATATTGATGGAATCGGCTCGTCTGGATGCTTTCCGCATTGCTAAAAAAAGCTTTTCAAGCTGTTGGTTTTTCGACCCTGCATGCTTTTTGGATGACTCGTGCAAATTGCCAAAGAAAAAAGTTCTGGTTTCCAGAATCTTTTCAAAATCGCGAATGACTCCGAGGTTATTCGTCTCCTTAAGGCTCGCAACAGCACTTTGCAGAGAGCGAAAGACGTGGCGTTTTCTGTCTTCTGAATCAGCAAAGTTAGGACCGACTACTTGATCCATGTGGGTAAAAGCTATTAAGACTTTTTCAAGGTGCCCATTCGTAGCAATTACGGAAAGCAGGTCTATAAAATCCTGTCGCGTTGCTTGCGTAGCATTATCGACTATTAGTATCCCATCAAGACGATCAAGTTCGGAGATGATATGAGACGTTGATTCGGAGGAAGAATGCTTCGCGGTATGCCCAATTCCCAAAGTATCAATGAGATTTAATAGATTATTCTGAGGTTCACGCTGGTCTCCAACAAAAAATGGTCCGCTAATTTTTATTTCGGCGACTAATGGAGTCAGAAGTCGTCCGTAGAAGTGATGATTATTTCCCGTAAACGTACGCAAAGACTTGAGAAATTCACTACGGTTTGGTGTGGAGAATGACCATGATCGTGGCAAGCCTACTTGATCGCAATGTAGCACTCCATTCTGGATGTAGGAGAAGCATTCCTTCACATCACTCATGATCGAAGCTACAATCTCATGAAACAGATGGCTCTGATTGATTAAGCCACTGGCCGCCTCCTGATAATCAACCGATATGTTGTAATTATTTACATCGCTTTCCTCAAAATCACTTTGGAGGTGATGTCTTATTGTTTTCGCTAGCTCACGTATTTTAGTAAGCAAGCCAGAGAGCTTGTTCATAAGGTGAAGATCCCTGAACGGATCGGATTCCGAGACCTCGTCTTGCTCAATATCTGAGTCGGCATCCACATAATCATCTTGTTCCTCGTCAAGTGTGTCGTTGAGTTCTTTCCACCGACCCAGCATGAAGAATAGTCTGAACCGCTGATCGGTATGCTCTAGGAGTGTGTTCATTACTTCTTTATTTGAAGCTCCGTCAAGGGCTTTCAGGATAGACTGCTCGACACACTCTTCGATGAGCATTTGCACCATAGGCTCCGTAAGGAAGGTCAAGGATGCCTTATAGTCTCCAGCTTTGATTTCTATAGATGTTCTGGCTGTTGTAGTCCGGCCTGATGAGCATGAAAAAATAAGCTCGGATTTTGTATTGCATCCCAACATTTTTCTAATCAGCGCTGTTTTTCCCGCACCAGTTGGGCCTGCAATCAACCAATTTTTGGGGATGATTTCTGGCGATTCTGTGGGGTCCTGCAACGCTTCGGTACAAAAGCTCGAGGCGTGAGCATATTGATTGATAGTCGATTTTGCGATCTCAGATATTTCGTGAGATCCTGTTAGTGGTTGTGTATTTTTATTCATGGCGTTAGTTTTTGTATTTTTAATTTTTAGGTTTAGTCCGGATATTAATTTTTATTACCGCTTATAGGTGTCCAGATAGCTTGGATTTTTGCCCAGTGAGATTGCAGGTATGTCTCCAAACGCGGAAAATCGTTTTCATCTACCGTCGCAATAGAGCAGGGAACGAAAATCCCCTTTCGCTGCAGAATCAGGAAAATTTCCGCCCGATAGCCCATTTCGGGTCGATCCTCGTCTTTAGGTCGTATGTCCCATCGAAAACACAAATTCAGGTCGACATCCATGGGCTCAAATTCATTTAGAAACTCAGAAATGGTCGCAAATGATAGATTGGGCTCATTTGAGAAGAAATTACTTTCCGAGCAAAAAAACGGGTGATCTAGGCCCAACATCAAGTCGAGATGGCTTGATGGGCCGATCAAATGACTGGGTTGGTCTGCAGGTATTTTATCAGTGGTTACGAGACTAGGCGGTATTGGGTGCGCACTCATAAAATAGACTTAATGTCTAAAATAGACAACGTCAAATTTATTTTAGATAAAAATGCGAACAATCTTTCATATTGAATATTTCAATATTTCTAAAATAGTATTTTTAAGAGTGATCTGATTGACAATGGCTATTATTGGGGCAAATGATCTTTCGTCGTGACTACAAAAAAAACTGTTCATCCGATCAAAAGAATCCGGCAATCGTTGAAGACAGCACCGGAAGATTCAGGTCTGCGTCAATTTTCAAGCAGCCAAGGTTTTGCCGCTTGGATCGGCCGCTCAGCGAGCCTCATTCGAAATGTCGAATGTGGGATCATGCCGAAATGGGAGCGTTTGGCGAAGCTGATTGAGGCAAAGACAGGAGTATCAGCAAAATGGATGCTAAGTTCGCCATCACCCACCGATCCCATCATAGATGTTTACGGCAAACTATGGTTGGCGAGTGATTGGTTGGACCCCCTCGCTGGAGGAGATGGAAAGTCTCCCAACTGGAGGGCGTTACTAAAGACAAGCCCAGAAAGTGTACAAAGGATTGTCGTAAGGATGGTGGAGGCTCAGATTAGATTGGAGATGTCAACAGGATCAAATGATTTTCTCGTGAGTGTGATTACTTTGTTACAAGATTTCCACGCTTTTGATAATACGGATTTTTTGAAAAATCTTACTGAAGCATTCGAAAATGAAAAATCTGTTATTATGAAGCAATTATGGCCGCATGGCGTACGACAAGTAACAGAAGCTCAAACTATCTGGAATCCTGCTACAGGCAAAATGGGTGTAGGGGAGTATTTTCCCCCGCCCCCCGATTCCGAAGTTTCAACCTATTAATTTTTTGTCTGAATTCATGCGTCGGTATCTCTACTGTGGGCGGCGGCGTGAATTTCGGATGAAACGGGCGGTTTAAAAAGCGGATGCTCTAACATCCTGATTTGAGCGGCGGCCAGCGGGCGTTGTTGATGTCTCACTTTGGCCATCAGCATGGCCCTGGGGCCGCTGTGAACGGCCTTTGGTTCGTCTTGGCTACAAAGGTCGAGGATCGCACATCTCGGGCGTCCTGTGCAGAATATCGAGGCCGCGGCGCTCGAATAAACGGGCGGTGGCGAGCAAGTCATCTTGTAACACATGGCCGGTAATGATCGACATAAGTCCCACAATAACAGCAGGTTGAGCAATGCAGAGATCTTGTAACATATTCGCCGCATCTGATGGCACAATCAACTCGTTTCCAATGATTTGTGGATTCGGTATCTCTTGTAACACACCACTGGACGCAGACATCTTGTTGCGCTTGTAGCCGGGATGAGCCAAACGCCACTGCCGGACTCGCTCGCAATTGTCGGATCCGCGGAAGTAGTTCTGGTTCTCCGGTCGGTTCAACCATTGACGCTGGCTCGCCGCTTTCGAGGCCCGGCGACAATCAGGTTTTGAGCAGTAACGCTGGCGTCCGCGCTTGCGCGGCTCACAGCGGTGTTCTTCGTTGCAATTCAGACACTTGAATGTGGTGGTTGAGTTCATCAGTGAACTCAGAACAGCCCGTCGGCACTGCTTTTGCACGCCCCTGCTGGGTAGAGAAATACCGCCCCCTTCACCCCGGAAGAAGACACCGAAGAAGACGAAGGAAGAAGAGTTTCGTTAGAAGCTCTCGAAGAAGAAGACGCGCTACAACGATCCGATGTTCATGCCGCCCGATCTATCGGACTTCCAAATCGCCGCCCACACTCTACAGACCGGTTACTCTATTGCTAAATAGTTTAACAGAAACCGACAATCTTTAAACTTATTGAACTTCAGACGATCTGGCGCAGTGTGCGGGTATCAATCATACCTTCAAAAAAACTCCGGAGACGTCCTACATGAAGGGACTGGCGAACAATCAAACCGGCTTCGATGTTTCGGTTCTGGGCGGCTTCCGTGAAGTTGGCGGATGTCACCAGCGCGGCCTCGGAGTCGATGATCACCACCTTGGCATGCATGACGCCAGCCTTCTTCCTATCCACCTCTTCGAATACACGGGGATCATGCCAGAACTCGGGTTCGCGATTTCCCTCCCATGCATCGTTGAGAAAATTCTTTTTGAATCGGTTAGCGACGATTGGCAACGGCTCGGTCGCATGCTGTCGTTGATGGGATAGATCAACGATGAGTCGCACCATGAATTTTGAATCCGCATCGACCTTTGCCGCCAATGGCGCGAGCAAGTCCCTGCACTGGTGGAAAACGTAACTTGCCACGATTACATCGCTCTTCGCCTCTTCAAACAACGCCCGAACCATGGTGGGTGTGGAAACCACCGGGGTTCCCGGAACTTCGGGACCGCTGAGCGCGAGGTAGAGGGCATTATCGTTGGTTTCCATGCGGACCCTGGCCTCATGAAGCAGGAGGCACATGGTACCGAGGGCTTCGGTCGAGCATCCGTCGTCCAGGATGGTTTGGAGGGCGTTGGCTAAATCTCCAGAGCGGTTGCCAACGAATGTGGAAAGCATGCCCGCGGAGACTCCGTAACGCAGCGAACCACCCCGCAGTGCGTTGCCAAGCTCCAACAATGTTGAAGCCGGGAGATCCAATACCTGTGTGAGATTGCTGTGCATGATACTTCAGACGGTGAAGAACGCACAGCCACTGCGGTCGATGGTGGGCACCACCAAAGAACGATCCAGGAATTGATTGAATCTTTCGCATGAGGTTTCCGAGATGTAGAGGCAACCGTGGCAGGCGCTACCTGAAATGCGGTCAATCCCGCCATTCTTAACCCCGTGTGATGAACAGACCGGGTCGTTCGAGCACAATGTGCCGAGTTGCATCGCACGGAAAAGATGTTTTCGAATGTCACGGGCCGATTGGACCAGTCCGCCCAAGGTACCCTCGGAACCCGAAGACGATGTGTAGATGAGAATTCCGTAGCGGCCTTCCATGGCACCCTTGCCATCAGGTGCGTAGATTCTTTCGCGCAATGATGACAAAGGGTAGCCGCATTCAAGCGAAATAGCGCTGATCAGCAGATGGGAAAGCGAATGCAGCATAATGTAGGAAGCCCCGGGAAACTCCACCCGACTGTTGGGGTGATCCTTCTTCCATTTTTCCAAAGATCCCTCAAGTTCCGCCGCCCGTTTCATGACCAACTCGCCGGTCGCCCAGCTTTCGATGGCATCGGGGTTGAATTGAAGGAAGATTCCTTCTCCCCGGTTTTCCGAGACTGGCATCCATTTGGCGTCGCGAACGATGGGTGCGCGTTGAACCTGCATGTCGAGTTCACCGGTAACATCGGCTGATTCTGGTTCGAATCGGGTAAAGCCGAGAAGTGCAACCACTTCCCGGAGCCGGTGGACGAGCACGACGTTGTCTACGGCTGCCAACTTTACGTGTTGCCAGTTTGCCGCAGGCAAACGCCGGACAAAAAAATCTCCATTCGGCTCGTCTGTCTGTTGTTCGATGTCCGCACCACTGAGTGCGTCAAACTCGACTTCCTTCACTGGTTTGGCAACGGATGACGTTTGCTTTCCCTCGTGGATGATTTGCATCACCTCAAAAACCTCAACGTCCGTGAGTGTTCCCAGTTCTTCGGCAAGTCCAGGGATTATTCCCTTCACCATGCTAAGTTGTTCCACCGATGTTATTTTGCACAAATGGGTATCCCAGAGGCTCAACACAACGGATTCTACTTTCTTCATTCCATTCGGAATCGAGATGACTGGTAGCGTCTGCGGAAAATAAGCGTTGCTGGCGGTTCGAAGAAGAAGGCGGTTCGTTTCGCCGCAGACACCTTCACTGTCGTCGAGCCATGGCCGACTGCCGTTGCAGTTGCCGAGTGTGCCGCTCTCTGCGGCATCGCTCATGCTGCGAACCGCACCGCAGTCACAGATGATCCAAACGTCGGCAAGATCGCCCGTGGTGCCGCGCTCTTCCATCCAAAGGTCCTGTTGGCAGTTCGTCTGCCCACCGTGGGCGAATTCCCGCCACTGGATGTCGCCGACGTGCCCTTTCCTGCACGCCCGGACGAAACGCACTGGTACTACGGAGTAACTCTTGTTCTTGTCTTTGAATTTGCCCGTGCCGTCTTCCAACTGGCCCTGCATTACCAAGCGACGGCGGCGGTTCTTCTGCGGGGAGAGAACCACATTCTGTACGATGAACCAGTGCGGGAAAATGTAGCCGGTGACACCCGGCGTGATCCGTCCCCGTTGGAACATTGCGTCCCCGGCTGGTGGTGGGGTTCGAAGCTCGATGCTGTGGCCTTTGAATGCCTGGTTTTGCTGGCGTAGGAGACGGGCAAGCTTCGCGGCAAGGCGCGGCTCCTCCACTAGACATGGTTTCCCGGGTTCGAATGCCCAGTTTTCGAGACCGGCGACAATGATGGACTTGTGCGGGAGATCGACCATGGCCCCGGGGCCGAAGGTCGTGATCAACTGGTTGGATCGGATTTGTTGACGGCTCATCGGTTGGTGCCTGTGCTGGATTTGAGTGGAAGGATGTCAACGGCAGGTTCGACATCGCGCATCGAACGGTTGGCGCGGAAGTTTCGATAAATCGGTGGCTTAGTCAGGAGATCCGAATCCAGGAAATCCCGGATCAATGCGTCTCCCTGGCGCGGGCCTTCGAATTTTTGATAGGTCAGCGAACTTCCGTCACTGGCGCATTCACCCGCGATCTTCGCCCACTTTGCAATCAGGTTCTGTGCCAAGGCGTCCACATGTGCGGCGAGGTCGGTTCCTTCCTGGGTCGAGGCTTTGTCCACATCGTGGATTTTTGCCCGCTTGGCAAAAATCCGAACCGCCTGCTGGAGAGCTGGCAGGTGACTCTGAACCTTGCCTGCCTTGGTCGGGGCCTCCATGTCGGAAAGAATGTGTCGGCAAAGCCCAACGAGCGCACCGGCGAGGGCGCGGTCGAGGGCGCGAGGCGAGAACGGAGTCACGCTGGTCGCCTCCACGGCGCGATAAAATGTCTGGTGGTAAATCCCGAAGCGTTCGTAGTGGGAACGGTCGCGTGGCTTGTGAGCGTTCAGCAAGGTCACCACCAAGCCGGGTTTGTTTTTGTCGCGCCCCACGCGGCTGGTGGCTTGGATATATTCCGAGGTGGTCTTTGGTTGCCCTAGGACAACCATCAAGCCTAGCCGGACAATATCGAGACCCACCGAAATCATGTTGGTGGCGAGTGCAAAATCAACCTTGTCATCCTCGCAAAAGTCGGTGCTGAGGCGACGTTTGGCGTTGGCTACTTCGTCCGTGCTGACGCGGGACGTCAACTCCACCGGGTTCCGGTTGATGTAGCGACTGCGGAAAAGATCATCCTGAGGCTCACGCCGCCGACGTTTCCAGCGGGATTGTGCCTGCACATAAACTTCATCCTCCACGATCCGACGGCTGCCGCCGAGTTCGCGCAGGCTGTTAAAGTAGGATAACAGCGTCATGTAGGGATCGCACGGATTGTCAGGGCTCTTGCCGCCAGCTTCCTGATAAAGCTGCGCACCACCTGCGAGGATGGCTAGGGAGGTGCGGAGCAAAACGACTTTCATGCTTCGCCCTTGTGCTGCCACGCCCAAATAAAGCCTCCCTGGATTCTCAATGGTGGATGGAATAGTGCGAGCGAAAAACGAGTCGTTGCGATCCGGTCCGGGGGGCGGAAAAATTGCCGTTTGTTCACGGCCAAAAAGAGCGCGGATCTGCCGGTCGGCTCTCCGCACTGTGGCCGTCGATGCAACGATTTTTGGCAGGCGTGAAAGACCTTCACCTAAGTCGCGCTTGCACAGTTCCTCGATGGCGGTCTCGTAGATGCCAGCCACCGTGCCGAGCGGGCCGGAAATCAAGTGAAGCTCGTCCTGGATGATTAGATCGGGCGGAAGCAGCTTTCCCTCGGGAAGCGCGGTGCCTTTGCCAGTGTCACACGGCCCGTAGAACCCTTGAGTATCAAATCGGTCCACATTTCCAAACAATGCACCGGTCCGGCCCATCCATGGCAATGCGGCGAACTTGTCCACCGTTGCGATTAGAAAACAAGGCAGCCTACGATAGATCGGTTCGTCCACCCCGAGGATGGGCAGGTGGGAATCGTTGTGGGCCGCGGAAAACTCGCATCGCTCGTTGACGCATGCCACGCGGAGATCCCGAGGTTCCTGCGCACCCGCAGGTTCAAGATAGAAGCTGTCAGGGTCAAATCGCGTGCCGCACCACGGACATTCCTCCATTGGAATGGGTGCGGGATGCTTCCGTGGGTTGTTTTTGAATTTTGTTAATTTGGCGTAGGCGGTGTCATCTTTGCCTGGGCTGTCATCATTCGCCTTTCCCATCCGGTTCGGTGTGGCGGCAGAACCGACCCATAGGCCAATCTCGAACGGCCATTCACCCAAGGCTTTGTTATGCGCTCGTTCCAGTTCCAACGCGCACATCAGGGCTGCCGCACGTCCGAGTTGGTCAAGGGTTAGCAGGCGCAAGGTGTAGCGCATGATGATTGAGACGCCCGCCGCGCTGATTCCGGGGTTCTGAAGCCGCCGTAAAACCACGGTGAAAGCAGACAGCCCCAGATAGGCCTCCGTCTTGCCGCCACCGGTGGGAAAGAACAGAAGATCCACAATCCGCCGGTCAGAATGTCGGGGATCGAAGAGCCCATTCAGGTTCATCAGGATGAATGCGAGCTGGAAGGCCCGCCAGCGAGGGGCATCAACATCGGCGGGTGCCTTGCTTTGTTGGACAGCGAAGCGTTGCCGGGCTGCACGCGCCATCGAGCGGTTTGCAATTCGGAACGCCTCCAAGCACTGCGGGTCTGCCAAACTCTGGATCCCTTCCTCGATGCGTGTAGCCGCAACTTTGGCTCCAATGATCAAATCTCCTGCGGTGGCCTTTTGTTTCGGCGACAAGCCGGATGTGGCCAATGAGGATGCCTGTGCCGAGATCCATGCCCGATAGGTCGCAACCACCCCATCGAGACAAGCCCGCGCATCTGTCAGGTCCGCCAACTCACCCAGTCTTTCCATTCCCAATTCCACTTCACCGATGGTTTCCTTGTCAGCGTGATCGACTCTTGGAATCTCTGCCGAAGGTATCCAAGTGGTTCGAACGGAGTGGCATCCTTCGGCCTGCCCAATGGGAATCGTTGCTACCCCATGCCCCACCGCATATTCCAAAACATCCCGGTAATGCAGGTCCGCTATCAACTCGTCGTTGTCGGTTTCTTCCGGAAAAGCGGCTCCCCGTAGATCAGGGCGACCATAGAATCCAGACATGCATGACAATTCTAGTTCAACCTGGAAGGCGATGTCCCGATAGGTCAAGCTGCTGCTACTGCTCGGGCGGTCGTTGACTACAAAAACCGAAACCGTCTTTGTGTTGGCCGGCAATCCGGTCTCGGGCAGGTGGGGAAGAGATGTCCACGAAACAACTAGTTTCAGCCCACGGCTGTTAGGTAGTGCCATTTCTTTGATCCCGTCATCGCCTTCGAGCGTGATCGGAATGGATTCTTCACGGGGCTCGCGGCGGTATCCACGACGGGGTCGCTTGTTTACGGTTTTGGATTCGGGCTTCGACTCTCCGACAACCACCTCCGATTCTGCGGCGGAGGGTTCATTCGATTTAGCCATTTCCTCCTCGTGCTCGCGGTCCACTTCAGTTGGATCGAAGTCTGCCGTTCCGTCGCCTTCGTTTTCCCCAACATAGTCACCCCAACGAACAATCGCAGACAATCCTGTGGAATTCGGGCCAACCAAGACACTCAGACCCATCGACGATGGGAGGTAACTCACCTGGGACTGTTGTTCTACTTCATCGTTGTCATCGCTACCTCCGCCCGGCGTCACTTGCGTCTGTTTCGATTCTGCACCGTCGTTTGCAGATACAGAAGAAACGTATGGCTGTTCCGAAAACTCGTCCGGCGCATCAGGCGTCTTGCGGGCATCCGCATCCGCACCTTGAGGGACCAAGTAGCCGCTCAAATACCAGCGCTGCGGAGACTGGGGAAGCAACTCATGCGCGTAAGCATGATCGTTGCGTGGGCCGACGAGATCCAATTCGATGGTCTCCACGAGTTTGGAACGAACCTCGATACTGGTTGAGAGTGGGGATATTGCCATGTGGTCGTGTCTGATCTGGAGATTTAAATCTGATTTGCGAAGTTAAAACTATTCAAATGCGCTGTCAGAGTCCTCAAGAAAGCTTGCGGAGTCAGTTCCAAAGGTTGAATCCGGAATGAGGTTAGCCCGTTGGAGCTTATGCCGAGTCACGGTAGCCTCACCAATGACCGCTGTTGAGGCGACGGCCCAAAGAACTTCGTCTCCCGATTTTTCCCATTCATATTCAATCTCAGGATCACGCTGCATCGCATACTCCAAACCGTCAGGTTTCGTATCAGTTCGAACGTAGTGTGCTTCGAACGCACGCTCGATGATGTCGGCGAGTTGCTCGATGTCTATGGTCTGTCCGTTGCCATCGCAGTATGAGTAATCATTAGGCTCTCCGATTTTTTGAATGTGCGCTTTCAGATATGCCTCACCTAAGCAATCAGAACAGACACGTTTGTCGTCTGTTTCGTTAATTTCAGCAATTTCGGAATGAGGCATTTTGGATGTATGGCGCTTTTAGCAATAAGGTGGGGGGGCTACTGACTGAGATTCATAGAACAATTTATTCAGATTCCAGATTGATTCCAAGAAGCCGTCCTTCATCAGTTGACGAATCCAGTATAGGATCGACCCGCCAAGGTCGTTTGTTTAGGTGTTCTGGTGGGGCTTCGGTAGTCGTGATGATGTATTGGAAAGGTGGGTCGCCAGTTGTTTTACCAGCCAATTCCTGAACGGTCGTAAAAATCGCAGAGTAAATGCCTTTCGCCAGATCGGATTCACGGGGGCTGTCGTGAATTAGGATACGGGGATGATGGCAATCGCGATGGGTGTATCCGAAGGCCATTGATGCCAGATCGAAGGCAATCCACTTGCTCACTTTGAGAGCGGCACTTTCACGCTTACCTCCAAAGGTGATTTCCGGGTGGATGGTCTTGCCGGCTTTGAGTTCGACCTCACCCTTGACCTTTATTCCAAGCAGCTTTTTGGCAAAGTAGTCATAAAACCGTTGGAACGAGCGGACAGCGGTGTCGTGCTGCTCTGATAGTTTCTGGAGTCCTGCGGTGATTTTCTGTTTCTCACTGTAGTGGCCTTCGATCTCAGCATCCCACTGCTTGAGGTCGTCAAAGGATTGCTTGAACGAATCCAGGTAGGTTTTAATCTGTCCCGCTTGTTGGTTCGGATAGTTGATCTGATTCAGTTCGATGTTATGCTTGGTCCTCAGGGCATTCACCTCGGTCTGAAGCGTATCCAAAGTCAGCTTGCGTTCGGCGACGATCCTTTGTCGACGTGCCAGTTCCACTTTGTCTCGTGCAATCTCATCTTCCCTGTGGCCTTTTGGGGATTCCTCAATCTTTTTTACTGCCTCTCTCACTTCATCGCTTTCAGCGGGTCTTTCGTGAGCGATGGTGCATTTAGCTTTCCATGCATCCGTCATGTAGTGGGAGCAATAGCCTGGAAACGGCCCCAAGCCTTTCATCATCTCATTGGTGCGGTCACGTCTCCTCGGTTCGAACTTGGGCTGTGCTGGCAAGGTCTCGCCCTTTAGATCGGCTTCATTCTTGGAAATGAGGTCTTCAATATCAGTGGCCCAGTCATCGGCGAACACCCATGATGCCCGTGCGGAGTCCAGCTTTTCAAGGAGCGGATCGAGTTCTTCCTGATGCCTCTTCTTGGTTGGTTCCAAGTCCACGCTGTCACGGAGGGCCTTGATTTGTTGGTCGAGACTCGCCCGAAGCAAATCTGCTTCGGTTTCATCCGGGTTGGGGATTGTTGCTCCTCCGAGAACCTGCGAGAGACGCTCCCGGTCGTTTTCAAGAATGCTTTCTTTGCGGGGTCTTTCTCGGGTCTTGCGTTCATGTTGCTCTGCTTCGCGGGCGTATCTTTCTAAGAGTGTCTTTTCCTTGCTGTTCAGCAATCCGAGGACAAGGCGGAGGATGTGGCCTCTGTCGTCGTGTGATGGGACCGGGCTTTTGTGTTCACTGTCTTTGTGTCGCCATTCGAGCAAGCCGCTGTAGTGGGCTTCCTGATCGCGGGAGAGCCAGGGAAGCAAGCGTTGCCAATCGAGGTCCTTTCTGGAATCAGGCAGATTCTTGTCCGTCAGATCTCCGAAAGCGGCTATTTCGAGCGCCTCCTGATAGTCTTTGAAACCTTGGCGTGGCGGTTTCTCCGGAAAATCAAAAGCGAGAGCCTTTCCCTTGAACGCGAATGAATGATGACCCTGATCGCTCAGAGGGCGACCCACCAGCCATGGATTCCCATCCACAATCACCTCTCCAACCAACCATGGGCTTGGACAGTGGCGGCGCAGCCCTTCCAGAAAACCTGCGGTTCCGGCCGCGTCTTCATTCAGCAGGTGGCGGATGAGTCTACAAAAGGTGGATTTGCCGGCTCCGTGTCCGCTCAGCCGGTTTTCCTCGGGATTCGCACCTTCCGGATTCGCCCAGAGAATGTTCAGTCCTCTCTGAAGTTCGAAAACACGCAGTTTGTTTTCCTCAACAGGCTTCCAGTCCTTGAACACGCCAATTTTAGAAACCCAGATGGCGGGTTCTTCACGACCGGACAATGGAACGATTGAAAGCGGGGTTTCCACGTGTTTGAGTTCCAGTTCCGATTGTGGCTGCTCCGGTCTCATGGGTGTTAGGCTACAAGTTCGAGAATCTGCTCATCAAGGCGTTTGATGTCGAAATCGCCAATGTCCAGAATGACATCGCTGGCGAAGGGTTCGGAAATTTGCAGGGCGAGCCACGCGTCATAGCATGTATGGGAATCGGGATTGCGAAGCGCTCCATCCTGCAGGGAGAATGCCGGCTCACCTGTAACTGTCTTTTCCACTGCAAGATTGCGACCGCTCAGATTCAGAATAGCCTGAAGGAGATGCTCGGGGCCGGCGACCTGCTTCCACGACTGCGTCCAAGCGAAAACCCGGTCCTTTTCGTCGGGCAGTGCATGGCTCAACATGAGACGCGGTGATGTCGCGAGGATGTAGGCATCGCGGAGACGATACCATGGCAATGGGCCTTCCGCTTCGTGAAGCAAGGCCGCGACAAGAGCAGCGGCATAGATGTTAGGATTCTTCTCGATGATGCGTGGAGCTGTCGGCAGTTCGCGCAATCCGGGCGTTTGGATCGGGAGACTGAACAAATCATCCTGTCTATCATCCTGTCGGGAGGGAGTTTTCTTTTTCGTCACCTTCTTCGCGATGGACTTTTTACCGGTGCTTCCAGATAGACGTTCTTGTTCAGCTCGTTCGGCGTTTAGCGCGAGCAGTTTAGCTAGAACTTCGTCGCGGACTTCGTCGGGCCAGCGGTAGCGGTATGGCTTTTTCTTGTTGCGCTTCTTGCCAGTTGGGGATTCGGTGTCGGCTTCGTCTTCTTCGTAGTCCAGGAGGAATTCGCAGGCAGTAGGAATGTCGGTCCATCCGTAGGCGTCGAGGACGGCGCGGTCCATGGCGGCGTGAAGTTCTCGCAGCTTGAGGATGTCCGGCGAGCACTCCTCTGGATCGTGGAACCTATTGTAGGTCTTCGTCAGGCCCTCGTTGTTCTGAACCATCAATGCAGCCCGATACTCGTAGTAGATCCGCCCGATTTTCTCTAAGGCGGAGTTCATCTCCCAGTCCGAGGGAAAGGGAAAGGTTTCGAAGCAGTCGGAGGCGGTGTAACGTTGTCGGTCTTCAAGCGACGAACTAAAGAAACGCGTCCACAAATCATGAAGGCGACTCTGTAACACTGAAAAACCTGCGTGTTTTTCAAGGAGAAAGACATTATGAGGACCAGAGACGATTGTCTTGGCAGGAAGAAAGCTAAACGCGACGTAGCTGGCGGTAAAGGGATGCATCAGTATACGCTCCCGAGACTGGAGGAGGCCCGTCAACTCGCCGCGTTTCTCCGCGAACTGCCACCAATACTTCCGGTAGGATTCACGGTTATCTTCAATTCGGACAGGTTTCACTCGCTCTTCTACGATCTCAAAAAGATCAGGCCACTTCCTAGCTTCATCTTCGGTCAGATCTCCAAATGAAATAATAAAGCGATGATGTTTTTGTTCGGGATGATTCAACACCTCGTCGCCTCCTATATATGGAAATATTCGTTCCGCATTGCGAGAGTCCTTTGCGATTAAATTTCGCATCGTTTCTGTTGAGTTCGCAATTCCTTTTGTGTCTGTATCGTCGAAGGTGAAACCCATTCCAAGAGGTATAGGTCCTTGGAAACTGATGCCTCTGTTGGACTTCAGAGCTGTCGGATTCTCGTCAGTCCCTGCATGAAACAAATAGGCTGTTATGTGTGAAACTACTCTATTATCCAAAACTCTTGCACCTTGCCACTCGCCTTTAATTATCCATACAACACTTACAATTACGGCTGCTTCACCTGGCCACTTTGTGCGTTTGCTTGCTGCGTAAATATTTCCGCCCCCGGTGCAGATGCAGCGTAAGCCAGTTGAGCGGGTATCTCCTTGACCAATCGTATTAGTTGCGATCAGCCCCAGTGTGCCATTACGGCGAAGCTGGCAGAAAGCCCGGCGAAAGAAATGAGCAACCAGATCAGCGTTCCCGTGTGAATTCTCATGGGCAGATTTAAGCCAATCGGGGTAACCGGTTCTACTTCCCGCCGAAATTGTGTTTTTGCCGGCGAACGGCGGATTTCCCACAATCGCATCGAAGCCTGGATTCTCCCGCGAGAACACTTCTGGGAACTCGATTTCCCAATGAAAGGGTCGAATCGGAAACTCACCGCTGCGGAGTTGCTTGAGGGTATTGACTTCCCAAGGTATTTGTTCGGCATCGCCTTTTTTTAGAGCAAGAAAACACTGAAGGAACTTTTCCCGATTCAGTTGGCGTTGCTTGGGCTTTTCGCCAGCGAAGAAGGCGGCAACGATGATGTCGCCGATGTTTTTGAGGGACTTTGCTTTGAACTCTGCGGCGGCGAGGAAATCTGACTTCGTAATTACGGCCGTCTCGGTGTCTTCTGAAAAATTAATAATATGTTTACGTTCGTCGACGATTTCGGAAATTTGCTTTTCCAAGTCGTCGGGTCCGAGAATCAATTCACCAGATTGAGATAGATCCCAGTGGAAAGCGGCGATTTGCTGGTTGGTGAGGCCGACAAGGGAGTCGCCGCACTTGATGGAGTGATCGAGAAAGGTGAACGGGTGGTCCTTGGCCATGGTGGCAAGCCAAAGGGAGAGCTTGGCGAGGTCCACAGCCATGGGGTTGCGGTCCACGCCGTAGAGGCAGCGCTGAGCGACGAGGCGGCGGGCGTAGAGAAACTCGTCCTCATCAATAGGAATCTTCGGAACACATTTGTGGTAGTGCCACGAGGAGACGAGTTCGTCGGCGAGCTGACGGCAGACTTCGACTTGGAATGCGCCCGAGCCGATGGCGATGTCACAGATTTTCAGATCAAGGATTGCGGCGGGGAGCGGGTGGCGGCCGAGTCGGTCGAGAATTGGCTCCAGGGTTTTCCGGACGATGGGATTGGTGAAGGATCGGGCGGTGTAGTGTGAGCCAGAGCGACGGCGTTCATCGGTGGGCTGGAGAATGATGGAGCCAGCGGGGACTGGATGCGGTGTGGCGCGGCGGTCGATGCGCTTGTCGAGGGCGGCGAGGAGATCGTCGTGAGTGGAGGAGGATTTCAGTGCCTTGGATGCGGCATCGGGCAATTTGGTGTCTGCGTCTTCGAGCAGAGTTTTCTCGCGTTCGGCGGGCTTCGCGGCGAGCAGGGCGTCGATGTCGAGGTGGACGGGAGCGCCATGGGCCTTTTTGGGTTTGAGGGCAACACTACGGCCAGTGGCTTTTCGGACCTCAAATCCCATGATGGTTTCATAGACAGAACCAATTTGTTCAACATCAAGTGTCCGATAGGAGAGGCGTTCGCCGTCGAGGTAGAGGAGGAGTTCGAGAACACGAAACAGGGTGCCGTCGGAAATGCGCGGAAGCGATGCCGGGAGATCGTCTTTGGATGTGGCCCTACCTTCGAGGAAGGGGAATCGGTCCGGGTCGAATAGATGGCCGCGCCGGGCTGGCAATGTCATCGAGCGATGGCGGCAGCCGCCGTGTACGGCGCGGAAGAGCGCGAGCAGGCGCGGCCAGCCGGCATAACGATCGTCCATTGTGTCGGGATAGCGCTCGTGATCAGTGCGGAGTTGTTCGAAGAGGCCTTGGACGGAATAGTTCCGCTGATAGAGCTCACCGGAAGGCATGAGGCTTCGGTCCTCTGCATAGAGTAGGAACACCAAGCGCAGGAGCGAACTGATTAGGCCGCCATAGATTTCCTGCGGGTCACGATCCCAGACAGACGTGAGCAGGGTGCGCCCGGATTTTTCATCGGCTGCCTGGAATCCGCGGGCAAGTTCGTAGAGGGATTCAAGGACCTGGCCGGAGAGCGCGGTCGAGACATTCGCCTGATAGTCGCGGCTTTTACGCAGGAGTGCCGGGAGCCGGAGGCCTTCGGGAACGGTGATGAGACGGCGGTGAGAGAGAAGAAGATCCAGAGCGCTGGCCACGGAACGACCGGCGAGTTCCGTCATGAAGGCTACCGGGAAAGTGATGGAGCCGGAGTTTTCGCCTTTGGGCGCATAAGTGAGACGGACGGAGTGGCCGTTGCAGAGGATGCCGATGGGTACCTTGGTCTCGCGTAACAGGCGCTCAAACTTCTGATAGGGAGTGGCGACCCAGCCATGTTCCTTTTTGCCGTCCGGGATTTCGTCAAGGGCCAGTCCGGTTTCCAACTGGCGAACGAGGAGTATCCAGGGATTGGCCGGATCGGCGGGATGGAAGAACTTGTAGGCGGCGTCCGGCTGAAGGATTTCGCCGTGTTCCCCGGTGGAGATGCGGAGCGCGTCCGGGACCTCGGCCGACACTGAGAAGATTGAGAGCAGGTCGTCCTTCCATCCGAGGAAATCACGGGCGAAGAATGCGAAGTGGCCTATAATCTGGCGACCCGTGGCAGGATCCGTGGATAGAGAATCCATCAAGCGCTCCTGCACTTCGGCATATTTTCCGGTATCGAGCTGGACCTGGCTGTCCACGAGCGCGAGAGGAGAAACGACTAGCCCTTCGGGCTGAAGGTAGCCTAGCCAACGCTGATGCTCTGAGATAGCAAGTTTGCGGGGATCTGGGATCATGGGGCTGAGGGCATCAGATAGACAATTCCAACAGGTTCGATACGGTGGGATTTGACGGAGTAGAATTCGCGGATCCGGTCGGGTTCCCGCTGGAGGTCGCCATCGACATTGGTGAGCCACGATTCCCAGTGTTTGATGTCGGACTCGCGCTGTTTTTGCTCATCGTCATTGAGGCCGAGTTCCAATTGCTGCCAGTCCTTGTTTTTAGCGAGTTCGGTGATGACGCGCTTACGTTGGTCCTGAAGGATTCGGATCAGTTCGGATGCTTCCGCCTCGCCGCGGGCTTTTAGTTTCTTTTCTGCGTCTGCCAACGCCTCCTCACCACGGGGGTGGAGATGGGCATGCAGGTCATCAACATCGGTACGAATGGCAGCGGTGAGCTTTGCGCGGACAGCGGTGGGAACTTCACGTTGCAAGCCAGGGCCGAGGTTTTGTTGAAGCAGTTCCATCGTGCGTTGCTCACCATCGCGGGCGAATGGAGCCAACGGCTTGGTGCGACCCTCGTGCGGGGTCCACCGTGCGGTGATGGTGATTACCTCCTCATGCAAACGGGAGGCATGAGGGCCATAGACCGAAATGCGGCCTAGCAGCACGACACGCGGGATGGAATCATCCGAGGTGGCGAGGCAGGCACGGGATAGGTCGTCGTAAACGAATCCCTGTGAGGTGAAGCGGCCGAGCAAGCGCTGGACTAACCGGTGGGAAAGGTGGAGTTGAACGACACTGTCGTCGATGCCGTCCGGGGCATCGAATGTGACCGGGCGGATAGGGCAATCCCTCCGCCATTGGTAATCACGTTTCCCACTCTCCGGCGGCGGGCGCAAGGTGTCCAGTGTGGCCGCCCATTTTGGATCAGCACCCCGGCGGGATTCGAGGTCGGGCAGGGTGAAGTGGCCATTATCCGCAGGCTTGAGGCCTTCTACGTCGAGAAGCTTCAGCGAGCAGGAGATGGCATCCTGAAGCATTGGAGAATCAAAGTGAATCGCCTTGCGGGATTCGTTGAGTTGCCGCTCCACCACGCCGATTTCCTCGCGGAGGTCAGCGTGCCTGGAACGTGTCGACTCAAGTTCTTCATCTCGGACGGCGTCCGCTTCCGCGTCGGTCAGGTGGTCGAGTTCATCGGCGGTGCGTGCTGCGATTTCGCGGCGGATACCGGTTTTGAGTTTTTTGGAGATAACGTCCGTAAAACTGCCTAGCTCATCCTTGATTGTGCGGGTTTTACGGGCGAGCACGCGTAGCACTTTGTCCTCGGGGCGCTGAGTGTAATAGAAGTAGCGGCAAAAAACCTCGCTGTTCGGTTGAAGTTTCCGGTCAATACGCCCGTTGCGCTGCTCCATCCGGGCTGGATTCCACGGGACATCGAAGTGGATGAGGTCGTGGCAATGGGCCTGGAGATTGAGCCCCTCACGGGCGGCATCGGTGCAGATGAGGATGCGGACCGGGTGTTTGTCCGGCGGAGTGTTGAAAGCGCGTTTGAGATCCTCTTTTTTCTGGAAGGGGGTAGGGCCGTGGAAAATCTCGATCCGTTCATCCCAACGGTCGGTGCCGGTGATGGCGGATTTCAGGTGTTTTTCGATGAAGCGCTTGGTGTCGTCCCACTCGGTAAAGATGATGAGACGGCGATGGGTCCACGGACCATTTGCCGCAGGAGCGCCATTCGCAGGAAGCGACGCCCCGGCGCATTGGTTTTCTTGAATCCATTGCACCAGGTATTGAATTTTCGCATCTGGCTCGACCCGGGCTTTCTCGGCAATGGCCGTCATTTCAGCCAACAGGCGGCGCTCACTTTCTGAAGGCGCGGTGTCCGAGGCAGCGGCCAAGGTGGTTTTTTCTGTCTCAAGATCGAAAAGTTGGTCGAGTTGCTCTTCGGAAAGGATAGACCGGTCGTCTTCTGAATCGACAGCGTTGAGCAGGTCGGGGCGGACCTTGGCGTCTGGGAGCAAAGCCGACTCCTTGGTCCAGATCCGCTCCATGGTGACGCGGTGGACGCGGAGAGTGCGGGCGAAGGCCTCGGCCGACGAGAGCAGTCGCTGTTGGAGTTGAGTGGTTAGCAACTCGAAGTGGGATCGCTGCTTCTTGGTGGATCCGGCCATGGAATCCAGCCGAATGGTCCGGTAGCGGTCGAGCAGGACGGCGAGCGCAAGTTCTGGTGTATCTTCTGGGAGGGTGTCAAATCCGAGGTCTTGTGGCAGGTTGACCTGGATTACCCGCCGGTCAGGAAATCCTGGTACACCGATGGAGCGAAGGTCGTCCTTGAGCCGCCGGATCATCACGTCGTCACGGAGCTTGCCGTCCACTTTAACGCCGCGCACGAAGCGTTCGCGGTCGAGGATTTCAAGCAGGGAGGAAAAGCTGTTGCTGTGCCCGTTGTGAGGCGTGGCAGAAAGGAAAAGCCGGTGCTCGAAGCGGAAGGCTAGATTCCGGATCGCCTTGGTGATCTGGGAGTCGATGGCGTATTTCGAGCTACTGGACGGGGCAGCGTGGTGGGCCTCGTCCAGAATCAGCAGCGAACCGGGACGGAGGTTGTCCAACCAATCGCGCATCGGTGCCACATAGGTTTCGTCGATGAGTAGCTTGTGGGAGATCAGGAAGCGGGGAAAGGTGTCCCAAGCATTCACGGTGTGCCCGCGCTCCCGCCGGATTTTCTCCATGTAGGAGCGGTCAAAAATCTCGAAAGTCAGGCCGAAGCGGTTTTCGAGTTCGTCTTTCCATTGGAGAAGCATCGAGGGCGGGCACGCCACCACGATGTCGCGGACGCGCCGACGCAGCAGCAGTTCGCTGGCAATCAGGCCTGCCTCGATGGTTTTCCCAAGGCCGACGTCGTCGGCGATGAATAAATTTACCCGAGGGAGCCGCAGCGCCTTCCTCAGAGGGACCAATTGATAGGGGTCGATGCGGATGCCGGCCCGGAAAGGCGATTGGAACAGGCGCGGATCGGTCGCGGTGACGCAGTTCCAGCGCAGGGTGTTCAAAAAGGCGGCAAACTCCCGAGGCGGATCGAAACCTTTTTTGCCGATGTCCTTCCACGCCTCCTCGCTGACAATGCGGCGGTCGAGTTCCAGGTCCCAATCGACGGAAAGCTTTTCTCCTTGGGCGTCGTCGTCAAGACAGGCTAGGGAAACCGTTGAGCCGTAACCCGGGTCGGCTTCGACGTTTTCCACCAACCACGTCCTAGTCCGGACACGAACAACTTGTCCAGATTGGGGGAGATTATCGGAGCAATTCATGTTCAACGAATTCCAACAGCAAGGGGGCGCATTGCCAAGGTGAATCAAGACAGCACAATGGTTTCATTGATTTTTGTTGGGGCTCTGTGAACAACATCTAATCTGGAAGCCGCCCCCCTACGAAAACCGAGTTGCACACCAGATATTCACAAGAACCAGCAACACGGCACCTCAGAAAAATACAGAGGTTCGGCAATCGGTGTGGCCGGGAATAGCTCGACATGGTGACACTGTGCATTTTCAATGTTGGAAAGCCTTGAAAGTTTAATTTATTTTCATGTCAAAGAATACCGATATTCAATGGTGCGATTCCACCGTAAATCCAATTATGGGTTGCGGGGGTTGTGAGTTGTTTCCCGGACCTGGTGAGATTTTGGCAGCCGTTGATGGTGCAGTTTCAGAAGCCGGGGCCGCCATCAACAGCAAAGCGGTGTACAAGAGTTTGGTGGACGAGACCCACGGAAGGATCAAGACCCCACTCGCCGGTCACAAGAAAACAGTGAACACCACGAACATCTGGCATCTTCGGCACGAGTTTGCGGATCGAATCAGGCGGGAACACGGAAAGGACGCTGGTGATGCTGCTGTAGGCGCAATACGCAAGGCGATCACCTGCTACGCCGCCGTGCTCCACCTGAACAAGGGCCTCAACATCGCGAAACCAGAACGCGGCACAAACAGGGGTTATGCGCCAATATTCGAGGCGGTTACACAGTTTCCCGGCAGAGTTGGGGATGCGGCAGAATGGCCCGACCTTCTAGGTCGCCAGCACCCGGAGAAGCCATGGAAAGAAGCTCTCCCTCGGATGATTTTCGTTTCCGACATGGGGGACGCCCTGAGCACAAAAGCGGATTTTCCGTATCTCAAATCCGACTTGATGCCGGCTATCCGGTCCGACAGTGGAAAGCGGCACCTCTGGCTATGGCTCACAAAACGCCCGGAGCGCATGGCCGAGTTCGCTCAACTCATCGGCGGTTTTCCGCCCAACGTATGCGCGATGACCACCGTCACCGGTCCAGATGCCGAGAAGCTGGGACGCATCGACCATCTTCGTCGCGTGAAGGCGTCAGTCCGAGGGCTATCTATCGAACCCCTGTGGGAAAGAATTCCACCGCGAAAACTCAACCTCAAAGGCATCGACTGGGTTATTGTCGGCGGCGAATCCGGTGCCGGGGATCTTACGCGACCCTTCGCCATCGAGTGGGCGGAGGAACTCCGGGAACATTGCCGCAAGAACGATGTCGCATTCTTTCTGAAGCAACTTGGCCGGAACCCTTCAAGAGACGGAGAGGTTTTCCGGCTCCATGACAGACACGGCGGGGATTGGAGCGAGTGGGATGAGTCGTTACGCATCCGCGAATTTCCGGCCTATTTCCATGACTACCGCGCTGACGAGAAAACATCGCAGCCTGTCATGGGTCGCCGTGATGGCAGTGCCGCCGCTCGGAATGAAAAGCCAGCAACCCGCGAGGAGATTTCCGAGTTCAAGCGCCTCGACCGGTGCGTCCGGCTCGGCGCGAAAGCGTTTTTGGATTGCGGGACGGCCTTGAAGGAAATCCATGACCGCGAGTTATGGAGAGCAGGCGGTTACAGCGGTTGGGAGGTTTATTGTCGGTCCGTCGTGGGTGTCTCCAAACCCCATGCTCATCGCTTGATCCAGGCCAGCCGGATCGCGATGGAAATTTCGCAATCGTTACCAATTGGCAACGATTCCGCAGTGATGCCGATTTCCGAATCCCAGGTCCGACCACTGCAACGGCTCCAAGATCCGGAGAAGAGGAAACTGGCATGGACCACAGCAGTCGAGAAGGCCGAGGGTCAGCCAACTGCTAACCAGGTTCAGGATGCCGTGTTTGATATTCTGGAGCCGACCGCCCCGGCAAAAACTTTGCTGTCCCGCGGGCAGCAGCGGGTTGTTGTGGTTGGCCGCTTAAAAGATGCCATTGCGAGACGAGGATCATGGGAGGAGCTCGAAGCAATGCTCAACGAACTCGAGGATTTGATTTGAGCGCGTTTCTCTAACTGCAAAGGATCGAGCGTCGGCATGAAAGCTCATCGCACAAGCTACCCGGGCGTTGGGGATAGGGGATCGGCTGGCAGGATTGTGTCCGCGTGCGGCCGGAGCTGGCCGGAATACGAGTGATATTTAAAAATCGGGCAATCCGGGGATTCGGAGACCTCAATCACCCGCCGGAATCGACAGATGTGGAGAATCAACTCAAGTTCGCAGATTCCAGAGTGGGTCTCGTAAAGGGTTTTGCCCTTTATCTCTTCGATTTCATCGGCAGTCCAACAGCGATGAGACAACCCCTTTCTTTTTCCTTTGTCAGTCAACCTGCCGGTCGGCTTACGCCATCCCTCGATCACATGATTTCTGGCTTTGTCGCTCAGTGTTCCGTCACTCATGAGAACTCCTTCTTCAATGAGTAGGAGGCTCGCCGTGGTCAAATGTCCGTCAAACTTGCGGATTCTGGATTTGATCAGGGATCGCGCCTTATCGGTAAGCGTGCCATCGGGATGGCGTATGTTTTGACCGATATGTTGGCGGAACCTGTCGGCCGCATGCTCTTGCCAAACTAGGGGACGCGAATATTCGCATGGGATATAGGTGACCATCCCTCTGTTTTCAAACAGGCCGTTCTTGCTTTTGGCATTCCCGGAATGGATTAGATCTTGGTGAATTATGGTTTCTCCCCATTGGGGCCTGATATTGTGGCTGTAGCCATTCCTGAGGATTACTTTTGCGGGATAATCGTAAACCGGAAGGCCGGCTATGGCCCAAATTTTTCGCCGATGGCGGTAAATCCACGTCTGCTTTCCGGTCCGCGGACGCTTGAGCTTAACACGGACGATCTCCTTTGCCTTTTGGTATGCCTCAAGCTCGCCACGGGTGGCTCGCGGGTGAAGGTTCTTTTTTTCGAGCTTGGTTAGCCTCTGGGCACCACCCCCTATACTTGAGCGTTTCAAGTTTCTGATCGGACAAGGCTGATCGTAGTTCTTGGCCATATACACGGCGTAGGCCAGCAGGCCTTCGGCAACCGCAGCCGTCTTACCCTTATGACCAGTGGTCATCCTGAGTGGGTTGGAGGCAGTGACCCGTTTAACAAACGATGTCCCGAGGATTGATTGCAGTTTGCCCAGAGGGTCTGACATTTCAGGGTCGGTGACGACAGCGAGGCCGTGAAGGTGTGGAATTACCCGGGGGATCTTTATTGTTTGATCGCCCTTTGGTGTCCCCAAATAGCGACGGCAGGGACCCCGTTTGCCAGGCTTCGCCACCGGGACGTCATCCGGAATGTCCGTGAGGTCACCCAAGGACTTCGGCTTTCTTTCCTTAGTTTTCTTTTCATGTGAAAGAACGGCCAGACGCCCTTTGACCTCGCCGTCGTAGGGAGGGAAGGAAGGATCGCTGAACCGGGCGACTTTGCATCCAATGGTGTAGTGGACCCGGAAACCAGCCCTCCGGATGTCCTTGAGGATAGCAAGCCGCTTCGCAAAATCGCCGGTAAGCGTAAATGCGAATGCCATCCCTTTGGCGGCAATAGTCTCCTCTTGGGCGAGTTGCAGGTAAATATGGAATGCATCTTGGGTCAGCGACCGGGTTGATACCGGACACTCGACTTCCTTGCGAAAGTCGTGTTCGAGCCGGTAGCGCAGCTGGACTGCTCGGGCATACTCCGGGCTGGTGCTTACCTGATCACTTCCGTCATTTCTGATTTCTTTCCTTACGTACACACCAGATTGGCAAGAAGCTTCCCAAAAATATAGGGGGGCACATGCTTCATGAAACCGATCATTGAGTTGGTCGCGAAGAACTGCCCATTCTGAATAAGCCTTGGCGGAGTAGTCCCGATGCCTGAGGTCATCGACTTGGTAAGTCCTGCCCAAAAATCCAAGCTTGTAAAAATAACGATCCTCGGAGGTCACAAAAACGGTGTGAACTCTCTCCTTCCGGCTTGACTACCGGGCGGGCTATGTAATGATTTGTTCAAGGTTGTAGCGACCTTTTTATTACAATAAAAACCCGCCCAGTCAAGCTTGGGCGGGTTTTTTGTTTTGAGGAGTGACCGGCTTGCTAGGAGCAGAATTACCGAGGCTGTGTGCTATTCTTCCAAATCTGAATTCGGGATATGAGTGAAACTGATTCGCATGGGTGCGGAGTCCCGGTTGTCTTGGACGCTGCCGAAACAGACAACGCTGTGGCCGTAGCGGGCGCGGCGCTCGGTCGATGGTGGCATCAAGGCGCTGTTGCCTTTCGTCGTTGCCGACTGTTGCGTCCGCGATGGAAGACTTGCCAGGCGGCGTCCGTGTGGCGGTTGACTGGCGGGAGAACGTGACTGTCGCCGATGCTTTAGTCGAAACGATGTCCGGGATTTCGTCCCCGCGCAGCAGGTGCTAGAGCCGGTCTCCCATCACAACGCCCCATACGCCATGGATAACCTGTCGTTTTTTGTCAGGCAGAGTTCCGCCGTGGTATGAATGGCGGCGGCATAGAGCCTGGCCGGACCTTCCAAGGTGATCAACCCGTCGGGCTTCTGTGTGCTGGCCAGTATCGGGAGGTAATTGTTGGGATTAGCCATGACCGAATCCTTGATCGCCGGGGAGATGTGATGAGGGCAAAGGTGGTCGTGATCATCCTACTGATGTCGCGGACGAAGTCCGGTTGTCGCAAGTTCAACGGCAGCTATGCCCACATTTCATCAATGTTGAGAACCGCCTCGACGTGGATGCAGTCGTCAAAAGCTTCGATTGACTTCCGTTTCCCCTAGCACTCGGCGGAACTCGCGGTTGGGAGGCATTATCGCACCGCGATTTTTCGCGAGTTTTTGCTTTGATTCTCCGAACAATAAACGGCAGTTTCTAGTCGTCTGATTTGAATTACAGACGCACTCCAGCGCGTTTGACATCCGACGTGCTACTGTCATTTCTTAATGATGGGGAACTTGGGTGTATTCTGTCTGTCTCACTTGTATAATGTCCGATCATATTGCAGCTCTGATCAATCCAGCAATGCTTGCTTGGGCGAGGAATGATGCGGGTATGACTCTTTCAATGGCGGCCGAGCGATCCGGATACACATTGCATCAATTGGAGGCATGGGAATCGGGTGCCTTGGTGCCGACCTTGAAAGAGGCTGAAAGGCTGGCGGGTATGTATCATCGCCCATATTCAGTCCTGTTTATGGAGGAAGCCCCGGTTTCTGATGCGCTATCCAAGGAATACCGACGCTTGCCGGGAGTTAAGCCAGGGAAAGAGAGCCCTGAACTCCGGTTCGCCTTGCGGGACATGATCCAACGTCGTTGCGTTGCGATGAATCTGCTGGCCGAAATGGATAACGAACCAACGTCATTCACTCTTCATGCATCCATCAGCAATGATACAGCCATCGTCGCCCGAGAACTCCGTAACCTGCTTGGCATCAGTTCAGCAACCCAAAAAGGATGGGGTAATGAGTTGCAAGCGTGGGGCGCGTGGAGCGACGCTGTCGAAGGACTTGGCGTTTTGGTATTTCAGTTTTCTAATGTTAGGATCGATGAAGCTCGTGGCTTATCTCTGTTGAGGTTTCCATTGCCTGTTATCGGAGTAAACGCCAAGGAAGTTCCGCTATCAAAGCCATTCACCTTAGTTCATGAGTTGGTGCATCTGATGCTCGCCAATGCCCATGAAGAGGTATCAGCCATTGATGAAAATAGGTCTTCTTCTGATTGGAACGAACTGGAGCGCTTTGTGGATGAGGTGGCTGGACAGGTGTTAGTACCCAGAGATGAGCTTTTATCAGAGCATCTTGTATTCACTCACAAGGGTGATTGGGGCAGGGAGGATATCAACTGGCTAGCTCGACGCTATACAGTGACTCCAACGGCGATGGCCACACGCCTGTTGAAATATGGCAAATGCCGTCCTGCTGCCTACAGTCGTTGGAAAGAAGACAGGGCGAACTGGCAGGATAATCCATTGCCGAAATCCAAATTTGGCAGCGCCACTCAGTCAGAGAAAGTCCTTCATCGGGTGGGTAAGTCTTTTGCCAGAATAGTTGTCGAAGCTCTTGCTCTGGAGCGAATCACCTCAACAGATGCCGCCAATTATCTAAATGTGAATTTCGAGCAAGTGCAAACACTCCATCGGCACTTATAGTCCATTCCACTTTGTAATATAACAATTTATGTACTGTGTAGACACTAATATTTTCATTGACTGGTGGTCCCGGCTTTATCCGCCAGATGTGTTTCCAACGCTAGTCCAAAATGTAGAAGAATTAGCTAGGGCAGGGCGAATAGCAGCACCTGATAGTGTGTATATTGAAATCGGTCGTGTGGGAAGCCCACCACTCCGTGCATGGGCGAAAAGTCAAAGAGGAATCTTCCGCCCACATAATTCGGAACTTCAGGCGGAAACAGCTAATATTGTAAAATCATATCGGCAACTGATAGACTCAGAATCATTCCATGAAGAAGCGGACCCATTTTTGATTGCCTTGGCTAAAATAAATAAATGGACGGTTGTGACACATGAGACATCTGCCAAGTTGAAAAAGCACCCGAAGCGATCTCTTTACATTCCTGATGTCTGTATCAAAGAAGAAATACCTTGCATTACTTTAGTGGAGATGATGCGGCGGGAAAAATGGAGATTCTGAAATACGTCTAGTTCCAAGATGTCTTAATATCAAAGGTGTCCGCCATGAGAAAGCCAAAGGGAGGAGCTGGAAATAGAATCTGGGTGGATCTTCCGGGAAGCGATTGCTTGGTATTTCCCTGACCAAATCGCGTGTTTCCAAGTTATCGGCATTCCGCTCACCCGTAGCGTCCGACAACAGGAGGAGAATGGATAGCGCGGGCTTATTCTGTAGGCGTTTGCTGCCTTCTGTGTCGTGGGTGGACGGAGTTTTAACGCAGTCGTGGATTATGAAGCGGCAAGATTGGCACGAGAAAAGTGAGGGTGAGTGGGAAGACACAGGGAGAAACAGGAAGCCGGCCGGGAGAGGATGGTTTAACCGAAGGTGGAAAGCAACCGTTGTCACAATCGAGGAACAGCCCCTAGATCCCGATGTTGGTACCATGAGACTCCCCGATTCAAAGCCCATCTTCCTTCTTCTCCCCGCTGATGCCGAAGGACTGCGTTCCTTTTTCGGCTCCTGCTCCCCATTCATAATTATCCAGCAGCAAGATCAGATAATGCCGGGTCACCACCAAGGTTATGGGGAATGAGGTTCACGGTCGATTCCTGCGAGGAAAATATTACGGACATCTTATAGGTCGATCTGAGCATGATGTTCTAAAGATTTAAGGATGTGGATGTTAGCCGGTTTGTGTTTTTCGTGCCTTTTCGAGGAGGCCCGGTAGGAACTTCATGATTTGGGAAACACCGGTGCTGGGTGAATACAAGCCCTGCATTTTGAGCAATTCGGCGAGTTGCTTGGATTTCGTCCAGAGATCCGGATTTTTCCGGATCGCTTCTATTCGCATTTTGCGGAGTTCCGCTTCGCTGTGGCGGGTAGTGGTGCTCCATTCAAAATGCGTGAGGAGATTATGGATGTCTTCCGGGCCCCGGAGGCATTGGATCGGTTTCGGAGGAGCGACTGCGGCGAATCGTTTAAAGTAATGGCTTTCGATGCATTCCTGCCACCGTTGCCCGATCCATTTGCCATCATTGAGTTTTCCGCATCGCGGTCGGAACTCGATGTAGCCGGCGGTGATGTTTTTCCATCCTGAGATTTGGTCATGAAACGACCAGGCGATGTTCACATTCAAGGCGACACCAAAGCAGTCTGCGGAGGATACGATAAAACCGAGAGCGGCTAGAGTGTCCGTCAGTTTCAGCTCGTTTGGCGAGAGCTCCCCCAATTCGCACCGACTGTTGCTGTTGATTGGGATGTTGGCGCGAAAATCCCGGAGGAAATCTTCCATCGCCATGGCTGGCTTCAGGGTGTTGAAGATTTCAACCAGAAGGGGTGACATGGCGACAAAGCGCCCGTAGGGCGTTGGTTTGTCGTGAATCCAGCGGAAGGTGAATTCGACGGGCCAGTCGTTTTCGGGTTCCGGGAAATAGAATTCGTCGAAGGTGGCGTATTGCCCGCCCATGTGGGACGCATCCTTGTAGATGGGCAGTTGGAACAAGATCCCATTACAGACGAGTTCCATGCTGAATCCGGCATGGCGGAACTTTCCATCCGGGGTGTCCGGATGGCTGCTTGAAATGAGGAAGGGGCCAAGGGAGATCATTGGTATCCGCAGTTATCACAGTTTCGCTATCCGCAATTCAGTGCTATTAAATCCACTTTCCATAGTCCGGACTAGCAGAGCTAGGTTTCGCATGATCCGGAGGCAGATCGACTTGAATCGTCAGTGGGATAGGAAAGTCGATTCCGATGATTGCAGCCTCGCCGGGAGCGAGGTTCGGAACAAATCTGGCAGCAGCGGCGTCAATTTGACCGCAAGCCATTTCCACCACCCGCCGGTCGGCTTCATTGATGAGACGATGAACAATAAGTGTTCCCATCTGGCTCAGGATACCCGCTGGAATGTCGCGTGGCTGTTGCGTGGAAAGAACTAGGCTAAGCCAGTATTTACGCCCTTCTTTGGCCAGCTTTTCAAAGGCGTCTAGCTTGTAGCGAAGGTCATCATCTCCTAAGTGTTGGTTGAGAAAATTATGGGCCTCGTCGAGAAAAACGACTACTGGGGCTTTTTTGGTAAGATTAAAATCACGAATAAAATCCCCGAGCCATCGTCCAATCAAGTTGACAGCAATTTCTCGTAATCCGACATCAAAACTCAGTTGGCTCAAGTTGATGCGGAGCATCTGCTCTTCGCTAGCAAGGAACGTTTGGATTTCTTGAAACAATGAAGGGGGCGTGGGATCACCGAAGATCGGCTTCCACGAATCTGAATGATTGAAGATGCGGATTTTTGATACCAAAGGCTGGCACCAGCCTTGGGAGTTTTGATCTTCAACCCATTTTTCACCAGCCTCCTTGACGCATTCATGGAGCACTTGGTCTGCCAGTTTAGTGAAATCAAATTTTGAATCTGGGCTTTCTAGATTTTGAGCGAACGTTTTATTGGAGATGATCTTGAAGAAATTCAACCTTTCGAGATCGCGTTTTTTGACTGTCCCTCGTGGGCTCAAGTAATCTTTCAGGGCTTCTTTCTCTGTTGCGTAGGTTTCATCCTCCAGCAATTTCACCAAGCGGAGGCTGCGGATCGCCTCAGAGAGCTTGATTCGCTGCGTGGGTGATGGGTTGAGAATTGCGAAATAGTCGGATTCCCGAAGATTATCGCTGGGAATACGAACCCTTTTTTCTCCTTCTGGAGCGTTACCTGAACCCAGAAAGCAGGATGTCTGGCCATTAGCTGCACCGGCGAATTCACCGGTAGCGTCAATGAGGAGAATTTTGCACCTGGGTAATTGCTCGCGACACGAATGGAGGATAGTGGCGATAGTGGTACTTTTACCACCACCCGTAGCGCCAAGAATCGCACAATGCCTCGAAAAAAGTCCTTTTATTGAAAGCCTAACTGGAGTAGAGGATGCATCTTTTACATGACCAATGGCTAGAGATACTTGATCGCCGGGAAGCTTTCCTTGAGACGCCATCGCTTTGGCAAACCTACCCACAGTCTCTGCTGAGGCCCCGTAGACTTGGGCACCTAGGACAGGGTGTTTGGAAATGCCCCCGACTACGGAGTTTTTAGCGAGATCAAGCGCACCAAGTAGATGAAGCTTCGCCATCGGATGGGGAGATAATATTTGCCCCATGGACGGATCGAGGTCATGGCGTTCAGTCATGGGCAATCTTACCTCCATAACTCGAGCAAACACGGCGTGGGTGTCGCAGTCGATCACCACGAAGTCACCGACACTACCACCACCGAAGGGGGAGCCGTTCATGATTCTGCCAGATTTTTGACTTTCCCCTTCAAGGTTGATAAGGACGGCATCTGGAAAAACGGTTGTGACAGAACCTACTCGACGTATTGGTTCAAAAGGCCTGAGGAGATTATGTTCGCTCATACGTTGGAAGAGTCGGCGGTTGATGCTGATTGACGGGCTGGCTCAAATGCTTTTACGAGACGTAGAAGTAGATCGTCGCTCTTCCTAGCGTCGGAAAAGCTGGGTAATATCGAAGTGAAATTTGAAAATGATCCTTCAACGAAAGTAATGTCGGCACCTGCCTCTTGGCATGCCGCTAGTTCTTTCCACGAAGCGAAGCAATTTGTTTCGGACGCGAGTTTCTTTTCAATTTCGTAGTCCGCGATGACCACTTTGAAGGTGCTCGGATTTGAGAGCAATGCGGTTCGGATGGGCTGTACCAAGTGGTGGTCGTTGAAGCCGAAGCCAATAACCACAAGACAGGTATCAGGCTCACGCAAAGCGGCTTGGTATCGTGAAATCATTTCCAAGAACGGTTGCTCGTAGGACAAAGCGAATTTTTCATCCCGTGGGTAAACTAGGTGTGGGCTATTGGTCGATGTTATGCGGCTGACTGAATTCGAAGTTTTGTCGTGTTCCCAGTCTATCGATCCGTGAAGCTTCAAAAGTTGGAAAACACCGTCGAGGAATTCTGCGCCCGCCTTTTCTTTACCACGACGAACAAAATCGTAATCTAGCCACCGCCCATGAAACTGTCGTGGAAAGCCAAATGAAAAACCGTCGATGAATGGCATTCCTAGCTTCTCTGCGGAGGTTTCCAATGTGAGGTCGTAGTTCGTGGTGAAGAACTTGGTCCGCGGCCAGTCATTCCGGCGGGGAACTAATTTTTGAAGCAGCGCGTGGTAGGGCGTGAGGCTTGCCCCATCTTTGATAAAATCGCGACATAGCGAGGAAATCGAGGCTTCCGCTAGCTCTTGGTAATCCTTCACCACTTTCCCGGGACCGCTAGTTTGGTCGTTTAGTTTCAAGTAAAAGAGACAGAGACTGAGAAGGTGTTCGATGTCTTTTTTACGCCCCACTTCTCTAGGGTGATTCACCAGTTTTACGACATTTGTGTGCCCGACTAGGTTTTCACAATTTTCCCAAAGATCCGTCATTGATGGGCCTCCAACAGCTCGCGAGGCACCGGACCCTGTGAGAACCAAAAGATTGCGGGTTGTAAGCGCGCCGCTCAGAATCTGCGTGAGCCTGTCGGTCTCCTTAGATTCCGACACATCGTCGTAAATGCTGCTCCAGTTAGTCGATCTTCCGGTTCGGAATCGAAGGGCGGGTTTGGGCTCTGCTGGGGCTGCGGACTGAGGAGATGCACTCATTTCTGTGTGCCAATTGTGAGTAGCCCTGAACTAATGTCGAGGACGCTTGACCGATTCTTTGAGAGATGTGCTGTCAGAACATTTGAGCGTGTCTCCTCTGCCAACTGAATCTGCGTGGAACCCAATCCCTAGAGGTCGGGTTTCGATGCGCGCACCCGCGAATCAGCCCATACTCTCCATGTGTTCGGCATAATAGCCATGGTTGTGACCGTGAATGAATATGGAACGGGGCATATCCTAGGGACCGCAGGCTGTTGCAGGCCGGGATTTAGTCCTGAAAAATGGGAAAATAACCAACCGGGTTTCTTCTTGGTGGAATACTTTTTCCGGCCACAATTCCCGTGATCATGGCCGGATACCTCACCCCGCGAATCTTCCTATTTAGGACAAATCCTTATGGCAGTAGGCTTGGGCTCAGAAAAGAAAACTGCAAATTAAGTTACAATAAAAACCCGCCCAAGCATGGGCGGGTTTTTTGTTTTTTTGAAAAGTTGTGGGTGTTGGATAATGTATGAGTGTGCTATGCCTCTAATTCTGGATCCGGGATGTGGGTGAAGGAAATCCTCATGGGGGCGGAATCACGGTTGTCGTGAACGTTGCCGAAATAAACCACACTGCGGCCGTAGCGTGCGCGAAGCCGGTCGATGGTGGCATCAAGGCGCTGTTGTTTTTCGTCATTACCAGTCATTACGTCTGCGATGGCGGACTGGAAAAGCTCAGGGGTGAAATTCCCTTTTTCGCAAAGCCGGGTGAGCACGATCCCAACCTGGAGGATCGGAGAGCGAGGTTCCGGGCGTTCTTTCCAGAGTCGGTCGAGAGCCCGCATCAGGAAAATGGTCGAATCGGACACCGGGAACCGGATTTCCGGTCCCCATGCGACACCACGATAAAAGGCGAGTTGCAGGGTCAGCGAACCGGTGAGCAGTCCGTGGGATCGAAGGCGCTCACACGCTTTATGAAGCAGTTTGCAGAGGACTGGCCATGCTTTGTCCGGATGCCTGTTGTCCGGCGGAAGAACGTGGGAATGCCCGATAGATTTTCTGGCCGATACGATGTCGGGGATTTCGTCGCCGCGAAGCAGGTGCCAAAGTCGATCACCCATCACGCCGCCCCATACGCCATGGAGAACCTGTTTTTTGGCCCGGCATAGTTCAGCCGTAGTGTGGATGCCGGCGGCATGGAGTCGGGCTTCCATGGATTTGGCGATTCCGGTGAAGTCTCGGAGTTTGTTTTCGTGGAGGACTTCAGGGAGATCCATTCCCTCGATGATGAACAGTCCGTCCGGCTTTCGCATCTTGCTGGCCATTTTGGCGAGATATTTGTTGGGACCCGCGCCGACAGAAACTTTGATAACCGGCGATATGTCGCGGGCAACGGTGGACTTGATCTTCTTTCCTATGTCGCGGACAAAGTCCGGTTCCCGCCAGTTCAACGGCAGCCACGCCCACATTTCATCAATACTGAGAACCGCCTCAACGTGTATGCAGTCCTCAACTGCTTCGATGATCCGGTGGTGAATCTTGATGTATTCCGGTGGCTTCGACTCCACAATGACGATTCCCGGGCACATGATCCGGGCGTCGCTGATCCGCGTGCCGGTTTTGACGCCGAATGCTTTGGCCTCATAGGAGGCCGCGATGCAGCACGAGGTTTCCGCCATGACCGGCGCCACGCCAACCGGCCGCCCGCGAAGCGCGGGATCCAGGTGTTGCTCGACGGAAGCGAAAAAGGAATCACAGTCGACGAATAGGGCGGTCAGCGGGCGGTCCACGGCTTGGCCAGCGTGAAACCAGACGCTGGCCGGGTCAATCATGAAACTGTTCTTAAGAACATCTTACGAAAAGTGAGCTTTTTTCGGGGCCCCGCCGGGCAGATCTTATTAGCGAGCGGGCTTTTTCGGGGGTGGATCGACAGCGGGCCCGTGAACGGGGAGAACCGGAAATCACCTCTCCCAAGATATTCCTCGGCATCGGTCGATTTCGGAACGGCCATCATCCGGTCGTGGATGAACCCCACTGAAGGTGACGCCGCCGTGGTGACCATCTGCTTATCTAAAACTTTGCAATCGTGATTGTATGGCGGCGGCCTTCAGTAAGAGGGTGCAACGCAATGGACGTTATAGCGTCCGAGGAGGGATGTGCCTCATTTCGAAACAGTCTAAATTAGTTTTGTGGTTGCAGTTATTAAAGCCTTTTTCGTTGCTCGGCTTAGCTTATCTCTCACCGAGAAAAGTGCTTTGACGAGCTTTGGCGGCGGGTTGTCGATGAATCTGAGGAATTTATTCAGATTGCGGCCGCACCTTGAGGCACAACTGAGGAGCTGTTCGGATGAGAGTCGGTCGGTGGCGTATAGAAGGGTTTCCCAGGGATGCTCATCGACGAAGACGGCTAAGTGTTCGGGTGTAAGCAAGTGGTTGTAGAATTCGATAGCTACTAAGGGACCTTGCTCGACGCAGAAGGTTAGTTGTTGGGGGGAAAGCAGGCTGCCGACGTATTCAATCGCCGTTTGTGGATCATGGTATACGCATAGGGCGAATTGTTCCTGAGAAAGCAGGTTGGGAGCGTACATGAGGGCTTCCGCAGGCTGTGTCCGCCGGCAGAACTCAAGCTGTTCCGGTCTGAGCATTTTGGGGACCCACTCGAGTGCTGCATTAGGAGATTTTTTAACGCAGAAATCGAATTCTTCGGGAGACATCTCATCGGCAAGATTTGCGAGAGCTGCATAAGGACTGTTCTGGATGCAGAAAACTCGTTGATTTTGCGTGAGCAGTTTGACTGCGAATTCCAGGGCATAACAGGGGTATCTCTTGATACAGTAATCGAGTTGTTCATCAGAGCACAGGTCCGCACAGTATTCAAGAGCTGTCCAAGGAACGAATCTGATGCAGAAATCAAATTGTTCCAGGTCAAGATCAGGGGCGTGATTTATTACAACGTTTACATAATCGCGCTGTTCGATAAGTTTATTGAATTTCGCTGGGTCCATGGCCATTCGGTTTTATCGTCGCCTATGATGGTGCCTGTTTGAGTGTCTAAAGCAATTGCAAATTCCGTTGGCAACAAAGTGAACCGGCAGTTAGGTTCGGAATTCGGGAAAATTCAGTAAGCCATGCCGCTGCACCTTTCGACAAATCAAAACGGGAAACGGGAAACGGGAAACGGGAAACGGGAAACGGGAGACGGGAGACGGGAGACGGGAGATGGGAGATGGGAGATGTCAGACAAACATCAGCATGAGTGCCATCAAAGCGGGCATTTCCCGCACTACAGCGTGCAATTATTTTTTGAGCACGTCAGGGCCAGCCCTTACAGTAAACAGCGTGTCTGGTTTATTGAGTTTATCCAAATTCACGTTCGGCATCCGCACGATGAGGCGGTGACCACCACGCCGAAAAGTTACGAAAATCAACATCGGTTTACGACGTTTATCCCGCTTTACCGGATCAGGTAGAAACATGCATCCGCCCTTCAAGGCAGCCGCAATAAGGAAGCCACGAAGTTTATCTGAGAATTCGAAAGCGACATCAACGCGGGTCACCAAGCGCTTTAGGACGGTCGCCAAACGTTCTCGGACGATATTGTCACGAAGGTCAGCCTCCAACATTGACTTCAGCTCCTTCAGTTCGACTTTCCCTATGCTGGCTGAAGCCACCGATTGAACCCGAATATTCAAATCTGCTATCTTCGCACTCAGGTCCGCCTGCTCCTTCTCCCGCTCTTGCAAACGTTTTGCCAATGAGGGTGACTTTAAACCCGCCTCCCAATCATCGGTTAGATTTTTGATTTTCTTCTCAACTTCGGCTAACTGCGACTTATTCAATGCCAGCGCCAACATCGCCGGATCCGCCTGCTTTTCCTCGGGTGCAAGATCGCCCGGACGGAGTTCGACCAAACCCGCCAAAAGAGTTGGCTCGAACAGCGTCGACGAAAATGTCACGAGTGTTCTAGAAGCCAGTTCGTCATAACATGTATAGTATCCGTTAAATTCACCATCTTTGCCATTTGCGTGTGAACTGTAACGACACCAGCGATCATTGTGTCGGATGAGCCCACGCATAATGTTGATCGGGCGCTCATTTTTGCCCTTCACTTCATGCCCGCGCCCATACCTCCGGTTGGCAGACATCGCAAATCGGGCTTTGATTGCTAAATCTTCGCCCACAAGCTTCGGGTAGTAATTCGGAATGCTAAAAGTCAGCCCGTTTTCCCGCGTCTTTGGCGTTTCCTGTAGAATTCCTTCAGGTGCTCTTGAATTGATCACGTCACGCACCCGTTCTGAAGTCCAATTCTTAGTCTTAGGTCTCCAAGTGGGAACACCTTCGACGTGCAGATTTCGGGCAATCGCTGGAGCCGTTATCCCCTCGGCAGTCCACTTGTAAATCAACTTCACAACCTTGGCCCGCTCAGGAATTGCCACGATCTTTGGTTTTTGACCTTTCTCCAATCCAACTGCCTCGACCCACCAAGGCATTTTATTAGCCTTGGTTTCCATCAGCACCTCACCCCTCCCCACCCGCTCCCGCTTATCTGCGAAGGCCTCCTTGAGCCGCTCGGACTTGGTTTCCTGTTCATCAGACGCCCGGCTCGCCAACATCGCAATCAATAAAAGGTCCATAGCCTCATCAGCCGCCGTAGGGGAATCTGGGTAAACGACTTTGTTGATTCCTGTTAGATGGACTTCTAACCCGTAGTCATCAAGCAGCCGGGAAAACAATGTGGCTACCTTCCGAGGACGCTGCCGGGAAATCCGATCTAGGGCTTCGACCACCAACGCGGAACCCCGCGGGATTAACCCCGTCTCACAGGCGTCGAGCAGTTTGCCGAAACCCCGCTCTTGGTTTTTGCCTTTCCATCCAGAGACACCTAGGTCTCGAAATGATTTCGACTCATCCAGCGTTAGCCCTACGGCCTTGCAATATTCACGCGTCACTTTCAGCTGCCGCACAAGCGAGTTCCCATGCTCCTGTTTTTTGCTCGAAAACCGGATATAGGAGAATGCGATCTTGGTTTGACCGGAAGGGATGACGCGTAGTCCAGGAGGAAGCTTTATTTTCTTTTTCATGCCATGAGGTTACAATATCTACATAGCAGAATCAAGAGGTAATCCTCTAACGGCTGACGCATCACTTCGAGCGTTTGGCGGCGAAATTCCGGCAATTCGTCGAGAAACAAGACGCCATGGTGAGCGAGAGAGACCTCGCCGGGCCCGGGATTCGTCCCGCCACCTAGCAGACCGGCATCGGAGATCGTGTGATGGGGTGAGCGAAATGGCCGGGTGGTGAGGAAGGCGCGTTTGGGATCTAGCAATCCGGTGATCGAGTGAATTTTCGTGGTTTCGATGGCTTCGTCCTCGGTCATGTCTGGCATGATCGTGGGGATGCGTTTGGCGAGCATCGACTTGCCGGTTCCAGGCGGGCCGACCATCAGTAAATTATGATTTCCAGCGGCAGCCACTTCGAGGGCGCGCTTGACCATGTGCTGGCCGCGGACCTCGTCGAAATCGACTTCATAGCGTCGGTGGGAATTAAAAAACGCTTTGCGGTCCAGATGGAATGGTTCAATGAGGATTTCCCCGATGAGAAAATCCCATGCTTCCTTCAAATTACGGATTGGATAGACGTGGATGCCTTCGATCACGGCGGCTTCCGGCGCGTTCGCCTCGGGCACGAGCACACGCGTGCGGCCGCGGCGCTTGGCTTCCAAGGCGATGGATAACACCCCTTTGACCGGCCTCACGGCACCATCCAAGCCGAGTTCACCGACGACGCAGCAATCGTCGCAGTTGAACGGCTTGGTCCGGCTCGCGGCGACCATTGCCAAGGCGATGGGCAGATCGAACGAGGGGCCTTCCTTTTTTAAATCCGCAGGCGCGAGATTCACGGTTTTCACCCCGTCATCCAGGAACAATGCGGACGCTCCGATGGCGGAAATCACCCGTTGAGAGGACTCCCTAACCGCCGCATCCGGCAGACCGACGATGATGACGATCGGTTTGTCCGCGCCACGGGCGTTGACCTCGACTTCCACTTCCCGGGCCTCGACGCCGCGCAGAGCTGCTGAAAACAAACGTGTGATCATGTGAACAGCAATAGGCTGGATGCTTTTATGGATGATGGCAAGCGGAAAGCAGCCCATATTTCGCTAGAGTGACCCCATGAAATGAAATGGCCGCTTTTTTACCATGACATCGCCTCTCCTAACTGATGAAATCGTTTCCATTGAAGAAAAGAGCGCAAAGGTTTTCGGGGTTCCCCCGATTCGACCAAGGGCGGCAGGGCCCGTAGCGGCAATCACTTCACCCCAAGGAGCGCAAAATGAACGCGCAAAATGGATTGCCGATTGTTGAATGACGATTGTTGATTTCTGATCTGCCAGAATGGCATTTCTTCATTTTCTTCTTCCTCTTCCAAATCAAAAATCCAAAATCATCACTCGTCACTCAAACCAAAGTAGGTGGAGCGTCCCGCTCCAGGCCGTCGACGGAGCGTCTCGCTCCGTCGATATCTAACCTAAAAACAACCCAATCGCGGCAATCCCCAAATTATCCTTGAAGTGTTCACCTGAACAATCTATTAGCACTTCATGCATTTCCCCTTCGAGCCGGATCCACCCAGCCAGAAAGCCTCCCCGGCTCGCCAGAAATTCATCCAGCGCATCGCCACGCTGACGATCAAACCCACCGCTTGCGATTACTACATCCGCTGGGCGGAATCCTGGACTAAAGCACGCGGCCACCAATCCATCGAGCGCACCCAAGCGTATTTCGATGCCCTCGGCCGTTCCACCCATATCGCCGACTGGCAATTCCGCCAAGCCGTCGATGCCGCCCGTATTCTCGCCTGCGATGTCCTCGCCATCCGTTGGGCGTCCTCCTTCGATTGGCTAGGATTGTCCGAGCAGGCCCGCTCCTTGGAACCCGATCACCGGACCCTCGCCCGTGAATCGATCCGTGTAAGGGCCAATTTGCCCCCTTCATCCACGCCGACTCCGGAGCAGGTCGCCGATGCAGAATCGGAACTCAAGCGGCTCATTGATTCGCTCCGCCGCATCATCCGGGTCAAGAACATGGCAATGGCTACCGAGGAGACTTATGTCCATTGGAACTGCCGGTTCATCCGCTTCTGCTTCCAAATGCTCGGCCAATCCCCGCAAGCCGCCGGGCCACCAGCCATCACCGCCTACCTCGACTTCCTCGCGCTGGAACGAAACGTTGCCCCGGCCACCCAGAAGCAGGCTCTCAACGCCATGGTCTTTCTCGTGAAAAACATCTACGGCATCAAGGACTTCACGCTCGATCATTTTACTCCAGCGCCGGGCCAGCGCCGCCCGCCCGTCGTCATGACCCGTGCCGAGGTTCTCTCCGTCATCGCCCGCCTTGAAAGTCCATGGAAACTCGCCGCCCAGCTCATGTATGGTTCCGGCTTGCGCGTCATGGAAACCCTCCGCCTCCGCGTCAAAGATCTCGATTTCGGCCAAGGCACCATCACCATTCATGATGGCAAAGGCGGCAGACATCGTGTCGTCCCCCTGCCCAAGAGTCTTGAACAACGACTCAACGATCACCTTGCTGCGGCACACGCAAAACACCTTCAGGATCTCGCCGTCGGCGCAGGCGAGGTCCACATGCCGGAAGCCCTGTTGCGAAAATGGCCCAACGCCTCGCGAGAGTGGCCGTGGCAATACGTGTTTCCATCCGCTACGCTTTGCCCCCATCCAAGGACTGGTCGCGTTGCCCGCCACCACCTCCATGAAACCTCCTTGCAGCGCCAATTCAAGGACGCCGTCCGCAAGGCCGCCATCCCGAAGCGTGCCACTTGCCACACCATGCGCCATTCTTTCGCCACCCACCTCCTTGAGTCCGGCACCGATATCCGCACCGTCCAATCACTTTTAGGCCACGCCAGCGTCGAAACCACCATGATCTATCTCCACGTCATGAAACGTCCCGGCGCAGGCGCACCCAGCCCGTTGGATCTCGACTGAGCTATTTTTCTAGCCTCCTGCCTGTTCGCTCATCCAGATTTACCTTGCCGATCCGCCTTGGGGTGATAGAAATTAATCCGGTGTTCGGACAATCCAGAATTACGTCTTTCCATGCCGCATTTGTCGGTATTATACAGCGTGCCGCATTTGCAGGACAAACACAGCGCGCGGCTCAATAAAACTGTTCGGCAGAGAAGGGATCGGACCTCCCCCGCCGTGGGCCATCAGGCTGTCGGCGCCGGCCAGATCGGGCCATTATCGACGGCTTTCAGGATCGCGAGAGCCTGCCGGATTTCAGAGGCGGTGACGGCCTCCAGATCGGCTTGCTCCGTTTTTCCTTCGGCGCGGTTGATTGGCTCGTTCGTGGTCATCACGTCGAGGTGGATTTCCAGTTGTGCAATTACGTGTTTCATTTTCGTTTTGTGTTTCCGGCATCAACCCCCAGCCGAACAAGGCGTGGGTGGTCAACCGCCGGGAAAGTCGTTAGTGTTTTCGGGCATCCGTGGCGGCGGTGCCACCACTTGATTCGTTCTCTCAAGAAATAGCAGGTAAATGAATACCAAACCTAAATTAATTTACGTAATTGCACTCTGGAATCTGTTTCAGCAGTTTGCCGCTATCGCCCAGCTATTGGGATTGTCACTCCAATGGTTAGGACTTAACCCGAAGTTGCCACTCTCAGTATTCGGACTAATTTTGATCTTGGTGATAATTTTGTCCATTGCCCTAGTCCAATTACGGCAATCTGCCAGATATGTATCTATTACACTCATGTGTATTGCCACACTAGTTCGTATGTTATTTGCATTCAAATGGCTGATGTCACAAGAGTCATATCCCTGGCAGGCACATGTGTATTGTTTCACAGTTATTTTGATTGATTTGGCTGTGATCTACTTTCTATCCCGAAAGAAATTTGGCATTTTATGTAAACAATTCAGACTACAGGAAAGAACGATTAAGCCAGAAAGAGATGTGAAGTTGTTTTTTAAACGCACACTTGTTGGCTACAGCCTATCAACTGTCGTTGCGATTTGCGTGCATCTACGCGGTAATGCCATCCAGAGTATGCCCGAGATAAGTTTTTCAGAGGATCGCTCTGGTGTCGGAATGTCACGGGATGACTTCGTTCAGGATATTAGGAGGATTCAGAACGAAGTTTATGATCCGATCCGACCTGTATCAGAAAAAGGCACCTTCTTGCTAAAGTTAGAGATGGCATTTTATGCTTCTGGAGGAATTTTAGCTTCTTCCATCTTTTCACCAACTTTCCTTCCCGCATTCGGCTATTCAGAACAGATCCGGCAAGATCACCGCAGGAGACTGCCGCTTGGTGGCACTCTGCCAGAGAGTATCGGAGCAACGGCTCAGGCTGAAGGGATGGCATGGGGTGTGGGGCAGGGAGTTGCGTTCTACCTACCATTCTTCGCAGGCCGACGGAGGAAGGCAGAAGGCGAAACTAGTGGATCTAAGGCTGATCGAGAGCGTTCGACCCTCGATTCCGCAATCGAAAAGTGCGACGAATAGAACAAACAAGAGTATAATATCTATGGCTTATTCAGTTTCTCAATCAGATTTGGTTCCTATGCTTGCGAAGTGTCTTCTTAGGCATGGCTCCTTGGCAGCAGTGGAGGATTACCCTGAGCAGGTTTCCAAGCAGGGAGGAGATGCCACTGTTTGTGCTGAATTTATATCCCTCTACGAGATCAGGAGGACTGCGAACCCTGAAGATATGATCCGCGCTGCTTACGAGAAGGCTATTCAAGCTGCCACAGCAGCTTTGAGAGATGCTGATTCGAAGACACCCAAGACGGGAGTTGAGGTAGCCCCGTTTTTATCAGTTAGACAAGGCAAGAGACCTACATGGCTGATTCCTGCGATTGCGTGGTTGGTTATTGCAGGTCTTTGCGTCTGGCTCGAAGACGAAGGCTCAAGTCCAATCTTGCTGGCGAGCATCGTTGCTTCTGCAGCTTACTTGATCGGAGCCAACACCACCATCAGAAGAAATAAAGAGAGAGAACAAGACGCTTCATCCAACGGCGATAAGCGTCCAGTTTGAATTCGGGCTTCCCTCTCCGCCGTGGATGAGCTAGACGTTCTCTCAAGAAATGAAGAATCCAGCGCACACAATTATGAGAGCGGGAGTCATCGCGTTTCTTCTCGTGATGGCCACCGCTGCCGGGATTGTTTTCTACGCCCGTCCCTTGATTGCTTCAGACGATTATACGCTCACGGCTACGATCAATGGCAAGCCAGCGCGCGCGAAGCTACTCAAACCGTTCCCGTCAGGTTCATACTACATCCAACTGGATGAGCCGACAGATCGATACGACTGGTTTGGGGTGGCGTTTGGGAGGAAGTCGGCATTCAGCCCAATAGGGATTTACTCCTCGCCATTTGGTTTCCATTACATCCACACCGATCAAGACAAGGGTGTCGTTTTGACGGATGGGAAGATGGAGGATAACTGGAAGGTTGATTTCACGAGTTCCGGTGTGACCTTCCGGAACGCGTCAATACAGGTCGAACTCGCAAAATGAAACGAAGAGAGAGAACAAGTCGTGGCGCACCAACCGGCCATATGCTTTTCAAATTCAAATCATTTTCCTTTCAATCGCGCCGGTGGGCGCACATCAAACGTTCTGCAAGAAATGAAACGGCCCATCAAGATCGCCATTTGGAGTGTTACCACCGTCTTTGCACTCGGACTCACTCTGTGGCTGCTCTTGGTATGGAATCTGTCCAGCGGCTCAGCGTCGACTGTCGAGACGAGAGAATTTTCTGCGGAGGAACTGTCGCAGAGCATGAAGCACCTCGCACCGAATATCCGGGTGATCTCTGGTTTCACAGCGAGTTCGTATGGTGGCTGGCATGGCGATGGCGGCAGTATCGATGTTTACCATGTTGAACCGAGCGGCACCGATGAATTGATTGCGGGACTGAAACGCTTTCATGACGAGAAGCGTAAGGAGTGGCCCGCAGACTATCATTACGAATGGAGCGAGTCATCACGCCCCGATTTGAGTTCGCTTGACAGCCTTGTTCCTGCGAAGTTCCAACCGGGTCCGGGGGTCTATCTGATCGGCCGTCTGCGCAACGGAAGCCATACGATCAGTATCGAGAGACAGACTGGCTATGTATGCTTTGCGGATTCGCGCTCGTGAGACGCCAATGAAAAGAAGAGGCAGAACAATTCGTGGATGACAACCCCTCATAAGCTCCTCAATCTCATTCCGAAGGCATCTCCTTGACGGGGTTGTCATCACTTTTGACGTTCGCTAGATAATGAAGAATAAACCCACATCGACCTTTGGAGGCGCAACGAGTCCACCCGACGGAGGGAAGTTCGCCCGTTGCCTGGGCGCGTTCATCATGAATTGCAGCGTTCTTGAGTTTCATCCTTATACGTGGATGAGTTGTTTATCTCCGCGATTTGAACTTCCTCCCAAGGCTTCGCAGTTGTCCCTTGACGTTCCGCCAGCGGTATCAACGCTATATTTCCGCTTTAAAGTCTGATGGTCACTTTGATATGTTTCGGGCGAGGATTTTTAATCCAAGAAGAAGAACATGCTGACTCATACGACGACGAAAATCGTTCCTATTTGATTGCGGGCATTCGATTCGCTGGGTTTCCGCACCGGTCGATCAGGCGCATTGACGCGCGATAGCCGAGGTCCGACGGCAATTGCCCTTTGACTTTTCTCTGAATACCCCGTTCTCCACGTGAGAACGGGGTTTTTCATTTTTATGGGTCGTCCTTTATTGACCCGATGTGAGCGACCATGGTCAAAGTGACTCGCTCGCTCCGCAGAGCGAATGGATACCCGGCACGGAAATCCGCAGGATTGAAGTTGTTGCATGGCTGAAACTGTGGCATTGTTATGACTCCCTGATTTTCCATCAGGCAAACGATCATGGCCCGCTCGATTTCTATCGGGACGCCCACTGCCGGGACGCCCAGTGACAGGACGCGTGCCGCAGTGGTTGTCGCTCATCCGGACGACGAGATTTTATGGAGTGGAGGATTGATCCTTTCACACCTAGAATGGCGCTGGTGGATCGTGACCCTGTGCCGAGCAAGCGATCCTGATCGCGCTCCAAAATTCCGGCGCGTGCTGGAGTTTCTGGGTAGTGATGGTGAGATGGCGGACCTTGACGACGGGCCTGATCAGGAACCTCTGGATCACGAAACGCTGTGTCAGACCGTCCAGAGCTTGTTGCATGGTAGGCAATTCGATCTGGTGATCACCCACGGGCCCCGCGGAGAATACACTCAGCATCGCCGCCACGAGGAATGTTGCCGGGCTATCGTGGAATTATGGAAAAACGGGCTCGTCCAAACCGATGCACTCTGGTTGTTCGCCTACGAAGATGGGGGAGGAGCCCATCTTCCGCGCGTCATTGACGGAGCGGATCTGCGCCTTGGTCTGGACGATGGCGTTTGGTGCGAGAAGCGCCGCCTGATCACCGAACTCTATGGATTTTCCGAAACCAGTTGGGAAGCCCGCTGCACGCCCCGCGAAGAGGGTTTCCGGATCTTTCGCTCTCCCCGCGCCGCTGTCGATTTCCTTGAAACCACCAAAGTGCCACCATGAAAGTCCTAGCCCTTTACGATTATCCACCCTCCCCCGCAGGCCTAGCAACCCAAGGCGATCTCCTGTGCCGCGGGCTGCGCGAACTGGGCGTGGACGTGCACGCCGCGCATTTCGAGTCTCCACAGGAAAAGGAGTGGTATTACCGGTGGTTTGAACCGGACGTCGTCGTGGGGATCGGTTTTTGGGGGCACTCTCCCCATTTGGTGCTGCATCCTATCCGCTGTGGAATGAGGCCCGTCCCGTGGTTCGTGGCCGATGGCTATGTGGCCGCCTACCAAGATATCCTGAATTCCCTGCCACTCATCCTTGTCACTTCTAACTGGGTCAGAGACACCTATATCCGTGACGGCATCAACGCGGATATCATCGAGGTGCTTCCCGTCGGCTGTGACACCGGAGCCTTCATGCCGCGTGACCGCAACGATCCGAAAGTGCTCGCGATCCGCGAGGCTTTGGGCGTGGCTGACGACCAGATCATGATTCTAACAGTCGGCGGTGACGCGACTTCCAAAGGCGCGCAGGAAGTCATGCAGGCCCTCGCGTTGATCGATCAGGAAGCGCCGGATTGGAAGTATGTCTGCAAAGTCTGGCCGCAGCCGCGGACCATGAGTCAGAACATGGAAGATCTCCAGTTGGCCCATCACCTCGGGATCGACAAGAACGTCGTTTACACCTCCAACATTGTTTCACGCAATTTCATGCCCTATTTGCTGGCAGCCTGCGACATCTACGCGGCTCCTTCACGATTGGAGGGATTCGGCATGATTCAAGTGGAGGCAAATGCTTGCGGCAAACCGGTGATCGCGATCGATGCGATGGCCTTTTTGGATACGATGGTCCATGGCGAGACCGCGCTGCTTGCCGGAGTGGCCCAGGAGATCAAGATCAGCGAGACGGTGCTGGGGCGGGACCATGGATTCGACGAACCACGCCGCATCACGCTTCCGTTTCTGCGGACCGCGGATTACCGGGCATCCGTGCCGGATATTGCCGAGCATTTGCTGCGCCTCATGCGGGATCCCGCCCTCCGGCAGAGCATGGGCGAAGCCGGCCGCAAGCGCGTCGTCGAACTCTTCGACTATCGGTATGTCGCCAAACGTTTCGTGGATCTCATTTCAGCCCGTCTCGACATTCACTAGGCAATCCAATCCATCACAGGAAATCGTCTTCATGAACCACCAGAGCCAATCACGGATCGAGCAAGCTAAGGAGGCTGCCATTCAAGTGTTGCTGCACAATGCAAGCGGTCCTTACCACGGCTTGCCGCGCACCGCCGGTTGGGGCTACCCGGAACCCTACACCCGCGATCTGATGATCGCCGCGCTCGGTTATTGCGTCAGCGGAGAACCCCGCCTCATGAACGCTTTGCGCCGCACCCTCGAGGCTCTAGCGAAAAACCAGACGGTGCGCGGCCATATTCCATCGCTGGCGCACGACCCAGGTGACCGCGGGGCGAGCGACAGCACGCCCTTGTTTCTCTTCGGGCTCGGAGCCTACCGCAGCACCACTGGAGAACTCGATTTCCTGGAACAAGCGGCGCGGAATGCCCTCACGTGGATGGAATACCAGAGTCCCGACGACATGGTCATGGTCGCCCAACTTCCCACCAGCGACTGGCGCGATGAGCAGTATGTGATGGGCTTCGGCTTGTATGTGAACGCGATTGTCTATGCCTATCTTGTCCAGTTCCGCCAATACGGGCAGGCACGGATCCTGCGCGACCTGATGAACCGCTTCGAGGTCTCTGGAAAACGGAAGAACCCGCATGTCCATGAAGGACTCGTCTCCGCCCACAAGCCGTATTACACCCTGTATTCCTACAAGCTGTTTCAAAGCCATCGTTTTGATTTATTAGGAAACAGTCTGGCGATTCTAACGGGCGTCGGCTCGCCGAGCCGCAGCCGACGCTTGATCGCGTGGGTGGAGACCGAGTGCAAGGCGATGCGGCGCACCGGAGATTTGGCGGTTGATCTCCCCCCCAATCTATTCCCCTTCATCCTACCGGAACATCCGGACTGGCGGCCGCGCTACGACGAATACAACCGACCGGGCGATTACCACAACGGCGGGGTGTGGCCGTTCATCTGTGGGTTCTACATCGCCGCCTTGGTGGCTGCGGGACGTTTCCAACTGGCCCGCCGCAAGTTGGCGGCCCTCGCCGAGTTGGTAAAACCCTGGCATGAGAATGAAGCGGAGTGGGGATTCAACGAGTGGTGCAAGGCGCAGACCGGCAGGCCGAGCGGGCGCGATTGGCAGACCTGGTCTGCGGCGCTTTTCCTCTACGCCGCCACCTGCGTCGAGCGTGAGAGCACTCCGATCTTCGATGAAATCCGCGCCGCCACCTTTGACCCGAGAGAGCTTTGACTCATGATTTGGGAAGATCGGCTCATCCGACACCGCTTGGCTCCGGTCGTGGTTCAAAAAACCTCGGTTTTTCCCGGTGCAGGGCGGGCGTCCCGCATCCTTCTTTACGCTTTCGGCATCATCGCTTAGCCTGTTCCGCGATGCGATTGTTCACCGCCCTTGCGATCTACCGATGTTTGTTGCCGCTGCTGTTTCTGGCGGCGTTTCCCGGGTGGATTGTGAAAATGTTGCGGCGCGGGGGATTTGGGACGCGCTTGGGTGAGCGGGCGGCGATTTATACGGGTCCACAAGAATTCGATCCATGCGGAGCGGTGCATATCCATGCGGTGAGCGTGGGTGAAGCGATGCTGGCCTTGAAACTCATCCGCGAGTGGCTCGGCAGCGATCCTCAGGCACGTTTCGTGTTGGCCACTGGCACGGCCACCGGCCATGCAGTCGCCACGGCTGCGGCAATCCCGGGGCTGCGCGTGACTTATTCGCCACTCGATTTTCCCTCGATGGTCCGGCGTTATCTGAATCGCTTCGAACCGGCGCAAATCATCCTGATCGAAGGTGAGGCATGGCCGCATTTGTTACTCGCGTGCCGCAAGCGGAAGATCCCAGTGGCGCTGGTCAATGCCCGCATGTCGCCGCGCTCGGCGAGGCGCTTCCGACGTTTGGCCGCGTGGGTGCGACCGGTTTTTTCAATGCTGGACGCGGTGGCGATCCAAGAATCCGCCGACGCGGAAATCTGGCAGTTTCTTGGCGTGGCACCGGAAAAAATCCACCATACAGGCAGTCTGAAGTTTGATCCTTCCAGCGGAGAACTTCCCGCGCGGCGACCGGAGTTCCAACACATGCTGGATGCTTTTGGAAAAAACCGGCCGGTCATTCTGGTTGCCAGCAGCCACGCTGGCGAAGACACATGGATCGCCACCGCAATCCACGAAGCTGCGCCGGAAGCGCTGCCGGTAATTGTGCCACGCCATGCGGAGCGCCGCGCGGAAGTGAAACAAGAACTCGAACACGCGGGGTTCGAAGTCGTATTGCGTTCAGGATTTCAAACGCCCGCAGTGAGCGCCGATGGCCGCTGCGTTTTCGTTATCGATTCCACCGGTGAGCTGCGCGATTGGACGGCCCATGCCGATGCGGTGATCATCGGCAAAAGCTTCCTCGCCAGCGGCGGACAGAACCCTAGCGAGGCAATTTTGGCGGGAAAACCAGTGATTTTCGGTCCTCACATGGAGAATTTCGAACCATTGGCCAGCCGCCTGGTTGCATCACAAGGAAGTTTGCGCGCACACGATCAAGCGTCACTTTCTCAAGCAATCATCAGCGTTCTAGATCACCAAACCGCTGAGGCGATGACGCGTCACGCATCGCAACTCCTCGCCTGCCACGAAGGTGCGGCACGACGGATCATCGACCTCGTTCGCCATTGAAAACCCCATGAAAATGAGTCAACGTCGAGTTTGTCATTTTGAAAAACGCCCTCTAGAGTGCGCGCCGTGAGCGATTCCGACAAAAACCCCCTGAGTGACCTGCTGTCCAGTTTTGCACTAGGACCCGCATGGGCGCGTGCCACCGGCGGCAGCCAGCAAGAACGAGCGTCCAAGCCGGATTCCAAGTCCGGGGAACGCCCGCCTCGCCGCGATGATCGTGGACCTGACGACCGTCGGGGAGCACCGCGTGATCGGGATGGTGGACGCGATCGTGAGCGCGATGGTGGACGTCGGCCATTCCAAGGGCGTGATGGAAAATTTGAGGATCGCCGTGCAGCGCCACAGCGCAATGAAGAGGTCGGCCCCGAAGAAGGTGTGCGAGTGACTCTTGCGCCCGATGCCCAGGCCGTCCATCTCATCGGCAAGGAAATCCACCAGGTGGCGCGCGTCTATCCGCTTTTCGATGTTGCGAAAATCCTGCTCGCCGAACGCAGTCGTTGCCGTGCGGTATTTGAGGCTCCCGCGCCTCATGCCCCGTTGCTACGCGGCAAGCTCGATGAGTCCGTTTTCCTCACTCGCGAGGAGGCAGTCCGCCACCTGTGGCAATCCGAACTTAAAGACCAGCTCATCGAGGAGGAAACCATCGAGGTCGATCCACCGAGCGGAAATTTTCAACTCGTCGCCAAATGCGGCATCTCCGGCGAATGGCTGGGGCCACCGAACTTTCACGCCTATCAGGTGAATCTGCGCCGCCTGCACCGCGAACGATTCCCTAACATGCCCTTCGCCGCGTATTCCGCCAAGGTTCGCACCGAACGCGGCGAAGAAGCGGTGAACGCTTGGTTGGAAACGATGAAGCAAAAGACCCGCTGGCGGATCAAGGGTGATGCCGATGACGCATGGATCGAAGATCGTTCTGAGGCCGAGCGTGCTCTCGCAACCCGTTGCTTTGACCAAGCCTTCGCGGAAGTCCGCCATGCCGAGGTGTTGGCCTCCGTGCCGCCGAAGAATCTTTCGCCCTCGTTGATGGCCTCGTTGAAGCTCGCCGGAAACCATGCCCGCAATCATCCGGCGATCCTGATTCCCGCCGTGTGCAAGGCGGTGGAGGCCGAACACCTGCCGGTTTTCAAACGTCAGGGAAAACTTTTCACCGGTCCCGCCCGGCCGCATCCACTGCCATTCGGCACGGCTCTTGCCGAGCGCCCCGCCATCATGGTCGGTTGGATCCGCGAAAATAAACCCGCCAAACTCGAAGGTCTCTGGAAAGCCGTCCTGCCCGAAGGAAGCACCGCGCCTCCCGCTGAATTCGCCGCCGATCTTTTCTGGCTCCTCCATCAGGGCCACATCCTGCTTTTCACCGATGACACCCTCGTCGTGCAGGAAATCCGCGAAGCTCCGAGCGCCGAGCCCGGTAGCGGCAAAAAGAAAAAGAAATCCAAAAAGGCGAAGCCCGAGGGCAAAGCCGCCACGCCAGCCGCTTCCGCTGAAACGCCGGGGGATGAGGAGCCACTTGCTGAAGAATTCGCCGCTGAGGAAATCACAGCCGCTGCAGAGGAGGCCGCTCCTATTGAAGAGGTCGCCGCTCCCGTTGAGGAATCCGTTGCTTCCGCTGAGGAACCCACTGCTCCCGTTGAGGAAGCTGCCGCACCTACTGAAGAAGTCGCAGTTCCCGAGACCGAACCCGCAGCGGAAGCTAATTCAGACGGAGAATTGTCAAAGAATCCATCGGCCGGGGTTGACGAGTCGCCCGGCCTGTGATTGAAACCTCTCGACCTGCTTTCTGGAACGGTGGCTGAGTGGTCGAAAGCACTCCCTTGCTAAGGGAACGTACGGGTAACCGTACCGAGGGTTCAAATCCCTCCCGTTCCGCCATTCTTCGCTTCAGTTTCTGAAGCTACGAATGGCAAGCCATTTTAAGAGCGAAAGGAAGCGAAGAATGCCCTTCGTAGCTTCAGCGAAGAAGGGCTTGATTGGCTAGCTGTGATAGAAACAACCGGATGTTTTACGCCTATATTTTGCGCTCCGAAAGAGATCCCAAAGTCGTTTATCACGGATTTACCAGAGATTTGAAAAAGCGCCTGGAAGTTCACAACTGCGGTGGAAATCGCTCCACCAGTGCGATGAAACCATAGAGATTGCTATGGTATGGAGCATTTGAGACCGAGGCGGCAGCAATGGACTTCGAACGGTATCTCAAAACCGCATCCGGCAAGGCGTTCGCAAGGAAACGCTTGTTGGTGGCGAGCGGAGAGTCTCTTTGATGTCCCCCTGCGCAGCATTGGGTTTGAACGCAGGAGCGAGCTTCGCGAGTCAGCATAATCCACGCGCAGCGCCAGCCGCTGTTGCGTGTATCGGACATGGCTTATTCCATCGAAGATCCGGAATGACCCGGGCAAATTCTCGAACTGGAGCCGCAAGAGGACGGCAGCTTTATGGGATTCAGTCAGGAAATCCCATCCCACCGGCCACCACTCGCATTCAAACGTGAAGACTGCGTTCGACTCGTGCCCAATTTGAAGGGCATCGCCGAGTGCCTTGGCAGGAAGTTGGGATTCACGTCCGCGGAGCACCCGCAATGGAGCCAAAGTGCCGTTCATGAGATCGGATCATTCGACATCCGACCTGGAGAACCACTGCCCGTTCATTTGTTTGTTCCTAACTTCAATTCCCGTGAAGAATCGATCAAATCGGCGATCCGCGATGTAGAGTCCTCGATTCTGCTTCTGCCCACTCGCGGCGGATTCACCCAGGACGTGAGCACACTCGCCGCGAAATACGACGTCATTCCCTCAAATGAGGATCCATTTCACGAGTTCGAAGACGGATGGGGGATCCGATTCACCGTCAACGACCAGATCGGCCGGCGTCAGGTGAGGACCATCGAAGAGGAAGAAATCGCCGACAGGCCTGATGAAAACTCGCCATTCACCTATCAGGACGATATTGATCCGGTCGAGATGGTCGGATTTTCTGTCCGTCAAACCTAATCAATTTTTGGCTCAATCAATCCCAACAACTCACCTGATTCTACTTTCCGATAAAACACCTAAAAGGTGCAGCGTATCCCTCTATTTGTCCCACACCCCCTGGTAGAAATGGGCAAATTCTGACCTCTAACCTCTTTCAAATGGGCTTTTTCTATCGAAAATCAGTTAACTTCGGGCCGTTCAGGGTCAATCTGAGCAAATCCGGCGTCGGCTATTCGGTCGGCGGGAGGGGATTCCACGTCGGCAAAAGTGCCCGCGGCCGGCGCTACTCGGCTTTCAGTATCCCCGGCACCGGCGTGGGCTACCGGGGCGGCGGTTGCCTCGTTCTCATCACGGCCATTCCGGCCTCACTCGCACTGTCCCACTGGATCCTCACCTCACTGACATGAACCTCACCTGGAAACGCACCCTCCGCACTCCCTCATCGGAGCGCTTTCTCGCCCTCCGCGATGGCAAGGACCTTGCTGCAGTGGATCTCCACTACCTCGCCAATGGCACGATCGCCGGCACAGTCATCATCCTCAAAGGCTCCGGCCTCGATGAATCAAACATCCAGTCCCTTCTCTCCGCCCTCGACGACGAGTTCCTGCCCGGTGTAGACCTTGAGCACGGCAACCTCACCTACACCGTCGTCCTCGGCGAGGTGCTGGGGAACTGGGAGGCCGAACCTCGCAGTGACTCAACCCGCTGAAAACTCAAAGACCTTAATACTTTTTCTAAAATGCTTGGTTCAAAATCCGCCTCTGAACTCTTCATCGTCGACAACAGCGACAGTGAGTGGAAGGTACGCAATTACCTTACGGACTGGTGCGAGCTGTCGAAGTCGATTGATATTGCGACGGGCTATTTTGAAGTAGGCGCGCTTCTTGCCCTCAAGGATCAGTGGCAGCAATTGGACTCCATTCGCCTTTTGATGGGCGATGAGGTTTCGAAGCGGACCAAGCGCGCCTTTGAGGAGGGCCTGCGAAAAATCGCGACCACGCTGGACTCCAGCATCGAGGGTGAAAAAAAAGCGAATGATTTCCTTGCCGGAGTTCCTGCCGTGGTCGAGGCCCTGCGTTCCGGTAAAATCCAGTGCCGCGTCTATCGGAAGGACAAATTCCACGCCAAGTGTTACCTCACCCATGCCCGTCAGGCCGTCATAGGTTCATTCGGGCTTGTCGGCTCGTCCAATTTCACCAAACCCGGCTTGGAGGACAATGTGGAGCTGAACGTCCAAGTCCGCGGCAATGACGTCAAGCTGCTCCAAGAGTGGTACGAGCGGCACTGGGACGAGTCTGAAGACATCACCGCTGAGGTGCTGCGTACTTTCGAGCGTCACACGAACCCGAGAACCCCCTTTGAAATTTGGTTCAAAGCGCTCCATGAGTTACTTCGGGGTCATGAGCTAACGCCCGACGAGTGGGACCGAGAACAGTCCGGCATCTTTCCCAAACTTGCCCGCTACCAGCAGGATGCTTACAAGAATCTTGTCGAAATCGCCCGGCTTTACGGTGGTGCCTTTCTTTGCGACGGCGTCGGACTCGGCAAGACTTATGTCGGGCTGATGATCATTGAGCGAATGGTGATGCACGAGGGCAAAAGGGTTGTGCTGTTTGCACCCAAAGCCGCACGCGAAGATGTCTGGGCTCCCGCCATCGAACGATTGCTGCCCGATCTCAATAGCGGCTTCATCACCTTCATTCCCTACAATCACACCGACCTTCAGCGCAAAGGAACTTTCCCCCGCGACCTGGAGCGAACGATCCGAGACGCAGACGTCATTCTCATCGACGAAGCTCACCACTTCCGCAACCCCGGTGTCGCCGGAGAAGGTGAGGGAGAGGAATCGCGCTACCGCAAGCTCCAACAATACCTGCACCAGCCCGGCGGACGGGAAAAGCAGATGTTTTTCCTCACGGCGACACCAATCAACAACAGTGTCCACGATTTCCGCCACATCTTGGAACTGACCACTAACGGAGATGACGCCTACTTCACAAAAAATACGCGCAACCTTGGCATCCACAGCCTCCGCGCGCATTTTGTTCAGCTGGATCGCTCCCTTGGCCAGGCTCCAGCAGCGGCAGGAGAGACGGAGGCAGGCGAACTTTACCGCATCGAAGACGCGCTTCAACAGGATGTTATCTTTGACGAGCTCGTCGTCCAGCGGTCGCGGGTTTATGTCAAAAAAAGCGAAAGTGGCACCGCGGGTGGCGCTGTCGTTTTCCCCACCCGCGAAATTCCGCGCGTCGCACCCTACAAGCTCAAGATCACCTATGGACGTCTTCTGGAATCCGTGGAGCAGGCGTTCAATCGTGACCAACCGCTCTTCGCCCTGAGCATTTATTACCCACTCGCCTACTGGCAGGGTCCGGCAGATGCCCCCGAACTGGAATCTTTCAATGCAGGACGCCAAGCACAGGTAGTTTCCCTGATTCGCACCCAGTTTCTCAAGCGTTTCGAAAGCTCTGCCCATGCGTTCGAGCAATCCTGCTGGCGCTTGCTCAAAAAACTCTTGGCCTGGGTCGAGGTTCACGCGGAGTCGCAACATCAAAAAAACCTGCTGGAACGCTGGAAGCTCAAAAACACCAAGCTGATCGGCTACGCAACGGCGCACCAGCAGGAGCTCTGGCCCTCCGGCAGGGATGACGATGACGAGGATCGAGATTTTCTCACCCAAGAAGATTTGGATGGTATCGAAAAACTCGACCCGAGCCTCTACAAGGTGGAAGAAATTCTCGACGACACATTCATGGATCTCGATCAGATCGTCGATTTCCTCAACCTTGGTGCCAAGGTTGACCCCGCCAAAGACGACAAACTCAAGGCGCTGGTGAAAATGCTCAAGTCCGACAAAGACCTGAAGGATCGCAAGGTGATCATCTTTTCCGAGTTTGCCGACACCGCTTGGTATCTTGAAAAACACCTCAAAGAGGCTGGGATTCAAGGAGTGGAACGAATCGATGGCAGCTGCAACCAACGCCAACGCAGCAGCGTCATCCAGCGCTTTTCTCCGTTCTACAATGGCTCCTCATCGGATGCGGTGGCCCACAAGGGCAACCTTGAAATCCAAGTCCTGATTTCAACCGATGTCCTCGCCGAAGGCCTGAACCTTCAGGATGCCGACCGCCTGATCAACTACGACCTCCACTGGAACCCCGTCCGACTGATGCAGCGCATCGGTCGTGTGGACCGCCGTGTGAATGTTGAAACCGAGAAGTCCTTGCTTGCTGCCCACCCGCACCTCGCCGCCACACGGGGCAAGATTGTTTACTGGAATTTCCTGCCTCCCGATGAGCTCGACAGCCTGCTGAAACTTTACAACCGCGTGAACCGAAAAACTTTGGTCATCTCGCGCACCTTCGGCATCGAGGGTCGTAAGCTACTCACGCCCGATGACGAGTTTGATCCCATCAAGGAACTCAACGAACAATACGAAGGGTCCGAGAGTGAGAGTGAGGCCCTGCGTCTCGAATACGAAGAACTGGTTCGCCTACACCCCGAGGCAGCAGCCAAACTGGTGGATTTGCCGCTCAAACTATTCACCGGTAGGCATTCCCCCACGGCTGGGGTCCGTGCCGTCTTCTTCTGCTTTCGCATTCCTCACCCCGATCCCGACTTGGTCGAAGCCGCGGATGGAGCGGCCCGCTGGTCCGAATCCGCCGGTGAGACTGTGTGGCTCTGCACCGATCTTGAGGGCAAGAACGTCGCCAACACCCCGCGCGCCATCGCCGATCTCATTCGTTCGCTGCCAGAGACGCCGATTCACCATTCATTGGATCGCAGTGCGCTTTCAAAACTCCGGCAAAAGATCGAAACCGAACTTATCAAGTCTCACCTCCGCCCGCTTCAGGCTCCAATCGGCGTATCCCCGGTGCTCAAGTGCTGGATGGAAGTGAGCTAAACATCATCCGCATCATCATGAATAAGCCGAAGCCAGCCTCACCGTCCGTGCCTGCCAAACCCATAGACTCCCTTATTCTCACCATCCGTGGTCAAAAAGTTCTGCTGGATGCCGACCTAGCTGAACTTTACGGCGTGCCGACAAAACGATTGAACGAGGCTGTGAAGCGCAATGCCGAGCGCTTTCCGCCCGACTTTCGTTTTCAACTCACTCAGGAGGAAGCAGAGTCCGCGAACGCTTCAAGGTCGCAAACTGCGACCTTGAAGCGCGGACAGAATATCAAATATCTCCCCCACGTCTTCACTGAGCACGGTGCCATCATGGCGGCCACCGTCCTGAACAGTCCCGAGGCCGTCAGCATGAGCGTCTTTGTCGTTCGTGCCTTCGTGCAAATGCGCGAGCACATCCTGGCCAACACTGATGTCCTCAAGCGGCTCGCAGAGATTGATAAGACCCTCCTCAAACACGACCGTTCCCTCCAAATCATCTGGCAGGAAATCCAGCCTCTGCTTACCCCGCCGCCCGCTGCGCCCACACGCAAAATAGGCTTCCACACCTAAGCGTTTCGTAATCCCGATTTTCCTCTTTCTTCCTTTCCACGCCATGCCCACTCCCGACCTCCGCTCCATCCGCACTTTCAAACAGCTCGTCCGCTACCTGGAGGACGAACTCGGCTGGCCGCTCGAAGGCTACGACATCGAGGATCTCACTTTCGATTACGAGCCCGATGAACTCGGGCTCAAGCCTGCCGATGCCGCCAAGATCAAGTCCATCCGCCAGCTTCGTCCGCTCGATTCAAAGCAACCGTGGGGCATCTTTTTCATCGAGTTCGATAAGAAAAAACTCCCCGTCGTCGTCCTTCGCCGCATCCTTTCTCACCTCGTGGTGAAGAAACGCGCCTCTGCCAACAAGGCCGACCGCGCGGCCTGGCACTCCGAGGACTTGCTCTTCATCTCCGCCTTCGGCGCGGAAGACGATGGTCGCGAAATCTCCTTCGCCCACTTCCATCAGGAGGAGGGCGACATGCCCACCCTCCGCGTGCTCGGCTGGGACGGCGGCGACACCTCGCTCAAGATCGACCACCTCGCCACCACCCTGCGCGAAAAGCTCCACTGGCCGGATGCCAAGGAATCGCTCGATCACTGGCGCGCCCGCTGGTCCGGCGTCTTCCGCCATCGCGTCGGCCATGTCATCAATACCTCCGACATGCTGGCCGAGGCCATGGCGGTGCTGGCCAAACGCATCCGCGATGCCGCCCAAACCCTGATCGACCGCGAGACGGACAATGGACCGCTGCGGAAACTCCACGCCGCCTTCAAGCTCAACCTCATCCACGACCTCACCGAGGAAGGATTTGCCGACACCTACGCCCAAACCATCACTTACGGCCTGCTCACCGCGGCCATCTCCCGCACGGAAATGTCCGAGGGCCGCAAAGGCACCGCCCTCGTCGCCAGCAACATCTCCGACATGGTGCCTGTCACCAATCCCTTCCTCAAGGAGATGCTCCAGACCTTCCTCCATGCGGGCGGGCGCAAGGGCGGCATCGACTTCGACGAACTCGGCGTCCAAGACGTGGTGGAACTCCTGCGCGGTGAGGAAACTGACCTTCCCGCCATCCTGCGCGACTTCGGCAACAAGACCCGTGGCGACGATCCCGTCATCCACTTCTACGAGCACTTCCTCAACGCCTACAACAAAGCCCTGAGAATCCAGCGCGGCGTCTTCTACACCCCGCAGCCCGTCGTCTCCTACATCGTTCGCAGCGCCCACGAACTCCTGCAAACCGAGTTCGGTCTCACGGACGGTCTCGCCGACACCACCACCTGGGGCGCGATGCCAGTTGTGTTCGGCATGCGATGTGCTGGTGAATTTCGGGATGTTGTGTGACAAAAACGTCACTTGTACGATTTCTCTCGTACTGGCACAACCTTCGCGGTGCCAAGCAATTCCAGAACCGTCATTTCCGATGCGTCCCGCCTTCAGGGATTCAAGTTGCTGGAGCGGTTCCGAGAAGTCTTCGCGGGGCTCGACGCGCGCCGGACCAAATCCCCCCGCGAACTCGACCCACGGCGCAAGTTCGGCGCTGAGGATTATTTTTCGATGATCCTCTTCACCCTGCTCAATCCGGTCGTCGAGACGATGCGGGGGCTTTGCGCGGCTTCGAAACTCGAGGAATACCAGCGGAGGACCGGACTGCCCGCCGTCAGCCTAGGAAGTTTTTCGGAAGCCCAGGGCATATTTGATCCCGAGTTGCTCTCTGCCGTCTTGCGGGAGCTGATGAAGGACGTCGTTGGAGATCCGCCCGAATCGCTGGCCCGGGCGATGAGAGGCAGAAATCTTGAGGCCATCGACAGCAGCCTTTGGGAGGTGCTCCCGAGGATGGGATGGGCGCACTGGCGCGACCAGTTTTCCACCAAACAAAACGCCGTTAGGTTACACCTGCGCTGGCGACTGTTCGAACCCGGCGTCGGCGGGGCGAAGCTCGTCGCCGCTCGCGAGTGCGAACGCTCCGTGCTGCGCCACGGTCTGCTAGAACCCGGGGTCGTCTATGTGGGCGACCGCAACTACTCCGGCGACTACGGCCTGCTACGGCGTATGGACGAGATCGGCGCCTCCTTCGTGGTTAGGCTTCAGGACCAGTCGGTGATCAAGGAAATCGAGAGGATTCCCGTTTCGGAAAAGGATCGGAAAAGAGGTATCACTCACCACCAGCGCGTCGCACTGGGGAACCGCAACCCGCAGGACAACGGCTGGCGGCTCGTCCGTCTGGTGCCCGGCCCCGGCCGCGACCACATCGTAATTCTAACTAACCTCCCGTTGGAAGAGGTCGGAGCTTGGGAACTTTGCGAGATCTACAAACAGCGTTGGACCATAGAGCTGTTTTTCCGCTGGCTGAAATGCCTGCTGCCCTGTCGCCACTGGCTTGCGGAGAGCGAGGACGGCGTCGCGACCCAGGTCTACTGCGCGCTCATCGCCGCGTTGCTGCTTTCTCGGCGCGGCGGAAAACTGCCGACCAAACGCATGATGGAAAGACTACGGTTCTGGATGATGGGCTGGGCCACCGATGATGAACTGGCCGACGCGCTGGGTCCCGCGAAAAAACGAAACTGAGGATTCAAGGCGAAGCGCGCCGCACAAACGGAGCGTCGCGGAGTTGTGTACGGATGATAGGAGGGAAGTCGCCTGCTCGACAGAGGAAGACTCGCGAAAAGGAACCCAAGGCAACTAAATTGTCAATTTGACCAACAAACGCGTCGACAGCACATCGCATGCCGAACACAACTGGCGCGATGCTGGAAAAGCACCCGGGCCTGAAACTCCCGCCGCTCACCGACGAGCCCGGCGAAAAGCGCACGATCTCCCCGGACGAGATGTTCGTCCAAATCCTCGACCCCGCCACCGGCACCGCCACCTTCCTTGTCGAGGTCATCGAAGTCATCCACAAGCACCTCAAAACCCTCTGGAAAACGGGCGGCGCAGCCGCGATGCCCACCAGTCAAAATCCAACATTCAACATTCAAAATTGGAGCGACTACTGGAACGCCTACGTTCCCAAGGCTCTCCTCCCGCGCCTCCACGCCTTCGAGTTGATGATGGCTCCCTACGCCATCGCCCACATGAAACTCGGCCTCAAACTCGCCGAAACCGGCTACAAATTCGCCACCGAGGAACGCGCCCGCATCTACCTCACCAACGCCCTTGAAGAGCCGGATGATAAACAAGCGAAACTCATCGGCTTCGACGCTCTCGCCCACGAAGCCGAAGCGGTGAACAAAATCAAACGGCACAAGCGCTTCACCGTCATCATCGGCAACCCGCCGTATGCCGGGCACTCAGCGAACGCCAGTGTCACTAACACTGGAGAACTAACCTATATCGGACGGCTTCTTAAAAACTACTTCGAAGTAGATGGAGCACCGCTCGGTGAGCGGAACCCAAAATGGCTTCAGGATGACTACGTTAAATTTGTTCGGTCCGCTCAATCGTGGATTGACGCGACAAGAGTTGGTATTCTCGGGTTCATCACAAACCACGGCTACTTGGATAATCCAACCTTCCGAGGAATGCGGGAAAAGCTTGTCCGATCATTTAGCCGGATAGATCTGTTGGATCTCCATGGAAACTCGAATAAGCGTGAACGCACGCCGGAGGGAGGCTTGGACGAGAACGTATTCGATATTCAGCAAGGCGTGGCGATAGGAATCTTCCTCAAACAAATTTCATCTGATGTTCCTATCGTAACTCACGCCAACCTCTGGGGTGAGCGCGGAAGTAAGTATCACATGCTATTGAATGGGTGTGGAAATCTGGATCGAGAGAAGCTTCCGGTGGATTCTCCGACCTATTACTTCTTTCCCCAAGACGGTGCGCTCCGACAAGAGTATCTCCGCGGAATTTCACTCTCAGTGGCCGCACCTGTAAACACCGTCGGGATTGTGACGGGCCAAGACGCTGAAACGATTGGTTTCACCAAGCTCGAAGCAAAAGATTTGGCCGAAAAGCACCGACTTCAAGACAGCTGCGTTCAGCGAACGCTATACCGACCGATGGATCGCCGCTTTATTGTTTACTCGAAGCGACTTGTAACTCGCCCGCGCGAGGAGGTTATGCGGCACATGCTTGCCGGACGCAACCTCGGGTTGATAACGACACGTTCAACAAAGGATAAGTGGGATGTTCACGTCACTGATTCATTGTGTGGCCATAAGACGTGCTCCGCCTACGATATTAACTACCTGTTTCCGCTCTACGTTTACGAACATTCGTGGGATTTTGATTTGAGAAGCAAAGCAACTGGTGCGAAGGATTCTCTAAGTCACAGGCCGAACCTCGCCGCCGGCCTCCTCAAGGAACTCGCGACGACACTGCAACTCCCGCAGAAAGGCTCGAACGGCCTGCCCACCGGCCTGACGCCCGAAGACATCTTCCACTACGCCTACGCGGTGTTTCACAGTCCCGGCTACCGGAGCCGCTACGCGGAGTTTCTGAAGATCGATTTCCCGCGCCTGCCGTTGACCGGGAACCTGGAGCTGTTCCGCGAGCTGGCCCGGCTCGGCAGCGAACTCACCGCCCTGCACCTGCTGGAATCGCCCAAGCTCGACAAGCCCACTACCGATTTTATCGGCAGCTCCAAGGAGGTCACCCGCATTGGCTGGTCTGACAACACGGTCTGGATCGATGCCCCGGCCAAGAAAAAAGACGTGACCCAAGCCCCCGGCAGCAGCGGTTTCAAGGGCGTGCCCGAAGCCGTCTGGAACTTCCACATCGGCGGCTACCAAGTCTGCCAGAAATGGCTCAAGGACCGCAAAGGCCGCACCCTGACCGACGAAGACATCGCCCACTACCACAAGATCGTAATCTCCCTCAGCGAAACCATCCGCCTCATGACCGAAATCGACGAAGTCATCGAAACCCACGGCGGCTGGCCAGGCGCGTTTGCGGGAGCACCAGAGAATACATAGGATGTCATTGAATCCCGCAGAGCAACTCACCCACGACGGTGCCTATTTCCTGATAGGGGCGGGTGCGAGTTGTCATTTAACATTGAATACCAGTAGAGTCGATTTCCCTTTGGGGGTGGATCTCCTGGAGAATTTCAGCATTGAAATCGCAAACTCTGAAAGGGCTCACTCTGAACCTCTCCCCGCAAAGCAGAAAGTATGGTTCGAGAAGAACAAAAATAGTCACAACTCAATCGATTCCGTCCTCCATGCGGCACATGAGGAAGGCTTCAAAGAAATCATCGATATTGGTAGAGTCTTTGTTGATCGTTTTATTTCAGAGGCAGAGGCAGAGGCTTTGAAAAATCGCGGGCAGTTCGTCGTTCCTTGGGTGAAGCGCTTGCTGGATTTCTCGACGAAAGACGCTCGCTGCTACGAGCGGGCCCGGGATCGCATAAGGCCGCCTTATGAAAATTCCAATGAGCTAACCTTCCACACACTTAACTACGATCGAGTTGTCGAATTTTCGTTTTTGAACTACCTAGGCGATCGATTCCCAAATGAACGGGGGAAAATCGATAATGATCTCGATAATGAAATGGTTAGGCATCTTCATGGCAGCTTGGGAACTCTAAAAGAGCGGGCATTTGGTGCGCCACTCAAAGCTGAAAGTTCGGCTATTCGATTTTGGTTTGAGAAATCTTCTAGTCCTCAGAGCTGGTCTATCCAGAACAGGCTTATAGAGCTGCGAAAAAATTGTGTCTTTCTAGGCTTTGGTTTTCACGAGCAAATTACATCACGCATTGCCGCCCCCAACCGCTCAGTTAAGTTTTACGTCAACGATTTTAAGAACTCGGAAAAAGCGAAGGCTAAAAGATTTCTGTCTAGCTTGGGGATAGATCACGCAGTGCCAACCAAAGATTACAGCCACGAAGTGATCGATGCCTTGGTTGAGGATTATGAAACAATCGCCAATGACCGCGCCTGAATCGCTAAGGATTTTACAAATATGCAAACCATCCTCCAGAGCCAGCTTCGCGGAACCGCCACTGAACTCGGTCGTTTCCTCACCGCTCAACTTCCAAGCATCGGCGGCGAGTCTTGGTGGAGCAGCCACGTCGTCAACCAACTCACCTACGGCCAACAGGGGCAAATCCGAACCCGGGGGATTGAAAGTCTAGGGGGGCTTGACCTAGCCGCTCTGCTGCGGGTTTTTGATCGGAATTGGGCGGAGCTTTCCCACACGGCGAAGTTACCCAATGAAGTCCGCACCCATGCCAAGGAGGTCTCTGACCTGCGCCACTCGATGGCCCACCATGCCAGCGAGGGCACTGAAATACCCATCACTGACGGGTATCGGCACCTCGACACGATTGAGCGGTTTCTGATGGCGATCGGTGCAAATCAGTCGGCCATCGACGCCGTGAGGGAAAGCAAACAGGCGACGCTGATCCAGATGGCTTCTGTAATGGCCGCGCCATTGTCGGCCCAGCCGGAGGTTGTTCAAGAGCCTGCGAAGAAGGAGGAGCCGGTCCAAGTGGCTTCCGAAAAGATCGCTGCCTCGCATATCCCCGCTCCGAAAAAAGAAGCCAAGGCGCAGCCGGCTACCAGAACCCAAAAAAGATTCGCCGTAGGGAGCTTTCAACTCATCGGCCCGGGTGAATCCATGGCTACCGAGATCGCCAGCTTTGATGGCCGTTCGGTGGCAGCCACAGCAATACCCTGGACCGCCACCGGGCCCGATGGTCATGAATTCCTGATCCACGTGGTTCTCATGGATGAAGATGGCGAAGGCGAGTTCGGCCAAGTCTTCTGCGAATCGCGTCTCAGCTCCCCGGGAGTCTGGGACGACATCGTGCGCCGTCTGCGCATCGGTATCCGCCGCCTGAGTGATGGTCAACTCACCATGGACTTGCGGATCGCGGTTCGGGAAAACGGCGAGCGAGCAGCCAAGCGGATTGTGCCACTGGCAGAAATCGACACACTTATCGGGCTCGACACCTCGGCAATACTGCTAGGGCTGGGCGCGAACGCCATCGGAAGCCGAGCCGAACTGACAGGTGAAACGAATCGCACCCGCAACTGGCCATCCGTCACATTCGCCGCAGATGACATCGTCACCCCGGCGGCGGCATTTGTTCTGACAACCCTGCTTACCACCCTAAAAGACTAGAACTATTTATTTGTCTGACACTTTAAATTTCAGCTGCAAGAATACGACTATGTCTGACATCGCCCACTACCACAAGATCCTCATTTTCCTCAGCGAAACCATCCGCCTGATGGCCGAGATCGACGAAGTGATCGAAACCCATGGCGGCTGGCCAGGAGCGTTCCAAACCCCAAGCGCGTAGCATGAGCCAGATCCTTCTTTACCAAAGCGAAGACGGGCGCACGAAGTTGGACGTGCGGCTGGAGAATGAGACCCTATGGCTCAACCAAAAGCAGCTCACCGAACTCTTCGGCAAGGCCAAGGGGACCATCAGCGAGCACATCAAGCACATCCTTGAGGACGGGGAACTGGAGGAAATTTCAGTTGTTCGGTTATTCCGAACAACTGCCACTGACGGCAAGACCTATGAGGTTTCCCATTACAATCTGGACATGGTGCTAGCTCTCGGCTTCCGCGTGCGTAGCCCCATGGCAGTGCGCTTCCGCCAGTGGGCGGCGGACAAGCTCAAGGAATACATCACCAAGGGCTTCGTGCTCGATGACGATCGCTTGAAAAATCCGCAGGAAGGCAACGATTACTTCGAGGAACTGACCCGCCGCATTCAGGACATCCGCACCAGTGAGCGGCGCTTTTATCAGAAAATCACCGACATCTACGCCACCAGCATTGATTACGACAAAGATGCGCCGCTGACCCAGAGCTTTTACGCCACTGTCCAAAACAAAGTCCACTTCGCCATCCACGGCCAAACCGCCGCCGAGGTCATCCTCTCACGTGCCGACCGCACTCTGCCAAACATGGGGCTGACAAACTGGGAGGGTGCCCGCATCCGCAAGTCGGACGTGGCCATTGCCAAAAACTATCTGAACGAGAACGAGCTCCGCGCCCTAAACAACCTCGTGGAGCAATATCTCATCTTCGCCCAATCCCAGGCAGAGCGCCGTGTGCCGATGACCATGCAGGACTGGATTACGAAGCTGGAAGGATTTCTGACCCTCAACGATCGCGAAGTGCTGAAAAACGCAGGCAAAGTCTCCGCCGATCTCGCCAAAGAACATGCAGAAGAGGAATTCGTGGCATACCGCCAAGAGAAAGATCGAACGCTCGAATCCGACTTCGACCAAGCCATTAAAAACCTGCCACCACATGACTGAGATCGACCAAGTCATCGAACACGGCGGCTGCCCGGGAGCGTTTGGGGGAGCTGGAAATGATATGAGCATGCACCTATCACAAGCGGATTTTGTGAGAATTCAGAAAGACACCCCCATCTACCGCTACATGGGCCTAGAGGAATTTCACTGCCTCATGAATGGCTCCCTGCGCCTGACATGTCCGTTCAAGTGGGTGGAGGCGGATGGCGGTGATCGATGGGAGAATGTGCTTTTTCAAACCAAAATCTATCGCGACGAGAAACAAATCGACACGGAGACAGATGGCAGAAAAACCTATGTCCACTGTTGGACACATGTCCCTGAATCCGATGCCATGTGGCGGCTCTATGGGAATGATTACGGTGTCAAAATCCGCACGACAGCAGAAAAGCTTCTAGCGGCCGCAAATAACGCTATTCCTCTTGGAAAAAATCTCTCCATCCTGTTCAAGATAGGCAAGGTCGCATACTTACCTGAAAAACAAATCAAAGCCTTCTTCAGCGAAAAGCACAGAGTCGTTGATAATATACGCTGTCATCACGAGTCGATGATGATCAAACGCGATTTTTACACTCACGAAAATGAAGTTCGCTTGGTCGCCTATGATTTTGATGACAGAAACCGGCTAGCCGAAAAGGAGCGGCACAATCTGAAGTTCTCCCCAGAAGAGCCAAACCACTTGGACATCCAGATTGGCGCAGGAACAGCAGGCGAATGGATCGATGAGTTGGTCATCGACCCAAGACTTTCGGATTTCTGGAAACGGGTGGTGCGCGATCTTGTTTTGAAGACAAAATTTGACGAAAATCGCATCAAAGAAAGCAGTCTGTTACCAAAACCAGAAATCGTCATTCGTCTTGAATAGCCGCTGCAAAGCGGCAGCCACCAAAAAACCCAACTATTTTTGGGGTGACCCTCCAAATGTCCCACACCTCATGTTGGAATGGAGTGTTCTCGGCGCAAATGTGCTGCCGGGAACCAACCCCAACTAAAATGCATCCAACAAAGAAAATACTAATACTCACAGGCATCTGCTGCAGCTTGACGAATTGTTCCACCTTATTCACTGGAACATCCTCCAATGTGCAGATCAATTCGCAGCCGTCTGGCGCACGCGTCCAGGTCGACGGTGTCGATCGAGGCTACACTCCCACCAGCTTGAAGCTCAAAAAAGGCAGCAGCGGCCAGAGCGTCACACTACAGTCGAAGGGCTATGAGACAAAAACCTTCCAGCCCCAGACTACGATGAACCCGGTGTCGGTCCTAAACCTCTTTAATCTCCTCTTCTGGGGCGTGGACGCGGCTTCCGGCGCGCTCTGGAAATATGATCCTAATTTTTACGATGTGAAACTCGATCGATCAGGATCCAGATGAGCCATCGTTGATGATTCAAAAAAGCCGAGCCATGCGTGGTGTGCCCCTGCGTGGCTCGGCATCATAATCAAGCAAACCAAACGAAAAAATTACATGGAAAGCCAATGGGACAACGGACTTGGAATTTATCTATCTGGATGCGTCGCAGCGTTTGTGCTGAATTGTGTCATCTGGATTTTCACATGGCTGTCCACAATGATTACAGGGCAGCGTGTTTTTGCAAAAAATTACATTAAGATCATGCCTCAAGATGGCCAGAAGACGATCAAAAAGGCGTCCCGGGGCTGCCTGATTTTATTTGTTTTACTGTCGTGGGCAGGGTTCGCCTTCATTGCGATTTCTTTTGTGTGCGATCTTATCAGCCAAGTATTTTCTCTTCTGCGATCATGGATCAACCCAATGCCCGATGCGGCAAGGGTATTCGAGTATCGCCTGAAATCTGAGCCAGACATGAGCCCTGAGGCCGTATGGGCCAACCTTAAATCGTTGAGGGCTGTTGAAAGTGGTGACTATCCGACAGTGTCTGAAGCGCTGTCGGATTTGGAGGAAACTGCGGGCGATGTTCCCGGTTTCAATATCCTGAAGGCAGCTACTTTACTGAACGAATATGGGATACTCAAGTACACCAATCCATCCATCGCCGACGTCAAAAAAGAGGCTGATTTACAAGCTCCATCAAGAAGAATGACTCACGAGATGGATTCCTAGGAATCCGCAAATCTGACATAAGAAACAGACAGACATGAAAATTTTCAGAAACCTCTCCATGGGAATCATGATTCTTGTGACGAATGTGTCCTGCTTTTATCAAGACTATGGATCATACCACACGCCCGCCGTCGGCGCATACAGCCTGGGACCCAGCCAATTACGTGGTTATGGTGGCGGTGATCATTCTTCCCGCGTCTATGGATCTGATGACATCGGGATTTTCGGAACTCCTAATCTTGGATCGAAGCCAGCGGCTGTGATTGAGCGTGATGGTGACACATCCCGGATTTATGGCGGTAAGAATATCGGAATTTTTGGAACTCCTTTTTTGGGGGCCAAACCCGAGGCAGTGATTGAGCGCGATGGTGATACATCTCGTATCTACGGAGCTGAAAATATCGGGATATTTGGAACTCCCAATTTGGGCGCGAAGCCAGCTGGTGTGATTCAACATCAGGGCAATACGTCTCGCATTTATGGGTCTAAAGACGTCGGGATATTTGGAACTCCCAATTTGGGGGCAAAACCCACAGCGGTCATCGAACGCGATGGCAATACCTCCAGGGTTTATGGTGCCAAAGAGATTGGGATGTTTGGAACTCCCAACTTGGGGGCAAAACCGGAAGCGGTCATCGAGCGTGACGGCAATACCTCTCGGGTTTATGGGACCGACGACATTGGGATTTTTGGAACTCCCAAGTTTGGAGCGAAACCCATCGAGATCATAACAGACGATGAATAGTCAGAAATGGCTCATACTGACGCAAATTTGGGCTGTAAGGCCGGCAAAAAATGCCTGATGATCAGTCGATTATTTTTTAAAGTGCGAACTAAAACGCCCTTGATCCGACTCGCCGATCTGGCAGATGTGTGACGAATGGATGAGAACCTGACCAGACATGCCGATTCCCGGATTCCGGAGAACCGCGGGATTCTGTCGGGATTCAAATCCAGCCGAAATCCGGGACAGAATCACCCGGATTCCACACGGATTTCACACTAAAAGGCCGTTCATGGCTTCGCACGCAGCGTCGCCCGGTCAAACCGCTAACGCACAAATACCAATGCAACCATCCAGTAGCGCGTTCTTGGCAAGCTTCCCTCCCCCTCCGCCAATTGTTGAAAAAGCCGCAACTTTCGCATCGGCATGGTGTTTCCTCGTTGGTAAAACCACCACGCATCATGAACCGCAAGCTACCCAACACCGACGACTCATGGGAACATGACGCCGTTTGGAAATTGCTCGATCACGCGACGCCCGTGAATCCCAGCCCGCGTTTTGTGGATGATGCCGTGCGCGCCGCACGCCTCGCCGGCCAAACGGAAAGCTGGTGGAAACGTTTGCTCTCCCCTGCCCCGCTCGCCGGACTCGCTGCTACCTGCGTCGCATTGGCCTTCACCATCGTCAGCTTGTCCGGCCCGACATCTGCGCCGGAAGAGCTGAGCAACACCTTTGATTCCACGCAGGCCGCAGCTATCGAGGAAATCGCAGAAACCGAAACCCTCATCGCCGCCGTGGATCATCTCGATGATTTCAGCGACCATGAACTCGTCAGCATGATCGGGTTTTAAGCGCTTCCTCTCGAGCGCGCTTTCATCCAGCTTCCCCGCGTGAAGCCTTGTGTGATTTTCGACCTCGATGGAACCCTCGTGGATTCCCTGCCTGGCATTGCAGCGTCCTTGAACCGCGCGCTCACCGCTCACGGATTACCGGGCCACTCGAATGCCAACGTGCGGTCTTTCGTCGGCGACGGCCTGCAAATGCTCATCCGACGCGCGGTTTACCTAGGAGCCGACCCGGCCCTCATCAAGTCCCTCGTTACGTTTTTCAAGAAAGACTATGACCTCAGTTGGGCGGAGGGCACCAGGGCCTACCCGGGAATCCATAGCATGCTGCACGAACTCCAACTGGACGGTTTCCAAATGGCCGTGCTTTCAAACAAAACCCACGAGTTCACCGGCACCATCACCCGTGCGGTGTTCCCGAAAATTCATTTCGCACAAGTGCTCGGCCAACAAGATGGCATCCCGCACAAACCCCACCCCGAAGGCGCTTTCAGAATCGCCGCCGCCATGGGAGATGCTCCAGAGCGCTGCATTGTGATCGGCGATTCGACCATGGACTTGGAAACCGCCGCCAACGCGGACATGCAGGCCATCGCCGTCACCTGGGGATACCATGACCGGGATCGGCTATTGGCCGCCGGGGCGTCAAGAATCGCCGAGAATCCCGAGGAATTGCTGAAAATGCTTCGCGAAGAATTCCAAGGATCGGATTCCGACTGAAACGATTTTAAGTCAGGAATTTGCTCGCGTCGGATTGCCCCGCGGCCTACCTCATGCATTTGGTGCAAGCAGCACCTCCCATTATCCGAATATTCCCGTGAAAATCACGCTCAATGATTCCATCCCCGAAGCCCGACGGCCGCAGGTTGAAAAGCTGGTGAAAACCTTCGCCCGCACCTCTGAAATCCTCTGGCTTCCCAGCCGATTTCCCCGCTTGGTGATGTTGATCGAACCCGGCGCGGAGGAACCCTCCGATCCAGAGAAAAGCTCGATTTTCGAACCCCCGCAAAAAGGATTTGCCCCGACCTCATCGATTGCCGCGCAACTGGAAGATCAGATCAAAGCCTGCCTTGCCAAGCCCGCCCCGCAGGCCTGAAGCCCAACCTCGAAAATGAGGCAGCTCCTCAAATTGGGGCGCGTCGCTTTGGCGCAAGGAGGGGCGAAACATGTTCGCCCTGACCATGATGGGACAATGGAAAGCGCTTCGCTCATCTTATTGGCTTTTTCATGGACATCGGCGGACATGTTCCGCCGCTCCCTGAGGCGCCGTAGGCTCACTCCTAATGGGCGACCGGTGCCGAATCCGCTAAAAATCCAGCGGCTTTTACGTCCTTTGGTGGTGCATTGCAAAAACTGCGCCAGAGATTGGCGGGAAGGCGGGTGAGCAGCATCAGCACAAACTGCGAGATGACAAAACCCAACAACCATGGAAACGCCTTGTCCATGAATCCATAGGAATGAAGGCCGACGCCCAGCATGTTTACTCCGAACCATGAAAACGCAGTGATCGCATTGCCGATGATCGCCATGGCCATGATGCCGCGCTGACGGATGAATCCGCCCCAGCGGGCGTGAAGGATGAGAGCGCACCACAACACGATGAGCAATGCGCCGTTTTCCTTGGGATCCCAGCCCCAGAAGCGGCCCCACGATTGGTCCGCCCAGATACCACCGAGCACCGTGCCGACGAAGCTGAACAAGGTGGCGAAACAAACGATGCCATACACCATACCCGTGAGTTTTTGAGCGGTCTCACGCGTGAGAAGGCGGGTGAAAAGCCCCAGCACCACATAGGCGATGGCCAAGAAACCAGCCAAAAACATAGCGGAGTATCCGGCGGTAATGATCACGACGTGAGTGGCGAGCCAGATATTGCTATCAAGAACCGCCTGCATCATTTCCAGCGTGTCGCCACTGGAACCCAAGTGATGCGCGATGATCAGCGTGATGAATCCAACCATGCCGGCACTGGCGGCACCGATACCATCGCGGAACAGTCGCTCCAACACCAAGCCCAGCACCACCGCGCCCCAACCGACGAAGATCGCGGAAGAGTAGAGATTGGTGACTGGTGGTCGGCCTTGCAGATACATGCGCGAGAACATGCCGAATGAATGCACCACCAGCGCGAGCATGAGCAGCAAGAAGGCGGATTTACGCAAGCCGCGCGGACAACAGAGCCATGAGATGCATGCTAACAGAAATGCTCCGACGTAAAGCACCATACTGTGATAGAACGGCTGCATCTGATTGAAGCGCAGCTCGTAGGAGGTGCGGCCCACCCACTCCGGATGCTCGATGTTGAGCAAGCCCGCGTATTCGCGCGTCACTTTCGAGAAAGCCGCGGGATTGTTGGCGCGGAAAGCGTCCCCCATGTCCGCCAGCGCGGCGACTGATGCCGGAATTTTGTCCGGGGATTTCACCCGCATCAAGGCCGCACCGGTGGTGAGCCAGTCGCCTTCCTTGCCGCCGGCGGGTGGTGCCACGACCATCAAATAGGAGAATTGCGACTGGTTTTCATAACGGGCCGCCGCAGACCTGAGCAATGCCATGCGCTCCTTATCGAGCGGCGCGGAACCCGCCTTCAAAGTCTCAGCCCCTGCGGCCACGGCTGCGGCGTAGGTCTCGATTTCTTTGCCGAAATCAACGGTGCCTTCTTCATGAATGCTGCTTTTCAGCCGTTGATAGAGATAGAGCGAATTGCGGAGGTTGAAGATAGCCGTATGGAATGGCGTGCGCTTCGGGGCTTCGATTTCCTGCACGAGTTTGCCCTCCTCGTCGATCTTGGGGATGTGCTGCCTGAGCTCCTCGTAGGTGCAATACTTCTTGTCCATCTGCGGCCAACCGAACATGCCGAGCACTTCCTGATTGGCGACGGCGAACACCGGATAGCTGTCGGCTTTCTTGGGGTTGAATAAAACATCGGCCAGCCAGTGTGAGGCGCTTAGTTTTCCGCCCTCGGATAGGCGCACGGTTTGTTTGCCGCTCAGAATGAGGAGGGAATTGCGCGCAACAGTGTCAAACGGTTTGATACGGCCGCCGGCGAGCACCGGAATGCGATTGAAGGATGTGAGGTCGAATTCTCCGGGGCCGGCCTTGGGATACATCCAAGAAGAACCGATCCACAAGGCGGCGACCAGCAGGACAAGATAGGGAATAAATCGGTTCATGAGGTGGTGGCGGCTTTTTTACGGCGGGAGAATCCGACGAGATGGAAGGCGAATTGATAGATAAGTCCCAGCGAAACGATCACACAGGCGACATAGGGCGCCTGATAGCTCGGATTGCGCACGACCTGCAACACCGTGCCGCTATTGTCAGGCTCGAAACCGGACTGATAGTAGGTATCGCCCCGATAGCGCAGCGGATGGTTCATGTAGATGAGCACTTGGCGGCTGTCCTTCATGTCGAGGTCCACGAGGTTGACCTTGCTAGAGAAATTTTTCGGAATCTGCGTACCGGGATAGGTTTCGTGAGTAAAGTCCTGCAAGGACAGGCTGTATGGCTTGTAATAACGGGAAGGCCTGAGCTGGATGCTCCATTTGCGGCCGTCCGCTTCGAATTCCTGGGCGGCGGCCAGTGAGTCCGAGACCAGCCAGGTGCCGAGCGACTCACCGCCCTTGACGGAAATAATCTCGAGCACGGCGCTCATTGAATCCCGCTCGTCCATGCGGGTGGCGCGGGGTTTCGCGGCCACGGCGACCCGCGCTCCGGTTCCCTTGGTGGATGCCGGGACCGAGCTGGCACCCTCTCCGATCATCTGAAGTTTCGAGTTCCGATAGAATCCGCGCACTTCCATGCGGAATGGGAGCGACTCATGGTTGATGGCACCGCCATCCGCCAGCACTTCGCCCGGCACGGCGGTCACTTGTTCGGTGTCAGCTTCTGTCCGATCGATCACCGCCAGCTCCATATTCATGCTGTCTTCCGAGTAGTTGCTGGTGGCACCTTCCTTGATGCGCATGTAGCTGTGCACTGAAAACAGATCGGTGGCCAGCCCGCCGGCCAGCATGATGATGAGACCCAGATGGGTGAGCTGAATGCCGAGTTTTTTCCAAGTCCAACTGAAACGCCGGATGTGCGCGGAGACGAGGTTGATTAACAGCACCGCTCCGATCAGGTGACCGCCGGGAAAAACCGGCAGCATGAGATTCCCGGATGGCGCGGTCCACCAGATGAACCAGCTTTGGAAATATTCTTCCTGCACCAGATAGAGCCCGAAGCGGACCTGCGCCAGTGTCCCGGCGAAAACCAGCACGAGGGCGGCGGCGAGGCAGAACAGGGTGAGACGCAGCGAACAAACTGGGTCCAGAATTCGACGGAGGGCACTCATCATTCGGGCTTGGTAAAGCGGATGGATTCCAGAAACGCGGTGAACTTCGCCTTTTCCGCACCGACCAAGGCGTCGGGTCCGGTGAATTTGAAGAACCAGGTCTCCCCGCCATGAGCTACCCAGCCGGCGGCACAACGGTTTTGCGGGCCGGTGGCATCAATCACTTTGATGCTCTTGGGACCGGCGGTGATTTGCGTGACGGATGGCGCGAGCGCAGCTTCGTCGATGGGCGCGAGGCCGATTTGTCCGCGCCAGCGGTTGACGTTGGCAAGATCGCCGCCGACGTCGCCGGGGAAATGGGTGATGGCGAGTTCGCCTTTCGAGCCATCCGCACCGGTGACGGCAAGCGTTGCGTAACGGGCCGAACTGCCCTTGGCTGCGGCCCATCCATCGGGCATTTGCCAAGTGACCGAGCCGTCTCCCAGCGGGGCGGCGGGGGATGCCGGTGGTGCTGCGATTTGTTCCCCGGGCGGCGTGCCGTGCATCGGCACCTTGGAGGCTTCCGCGGGCGCGGCGGGCTTTACGGACTCGATCCAGCGCAGGAAATTCTCTTTCTCCGCCGTGGCGAGAGCCGCATTGCCACGGAGCTTGAAGAACCATGCGCTCGCGCCCACCTCGGCGATGGCGCCGATGAGGCGGCCATCCTTTGCGGCATCCGCAGTCGGTGTGAGTCCTTCGATTTCCACAAAAACCGCATCTCCAAAACCCGATTGCACTGTCCGTGTGTTTTGTTTCAACGATGCCTCGTCAAAAGCCGGTTGATTGAGTTGATCTCGCCAGCGGTTGATGTTTGCGAGCAGTCCGCCTGGGGAGCTGCGGAGAGTCGAGAAAGTCACATCCACCACAGCACCGCCCTCACCCTGGATTTGGTATTTCACCAGCAGCATGGCTGACGGTGGCTGCTTCTTCCAGTGGGCCGGGGGGGTGTCCGAATACCCTTGGCTCGGAGGCATGGCGGTTCCTGCCGCCGCAAGTTGTTCCGCAGTCAAACCGGCATGAGGGTCCGCACCAGTCGCTGCTCCACCTGCCGCTCCACCCATTACGCCACCCATTACGCCACCCGGCATCATGCCGGGCACACCCGCATGCGGATCACCGGCTTCCGCCGATGGACCAGCAGGCGACGCCTCCTTGGCAACGCGGTAAACTTTGATCTCCTTGTCCTGCTTGCAGGAGGTCAGGGCAAGGGCGAAAAATCCGATGGAAAGCAGCGTGGGTTTCATGATGGGGCACTTAACGAACGCATGCTTCACGCCAGACGACGAACCGTCAATTCCCCAGCAAGAAAAGACCGGAAATTCAGAGTCTCACTCCTTCTGAATCTCGCCGTTGTGACATTCCGCACAGTTAGGCTCCGAATATTCCGAATCGACGTGGAAGAAGTCGAAGCCCTTTCGGTTAACCTTTTCCAACTCCTCACCCGCGCCTTGGGCCACAATCAGGTGACAGGCATTGCAATCGCTGCCTTTGATCGAGGTCTTGCCATCGGAAGCCATGTGCATGCCGTCATGACAACGGAAACAACCATTGTTGTCCTTGTGGCCGATGTGGTCCGGATGGGCACGCCAATCGGCTTTCATCTCCGGGAAAAAGTTGGTTGCATAAATCTTACCAACTTCGGCCACCAAGCTGTCCACACGTTTGTCATCCTTATACTCGGCGCGCAGGGATTCCGCGATCTTCTGCTGTGCCTCCTCGCGGGTGGAATACGGCGCGGCCAAAGCTTTGACGATGTTCGACTTGGCCCAGGGAATGGATACATCGATGCGACCCATGGCCATGGCTTGGTCCACCGCATCGTTGGGCGAGAGGAATTTATGTGCCGGACGGTTATGGCAATCCATGCAGTCCATCGTCCGGATCACGTGCTTCGAGATATCATCCGTGAATTTCTCGGTGCGATATTCGGTGGACTTTCCGTTGGCATCGGTCACACGCACCCAGGGGATTTCCTCACGGTGCTCATCTAGCGAAATGAACTCTATTTTATTGGAGACATTCATGTGCGAGTGAATCCCCTCGACCGGACCGTGCACCGGATCGCTGCCGCCCACCTTGAGAATCATGTGAACGGTGAACGGAGTGTTTTCCTCATCGGCGAGGTAATGCCGGAAGGTTTTCGGCACATCGCCGAAATGTTTCTGCGACCAGTGACAGGTCTGGCAGGTCTCTTGGGCCAAGCGCAAGTTCGGATTGAGAATCTGGATCGGTCGGTCATAATCGCCGAGGATCTGGTGATACATCTGCTTTACCCCATTGAGCTTGGTGCGGATGTAGGCGGTGGTGCCGGGCCCGATGTGGCAGGCCACACAATCCACTTGGGCGTGCGCAGAATGCTGATATGCCTTGTATTCGGGTTCCATCGGCGTGTGACAGGTTTCGCCGCAAAAGGAATTGGTCTCCATCAGGTGATAGGTCTCGTAGCTGCCGAAGGCCGTCAGCATAAGGAATCCAAGACTACCGCCCACGAAGCCAACCATGAGGCGCCGGTCGCGCTTGCGGGAAAGATCCACATTGAGCACGAACGCATTCTCCTTGCGAGGCACCCCTTTGCGAATTCTCCGCGACTCAAGAAAGTAACCCCCGAGCACCAGTGCCAGGCCCATGAAAAAGAACATCGGCGCCACCACATAGGCCAAAATACCCATGTAAGGATTTGCGTGGGTCGCGAACAAGTCCACCGCAAATAACAGAATAAAGGCAAATGCCGCCGATACACACAGCACCATGCCAGCTAGACTGAGCCAGTTGCGCAGGCGATTGAAGCGGCTGGAAGATGATATAGCAGGTTGATCTTCAATCATGTTGTTAGAAAGTCGTGGGTTGTTGATATTTCAAAAAGGCGGGACCCCGTCGCCGAGGCCCCGCCGTGAATTCGATCCTGCAGCGAGTGATCGACACCGGATGGATACGAATTTTTATTTCTTAAAGGTGCGGATGTAAGTCACCAGTTCTTTGGCTTCAGCCTCGGTGACCTTGCCGGTGAACCCTTTCATCTTCTGTTTATCGCCGTCCTTGACGCCTTCAAGGATCGCCTTGACGCCCTCGGCATCCGACCACTTCTGGCCTTCTGCGGTGGTGTAATCCTTGGCACCGGCTTTCTTGCCCATCTTGGTGTCGCCCTTGCCGTCCTTGCCGTGGCAGGAGGCGCAGCTTTTTCCGTAGAGGGCGGCGGCATCACCGAAGGCGGCTGGACTGGCCAGCAGCGCGGCGACCGAGAGAAGTGTGATGTGGAGTTTCATGTTTTGATTGGTTTGATTTAGGAAACGACGATTGTTTATGGCAGATCAGAAGCGAACTTGCAAGCCAGTTGACACCATGTGAGCGTCAAAGCTGTTGTTTCCGCCAAAATTGCCGTCATTGCTATTATAATATCCGTAGCCCATGTTCCAGACCATGTTCGGATTAATCTGACGGGTGAGCGAGACGCTGAACACGTGCTCTTCAAGATCCGTGCCGAATCCGACAGAACCCGGGGTCCCGTTTGTCGCATACGGAATGTCATAATTCTCCGAGTAGTAGAATGAGTAGCCAGCTGTGATCTCGGTCTTCCGATCAAGGGCGTAGCCAACGGTCAGGTTGGCCATCACGTAATCATTGTCTGAGTCCTCGATTCGTTGCGGCGCATATTTGTCCGATGGCGTGTCGGTTTCTGACATCACATAACTAAAGACCCCTTGGACATACATTTGCTCCAATGGCATCCAAGTCACACTCTGGCTGATGATGTTGCTCTCGATGTCTGCGCTTTCGACGATTTTTAAAGTGGTCTCTCCTTCCACGGGATTTGCATTGACACCCCGGGTTTTGATATCTGTCTGCTGATAGTCATATCGAGTCACAAACGTCAGATTAGGCAACGCCCTCCAGGTCATGCGGAGATTGATATCGTTCGTTTCGTTGTTGTGATTGCTGATCTGCGCGTCATCATCCTCGATATCAAAATCCAAGTCCTGCTCATAACTCTTGTAATATGCCTGCGCGGAGAAACTGAGTCCGCGTAGGGGATACCAATTGGCACCAATTGTGTATTTCTGGATATCAAGATCGGAGTCCGTCCTGCGATGTGATACTTCGACAGTCTCCGGCACCGTATGGAAGTCCCCGGTCGTCTCGCGGGAATAGTCGCCCTCGCTCTGAGTCCATTCGGCATTAGCGTATGCGAGCACATTTTCCAAACCGCTGTAGCGAACCTCAAGGGCTTCGGTAAACTCCTCCCATTGGTTGCCGCTCGAATCATGAACTTCTTCAAGACGTCCTTCGTTGGGTGAACCATCGGCCGGGAAGATGCCATTCAGGGCATCCTCAACCGCTTGGTCGGCGTCCCCACTGACGTTCCTGCTACGAACACCAGCAAGGTGCCATGTCTCGGCGCTCTGATCCCAAAACTCCGCGCGAAGCGACGGCACGATCACCAGATCGTCCACTGGATTCCACCACAGGTTGGCATTTAGCACGTGAATCTGCGCCTGAGAACCTCCTGTCATCCCCCATGAGGCGTGGTCGGCCCCTGTTTCAAGAATATTGGTGGTGTTGTCACGCGATGGGCGGTCACCGCTCACATCGGTATCGAGGTTGGTGTAGGAGTAGCCGAAGCTGGCGAGCACCCGTTCACCGAAACGACTTTCGCTGAACATGTGCGCATTGAACAAGTTGGAATCATAAACCGCAGTATCCTCGACGGTGTTACCCGCCCCGGAGTTAGTGGGAGACACTCCCGATCCCATAATGCGGCTATCCTCATTATTGACGCTCATATAACGCAGACCCAAACCCAAATCCGTATTGCCAAGGGTGTGGGTGATATCGAGCGTGAAGGTGTCGGTCTCCTCGTCAATCACATTGAGCGAAGGAGCGATTTTATAACTACCACTCTGACCCCATGAAGTGGAATCCTTCTCGCCATCGCGCCAACGATGGCTGTAGTTGAAGGTAATTTCCGGCAAATCCTCCATGCGAAGCCCCGCCTCGAACCAAACTTCTCCACGGTCGACTGAAAGCTCATCATCATTCGAGAACCATCCATCAGTCACGGGAACGTAGCCACCGGAGCCGTCGTACCAAGTCCGGAACTGGTTGTAGCCCGCTTTGATATATCCAAGCCCCTCTTTTTGCGCGCCAAGAATGGCTTCATAATCCTCGTTGCCGAACATTGCGTGGCCATCGAGCGTCCAGGTGATGTCATTACTTTCCTGTTCCCAGTGCATGTCGCTGATGCCGCCGTAAAAGTCGCCATCCTGGCCGACCCGGCGCTGGTAGGCGGCCTGATCGCCACTGGTGGATGCCCCGCCTACGGTGAAGTCCACCCAGTTGGCGGAAACTTCAACTTCCGCCTCGGCTGGAGTAGGTGCCGGGGTGCCGGCTTGGATTTGAGAGGTCATCATGCCGATCCCCGCGGCACAACCGATCCGAATGGTAGTGACAAATCCGGTGATTCCTTTGAAATGCTTGCGTTTCATGGTAGTGAGGTTTTTCAGGGTTAGTTGCGAAGGTGGCTATTGACGTTAGATCCATGGACGCCTTCGTGGCAGCCGGCGGACCAGCATGTGCCGCCCATCAGCCTGCTTGAGGTGTGCGCACTGGGAGCTCCAATCATGATAGAATCGGTCGGAGCCGCTCCAGGCTGTTGTTGGAAGTGACACTTGAGGCACAGGTTGGAGTTGCGCTCGGTGAGCATCTTTTGGTTCGTGGAGCCGTGCGGGCTGTGGCAGGAAACGCATCCTTCACGGGTCGCCTCATGCGGGAAGACAAACGGACCAGCCTGTGCGGTGTGGCACTGCATGCAGGTTTCATTGGCACGTGCGATAGACGTTCCGCCGCCCTTGTGGGCAGAACCCTTGTGCGGATCATGGCAATCCGAGCAGGACATCTTGCCGTTCAGCACCTGGTGGGCGTAGGGCATGCTGAACTGCGCTTTGGTATCCAAGTGGCACTGGAAGCATGTTTCTGAAGACTTCTTGGGATTGACGATGGTTCCGGCGCCGCCGCCGGCTTCGACGTGCTTGCTACCCGGTCCGTGGCAGGATTCACAGCCCATGTCCTTGGCGTTCGCTCCCTTGGCCTGAAGTTTGGCGTGATCGGCGGTTTTGAAGTCGCGGACGGTTTTTTCGTGGCACTGTGAACATTCTTCCGAGCCCACGAAGGTGGCACCCGGGATGCTCGGTGGAGCCATCATTGTGCGACCGGTCGTGGCGCAGGAAATCAGGATCAACGCCGCTGACGCCCCCCCGCCCGCAAGCCATAAGAAGTTTTGACACAGGTTGCGAATCCAGTGGCTTGGGGCCAGAGGTCGGAATGATTTCCACAGGGTCTTCATAGGTTTGGTGCTTTTGCGGGTTAAATGATGGTTGGTGAGTTCTATCGGTTATACCAATGATTAGCGTTAGGGAAAAATGCAGGGGGAGGTCAAGCCCGAACAGGATGACGAGAGGGCCTCGGCTTGCTGCGGTAAGCCTAGATAAGCCTTTTCAAATTCAACTCGAAGAACGACCAACGAGGATGCCTGAATGAGGTTCATAAGTGATCCCGAGAATGACAGAGATCGTCAACCTCGCTACGCATATTCTCTTATACTTCGTGCGGATTCCGCGTGCCCGGGAATTTTGAATCCTACACTACCCTAGGACCCGCCGCCATGGAAGCCCCATTCAACATGGAAACGCCCGGCCCGCATGCGGTGCTCTGCTCATCAATCCCAAGGATTGCAAGTGACAGGATAGAACTGTTTCAAAAGTGTCTTCATCGTGACGGACCATTGATCCGCAGCCGTGGAGCGTGAGCACCACACCGTGACGTGCGCATTGCTTTTCCATCCTTGAACGAGAAACGAAAGATCAAGAACCATCATTTCCATGCTATGAGGAAAAACTCTTATAGCCGTGACTAAAATCAGCTAACATTTTGCCAACAATAACAACCGACAAAATCACTGATAGATTTTATTGTAATACTCATCCACCATGCGGTTGGCGTCAAAGAAGGGCACAACATCATTCATCGAGTTGAGGACAATGCGATTCCAATCCTTCGGATGATCGTAGTAGGTCGGCAAGATCTTTTCATTGAGGACCTTGTAGAAGCCCATCATATCACTCACATCCCGTTCTCCGGCGCTGAGCTCGGGATCCGCCTGCGGAATGATGAACGAGTTTTCCCCATCCTTGGCGAATTCGCACACCCAGCCGTCGTAGGTGGAAAGATTGACAGAGCCATTCATGGCGGCGGTCATCCCGGAGGTGCCGGAAGCTTCGCGCGTCACGACGGGATTGTTGAGCCAGATGTCCGAGCCGTTTTTGAGGAACCGGGAGAGTTCGAGTTCGTAACCGACAAGCACGGTGGCATTCGGATAATCACGGGTGAGGCGAATGAGATCGTTGAAGGTATCGATCGCGCCGAAATCGAAGGGATAGGGTTTTCCGGCCCAGATCACCTGCACGGGGTATTGGCTGTTGTTGAGAAGTTCGCGGAACAACTTGATATCACGGGTGATCAGATCCGGGCGTTTGTAACCAGCGAAGCGGCGGGCCCAGACGATGGTGAGGATATCCGGCTTGAAGAGCTTGCCCGTCTGGTCTGCGACGACGCGGAAAAGGCGCTCCTTGAGCTCGCGCTTGCGATGGCGGAGTTCGTCGGGATCGCCGCTGGTGCGGGCGTGTTCGAGACCGTGGTCCACCCAGTATTTCTTGTTCTGGGCGTTGGTGATGTGAGTGATCTCGCAGATATCAGGGGAGTTTTTCCACATATCCCGGGAAACCTCGCCATGGAGTTTGGAGACGCCGTTGGCCAAGCGTGCCAGGCGCAGGGCGGCGAGTGAGTGATTGAATTCATCACCTTCGATACCGGTGATTTCACGAACTTTTTCTTCCGGCGTGCCACCAAAGAAGGTGAAATCGCGAAGTAGGGAGAAACTATGCCGTTCGTTACCAGCCTCTTCCGGGGTGTGGGTGGTGAAGACGAGGCGTTTGCGCACTTCATCCACGCTTTGATGTTTTTCGTAGAGATGGAAGGCGGCGGAAAGCCCGTGGGCTTCATTGAGGTGCCAGACGTCGGGGTCCACGCCGAGCTCATCGAGCAAACGGGCACCGCCGGCGCCAAGCACAATGTATTGGGCGATGCGACGCAGATGGTCCTGATCGTAGAGACGGTGGGTGATCGCGCGGGACAGCGGATCGTTTTCCTCGACATCGGTGCTGAGGAAAAACATCGGCACGGTGCCGAACACGTCGCCTGGAAGGAACATCGCCTTCACCCACACGGGGTGGCCGTGAACCGGCACAGTGAAGCGGATGCCGGTGTCCTGCAGGAACGCGTATTCTTTTTTGCGGAACTGAATGGCCAGCTCGCGATCCTCACCGCGGGCTTGGCTGTAGTAGCCGTAGGTCCAGAGAATACCGATGCCGCAGAGATTCTGCTTGAGGTCCGCCGCGGAGCGCATGTGCGAACCGGCAAGGAAGCCCAAACCGCCGGAGTAGATCTTAAAGCTCTGATCGATGCCGAATTCGCAGGAAAAATAAACCGCGCTTTTCGCGTATTCCGGGGCGATTTCGTAATGGTGGGTGAATGGTTTGGGAAGAAAAGAAGAAGCCATGATGGGTGGAAATGGTGGGATTCAGGGTTGGTGGAGGGCGACGTTCCGGGGCCAGACAATGGTTGGTGCCAAACCATGCAGGCAAGGACGATTTTCCAGAGCTCTCAATACGCTTGTTTTATGCCAAATTCCATTGCATTTCCTGCTTTCCCCTTGGTTTTTCAAAATGGCGTTTTTCGCACGGACCACGAATTTCAAGGATTATTGACGGCAAACGAAATCGGCAGAACTGGCATTGATAGGGAGCGTTCATGGCGATTTGTCCTACACGGCACCGAAGTCCGGCCAGGACGTCACGCGGCCTTCGTTGTTCATGAAATCCGCGATGAGTTTCTCCTCGGTCATCTCGCCGCGTGCGGCGCAAAGAGGAATCCACTCGTTGAGAATCCACTGGGAATAAGCTTCATTGTCCAACCATGGAGCTGGCGGATGCCCGGAAAAACTCGGCCATTGGATTCCCTTCATGATGGCGATTTCACCCCAAGTTTCGACCAAAACAACTCCGGAGCCTGCGCCCTGACCAGATCGTGAAAATCCTCCGAAGTCCTCAGATATGGATGCCGATCCAGCAGCTCATCGATGTCGCGATAGTCACGCCCTTTCCGGGCATCGTCATCATGGAGCGCGTGCAGTTTCATCGAAAGCAGTGAATTCAACGAGATCACGCGCAACGATGGAGCAATTCCAAACGGCTCGGCCTCGGCCAGAAGTTTCGCAAAAGTCGCCGCATCCACCCAGATCACATCGAGAATGGGCATGGCGACCGTCCGGTGTAGCAGCCGACAGGCGAAGGATAAATCCAACTTCGGGAAATACCCCGCCTGCACGAGAGCCGAGATGATTTAATCCCTTCGTCCCCGGTCGTAAACGAGATCGATATCAAGAGTGCTCCGGCTGAAACCATGATGATTCACTGCCCAACCTCCTGCCATCATTGGAGTGACGCCCATTTTCTCCAAGACGGATGCAAGGGATTTAAGCGCGTCTGACATCGGCTATAGCAGTTGAATCATAGATACTTATCCGTCACCGCGCCTTCGCTGGCGGTGGAGACGAGCTTGGCGTATTTTGCGAGCACACCGCGGGTGTAACGCGGTGATGGTTGGACCCAATGCGCCTTGCGGCCGGCGATTTCTTCGTCGGATAGATTCACGTCGATGCGGTTGCTGGTGGCATCGATGGTGATCTCGTCACCATCTTTCAAGATTGCGATCGTACCGCCGAGATACGCTTCCGGAGTGATGTGGCCGACCACAAATCCGTGGCTACCACCGGAGAAACGGCCGTCGGTGATGAGCGCGACGTCCTTGCCAAGACCGAGACCCATCACGGCGCTGGTCGGGCCTAACATCTCACGCATGCCGGGGCCGCCTTTCGGGCCTTCCATGCGGATGACGATGACGTCGCCCTTCTGGATTTGCTTGCCGAGAATCGCCTTCATGCCGGCGTCTTCCGAATCGAACACGCGGGCTTTGCCGGTGAAGACTTCGCCTTCCTTGCCGGAGATTTTGGCGACCGCGCCGCCTTCCGCTAAATTACCGTAGAGGATGCGCAAGTGGCTGTCCTTCTTGATCGGATCGGAAACCGGGCGAATGATCTGCTGGCCTGCCGGATACGGTTTGGCGAGTTTTTCCAAATTCTCGCGCATCGTGCGGCCGGTGACCGTCATGCAGTCGCCGTGCAGGAGCCCTGCATCGAGCAACATTTTCATCAGCGGAACGGTGCCGCCGATGTTCACGAGGTCCGCCATGACGTATTTGCCGGATGGCTTCAAGTCAGCGAGCACGGGCACTCGTTTGCCGATGCGTTCGAAATCATCGATGGTGATGTCGATGCCCGCCGACCATGCGATGGCCGGAATGTGCAGCGCGGCATTGGTGGAGCCACCGAGCGCGATGAGCACGGTGATGGCATTTTCAAACGCCTCCTTGGTGAGAATATCGCGCGGCTTGATGCCGAGCTGGATCAGATTGAGCACGGCGGCGCCGGCGTCGAAACAATCGCGCATCTTGTCATCCGAGATGGCCGCTTGGGCCGAGCTGTTAGGCAACGACATGCCGAGCGCCTCAATCGCGCTGGCCATCGTGTTGGCGGTGTACATGCCACCGCAAGATCCGGCACCCGGAATCGCGCAGGACTCGACGATTTCCAGCTCCTCGTCCGAGTATTCACCGCTGGCATGCTTGCCGACCGCTTCGAACACGGAAACGATATCGAGGTCCTTTTTCTCGCCCTTGATCGTGGCGCAGCCGGGCATAATCGTGCCGCCATAGACGAAGACCGCGGGGCGGTTCATGCGGGCCATCGCCATCAGGCAGCCCGGCATGTTTTTATCACAGCCGCCGATCGCCACAAAGCCGTCCATGCCTTCGCAGCCGACCACGGTTTCGATGGAATCCGCGATGACCTCGCGGGAAACCAGCGAGTATTTCATGCCTTCGGTGCCCATCGAAATGCCGTCCGAGATGGTGATGGTGTTGAAAATGATGCCCTTGCCGCCGGCGGCATTCACGCCATTGGACGACTCGCGGGCGAGCTTGTCGATATGGACGTTGCAGGGCGTCACCTCGCTCCAAGTCGAAGCGATGCCGATCTGGGGTTTGGAGAAATCTTCCTTATTGAAGCCAACGGCGTAGAGCATGGCGCGGCTCGGGGCGCGGTCCGGGCCATCGAGCATCGGACTGGAAAACGGGCGTGTAGTGTCATTCATCGCGCGCGGAGCATCTGGCCAGACCGGGGGCCGCGTCAAGGCAGGGAAACAGGAAACACGTGGGCCATCTCAAACATCCTAGCTCGATCGGGCATTGAACAGCGAACGACCGATTATTTGTGCGGCCGCACGAATAATCGGTCGGAGCGGCACGTGCTCGAGAAAATCAACGGCTGGCGGAACTGGATCAGAATCTCTTCACTTGGCTACCCGTCGGGAAAAATCCGCGATTTCCCTGACGATCCCATCGCCCGCCACTTCAAACAAATCGTTGTGACCGACATTGTGAATTTTGATGAATACCTTGTCGGCCGAGGCAGACGCCTCCGCCAAGGAGCGGCCGTGGGAAACCGGGATAACCTCATCGTTTTCCCCTTGAATCACCAACAACGGCGTGTCCATTTCACGAATCAATTTCAAATTCTGGAAACGGTCGCGGGGAAACAACGGAAACGGAAACGCCACCCGGAAGACCGAAGTGAAGGGAGCGATCAAGACCAGACCCGCCGGTTTCTCCCCGGCAGCCAGCCACGTGGACGGGCCGCCGCCGACCGAGCGACCGACGACGACAATCGACTTCGCAGGAACTCCGAGTCCACGCAAATGTTTCCATGCCGTATGAATGGCACGTTTGCACGAAGCCTCGCTTGGCGTGCCGGCGGATTCACCATAACCCGGATAGTCGTAGGCCAGCACCCCGAAACCCATACCGCGCCATGTTTGATAGAGTTCCAGCGCTTGCCCGAGATCCTCCGCGTTTCCATGAGAATAGAGCAAAGTCGGCATGCCTTCAGCTGCGGGATAATAAATCGAAGCGATCCCCTCACCTTCTTCGGTGCGCAGTTGGAACAGCCCATCCAAATCCGCAGCATATGACGGATCCGGCGGCATGAACAGGATGCGGTCCGCAAAAAACACCGCCACGAAACAAAGAATCAGGTAAATACAAACCACCGATTTGATCGGACGCTTCCAATTCCACTCGCCGATCAAAACGCGTTTCCAATTCATACTCTTTTCGATCGTGCCGGAACCCGACTCTTTACCAAGCCAAAAACGGAATGTCTAAAGCTTCCAGAGCGTCGTCAATCGCGAGTCCCGGATCTTCCGATCCTTGGTGGCGAGCGAGAGCTTTAGAAAACGCGCAGTGGCGACAATCAACCGATCGGCCGGATCCCGATGGAAACTGGCAGGAAGGCGGTTCATTTCCGCCACGATGTCAGGAGTGATCGACTGCATGCGCACTGTAGCCGGTGATGCAGCGATGCGTAACCAATCCTCGACCGTCCCCTCGATTTCGACCCGCCCAAGATCCACCAGAGTGGCGAACTCCCATAAGCTGATGTCACAGAGCACCGGGCGGTTTTCTGGAGGAAGAGCATCCAATGCATCCCGCTCAGCCGGCTCCAATCCCGGATTGCCAAGCATCCACCAAATCCAGATATGTGTATCGAGAACCGGGGCAGCGCTCACTTCAGGGCCTCAATTTCCGTTTCTTGGACCGTCGGTTCAAAAGGATCCCCCGCGAAACGCCCCTTGCCACGGAGGGCGAGCCAAGGCTTGGAATTTCGCACGGCGACCACTCGGGCTACGGGCTTTCCTCGTTTGGAAATCACCAGATCCTCGCCGGTGCGCTGGACCTGATCGAGCAATTGGAGGCACTTGGCCTTGAATTCGGTCGCAGTAATTATCATGTGACCAGTCTAAATGACCAGTTCTTCGATGCAAGGATGAGTTTCTAGTTTGTTTCTGGTTTGCGAATGGAAAATTTTCGGCATCTTGCCGTCGTGGATTCGATGACACAGGCAGTGCTGGGAGCAGCAGTTGGGGAAATGATGCTTGGCAAGCACATGGGAAACCGGGCGCTGGTGTGGGGGGCGTTATTTGGAACACTGCCGGATTTGGATATACTATTCACGCCGTTCTTCGATACGGCGGGCAATCTGTGGTGGCACCGCGGACCAAGTCACTCGTTGCTGGTGATGATTCTGGCCTCATGGGCGCTCGCCCCGCAGTTGGCGAAACTCTGGAAACGCGACAAGATCAGCAAAGCCCTAGCCGGTTGGTTTGTCTTCGCCGTATGGAGCACGCATGTGCTGATCGATTGTTTCACGGTCTATGGCACGTCGGTGCTGTGGCCGTTCCACGCGCCCCGGGTGGCCTTCAACAATTTATTCATCATCGATCTGCTGTTCACCATGCCGATGTTGGTGGCGCTGGTCTGGCTGGCGTTTCTCCGGACGAAAAAACAATTGCCGAAACGGCGGCGGCTGAATGCCTGGGGTTTGGGAATTTCTGCGGCGTATGCCGTGTTGAGCGTAGGGCTAAAATTCGTGGTTTCGGCGGGATTCAATGCGGATCTGGCCAAGCGCGGCACGGTTTTCAATCGCCGTATCGAGGCTCCCACGCCGTTCAATATTCTGCTGTGGCGCTCGGTGGTCGATCGCGGCGATGAGTTTTGGGTCGGCTACCGCTCAGTCTTCGACCGGCCATCATCGCCCGTGCGGTGGACGATTTACCCGAAAGGCGCGGACGCACTCGCCGGGATGGAAAATCTGCGGGAGGTCACAACATTGCAATGGTTTTCCGATGGCTGGTGGATCGCCCGGCCGCATGCAAAAGGCGCATGGATCGGCGACCTGCGATTCGGCGAAACACGGAGCTGGGGCGAAAAGAAGGGCATGGTGGACAGCCGCCTGGCATTCGCGTGGAAAGTCATGCCAACCGAAACAGGCGACCACCTGCGCACCATCATGCCCAACCGCGCCAACCCAGCCGAGACCTTGCGGCGAATGGGTCGACGCATCGTCGGGGATCGTGAGGCATGGGAGGCAAATCCGCGACTGGCGGGAACGACCGTGAGTTTACCGGAATTCCTCGCCGTGGAGGAATGAGCCGTGGTTCCCCCAAAGCAGGAAATCGGCACTTTTATCGGCTCCAAAATCGGTTATAAATATTGCCAGTGAAAGTAATACCCGCCCTGATAACCATGGCCATCACCGCCGTGGCGGCACCCAGTAATCCGGGCGAAACTGCCCTGCACTTCCTTGAAAAAGTGCGGACTAAAAACCTGAACTTGGCCCCCGGAGCCGATACCGCACTCTCTCCGCAAACCAGTGAAGCAAAGCGTAAGGAAATCGCCCGCCGCATCGAACGCATGGCGCAGGATCTCGGTGACGATCCGCTCGAAGTGGGAGCCGTAAAACTCGATGGCGATCTCGCCGGCGTGCTCGTCCGGAAAATCAACGGTTTCGATCCAAACCGCATGCAGATTTTCCCGATCGCCCTAGTGAAATACGGCGCAGAATGGACTGCGGCCCCGGTGCCGGCATCGTTTGAAAACTCCGGCGTCCGCCACACCGCTGCCCTCCGCCAGCGACTGACGGCTCTCGAAGACTGGATGCTACGCGAGCAGGTCCTTGATCTGGCACAGCTCCGCGCCCAGTCCGCAGAGCGGATGCGGCGCAAAATCGAAGAAAAACTCCCCACCGCCACACTCCGGGCCCTCAATTACCAACAAGTCGTCGAACGCTTTCTAAGCGCCACCAAAACGCGCAATCTGACAGAAATATTCGGCCTGCTCGGCGGCTTGTCCGCCGAACTACCGCCGGACTGGCCTTCGCGCATTATGGCGGCCCAGAACGCGGTGGCCGCAGACGCCGAAGTCATCTCTCCGTGGCGCTTGTTGGCATCTAACAAAATCTTGCGAACGATCGTGCACCAAGAGGAGGATGATCGGAGCGCCTTGATTTCCATCGTCTGCCTGGACCCCTCCGGGTCCACGACCGACCCCTCACGCCCCCTCTTGCAACTGGTTCATCTGGATCTCACCAAATCCAAGGATGGCCTGTGGCGCATCAACCTGCCCGGCCATTTCCTACAAAAGAACGAAAGCGCCGATGACGAAGCCGGTGCCGAGCCAGACGACGGGCCGGACGACGACCTTGATGCCAACTTGCTGGACGCATTCCCAGCGAAACTCAGCGCGTCCTACCCCGCTACCCCGCAACCCACGGTTGAAGACGCTCGGAAAGCGTTGATGTCGGCGTTTCATGAAGGCGATCTGTCCTCGATCATGCGGCTCATCGACTTAAGTGGAGACTCCAAGACCGCCCGCGAATCCTGCATCAGCGCGGCCCAATTCTGGTGGAACCTGCGGGCACCTTCAGCCGTGCGCCGCGCCATACCTCTCGGCCTGCAAGAGCAGCGCCAGCACGCCGCAGCCACCTTCCAGTTTTTCTCCACCCGCTATCCCGACCGACTGGACCTTCAAATTCTGTTTTTCAAAAAATCCGCCGGCGGCTGGCTTTGGACGCCAATCCCAAACCCGGAGTCCACGCAACCCTTCCGCGAATGGGTGGAGCTCCAGACCGAAAAATGGCGCGACCAATGGCAGGACGTGCTGCTCAGTGATTGCCCCGCGCTGGACAAACTTCCGGAGGCCGATCCACCAACCGAAGAAGAATGCCGCAAGTTGGTAGAGTCATGGCTCCAAGCGGTACACGCAGGAGACATCACTGCCGCATTGCGCTTCACCGCCCGGCTCAACCTGCCCGAGAGCAAAGACAACTTACTGCGGAATCAAGGCTATGAGCTGGGCGATGCCCGCAAAAACAAACGGCCGCCCCCCATCGTCGGGGTGTATCGAGAAAAAAATTGGGCTGCCGTCGGCACTCAAATGGAATCGGACATGAAACCCATTTCCCCGCTCTATTCGATCGTCGCCACCCCATCCGGCCCACGCATCTTGCCGGAAATCGATCTATCGGCATCCAGCAAACGCAGCCGCGATTTCCTCAATAAAACCTCCTTGAAACGCCTCGGCAAATTCAATCCCGACGCCGCCACCCAACTCGAAAAGCTCTTTGCCACCCATCAGTCGCAAGTCATCAAGCCAGAGCAACCCTGAGCAAAGCGATCCATCCCCTTACTTGAATGACATGAGAAACAAGCAGGGAGTCACGACACCCTGCTCGCAACGCAAATGGAATGCTTATGAACCAATGCGCCGCTCGCAACTTATTGACCGGACTCCGATTTGCAATCTCCCCCATGACTTCATGTTTTGTGCACACCACAAGGGCGCATCATTAATCTAACTGAAATTGAAGCGTAACCTGCGGATCCAGACCAATACAGCCGGTCTGTCTTTTGATCCGTCATTTCTTAATACGGATGCCCAGCGACCATCCGATTCCTGTTCTGTGCTCGGCCGTGCTTCCATTTGCAAATGGAGGCCATTCTTCACTTACATCGTATTTACAGATGTAAGCGTATTACCGGAATTGACCGTTTGCTATTTGGACGGAGTTCTCTAAACTATACTTGGCTGAATCTTTTTTGCCGGGAGGGAAAAAATCCGAATCAATGCCATGTGACACCCGTCTCTCTCTTGTCAGAAAAACCATAAAAACAGACGTTATGAACTTCAGATATTTCACCATGATAGGCTCGCTCTCCGCGTTGGCGGCAGGGGGCGCGCTGCTGGCGACCACACGGGCCAGCGCCTCCGAACAAGGAGTCGAAGAATTGACACGAGGTCCTTTGCATGAAGCATTTGCAGCAACCGTAACCTTAGATCCGGAACCTGGGATGTTCGTGAGAACGAGCCCTCCAGCATTGATCGAAGAGGCGCCGCCCGACCAGCGCCCCGAGGGAGACAATATAACGTGGATCCCGGGATACTGGGGTTGGGATGAGGAGCAAAACGATTTCATCTGGATCAGCGGCGTGTGGCGGAATTTGCCACCGAGCCGCCAGTGGGTACCTGGATATTGGGCTGAAGCAGGCGACCAGTGGCAATGGACATCCGGCTACTGGGCTGACGAACAGACAGAGGAGGTAACTTATGTGCCGAAGCCTCCCAGATCCATCGAAGCCGGCCCAAGCGTAGAAGCTCCCTCACGCAACCACATGTGGGTTTCCGGAACGTGGATCAACCGCAATGACCGCTACGCATGGAGACCCGGGTATTGGGAACCCGGCCAGACAAACTGGATCTGGATCCCCGCACATTATCAATGGACTCCTCGTGGGTATATCTTCATCGAGGGCTACTGGGATTACAATGTGGCGCAGCGTGGAGTGGTGTTCGCACCGGTTCATTTCCATCGTGATTACTACAATCGGCCGAACTATATCTACACGCCGTTGGTGGTAATCGCTCTGAATGTCTTCGCGGATCACCTGTTTGTCCGGCCTAGGTATGGCCATTATTACTTCGGCGACTATTATGCGCCACGATATCATAATGAGGGCTTCTACGCATCATTTTCCTATCGTTCCGGCCGCAGTGGCTACGATCCAATCTATGCGCACAGACGCTGGGAACACCGCGATGACCGCGATTGGGAACGCACCAGACGTGACAACTTCGCTTTCTATCAGTCCAACGAGGACGCCCGTCCGCCCCGAACTTGGGCCACCCTGCAATCACGGCCCGAAGGTGGTCGCAAGGGACAACGTGATAACTATCAGTTCGCCGAACCACTGCAACAGTATGCAAGCAACTCCAAGGAGCAGAAATTCGAAACCGTAAGCGTCGACAACCGCACCCGGATCGTGGAGCAAAACAAGCAGGTCCGCAAATTCAGCCATGAGCGCAAGCAAATGGAAAATCGCCCGGATGACAAGGCCACCGAAGGTCCTGACAAACGCATCCAAGTGAAACGGGAGAAATTCCAAAAATCACCAGTCGTAGCGAAACCCGCCGAACAATTGTCCGGCAAAAATGCTCCGCCCAAACGCCCCATTGCGAAAGAAACGGAACCACGTAATGCGAAAACCACAGGCCCGGATGACAAGGGTGACAAAAAAAATGCCGATGAACCGAAAAAAGGCGGCAAAGCCAAAAAAGATGATACCGAAGACAATACCAAGCCAGACACTGACAAAGGCAAGGGCAAAGGCGCCGACCAAGGCCGTGAAAAAAATGAGGTCCGCCCGGGATCAAAAGCCGAGCCGGACCAACGCCAGAAGGGCGAACCTAACATAAATGAGAAAGATCAGGACACCACCCGCCCTGAATGGAAGGCGACCGAAGAGAAAGGTAGCAAGTCCCATTCCACTTCGAAGCGGGAGGACAGCGAGCCGAATGCTTCGAAAAAGCATACCAAATCACAAGAACCCGAACGCAAGGCACAAGCCGAACCAAAGCCCCAACGCACGGCCGAGCCTGAAAAGAAGCAGCAGAAGGCACAGCCCGAGCCACCCCGCCAGGCGGAACCGCAACGGCAACGGCAGCCTAGGCTGGAACGCACGGTCCAACCGGAGAAGAAGCAGTCCGAACCCACGCGTCAAGCGGAACCCCAACGGCAGGTGAAGCCTTACAAGGAACCGTCCGCCCCGAAGAAAAAATCAGACAAGGAAGAGGATCTCGAAGAAACGAAGAAGAAACGCTGATCCGCATCTTTCATCACCATCCATCAAAGCCGGGGACCATCGTGGCTCCCGGCTTTTTTAGTAGGCATGTCCGACACAGCGCAGGATTTTAAAGCTCTAACCAGACTTTCAGGTAATGCTAATGGCATTATATGGTGTTTGTAAGTTTGGCGGAAACTGATTGCAGCTGGAATATTATTGTCTCCCCCGTGATTAAAAATCCTGAGACATCTAAAATATCTTGGGAGCAGTTTTTTCTCCAAACCTTGGCGAACTTGGCGTCTTGGCGTTGAATTTGAAGTTTTTGATGCATCGGCCCCGGTTCCCGGGGTTGACGCGCGGGCGTTCGCGGCTACACCTATCGGCCATGCAAGCCGACAACGATCCGCCCGAAGCCGCTGAAACTCCGGTTGAAACCACCGCAGCCGAAACCGCCCAGGATCCCCCAGCCCTCGATCCATGGGACGAACTCGAAGCTGATGTCGCGAAATGGAAGGAACTTTCGCTGCGCACCGCCGCGGAAATGGAAAACCTCCGCAAACGCACCGCCCGCGAGCGCGAAGAAGCCATCCGCTACTCGAACCAGCGCCTGCTCGAAGAACTCCTCCCCGTCATCGACAACTTCGAAATGGGCATGCAAGCCGCATCCCAAGACCCCACCTCCATGATCTACATCGGCATGGACATGGTCCGTAAGCAACTCCACGAATTCCTCTCCTCCCAAGGCGTCGAGGAAATCCCGACCACCGGAAACTTCGATCCCAACCTCCACGAAGCCGTCGCTCAGGAAGATTGCGCCGCCGGTGAAGAAGGCCGCATCCTGCGCATCACCCGCCGCGGCTACAAACTTCGCGACCGCCTGCTACGCCCCGCCGGCGTCGTGGTGTCCAAACTCCCTACCCCAGCGGCAGGAGGCGACGCGTAATTTCCCATGGCTGAAAAACGCGACTATTACGAAGTCCTCGGCGTCGCCCGCGACGCGGATGCCGCCGAGATCAAGAAAGCCTACCGCAAACTCGCGGTCAAATTTCACCCGGACAAAAACCCCGGCGATCACACCGCCGAAGACAAGTTCAAGGAACTCGGCGAAGCCTACGAAGCGCTCAGCGATGCAGACAAACGCGCCGCCTACGACCGCTACGGCCACGCCGCATTCCAGAATGGCGGCGGCCGCCCCAGCGGCGGTTTCCACGATCCCATGGACGTGTTCTCGCAGATGTTTGGCGGCGCCTTCGGCGGCGGATTCGAGGAATTCTTCGGCGGCGGCAACCGACGCGCCAGCTCCGGCAAGCTTCGCGGCAGCGATCTCCGCTACGACCTCGAAATCTCGCTCGAAGAGGCTGCCGCCGGTGTCGAGAAGGAACTCGAAATCGAACGCTACGTCCCCTGCGATACCTGCGCGGCCAAAGGCACCAAGGGCTCTGGCGGCGTAAAAGTCTGCCAAACTTGTGGCGGCCACGGCGTCGTCGCCCGACAAGCTGGCATTTTCATCCAGCAATCCACCTGCCCCGAATGCCGCGGTGCCGGCCAAACCATCTCCGACCCATGCACCAGCTGCAAAGGCGAGGGCCGCGTCCAACGCGATAGCCGGATCAAACTCCGCATCCCGGCGGGCGTCGATACCGGAACCCGCCTCCGCTCGTCCGGCAATGGCGATGCCGGCGTCCGCGGCGGAGCGGCAGGCGACCTCTACGTCTTCCTCCACGTCAAAGACCACGACGTCTTCCAACGCGATGACGCGGATCTCTTTTGCGAAGTCCCGCTGCCCTTCTCCGTAGCAGCCCTCGGCGGTGAACTCAAAGTCCCCACTCTCGACGGCCAATCTTCGATCAAAATCCCCGCCGGCACCCAAGGCGGCACCGTCTTCCGTCTCCGCGACAAAGGCTTGCCAACCCTCTCCTCCGGCGGCCGCCGCGGCGATCTCAACGTCCGCGTCCAAGTGGAAGTGCCCACCAAGCTCAACCACGAGCAACAAGACAAACTCCGCGCCTTCTCCGAATCCATCGGAGATCACAACTCGCCCATGCAGGAAGGCTTCTTCCAAAAAGCCAAACGCTTCTTCGATTTATAAGGGAAAGACACAAGAGAAGAGGGCTTTCGCACTTTATTTCGGATTCTTCATTCTCGTCTTCATTCTCGTCTTGTGTCTTGTGTCTTACAGTCTTGAGTCTTCACCCATGCCCCGCTTCCTCTTGCCACCCGAAGCTTGGAAAAAAAACCCCGCCCTCACCAACGACGAGGCGCGCCACCTCTCGCAAGTCCTGCGCATCAAACCCGGTGAAACCATCACCGTGTTCGATGGCCAGGGCCGCCATGCGGAAGCGGAAGTGCTCTCGGTTTCCCGCGACCAAATCCCGTTGAAAATCATCGGCTCGATCGAGTTTCCGCCCGCGCCCTTGCCGACCATCACTCTGGCCCAAGCGATTCCGAAGGGAAAAAACATGGACCTCATCGTCCAAAAAGCCGTCGAGCTCGGCATCGCCGCCATCCAACCGCTCGTCACCCGCCACACCATCGTCCAACCCGGCGACGGAAAATCCGAAAAGTGGCGGCGCAACGCCCTCGAAGCCTGCAAACAATGCGGCCAAGACACGCTCCCCCGCATCGCCGATCCCCTACCCTTCGATCGATGGTTAGAAAGTGGCGCGGGCGTCCCGCCCGCAGCCCATCACCTCCGACTCATCGCTTCCCTCGCCCCCGGCGCAAAACCCCTGCGCGAAGTCCTCCACGCCCACCCCGGCACCACCGCCGCCACTCTGTTAGTCGGGCCCGAAGGCGATTTCTCACCTGAGGAAACCACTGCCGCCCTCGCAGCCGGATTCCTCCCCGTCTCGCTCGGCTCCATCGTGCTCCGCGTCGAAACCGCCACACTCTTCTGCCTCTCGGCGCTGAGATATGAGTATTCGGCCTAGCTCAAATTCTAGCCACATCAAAGGCGAACGGCTCCTGCCATTCCGGTGGACAGCCTTCCCATCCGACGAGAAAATGTCTGCCGTATTCCTTTCTCGCTCTCAGCCCGTGAAGCGCCGCGGCGAGCGGATCTTGGACTGAGCGGCGGGACTCGCCATCCGGGCAACACGCCATTGCCTGCTCAAGCTCGGGAAGCGGGCAGGTTTCCTCGTTGGGAAGCTGGCGGGGATTGCAGATGCTGTCACCCCACCTACTTCAAACGGTTGTATCCGTCTTTTGTGAGGGGTTTCGGAAATTATTTTTGGCAAACGGTCTAAATGTTACACTGCGGCGACTGAACTCAGGTGAAACCGGCAAATTGCATGAAACATCCCGAACGCTTCTGCATCCATGATAAAAAAGTTCGGGTTGCGGGCGGTGTCAGCTTGACAGGGTGAGGTTTTTCGCGATTCTCCCGCCCCCGGCGCGTCGGAAACGTGGCGGTTTACCAGAACTTGTCATGAAAAAGGATCTTCATCCAAAATACAATCCGGTCGTCTTCGTGGACATGACCACCGGCAAACGCTTCATCTCGCGCTCGACCAAAACCTCTGAAAAGAAGGAAGTTATCGACGGCGTGGAGCACAGCCTCATCTCGATCGGCATCACCTCTGACTCGCATCCGTTCTTTACCGGACTTGCGCAGTTTGTGGACACCGAAGGCCGCATCGACAAGTTCCAGAAGCGTTTCGGTGCCGTCCGCCGCGTCGGCAAGCCGAAGCTCGACTGAGCCCCAGCCGCTCTTTCCCGCTTCAACCAATTTCTCCAAAACGCCCGCCTGCCCCGCGCAGCCGGGCGTTTTGTGTGCTCCGCTCCAGGGCCAATGCATCGAAAAACTTTGAATTAAACGCTAAAGCGCCAAGTCCGCCAAGGTTCAGAGAGAAAACAGCCAATCGCTTTCTTGGTAATGGTTTTTGAGTTTTCTTGGCGGACTTGGCGTCTTGGCGGTGATAAAAATCCCTTATGAAGATGGATCGGACTATGCTCCGCTCTTGCATCGGGGGCTTTCACTCCCGAAGTTCCCCCCGTGCTCGCGAAACGAATCATCCCCTGCCTTGATGTCACCGATGGCCGCGTGGTCAAAGGGGTTAATTTCGTCGATCTGATCGACGCCGGCGATCCCGTGGAAGCGGCGATCGCCTACAACGCGCAGGAAGCGGACGAGTTGGTATTTCTCGACATCACCGCCTCATCCGACAATCGCGCGACGATGGTCGATGTGGTCCGGCGCACCGCCGAGCATTGTTTCATCCCGCTCACCGTGGGCGGCGGGATCCGGACAGTGGAAAACATGCGCGAAATGTTGCTCGCAGGAGCGGATAAGGTCGGCATCAACACCTCTGCCGTCACCAATCCAGGACTCGTCGATGAAGGGGCAAAGGCCTTCGGCAGCCAGTGCATCGTAGTCGCCATCGACGCCAAACGCGAGGGTCCCGGCAAATGGGGGGTTTACACGCACGGCGGCCGCACCCCAGTCGGTCTCGACGTGGTCGAGTGGGCGAAAGAAGTCTGGCGCCGCGGGGCCGGTGAAATTCTTTTGACTAGCATGGACTCGGACGGCACCCAAGCTGGCTACGACATCGAACTCACCGCTGCGGTTTCCTCGGCGGTCGGCATCCCGGTCATCGCCAGCGGCGGGGCGGGCAATCTCGATCACATGGTGGACGTGCTGGATCGCGGCAAAGCGGATGCGGTTCTCGCCGCCAGTATTTTCCATTTTGGCATGCACACCGTCGGCGAGGCGAAACGCCATTTCGCCAGCAAAGGCGTCCCCGTCCGGCCGGTGGTGAAAGGGAAGTAATGCGCGGCTGATCGGATTGAGGGATTATTGGGTTCGCACGGGTGTGAGCTGATGTTCACGAGGTTCGGGCTGGGAACAGACTCCGGCAGATCCATTTCCGGATTTCCTCGATGGCGATCATCGCGATGGCGAAGGGCAATATGAAAAGCCAAACCTGCGGATCGATCGGAGCGGTGTTGAAAACCGCGTTTCCCACCGGAGTGTAGTCGATCAGCAGAATGATGGTGATCTCTGCAGCCACGCCGATGAGGATGAGGCGATTGCCGGCAAAGCCGCGGGAAAACAACGATTGGCGGTTGCTGCGGCAGAGGAAAACATTGGCGATCTGCATGACGACGATGGCGCTGAGGCAGGCGGTGGTGGCTTGCCGGTAGAGCGGGTCATGCGCTGCCAGGGCTTGCCCGCCATTCCAGCCACCGCCATGAAGCACAAAGGCATAGGCGCACATCGCCGCAGCGGCCTGCATCATGCCGAGAAACAGGTAGGCCCGTGCGAGCAAGGGACCGCTCAACAATCGTTCCGAACGTGGGCGGGGTGGCGACTTCATGATTCCGGGGCCGGGTTTTTCCGCGCCGAGTCCGAGAGCAGGCAACATGTCGGTGCCGAGGTCCACGGCGAGAATCTGGATGATGGTGAGCGGCAACGGAATGCGGAGGATGACAAACGCAAGGTATGGGATGATCTCCGGCACATTTGATGTTAGAATATAAGTCAGGAAATTACGGATATTCGAAAAAACGGCGCGACCTTCCTCGATGGCGGCTACGATGCTCGCGAAATTGTCGTCCAGGAGCACCATGTCCGCGGATTCGCGCGCCACGTCCGTGCCGCTCAGGCCCATCGCGATGCCGACGTCCGCCATGCGGAGCGCCGGTGCGTCGTTCACGCCATCGCCGGTGACGGCGACGATCTCGCGTTTTTTTCTGAGGGCGGAGACGATACGCGTTTTCTGATCCGCCCGCACACGAGCGAAGAGGATTTCCGGCGCGTCCAAGGCGAGTTGGAGCTGGATGTTAGAAAAATGGTCGAGTTGGCTGCCCGTGATGACCACGGGTTGCTCCGATCGGAACAATCCCGTTTCCCTGGCGATGGCCTCCGCGGTCTGCGGTTGGTCACCGGTGACCATGATCACCTTGATTCCGGCTTGGCGGCAAAGCTCCAGTGCGGCGGGAACCTCCGGACGCGGCGGATCCTCGAGACCCGCCAGACCCGTTAGAATCATGTGATGATCGGCAGTGGCGGGATCGATGTCCGGAGCAAGTTTTCGCCATGCGAATGCGAGCACACGCAGTCCGGATTTCCCCATATCCTCGGCGGCCTTGACGAAGGCGGAGGCGCAATCGGCGCTGAGATCGGTGGTTTCTCCAGCTTTTTCCACACGGTTGCAAAGGGGAATCACCACTTCGGGAGCGCCCTTGCAGAAAAGCACCGGCCCGTCCGCCGATGCATGGATGGTTGAGAGTCGCCGGTTTTGCGCATCAAACGGAATCTCGTGAATGCGGTCGGTATCCGCAAGAGTGCCGAGCGCCGCCTCGGCGAGTTGGACGAGCGCGACTTCCATGGGGTCACCCAGCCACTCGGTACCGGACTTTTTCAAATCATGGCAACGTGAGGCCACTTCGAAAAAATTCAGATAGGTGCCACGGAGCGCGGAGATCGTTTCCGGAGTGACCTCGCGCATACCGTCGGAAACGAAGATCCGCTTCACCGACATTCGGTTGCGGGTGAGGGTGCCGGTTTTATCGGTGCAAATGACCGTGGTGCAACCAAGGGCTTCGACGGCCGGCAGATGGCGGATGAGGGCGTTGCGTTTCGCCATGCGCTGGGAAGCCATCGCCAGCGAAAGCGTGACGGTGGGAAGAAGTCCTTCCGGAACGTTGGCGACGATGATGCCGATGGCGAAAATGAAGTTTCCCCAGAAGGGCAGACCGAGGGCTTGTCCCACGAAGAAAAAACCCACGCCGAGCGCAAGTGAGATTGCCGCGACGATGCGACTGACCCGGCTGATCTCGCGCTGCAAGGGTGAAACAGTGTCGCCGGTTTCCTGAGTGAGGCGGGCGATTTGACCGAAGGCCGAATGCGCGCCCGTGGCGAAGACGAGGGCGCGGGCCTCGCCCGAGACGAGCGATGTGCCAGCTAACAGAATATTACGGCTCCGCATTAGATCCGCCTCATCGCAGGGCTCGGCATCCCGGAATGCCGGAATCGACTCACCGGTGATGGTCGCATTGTTGACGCGCACGCCGAAGGCCTCCATCAGCCGACAATCCGCAGGGACGATGTCTCCGGACTCTAGCAGAATCACGTCCCCGGGAACGAGTTCCGCCGAGGGCGTCTGGAGGATTGTGCCGGAACGCGCGACTTTGGTGGTGTGCGGCAGCAGTTTTTTCAGTGCCTCCAGCGCCTGTTCGGCGCGGTAAGCCTGCCAGAATGAGAACGCGCCGTTAATCGCGATCACGCCGAGGATCGCGCCGCCGAGGGTGGCCATGCCTTGCCCCGGTTCGCTCCAATCTGCGAAAAACGCCAAGCCTGCGGCAATCCAAAGGATGAGCGCGAAGAAATGTGTGAACTCCTTAGAAAACGCGAGTAACCTGGATTCACGCGCTACCTTTTCCACTTCGTTGCGGCCAAACTCCATGAGTCGCCGTTTCGCCTCCGCATCGTCCAACCCGTCAGCCTTGCTGTTCAGACTGACAAACGCCTCGGCCACGCTGAGTTGGTGGATTTTCATGACTCAGTCCACATCCGCACGATTGGAAAAAACCGTTCCTAGGTTCCGAATATAAATCCGGTGTCATCACTTGGCTATGGATAAAAATCCCGCATCAAGATGCATCAGCACTGAGAATCTCTCTTGCCCGCGTCAACGCATCATCAAAGTGCGCGACAAGGTTCGCCCGGCCGATGACTTGGATGAAACCCGCCTTGCGCAGCATGCCGAGCGGTTGACGGTGCAAGCCGCTGAGAATCACAGTGCCGCCATGTTTCTTGAAACGTTCGATGACACTTTCCAGCGCATTGAGCGCGGTAGCATCCATGGCGGTGACTAGATGGAGGCGCAGGATCAGGACCGCCGGCAGCACTTCCACGCGTTCGATCGCATCCTGCATCTTCTCGGCCGCGCCGAAAAGAAATGGGCCAAAAATCCGATAGACAAGCACCCCTTCCGGGATCTTCTTGCCGTTCATGAGCTGCTCCGGAGATTCCAGCACATCGCTCTCAAGCACCTGTGACACTTCGGTGGTTTCCGAAACACGTCTGATGAAAAGGATCGCCGCTAACACCATGCCGACCTCTACCGCGATCACGAGATCGAAAATGACGGTGAGCATGAACGTCGTCAATAATACCACCGCATCACTCCGAGGCATCAAACGCAGGCGTTTTATTTCATGCCATTCACCCATTCGCAATGCGACAAAGACCAGCACTGCGGACATCGCCGCCATTGGCACATAGGCGGCCCATTTCGCGAACAATAGGACAATCCCTAACAATGTCAGTGAATGAACGATGCCGGAAACGGGCGAGCGGCCGCCGTTGTTGACGTTTGCGGAAGTGCGGGCGATGGCTCCGGTGGCGGGGAGGCCGCAGAAAAACGGGCAGATGATATTGGCGACACCCTGCGCCACAAGTTCGGTGTTGCTGTCATGCCGGTCATTGGTCAAGCCATCCGCGACCACGGCGGAAAGCAGCGACTCGATGGCTCCGAGGATTGCGATCGCCGTGGCAGGGCCAATCAGATCGCGCATCATCATCCAATCAAACTCCGGCCAAGAAACCTGGGGTAGCCTTGCCGGAATCGCCGCGCTGCCAAATTGCGAACCGATGGTGGCGATCCCAAGGTTTTCCTGCCATCCGAATACCGCCACCAGAATCGTGGCTCCAAACATCGCCACGATCGATCCCGGCACTCGTCGGAACCCCAGGCGAGGCCAGAAAATGATCACGATCAAACAAGCGGTTGCCAGCAATAGAGTTGGGACATTGATATCAAACAAATGATAGAACAACCAGTGAAGCCGTTCGAGAAAATCACTCGGCGCAGGATTGTTGGATTGAATTCCCAAAAAACCGACCGCTTGAGTTGCCATGATCGCCACCGCGATGCCGGTGGTGAAACCGCTGGTGACGGGCCATGGGATGAACTTGATGAGCGAACCCATTTTCGCCAAGCCCATGATGATGAGAATCACGCCGGCCATGATGCTGGCCATCATCAAACCGCCGTAGCCGTGTTTTTCAATGATGAGCAGAATGATGGGAATAAAGGCCGCCGTAGGCCCGCCGATCTGCACGCGACTGCCACCCAAGGTCGAAATGATAAAGCCTGCGATGATTGCCGTGAAAATCCCGAGTGCGGGAGCGGGAAAGGGAGTCTCAACCCCGGCGGGGACGCTAGCGATGCCGAGTGCGAGGGCCAAGGGCAGGGCAATCATGCCCACGGTGACTCCAGCCATCACATCATTGCCAAGCTGCGCACGCCCATAGCGGCCATTGAAAATTTCCAACAGCCGCGGCCTGAACCGAAATCTCCCATTTGCCGACCGAACCTCCCCTTTTTTCATAAGCGAACCTCCTTGTCCGTCGTTTGCTGGCGGGCAACTGAGACTTCTCCCGCACGCTCGTGGACTCAAGGGAAATCAATCCACAGTCGGACAGACCCTCCGGTCGGAGACACTATTTCCGGAGCGCTACTCCTTCACCAAGGCAATGAGCGGAGCATCGTCGCGTGGCAGGTCTGCGAGCAGGGTGGCGAAGAGTTGCGGGACGAAGAGTGGTTTTTTCCAAAAATCACTATAAGCGGCGGTGGTCCGTCATGATTCGGGTGTTGCCGGATTCTTGATGAGCGGTGCTGTTAGCGGGGCAGACTCAAGTGCCACGGGTGTTGGTTCTTGGTAGCTTCTCTGAAGTCGTCCGCTCTTGAACAGCCAAGACGCGCTCTGATAAAAAATCGTGGTGGTGTGAACAAGGGATTCGCCTTTGACTGGATCGAGCGGTCTCAAATCACCGCTGACAAGGTCGCAACTATATGAGGAGACTTGTCGGTTTGGCTTGAGGATGGCGAGACCATCATGGGTGAGCAGTGCGATCTTCTGATAGTTGCTGACGAATGCGCGGCCATCTTGATTCTCGTTTGCGGGATCCAACTTGTCATGACCATAGCCGAGATATTGATAGTTCCAGTTGAGCTGGCCGAAAAGGGTGGGCATGAGGTCGACTTGGCTGGAAAGCCCGGTAATGGCTTTGGCTGGAACCAACGATGGATTGTAGATCATGGCCGGAATTCGATATTGAGTGACATCGATTTCCGATTTTCCAGCGCTACCTGCACAGTGATCGGCGACGAAGACAAACAGAGTGTCCTTGAACCAGGGTTTCTGGCTGGCTTCGGCGATCAGGTTGCCGACTGCCCAATCGGCATATTTCACGGCGGCCTTGCGCCCACTGTGGGAAGGTAGGTCGATTCGACCATCTGGAAATGTATAGGGTCGATGGTTGCTGGTGGTCATACAGAAGAAGTGGAATGGTTTATTAGCCGCGTGATTGGCATCGGCTTCGGAGATGGCCTTGTGAAAGAGGTCTTCATCGCAGGCTCCCCAAGCGGTTTTGAAAGAGATGTCCTGTTTTTTCCAGGCGCCGGCATCCATGACTCGGCAGCCGGCCGTGGAGAAGTAGCGGTTCATGAAATCAAAGCGGCCGTCACCCCCATAGAAAAACGCGCAATCATAACCGCGGTCGAGAAAGGGAGTGAAGCTGGTTACTAGATTTACGCCCCCTGGGCGGTAGATAATGGCTTGGCCGGGAGTGGGAGGTAAGCCGAGTGTGATGGCCTCCATGCCACGCACGGTTCGTGTGCCGGTGGCGTAGATGTTTTCGAAGAAAATCGAATCCTTCGCGATGCGATCGAGGTTGGGGGTGAGTCCGCGTTTTTTTCCGAAGTGATCCATGAAGTTGGCGCTCATGCTTTCCATGCAAATGAGAATGACATTCCAGCGATGTTCATCGCCTGGTGCGGTGATGGTCCGGCGAAAGTCTTCCGGAATAGCGGAAGAAGAAGGAGCATTCTTGGTGGCAAGTAAGGCTTTGGCCTCTCTCCGCATCTGGTCCTCGGGTAGCGCCACATACCACTTGGGGTAATCGAGTTCCATTTGTTTGAAGGCGGCAAAGAACGACCAGCAACCGTTTTTTGCGAGTTCTGCGTGATATTGATTCGCGAACGACGGCGCGGCAGACTGACTTACCAATATTACAGCGAGTGTCGGGAGAGTGAGTCCTGCGGCAAGCCATGCGGCACGGTCCTTCCATGAGGATTCGCCCTTGAACGCCCAGATAAAAAGCCCTCTCCGATGGAGGGTCCAGATCATGATTCCGGCGAGTGTGATGATGCCGGATAGGATCGGGATCATCGGATAGGACTCGCTGATGTTGCCAAGAACCTCCTGGGTCCAGATCAGGTAGTCCACTGCGATGAAGTTGAATCGCGCGCCGAATTCATCCCAGAAGAACCACTCGGACGCGGTGATGAAAAGCAGGATGCTTGTGAAAAGCAACATCCCAAGCGCAGTGGCGGCACGCCCGATGCGTGATCCCAGAAATCGGCCCGGTGCGAGCGATGCATAAAAGAACCATGGCAGCGTGGCGAATAATCCGGCCATCGCGTCGAAGAACAAACCGGATGCGAAAACACCTAGGATGGATAGACCCCAAGTCAGGTTATGATATGCGGTGATGAAAAGAGCCAGCCTTGAAGCCAGCGAAAGACTGAAGAAAATAGCGAATGCGATGAGAGGAAGGCGCGAAACCTGAGAGCGGAAAATAAGGGGCATGAAATTGTAGGTGCGTGGAAGCTTCAATAGATGGGAGCTACCCATGAGTCAAAACCAAGAAAAAAATGGAGCAATGACACCATGTTCACGCATAATTCCAATCGCTTCGATGGCGATCAGCGCAAAGAGAAACCAAAGCACCTCGGAGAGAGATCGGATAAAAATCCCGGTATTTACCTCGAGAATTCTTGAATCTTTCAAGGAACCCCAACGTGGCCAGAATCTCGGCACGGTTTTCTCATAAGTCGGGAATTCCTGTGGGAATAGAGCCAGCAATTTTTTTTCCTCACTGAGAATGACATTATGGTAGAGAATCAGAAAAAGGGAACCGGCCACGAGGGTGATTGTGATGTGCTGGGAGACGAGAAAGATCCCGATGAGTCCGAGGAACGAAAAGAAATACAGTGGATTGCGGCACATCGAGTAGATGCCGGACTGGCAGAGCTCACGGTTTTTCCGACCGCCGATGTAAACCGTGCAAAGGATCCTGCCGAGCACCCCAGCGAACACGAGGGCGAATCCAGCGAGTTTTACCAACTCCATTCGCAAGGTGCCGAATCCGCGAGGCTGGACGAAAACGAGAAGAGCGATCAGCAGGATTGCGACGAATAAGGAAATTGGCTTGCGGAGCTTTTCGATCATTCCCTTGCCTCTGGGCATGATTCGGGGTTGTGGGAAGATGATGATGGCTTCATTCATGGAGCGGAACGGGTGGAGGGTGGCCGCCTCAGGCGAGGACAGGACCATCCATTAGCACGCCGAAGATGAGAATCCGGTGAGAAGGCCGAATTTTCTCAATTCATGAGGCTGTTCACGCGGCCGCTGATGGCAGCCCGAGGACAAATTCAATTCGTTTATCCGCCACCCTGCTTACGGTCAGGCTTCCGCCCATTGCGCGCGTGACGTCGAGGCTGAGCGTCAGACCGATGCCGAGATGCGTCCCTGAATCATGGCGAGACGCATCGTGGCGGAACAATGGTTCGAACAGGCGCTCGAGGTTCGCCGGAAAATCCTCCGAGAAATTGGAAATTGCGACCTTGGTTTGCCCATTGCTTGATTCCATGCGGATTTGGATCTCAGTTCCGACTGGAGCGTAGGAGGCGGCGTTATCGAGTAGATTGTTCAAAACGATCCGACAGAGTGCAGGGTCACCAAGAGCCCGTATGGGTGAGGCGGGGATGACCCGTAGGAGTCGCAGTTCGCGATGTTGGAAAGCGGGAGAAAAGCGCTCCAAGCAATCGTCCATCAGCACGGCGAGATCGATGGATTCGAGTTTGGCGGGCGGGGCGGATTTGCCGATGCGGGATAAGGCGGTGAGGCGCTTGACGAGTTCGGTGAGTTCGTGCGCGGTTTTGCCGCAGGTTTCGAGCTGGGCGGCATACTCGCTTGCGCCGCGCGGCTTGGAAAGCGCGAGGTCGGTGGTGGCAAGTAATCCTGCAATCGGGGTGCGGAGCTCGTGCGCGGCGTGTCGGATAAAATCCCGTTCGCGTTCACGAATAACAGCCACGCGCCCGAGCAGAGCTTCGAAGTTTTCGACCAGTCCGGTCAATTCCGAGGGCAAATCGCCGGGGAGTTTGAGTGTTTGATCATCCGGATTGCCGGTCCGCGCGTGGACCTGGTGAGCCAGCTCGTGAATGGGACGGAGCGAAGACCTTACCGCCCATTCCCCCAGAAAATAGCCGATGAGCAGAGTGAAAAAAGTTCCGCTGCCGAGGATCCAGCGGATGCGGGATAGCACTTGGTGAACCGGTGTCGTGTCGCGCGCCACCACCAAGATATGGGAAATCTCGCGCGGGTTGATGAGGTTGCCGCTGATGCGCATCTTCTCCATTTCTTCCGGCAATATGAATGGGTAAACGCGCATGCCGATCGCCCGGGCCTGGTGGCCGTCTGCAGGCATCCGGATCTCACGGATTTGCTGTCCGTCATTCCTTCCCAAAAACCGCGGCAGATCCGCCGACTTCAAAGCGGGCGAGCGGGTGATCTCGCCAGTAGTTTCATTCCAATATTGAAACATGACGCTGGATAACAGATGCCCGCTTTCTCCCGTCCCTTCCTGCCATTCAAAGATAATTTTCCCGTCTTCATATTCGACTTGGTTCGATAGTAGAGCAGCGGCTTGGCGGACTGATTGGTCCATTTCCTCATAAAGTCCGCTGCGAACCTGAAAGTAGGTTCCGGTGGCCAATAGGCACATCAACACACCGACTCCGATGCCACAACGCATGAGCAAAGAACGGCGAATGGACCGCCTTTTCATGACTCATCCTCCTTCAGCGTGTATCCGAGGCCACGGCGGGTATGAATCAGGTTGGTTTCGCCTTGGGCACAGAGTTTCTTGCGCAGGTAGCCGATGTAGACATCCACCGAATTGCTGGTCCCGCCGCTGCTGTCTTCAAAAACGTGCTCCCAGATGTCCGCGCGGGATACCATCTCGTCCGTTCGATGGATGAGATACTCGAGCAAACGGTATTCCAAAGCCGTTAGAGCAATCTCACGATCCGCTCGCCGGACCAGACGGCGGATGGGATCGAGTTGTAGATCCGCCACCCTCAGCACCGGGTCCTTCTTGGCGTAGCTGCGGCGCAACAGTGCTCGCACGCGGGCCAAGGCCTCGGCGAGATGGAAGGGTTTTACGAGGTAATCATCCGCGCCTGAGTCCAGCGCCTCCAGGCGGTCTTCCAAGCCATCGCGGGCGCTGATGACGAGAATATGCACGGGATTTGCCTTGGCTCGTAGTTGCCGCAGTATGTCCATCCCATCCAGATTGGGCAGCATTAAATCGAGCAAGATGACATCGTAAGGATTTTCCGCAGCCGCCCAAAGCCCTTCGTCACCCGTCGCCGCGGTATCCACGATGAGTTCCGCTTCACGCAGAAACTGGGCCAGAGCATTGCGCAGCGTGGAATTGTCTTCGATGATGAGCAGGCGCATGGGCGGGTGGTGGCAGATTGAATCGTGATCAGCAGATATGGATTCGCACTTCCACCAAGGCAACGAGCGGGGCTTCGTCGCATGGCAGGTGCGCGAGTAGTGCGGCGATGGTTTGCGCCTGCCCGGGAAGAATGAGATCCGGGCGAATGTCGGCGAGCGGTTGTAGTACGAAGCGCCGTTCGTGAATTCTCGGGTGCGGCAGTTCCAGCAGGTCTCCGGTGCTTGTTTCGTCGCCGTGGTAGAGGATATCGAGATCGATTACGCGCGGGGCGTTGCGCTCGCCGGCGGGGGTGCGGCCCAGTTGTTGTTCGATGGCGCGGGTGTGCTTTAACAATTCGAGCGGAGTTCCGGGGAAATCGATTTCGACGACGGTGTTGAGGAAATCCGGAGAATCCGGCGGGCACAGGCGCGGCTCGGTTTGATAGATGAGGGCGGTTAGGAAAGCCGCGCCGGGCGTGGCGATTTCGCGCAAGAGGCCGATGGCGGCGCGCAGATGGCCGAGGCGATCACCGAGATTCGAACCAAGGGCGATACCGGCGCGTGGCATGATCAGTCCTTGAGGTTTTCAAGGTGAGTGATGCCATAATTCTGCGCAACACGTTGGTTTGCCTCCTCCACCTTGGCGGAGGGAATCACCACCGGGCGGCTGGCCCCGAAAAGCTCGATCACATGGAACTCCGGCGGTTTTTCCGGGTGGAGAAGCGCATAGGCTTGCGTGAGATCGGTGACTTCCACGCCGTTGATCTTATTCACTGCGAAGCCAGCGAAATCGCCGAGTTGGCTGGTCACCGGATCGCTCTCGACGCGGGTGAGCATGACAATATCCCGGTGTTTTTTAAACAATCCCTTGGGCACGTAGTCGGTGTAAATTCGGCGCACATTGACATCGGTGAATTTCGCGGCAGCGAAGAGATTGGTGTCGAGAGGCTGGAACACGAGGCCGGCGAAGACCATGTAGCGCGGAGTTTTCTCATACTCGATGGCATACATGCGCGACCACGTCAGCGGCTTGAGGATAACCTCGACATCGTTCCACGTGCCATCGCGTCGGAAGCGCACGGAGACTTTGTCACCTGCAAATTTGCGTTCGACGATTTCGTTGAGATTCACGTTTTCGCCATCGATGGTGACCATTCCGGCATTGTCCACCGGCTTGCCATCGAGCGCGACGATTACGTCGCCGGGCTTGATCAAGCCGTCGCAGGAACTGGTGGGGATGACGTTGGTGACGAGGACGCCCTTGCCATCGTTAGGGATTCCAAGGGCCTTGCGCATGGCCGGGTTGTGGAGCGTGAAGTCGGTGATTCCAAGATCCGCATAGGAATCGTAGGTGCCATCCTCGATGTCCTTGAGGAAACGGCGAATAACCGGGGTGGGAATGATGTATCCGGTGTTGTCCGCTTGGCGCAGGCCTTGAAACGCAACGCCTACCACCTTGTCATCCTGGACCACCGGACCGCCGGAATTTCCGGGATTGATGGCGGCATCGATCTGCACGATGAGGTGCGAGTCCGCGCGGGAGTGCGAATACGGTTGGAAATCGATCCGGGAAACGACGCCGCGGGTCACTGACAAGAGCTCGCCACCCACCGGATAGCCGATCACGCGCACTTGGCTTTCGAGCTGGGGAACATCGCCGAATTCAAAAGCTGGAAACGATTCAAAATCCTTGAAATCCTCGACCGAGAGCAACGCCAGATCGCAATCGTGGGCAATGTATTCGACCTTGGCAGGATACTTCACCGGGCTGCCATAGACGGTGACGAGCAAGCGGCGGCCGTTCGAAACGACATGGGCGTTAGTCAGGATTTTGTTTTTTCCGATGATAAATCCAGTGCCGATTCCGCCGCTGAAACGGCCGGAATTCCATGGGGTTTGGTAATCCGGGACCTGGGTGGCCACTTCGATGCGCAGAACGGAGCGATAAACATCCGAGGGCAGGGCTTGGGCCATGAGCGACGGAGCGCAGGCAAGGAGAAGGAAATAAAGGATTCGGTGCATCGGAGTTGGCTGGGACTTTAGGGGGCGGGCGGGAGGCATCAACCGAAATTTAATGGTTCGATTGATGATTGATGACTTTTGAATGGGTGATTGGACCGCTGGCGCGGTCGTCAAATCAACAATCGTCAATCAAAGAGTCTTATGAATAATCCGCATTCTACTTGGCGGCCTAAATTAAGCGCAAGCGTGGAATACCCTGAGGGACATATCAGGCGTGACGGATGTAGCCGCTTTTCACTCAAACAAACTTTGCCGGAATCTCGGCTGATTTTTTACCGAATCCCAATAACCGAAATTCGATTTCCACTCCCACATCGTCCAAGGAATCTGGCGTTCCTCGGCCAGCGTTTTTACGTCACGCAGATATCGCCCGCGGCTGGTGGCGTCGCCGACATCGTGGGCACCAAACTCTCCGAGGTGGACCGGACGGCCGAACTGATTCGACCACGACCGCGCGATGTCGAGCAACTCGCGGACCGGGCGTTTTGAGCAGGGGTTTTCCTCGCTGGGGAGCGTGTTGTAGGACTCCGCGAAAGCGAGGAGGTCGGTATTGGCGCGCAAAGAATCCGGCACACGAAACGGTGTGGCGGGTGGCCCCGGATAGGTGATGCCGCGCAAGGCTTGGAGCCCTGCCCAGCCAGCACCCTGATGGGTGAAATGGAATGGCGCGTAGTTGTGCAGCGTGACGATAATCCGGGCTTCGTCATCGGGGAGCCGCAGTTTGTCCAATTCGCCTGCAGCCCCCCAATTTCCCGGGCTAACGACGATGATGCGCTCCGGCTGAGTTTTCCGAATGGCGGCGATGGTTTTCTGATAGATTGGATTCGCGACCTCGGTCGTCAGCTTGTTGCAGGGTTCATTGAGCAACTCGAAGAACAAGCCGGGCGGCCATGATGTGAATTGTCGGGCGATCGCCTCCCAGCCGGAAATGAAACGATCTAGGTTCTCGGCAGGTGCGGCGGTCAGGTCGTTGAAATGATGCCAATTGAGCAGGACCCGCAGGTTTTTTCCCATGGCGCGGCGCAGCACCGGTTCAAGTTCGGCGAGCAATGCGGCATCGATTTCCTGACCTTGATTCTTGGCCTTGAGGTAGTAATGCCATGCAACCGGCACCCGGATGTGATCGAAGCCCTCGGCGGCGATGCGATCGATGTCTTCGACGGTGAATCGCGCGCGCCAGGAGGCTGTCGGCGGGGCCTCCCAGCCATTGCCGAGGTTGATCCCGCGTTTCAACTGGGCCAAGGCCCGGTGTGCCGGGGTATTATCGCCCAGCGCCTTGGGAACGATGAAGTCCGGCGGAGTGGCGGCTTTCGCATGAAGCTTGATCGTCACGGGTTTGCCGCTTTTTACATGGAGGAGTTGGGTGAGAGGACGATTGCACCATGCAGTGCCCACACGCTTTCCCTCTAGCGCTTCGGCATTTTTAAGTGGCCATGAATCCGCCAAAGGATAGGCGCTCCATGGGGAATTCCATCCAATAGGTGCTCCCTCCCCTGTTTTCTCGAAACCTCCGTTTGCTAGCTCCGCCCCTTCCACGCTGATTCGATCCCAAAGAACCTCCTTACGCAGCATCGCTCCGTTTTCATCCGCAGCCCACGGACCGAGAAGCGAGAGTTCTAAAATGCCATCCCACGTGGGAGTGAAACTCACGCTCAACTCGCTCCATGACCACCAGCGCACCGGAAACAAAATGTCAGTCCAGCGCTCGCGGACCGCAGCATTCTTCTCCCAGGTGGCGGGCGCGGCATGTCCAGTAGAAACCCGAACATCGAGCAGGGCCGGGTGCTCAACCGGCACTTTGAGCCACAAGCGCCCTTCACCCGCCATGCGCAGAACCTCCGTGGCATGCCCCGTGGTGAGCAGGGCGATCAGCTGTAATAAATGGTATTTCATAAAATGAATCGGGACTTGCCCGCGCGACGGTCGGCCGCTAATTCCATAGGGCATGGAGCATCATGTCTATTTCTGGCTGAAGGAAGAACATCAAAATCCGGCGGATCGCGCCGTGTTTGAACAAGGACTCGCTAGTTTGTTTGCGATAGATCTCGTGGCTGGTGGCCGCTGGGCGGTGCCCGCGAAAGTGATGGAACGTCCCGTCATCGACCAATCCTGGGATTACGCCCTGAGCATGCAGTTTGCGACCATCGAAGAACACGATGCCTATCAGGTGGATCCAGACCACAATGTCTTCATCGGATCGTTCAAAGAATGGTGGGGAAAAGTCCTCGTGATGGACCTCGACTAATTTTTTCGGGCTCATCCGCAAAATCTGTGGGTAGTTTTCGGTTCGGGAAGGTCACCTAATTGATGGTAGAGAGCTACCTTAAGATGCTCGAAGTGCCTGTATCCAAAGGCTTTGCGTATGGTGAGTCCCACTTTGAGATTGAACCCTTCAACCATGCCGCTGCTGTATTTTTTCCGAGCCTCAAAATAATTCATCAGTAAATCCTCGTGGCTGCGAAGGGTTTTAACGAACTTCTTAAGCGGTTCGATTACACCAGTTATGCAGGTATTGCCTGGCATACCGTGGGCTGTTGTATTTTCAGAAAACGTCGAATGCTTCTTTGATGCCGTAAGTCCTGACGGTTTTCAGATCGTATGCGAGCAAGTCGTTGAGACGAGTTCTCTGTCACATGGTGAGATTTTCGGGGCGTTTGAGGAAGCAATAGCGCGACTGGCTCAACACCGCATCGCATCCTTGCGTGTGAAGTCTTTTGGTTTCCTGGCGGCGGGTCTCGTCGACGGCTTCATTGAGTTTTTTCACAATATGAAATCGGTCGAGAATGTTCAGCGCTGCGGGCAGCATTCGCTTGATGACTGTCAAATAGGGTTTCCACATGTCGGAGCAGACGATGGCGATCGCGGCACAGCGCTCGGCACCAAAATTCTCAAACCAACCGGCCAAGGAACTTTCTTTACGGTCTTTGACGATGCCAATGAGGCGTCTGGATCCGTCGTTGATCTGGTAGATCAAAGGGCCGGTCACCCGCATGTGATCATAGATGGGACCTGTGCAATGGCAATTCTGGCAGACGGGTCTAGCGTTCTTACGTGGAACGATTTATAGCACGATCACGGGGAGAAGTTTTTCGGGAACCACGCTGACCTTGTGGTATACAAAGGACTTGATGGGATGCACGAAGCTTTACCCTACCAAGCTGGTAGGGTCTTAATTGTGATTGGCTGCCTTTCTGTTGGATTTTTGTTTGCGTAACCGGAGCCTGTCAGGGGCGGTTAATCACACAACCCCTTTTCCCTCATCGAATGCCACCTGCCACGTCACCCGCGTGAAGAGAAAGTTGCCCACACATTTAGCGGAAGAGGCCAAAAACTACCGAGCGTCACCGCCCGCAATTCCAGGCAGAGCCCCACCCTCTAGCAGTTGACTGAGTAGTGGGTGTATTCTCGAATTGTTTTGCCCTTACTTCCGCCAGATGTCGTGGGTTTCCTGCGCCTGCAAAACCCGCCAAGCGCCCGCTCCGATGTCCGCACCGCAAAACCCGCCGATGGCGATGCGGATCAGGCGCAAGGTTGGAAAACCCACCGCCGCAGTCATGCGCCGCACTTGGCGGTTTTTACCCTCGGTCAATTGCAGTTCCAGCCATGACGTCGGGATGGCCTTGCGGAATCGCACCGGTGGATCGCGCGGTGGAAACTCCGGTGCCGGATCGGGAAGCCGCGCCCGACAGGGCAAGGTCCGGTATCCCTGAATCTCAATCCCACCACGTTCCAATCGCACGAGTGCGTCCGCAGTCGAAATCCCCTCGACCTGCGCAAGATAAGTGCGCGGATGCGCGGTTTTGGGGTCGAGCAGCTTGTGATTGAATCCAGCCTCGTCCGTGAGAAGCAACAGTCCTTCCGAATCCAGATCCAAGCGCCCGACTGGATAGACCGCAGCCGGAAACCCGAATTCCGCCAGCGTCCGTTGACCCGGCAGATCAGGCGTAAACTGGCAAAGAACGCCGTATGGCTTGTGAAAGGCGATCACCATGGCGACTCAATCATGAAGACATTCCATAGTCGAACCTGTTCAAACTCACCAGGCAGGCAGGCCTAACATTTCAGGGAGCGCTTCGCGCGGACGCCAGGTGAGGATTTCCGGTTCGCCTTCAGTAATGAGTACCGTGTGTTCAAAGTGTGCGGAGGGCTTGCGGTCCTCGGTGATGACCGTCCAGCCATCGTCGAGAATTCGAACGGTCGGCACGCCGGCGTTGACCATCGGCTCGATCGCGAGCGTCATGCCCGGCGCCAAGATTGGGCTCTTGCCTTGCGGCCGATAATTCGGCACTTGCGGCTCTTCATGCAGACGGCGGCCGACACCGTGCCCCACGAACTCCCGGACGACCGAGAATCCGCGCGGCGCGACAAACTCTTCCACGGATCCGCAGAGATCGGACAACCTCCTGCCAGCGCGGGCATGGCTGATGGCCTCAAAGAGCGATTGCTCGGTGGCTGCTAACAGACGCTTGGTTTCCAGCGGAATATCCCCCGCCGCAACCGTGGTGGCATTGTCGCCAATGAAGCCGCTTTTGACGATACCGACATCGATCTTGACGATGTCCCCCGGGAGAATCTTGCGCAGTCCGCCGATCCCATGCACGACTTCCTCATTGACGGAAATGCAGGTGTAACCGGGAAACCCGCGGTAGCCGAGAAAGGCGCTCTTGCAATCGTGCTCGCGCATCATCTCGGCGGCGAGGCGGTCGATCTCACCGGTCGTTCGGCCCGGTGACACTTCCTTGGCGAGCGCTTGGAGAATGGTGGATGCGATCAAGCCGGCGGCCTGCATGAACTTGATTTCACGCGGCGACTTGATGGGGATGCGGAATTTGCGGGACACGGGATCTAAAATCTAACTATTTTGTATCTGACATGAGAAACGGATCAGTCCTCAGGCACAGGAATACAACGACTGAGAAGTTGTGCAGTCACAGCATCCCGAGGCGCGGAGGCGTCACAAGAACAAAGGAGGTTGCGCTCCTGATAATAATCGATGAGCGGCCGGGTGAGCCGAAGAAACTCCTGATGCCGGTTCGTGAAATTTTCCTCGCTGTCGTCCGGCCGCGACTCAACGGGTGAGCCGCATTCCGGGCATTGGCAGTCGCCCGTCGTTTGGCGGATCTGACCGGACCAGCGGCACTCCGAGCATTCCAAGCGATCGCGCATACGGGAGAGCAAAACCTCGAATGGGGCTTCCAGCGAAATGGCGAAATCGAGTTTCAACCCTCGATCGACTAACCAGGCATCTAAAAACCGTGCTTGCGGTTCACTGCGTGGAAACCCATCGAGCACCCAGCCGCCTGTCTGGCGTGAGAGCCAATCGCCGATGTTCCGGCACATGAGCTCATCTGGGAGGTATTCGCCGCGGGCCAGGATCGGCTCGGCGAGTTTTCCGAGGACGGTTGCATTTTCGACCTGCTCGCGGAGCAATGCCCCGGTGCTCAGGCAAGCGAGTCCGTGAGCGGTAGCCAGTCTCCTTCCCTGAGTGCCCTTACCGGATGCCGGCGGACCTAGCAGGATGATGCGGAGCGGTCTGGCGATGGAACCGGTCAATGGATGCGGTTATTGGTAAATGTAGGCGGTAATGCCGACCACGATCAGGATGGCGATCACCGTCCAGAGATAGACGATTGCCGTGCGGGGGGCCGCGTTTCCAGCTTGATTGAGGCGGTCATAACGACCCTTGAGTTTGCCTTTGCGGAGGAAGCCATCGTAATGCTTTTGAAGGAGTTGCGTTTCCACCTGACGCATCACGTCGAGCACGACGCCCACCATGATCAGCAAAGAAGTGCCACCAAAAAATTGCAGCACGAGCGATCCAGGAGGAAGGCCGACCAATGCGCCGACACCGACGGGAAGAATAAACAGCGTAGTGAGGAAAATCGCACCGGCGAAGGTGAGACGCGTCATCGTAAAATCAAGGAAATCAGCGGTCGGCTTGCCGGGGCGCACGCCGGGGATGTAGCCGCCATTGCGCTTGAGGTCCTCGGCAATTTGCGAAGGTTGGAACATCATCGCCACCCAGAAATAGGAGAACAGGAAGATGCCGATACCGCCGAGAATATAATACCAGGTGCCGCCACCGACGAGTGCTCCATAGAGCTTGGTGGCCCAGCCTTGTCCGGCGAAGAACCATTGCAACATCATCGGAGGAAGAGAAAGCACTGCGGAAGCGAAGATGATCGGCATCACGCCGGCGTAGTTCACCTTGAGCGGAAGGTATTGGGTTTGCCCACCGAATTGTTTACGGCCGACAACACGCTTGGCATATTGCACTGCGATCCGGCGTTGGGCTTGGGTGATGGAAATGGTAGCCGCGATCACAACCAGCAAAAGGGCCAGCATCAACACCATCATGATGGCACGGAAGGGGCTGGCATCCGGATCATTCACGAAGTAATTCCATGCTTGGATCAGCGCGCCGGGAAGGGCGGAAATGATGTTGACGGTGATGATGATGGAGGTGCCGTTACCGATACCTTTCTCGGTCATTTGATCACCGATCCACATGAGCAAAACCGTGCCAGCCACAATGGTGGTGACCGTGAGCGTCATCCACAAGGCCGATGGATCGGGAACAAGCACTCCGAAACGCTCAATGCCGGACATATATGGAATGCTGCTAGGACTCGTCAGCGACTTAGCAACGAAGAAGCCCTGCACGATGGCGATGCCGATGGTGATGTAGCGGGTGTATTGGGTGATTTTCTGACGTCCACCGTCTTCGCGGGCGAGACGTGAGAGCTTCGGGACCACTGCCGTCATCAACTGCACCATAATCGACGCCGAAATGTAGGGCATGATGCCCAGCGCCAAGATCCCCGCTTGTTGAAGACCGCCACCGGAAAACACAGTGAGCAGCGCGGTAATTCCGCCGGTGGGACTGGTTGGATCCGCATTTTTCAGATCGTCCATCCATGCCTTGATGACGGTGGCATCCACACCCGGAAGCGTGATGTGCACGCCGAGGCGGATGATGACGATCAGAGCGAGGGTGAAAAGAATGCGGTCCCGAAGTTCGGGAATCTTCCAGGTGTTGGTAAAGGCGGAAATCATGGCGAATGGATTCGGGAAAAACGTCTAGGTTATAAACAAGATGAGGAAGCGCTAATGCGCTTCCTCACCGGAAATCAGGAGATGGATCGGAAGCCGCGCACGCGCTTACGCTTTGATCGAACCGCCGGCCTTCTCGATTTTTTCACGGGCGGAGGCGCTGACTTTATCCAACTCGATGGAGAAAGCTTTTTCGACCTCGCCGTCGGCAAGCAATTTGACTTTGTCGCAACGATTGTTGAGCAAACCGGCCTTGCGGAGGGATTCCTCATTGATCACGGCACCCGCCTCGAAGCGGCCGTCGAGATCACCGACGTTGACGACGCCCACGACATCGCGGAAATCAAAGTTGTTGAAACCGCGCTTAGGAAGACGGCGATGAAGTGGCATCTGGCCGCCTTCGAAACCGACACGAGTGCCGCTTCCGGAACGGGCTTTCTGCCCTTTGTTGCCTTTACACGAAGTTTTGCCGTGGCCTGAGCTTTCGCCGCAGCCGAGGCGCTTGATGCCACGCTTGGCACCCGGATTCGGGCTGTAGTTGTGAAGTTGCATGATATTGAAAGGTGATTGGATATTGGTGATTGGATATTAAGGAGGTCCCTAATCCCAAATCTCTAATCTCAAATGGCTTTTTCCTTCTTCTTCTTGCCGCGGCCGGAGAGGACTTGGTCGCGGGTGCGGAGTTGGGAAAGTGCCTTGAGGGTGGCTTTCACCACGTTGGCATGGTTGGAGGATCCCATCGACTTGGCGAGCACGTCACGGATGCCGACTGCTTCGCAGACGGCGCGGACGCCACCACCGGCGATGATGCCCGTTCCCGGGGATGCTGGTTTGAGCAGCACTTTGCCACCGCCGTATTCGGCGTAAATTTCGTGAGGGATGGTGCCATCGACGATGCTCATCGAAACGAGCACCTTGCGGGCTCCATCGCTGGCTTTCTTGATGGCGTCAGCCACTTCGTTCGCCTTGCCGTAGCCAAGACCGACTTTGCCGACCTTGTTACCGGTGACGACGAGTGCGGAGAAGCTGAAGCGGCGACCGCCTTTGACGACCTTGGCGCAGCGGTTGATGAAGACCACTTTTTCGGAAAGCTCGTTGCCTTCGGCATCGGTAGGAGCGGCACGTTCTTCACGGCGCGGACCACCGCGACCACGGCCACCGCCGCCGCCACCTTGGAATCCACCGCCGCCACCGCCGCCGCCGCCACCTTGGTAACCGCCGCCTTGGCCGCGATTGCCTTGATAGCCGCTTTGTTGAGGAGCTGAATTCGCCACTGGGCCCAGGGGAAGTGCCGGAGCGGCAGCTGGAGCTGCGGCCGGAGATGGAGTTTCGTTATCAGGAATTGTTACCATGATTGAGTCGGGTCAGTGCGTTAGAATTGGAGACCGCCATCACGCGCCGCATCCGCGAGCGCTTTGACTTTGCCGTGATAGAGGTGACCGCCACGGTCGAAAACCACGGCGCTGATGTTCGAACCCTTGGCGCGCTCCGCGAGGAGTTGGCCGACTTTTTGGGCGCTCTCGACGTTGGCCGAGGCGTTCTCGAAGCTCTTGTCCATGGTGGACGCTGAGATGAGGGTCTTGCCGACCGAGTCGTCGATGACTTGGGCGTAGATGTGTTGATTCGAGTAATGGACAGCGAGACGCGGGCGCTCCGCAGTGCCGGTGACTTTGCGGCGGATGCGTTTGTGGATGCGCTGGCGGATCGACTTGCGATTGATGGTGCTCATGTTGCCGGAGATAGTTGGTTGTTGATGGCGACGATAATGGATTATTTGCCGACGCTCTTGCCTTCTTTGCGGCGCACTTTCTCACCGGTGTAGCGGACACCTTTGCCCTTGTAAGGCTCGGGTGGATAGAAGCTACGCACTTCGGCGGCAAACTGGCCGACGAGTTGTTTGTCGATGCCTTCCACCTTGATCTTGGTGTTTTCGTTTACCGTGACGGTAAGGCCGGATGGGATCGGGTGAAGCAAGGGGTGGGAACGACCGAGTGACAGGTCGAGATCCGCGCCTTTGACAGCGGCACGAAGGCCGACGCCGTGGATTTCAAGGTCCTTCACAAAACCCTTGGACACGCCGAGGATCATGTTTTGGACGAGGCTGCGAGCGGTGCCGTGGAGGGCACGGTGCTGACGCAGTTCAGTAGCCCGAGAGACAATAACATTGCCGTCTTCGGTGATGAGGGAGATTCCTTCGGGAAGGCTGAAGTCGAGTTTGCCCTTAGGGCCTTCGACAACGACCGTGCGACCGTCAAGTTTGACAGCGACTTTTTCCGGAAGCGAGATTGGTTTGAGTCCGACTCGTGACATGGTGATGTGTTTCCTTTTACGAGTTTGGGGTTTACCAGACGTTGGCGAGGAGTTCGCCACCGAGTTTCTGACGCTTGGCATTGCCGCCGGACATCACGCCTTTCGAGGTCGAAAGGATCGAGATGCCGAGGCCGGACATGACGCGTGGGATCTCAGTCGAGCCGACATAGTGGCGGCGACCGGGAGTGGAAACGCGTTTGAGATCGGTGAGAACGGCGCGGCCGTCGACGAACTTCGGCTTCACCTTGATAGATGTGCGCTTGTCGGTGACGACTTCGTAATTCCAGATGTAGCCTTCTTCCATGAGGATGCGGGCGATGTCCGCCTTGATCTTGGAGTAAGGAGCATTGAATTCCTCATTGCCGGCACGGGCAGCGTTTTTGAAACGCGTGAGGAAATCGGAGATTGGATCGGTGAGAACAGCCATGGTGGTGATTCTTAAATTTTCGTTAGGTTAGGCGGTTCAGACAGCGGCGACCGCTTCGGCCTCGTTGGCTTTTTTCATGTCGCGGAACGGCATGCCGAGCTCCATGAGCAGGGCGCGTCCTTCGGCATCGGTCGGGGCGGAGGTGACGAAGATCAGGTCGAAACCGATCTGGCGCTTGATCTGGTCGATCTCGATTTCCGGGAAGATCGACTGTTCCTGGATGCCGCAGGCGTAGTTGCCGCGGCCGTCAAAGGACTTCGAGGAGATACCGCGAAAGTCGCGGATGTTCGGAGCGGTGACATTGATGAAACGATAAAGAAACTCCCACATGCGGGCACCACGCAAGGTGACGCGGGCGCCGAGGACTTCGTTTTCACGCAATTTGAAATTGGCGACCGATTTCTTCGAGTAGGTGACCGATGGCCGTTGGCCGGTGATCTTCTGGATCTCGTTGACGGCATCGTCCACGGCGACCTTACGGTCCGGGGATTTGCCCATGCACGAGGTGACGACGATTTTCTCCAGGCGCGGGACCTGGTGAAGGTTGGTGTATCCGAGCTTCTTCTGGAGAGCCGGAACTACCTTATCGAGGTAGTGTTGTTGTAGTGCGGGTGTGCTCATTATTTTTTGCGGGTCAGCGCGGTTGTTGTGGCGCTTAAGCGCGGGCGGTTGCGAAGGCACTTCTTTCGAAGCGCCATGCTTCAGCCCACTTTCTTGACGTTGGAGATGTGGACGGAACCGTCGATGGTTTTGATACCACCGGGCTCGGTTTCAGTGGCCTTGGATGCCTTTTTGATCGGACGGCCGCCTTCGACGATGACGCGACCTTTGGTAGCATCCACGAGGAGCACAGTGCCTTGCTTGCCTTTGTGGTTACCGGTGATGATTTCGACTTGGTCGCCTTTTTTGACGTGTGTCTTGATGCGGCTCATGGGGATAGAAACGTTAGGATGTAAAAGGGATTGCGTTTCAGAGGACCTCGGGAGCGAGCGAAACGATTTTCATGAAAGCCTTTTCGCGGAGTTCACGGGCGACAGGGCCGAAGATCCGGGTGCCGCGAGGATTGTTGTCTTTGTCGATGATGACAATCGCGTTCGAATCGAAGCGAAGAGTCGAGCCATCGGCGCGGCGGATTGGATAAGCGGTGCGGACGACCACAGCCTTGACCACGCTGCCTTTTTTGACGGCGGCGGTAGGGATGGAATCGCGGATGTGGCAGGTGATGACATCACCGATGCAGGCGGTGCGGCTGCGTTTACCGAGCACGCCGATCATTTTTGCGCTGCGGGCACCGGTATTATCGGCGACGGCGAGCATGGTTTCCATCTGGATCATGACTTAGAAGAATTTGAGATTTGAAAATTGAAATTTGGCGAAGTCGACTTCAGTGAGTGAGGACCTCGGCGAGGCTCCAACGCTTCAGTTTGGACAGCGGCTTGGTTTCGACGATGCGGACGCGATCGCCGATCTTGGCTTGGCTGGTTTCGTCATGGACGTAGTATTTCTTCGACCGTTTGACGATTTTGTTGAAGCGTGGGTGAGGGACACGAGCGACGTGCTCGACGACGAGGGTCTTGTCCATCTTGTCGGAGATGACCACGCCAACGCGGGTTTTACGGAGGTGGACTTGAGAGTCCGTTGAGTTATCGCTCATGGTGATGATAGGGATTGCGTTGGGATCTGGGCTCAGACGCTTTTCTTCGCGGTGAAGGCAGTCATGATTTGAGCAGCCTCGCGGCGCACCTGGCGGATGCGGGCGGGATTTTCAAGTTGACCGGTGGATTGTTGGAGCCGGAGGTTGAGAGACTCATGTTTCAGGTCGCGAAGGCGGCCGGTGAGTTCGTCAGCAGAGAGTTCGTTAATGTCTTTGGCTTTCGTTTTGGCCATGGTTCAGACGGGGTAAGGGATGGAGATCAGGCGTGCGGATTGCGGGTGATGAGGCGGGTGCGGATGCCGAGCTTGTAGGATGCGAGACGCATCGCTTCTTTCGCTGCGGATTCCGGCACACCACCGACTTCGAAGAGCACGTTGCCGGGACGAATCACGGCTACCCAACCTTCGACGGCGCCCTTACCTTTACCCATCCGAGTTTCAGGCGGACGGGAAGTGATGGACTTGTGTGGGAAAATACGGATCCAGACTTTGCCTTTACGCTTGAGACAGCGATTGATCGCGATCCGGCAGGCTTCGATTTGGCGGTTGGTCATCCATCCGCGATCGAGGGTTTGCAGTCCGAAGTCACCGAAGGCGACGGTGGTTCCACTCTGGGCATTTCCAGAGCGGCTTCCGCGGTGACTCTTGCGGAACTTGGTTCGTTTGGGCATCAAAGGCATAGCTCAGTCCTCCTAGAAAAGTTATTGGTGAGAATTTATTAAGTTAGAATATCAGTTGCGATTCGGGGGACGACGATCGCCGCCGCCATTGCCGCCGCGATCACCACCACCACGGCGATCACCGCCACGACGATCTCCACCGCGGTCACCGCGGTCGCCACGATCATTGCCGGGCTTGCCGCCGGTGCCGTCGTCTTCCTTCTTGTTGACCCAGCACTTCACGCCAATGATGCCGTAAACGGTGCGGGCTTCTGCGAAGCCGTAGTCGAGAGGGACGCGGAGAGTTTGAAGAGGGACTTTGCCTTCGCGGTAACCTTCAGCGCGGGCGATGTCCGCACCGCCGAGGCGGCCGGCGCAACGGAGGCGGATGCCTTCGGCTCCGAATTCCATGGCGGTTTGAAGAGCGCGTTTCATGGCACGGCGGAAGCTGATCCGGCGCTCAAGTTGCACAGCGATCTGTTCGGCCACCAATTGGGCGTCGAGTTCGGGCTTGCGGATCTCGATGATGTCGATTTTGACTTGCGATCCTTTGCAGAGATCGGTGATTTCCTTGGTCATCACTTCGATTTCCTTACCCTGACGACCGATGATGAGACCGGGACGGGAGGTGTGAAGGGTGACGCGGACGCTATTCCAAGCGCGTTCGATGACGACACGGGCGAGGCCTGCGTTCTGGAGTTTGTTCTTCAGATACCCGCGGATGGCGAGGTCTTCGTGAAGCTTGTTGGTGTAGTCTTTGCCGCTGGCATACCATTTCGAGCGCCAGTCTTTATTGACTGCGAGACGGAATGCGATCGGATTTACTTTCTGGCCCATGTTCGGTGAAGGATGTTAGGAGAGAATGATTCAGGCTTGTTCTTCCGAAGCGGCGGGTGCTGCAGCGGGAGCTTCTTCGGTTTTTTTAGAGACCGTCTTGCGAGCGGTTCTTTTTTTCTTCTCGGGAGCGGAGCCCACGAGCGTGATGGAGATATGGATGGAGCGGCGGAGGATCGGGCCGGCGGAACCCTTGGCGCGCGGCTTGAAGCGGCGTTGGGTGGGGGCAGAGCCGATGACCGCTTCCTTGATGATAAGGGAGCCGGTATCCAGCGAGAAATTGTTTTCCGCATCCGCAATGGCGGTTTTGAGGGTCTTGCCGATCAATTGGGCTGCCTTCTTGGGAGTGAAGGTAAGAATGTCCAGGGCGCTCGAAACGGGCAGGCCTTGAATTTCACGGGTGACCTGGCGCGCCTTTTTGGGCGAGAGCGGTACGTATTTGGTGGTGCTTTTGACTTCCATGGAGAGGAGGACGTGAGTGGTTACTGCGCTGAGGCTTGTGTTTCGAGGATGGCGAGATCGCCGGGGCGAGGTGTTTCGGTGCCGTTGTCGAGGGATTCGACAAAGACGCCGCTGACGCCCTTGCGGACATCTGCGAGAATGGCTTTTCCGTAGGGCTGTTGCCCGCGGGAGAGGCGGAAGGTCATGCCGATTCTGGCTCCTTGGCTTTCGCCAATATTGAGAACCAACATGTCACTTTCCTGATCGAGGCTGACGATGCGAGCCTGCTTGAGAGAGCCGGTCCGGACATCGGGCTGGGGCTTTTGGCGCAGTCCGAGGACAGCGTCAAGCTCTCTTAGTGAAGTTTCGACACGAAGTCTGGAATCCGGGTCGGAAACCACCGCTTCGCGAAGGTAATCATTGACCGCACTGGTGAGGCGTGTGACCGAGCTTTCGAGTCCGGCGATCCGTTCGTTGGCGAGTTGAAGATCGGCGGCCGCTTGGATGAGACGGTCATCACCGCCATCGAGCAAGTTTTTGCCGAGGGCTTCGAGCCGTTCGCGGACTTGGGCGAGTTGTTCGGTCGCTTGTTTTTCGCTGCGGTTGGACTCGGTGAGGCTGCGGCGGAGAGTTTGATTCTGCTCCTGCAAGTCGATGAGGGCTTGCTGGAGCTGATCCGAATTCGGCGCTTGGCCCGCACACATTCCAGCGCCAGCCAACAACCCGAAGGCGGTGGCAATAGCTTTGGAATGGAGAGTGAGTCGCATGCTGGCGGAAAATTGAAGGAATTGGATGTCTTACTTCTTACCGATACCGCCGTGTTGACGGAAGATACGGGTCGGAGCGAATTCGCCGAGTTTGTGGCCGACCATGTTTTCGGTGACGTAAACGGGGATGAAGGTCTTACCGTTGTGGACAGCGAAGTTATGGCTGACGAAATCCGGGGTGATCATTGACTTGCGGCTCCAGGTTTTGATGGGCTTGCGGTCGGATCCGGCTTCGGCGACGGCGTCAATCTTGGCGAGAAGCTTTTGATCAACGAATGGGCCTTTCTTGAGGGAACGTGGCATGGGGAATTTGAGATTTCAGATTTGAGATTTCAGATTATTAAGAAGGGATTACTTCTTCTTGTGGCGGGACTCGACGATGAAGACAGCGGTGGTCTTCTTCTTGTTACGGGTCTTCTGGCCCTTCGCGTGGCCCCATGGGCTGAGAAGGTGCTGACGACCACCACCGGACTTGGACTTGCCTTCGCCACCACCGTTCGGGTGGTCAACGGGGTTCATGGTCATACCGCGGACGGTCGGACGAACGCCCTGCCAGCGGGTGCGGCCCGCTTTGCCGGAGGTTTCATTCATGTGGTCGCGGTTACCGACTTGGCCGATGGTGCAGAAGCAACGATCATTGAAGCGGCGGATTTCACCGGAAGGCATTTTGACGAGTGCCCAGCCGCCATCGCGGTTGGAGAGCACTGCGAGCTGGCCGGCGGCACGGGCGACTTTGCCGCCATTGCCTGGGATCAACTCGATGTTGTGGATGGATGTGCCGAGCGGCACGGCGCTGAGTGGCATCGCGTTGCCGGTCTTGGGAGCGACGTTGGCACCGGAAACGACGGTGGAACCGACTTCAAGGCCAAGTGGCGCGAGGATGTAGGACTTTTGTCCGTCTTCGTATTGGATGAGCGCGATGCGGCAGGTGCGGTTCGGATCGTATTCGATGCCGATGACCTTGGCTGGCACGTCGAGCTTGCCACGACGGAAGTCGATGAGGCGATAGTGGCGCTTGTGGCCACCGCCGATGTGGCGGCAGGTGATGCGGCCGGTGTTGTTACGACCACCGCTGCGCTTCAAGGGCGTGAGAAGACTCTTCTCAGGCTTGCTTTTGGTGATCTCCTCGAAAGACGGGAGATTCTTGTAGCGCGCGGATGGGGTGATTGGCTTGAAATTTTTCAGTGGCATGACTCGCGGAACGGTAAGTGGTTGTGATTGGAGGAGCGATCAGGCTCTCAAATCAGATCGAGCGATTCGCCTTCCTTGAGACGGACGATGGCTTTTTTCCAGTGGTTGGTGCGGCCGGCATCAGCGCGGCGTTGACGGCGGAGTTTCCCATCGTAGTTGGCGGTGCGAACGCCGAGGACGGTTTTTCCGAAGAGTTGTTCGACCGCTTGTTTGATCTCAAGTTTGTTAGCCTTGCGATCGACTTCGAGGGTGACTTCGTTGTTGGTCTCCTGGAGCATGGAGGCCTTCTCACTGAGTCGGACGTTTTTAATGACCTGGTAAATATCTTTCATGATCTCGGTGTGGGGTCCGGGGTTCAGGCGCTGCGTTGCGCAAGAGTTTGAAGGGCGTCACCCACGAGGATGACGGAATTGGCGAGGAGGAGTTGTTCGACGTTGAGGTCGGATCCGGTGACGAGTTGCACCCAAGCCACGTTGCGGGCGGCCAAGTAGGTGGATTCATCGAAGGAGTTGGAAACCAAGAGGATCTTGCCCGGTGCGGCGAGCGCGTTGATGGCTGTGATGAACGACTTAGTTTTGCCGTCGGCGATCGAGAAGGAATCAACCACCTTGAGTTTTTCGCCTTGGATAAGGTCGCCGAGGACGCGGCGCAGCGCGAGCTTGCGGACGGTCTTGGTGACCTTCTTGGAGTAATCGCGGGGACGTGGGCCGAAAACGACACCACCACCGACGAAGATGGGAGCGCGCTTGTCGCCGTGACGAGCGTTACCGGTGCCCTTCTGCTTATAGATTTTCTTGTTGTTTCCGGAAACCTCGCCGCGCGTTTTGGTGCAGGCGGTGCCGGAGCGGCGGTTGGCGCGGTAGGCGGTCACGAGATCGTGAACAGCTTGGCGACCTTTTTCCGGACCGACCATCACGAGGTTGGCGGCCTGGGCGTCTTCTACGGTGAGTGACTTGGCGAACATGACTTGGAATCTTACGAGTTAACGGATGGCCTTGAGATCAGGCGGTCTTTTTCTTGGCAGGACGCACGGTGACATAACTGCCCTTGGTGCCAGGAACCGCGCCAGAGACGAGGATGACGCCATCTTCCGGACGAACGGCGACGACTTTGAGGTTTTGCACGGTGGTGCGGTTGGTACCCATGTGACCGGGCATCTGTTGGTTTTTCCAGACGCGGCCTGGGGTGGAGCCCGCACCGATGGAACCGGTCCGGCGATGCATCATCGAGCCGTGGCTCTGCTTGAGGCCACCGAATCCGTAGCGTTTCATGGCGCCTTGGAAACCTTTACCCTTGGTGTTGCCGATGACGTCGACCCATTGGCCGGCGACGAAGGTTTCCATTCCGGTGTGGGCTTCAGGCACTGTGGCTCCGGCTTCGAAGCGGAATTCCTGAATGAAGCGTTTCGGGGTGGATCCGGCTTTCTTGAAGCGGCCGAGATCCGGCTTGGAGACGCGTTGTTCCTTTTGATCGCTGAAGCCGACTTGCACGGCAGTGTAGCCGTCGGTCTCAGGGGTCTTGGTCTGAAGGATGGTGTTACCGGAAACGTCGATGACGGTTACGGGGATCATGGTCCCGGCCTGTTGGTCGAACAGGCGGGTCATACCGATTTTTTTGCCGAGAAGGCCGAGTGACATGGCTAGATAAAGATAAAGGATTGGAGATAGAGGATCGAAGATGGCAGTTATGCCGAACTCAGATGCGGATGGTGATATCGACACCGGCTGGCAGGTTGAGCTTTTTGAGCTCGTCCACGGTGCGGGCGGTGGGATCGACGATGTCGAGCAAACGCTTGTGAGTGCGGATTTCGAATTGTTCGGCGGACTTCTTGTTAACGTGAACCGAGCGGTTGACGCTGAACTTCTCGATGCGTGTTGGAAGCGGGATCGGGCCGGCGACGCGGGCGCCGGTGCGCTTCGCGGTCTCCACGATTTCTTGGGCGGAGCGGTCGATCGCGCGGTGATCGAAGGCGCGCAGGCGGATGCGTATTTTCTGATTTTCCATGGTGGAGAGGTTGTTTGACGGTTTACGTGGTGGGCTACAGGGCGAGTGATCAGGTTCGGCTAACCGAGGCGGTCGCTTACGATCTCTTCGACGATACTGGTGGGGACTTGCTCGAAATGCGATGGGGTCATCGCATAGGAAGCGCGTCCTGATGAGAGGGTACGGACGGCTGTTGAGTAGCCGAACATTTCTTTGAGAGGGACATTGGCATGCACGATGGAGAGCTTGCCTTTGGATTCAGTGTTTTGGATTTGTCCGCGGCGGCGGCTCAAATCGCCCATCACGTCGCCTTGATAGTCGTCCGGAGTGGAGACTTCGACGGCCATGATCGGCTCTAGCAAAATGGATTTAGCTTTCTTGAAGCCGTCCTTCATGGCGAAGATCGCGGCCATCGTGAAGGCGTTTTCGTTGGAATCCACATCGTGGTAGGAGCCATCGAGGATTTCGACATGGACATCGATGACCGGGTAGCCGGCGATGATACCGTTGGTCATGGCTTCGTTCACGCCTTTGAGCACGGCGCTGATGTATTCCTTCGGGATGGTGCCACCGACGACTTTGTTTTCGATGGTCAGGCCCTTGCCCTTTTCATTGGGCTTCATCGAGAGGATGACGTGGCCGTATTGGCCGCGGCCGCCGGATTGCTTGACCAGTTTGCCTTCGCCGCCAGCGGCTTTGGTGATGGTTTCGCGGTAGGCGATTTGAGGAGCGCCGGTGTTGGCCTCCACTTTGAATTCGCGGCGGATGCGATCGATAATGATCTCCAGGTGAAGCTCACCCATGCCGGAAATGATGGTTTGGCCGGTTTCCTCATCGGTTTTCACCATGAAGGTCGGGTCCTCTTCGGACAGGCGGCTGAGGGCCATCGCAAGTTTTTCTTGGTCGACCTTGGTTCTCGGCTCAACCGCCATCGAGATGACGGGTTCCGGGAAAGTGGGAGGCTCGAGCACGACGTCGTATTTGTCGGCGGCGAGGGTGTCACCGGTGGTGACGTTTTTCAGGCCGACCATGGCGGCGATGTCGCCGGCGTAGCAGGCGTCGATGTCCTTGTGCTCGCTGGCCTGGATTTGGATCAAACGGCCGACTCGCTCGGAGCGGCGGGTGCGTGGGTTATAGACCGTGTCGCCCTTTTTGATGACACCGGAGTAAACGCGGAAGAACACGAGTTTGCCGACGAACTTATCAGCCCAAAGTTTGAATGCGAGGGCGACGAACTTCTCGTGGTCGGAGGTGACAACCTCGATCTGATGTTCTTCGTTGTCGGGGTCCATGCCGATCGCTGACGGGATGTCGAGCGGGCTAGGGAGGTAATCGACGACGGCATCCAGCAAATATTGGACGCCTTTGTTTTTAAAAGCGGATCCACCGGCAACGGGGATCAGGTGGTTGGCGATGGTGGCGCGGCGGAGGCCTTGTTTGAGTTCCTCAAGGGAAACCGGTTCTTCCATCAGGAATTTCTCGCCGACCAGTTCATCGGCATCGGCGACGGCGTGGACGAGTTCTTCGTAGGCTTCCTTGGCGATATCAATGAGCTCGCCTTCGAGTTCTTTGATCGTGTAGGTGGAGCCGAACTTTTCGTCGTCCGAGAAATAAACTGCGCGTTGATTTACGACGTCGATCTGGCCGATGAGGTGATCTTCGCAACCGATCGGAATCAGGATCCGGACGGCGTTGGCACCGAGCTTTTCCTTAACCTCGTTGAAGACATTGTCGAAGTCGGCTCCGGTGCGGTCCATCTTATTGACGAACACGATGCGCGGCACGTTGTATTTCGTGGCTTGGCGCCAAACGGTTTCAGATTGTGGCTGCACACCAGCGACACCGCAGAAAACGACGATCGCACCATCGAGAACCCGGAGTGAGCGTTCCACCTCTGCGGTGAAGTCCACGTGGCCGGGAGTGTCGATAATGTTGATGCGTTGCTTCTGATCAGGGAAAAGTTTCACAGTCCCCTCTTCAGCGCGTTGCCACCATTCGGTGGTGACGGCGGCGGAGGTGATGGTGATACCACGCTCGCGCTCTTGTTCCATCCAGTCGGTCGTGGCGGCACCATCGTGCACCTCGCCGATTTTATGAATCATGCCCGTGTAGAACAGAATGCGCTCGGTGAGCGTTGTCTTGCCCGCATCAATATGTGCCGCAATCCCGATATTTCGGGTGCGTTCGAGCACGTATTGGCGGTTTGGACTATTCGGATTCACAACGGGCGTACGCCTTGCGGCGCGGATTCAATTAGAAGCGGAAGTGGGCGAAGGCGCGGTTGGCTTGGGCCATCTTGTGCACATCGTCGCGCTTGCGAACGGCGGCACCTTGGTTGTTGGCGGCGTCTTTGATCTCGTTGGCGAGAGCGACGTGCATCGGAGTGCCCTTGCGGTTGCGGGCGTAGTTGACGAGCCAGCGCATCGAGAGCGACTCGGAACGGTCGGGATGCACTTCCAGCGGTACTTGATAAGTGGCGCCACCGACGCGGCGGGATTTCACTTCCACGCGTGGTTTTGAGTTTTCCACCGCACGGGTGATGACTTCGAGCGGATCGACGGTGTCGATTCCTTCGTTGGCGCGATCGATCGCGGCGTAAACGATGCGTTGCGCGAGTGAGCGCTTGCCATCGTTCATCACCTTGCTGATGAGGTGACCGACGAGGGCGCTGTCGTAGCGGGGATCGCGACGATCCGGTTTGGTGAAGATGCGCTTGCGGCGTGGCATGGCGGTGGGTGGGTGAAATTAGGATTGAATGAGGATTACTTCTTACCGCCTTTTTTGGCGGGAGCGGCGACGGCACCGGGTTTCGGGCGTTTGGCACCGTATTTCGAACGGGATTGACGGCGCTTATCAACTCCAAGGGTGTCGAGCGAGCCACGAACGATGTGGTAGCGGACACCCGGAAGGTCTTTCACACGGCCACCGCGAACGAGGACGATTGAGTGTTCCTGGAGGTTGTGGCCTTCACCGCCGATGTAGGCGATGATTTCAAATCCGTTGGTAAGGCGCACCTTGGCCACTTTACGGAGAGCCGAGTTCGGCTTCTTGGGCGTGCGGGTCATTACTTGAAGACACACTCCGCGGCGCTGTGGGCAGTTCACGAGAGCGGGTGACTTCGACTTTTCGGCCGGAGTGTGGCGTCCCTTGCGAACGAGCTGATTGATGGTCGGCATGATTTCCTGCGTGGTTCTGGTTTGGCTTAGGGCAAACCGGAGCGACGACAAGGAAACCTTGTTGAAGCTTTTCTCCGGAGCTGACCCGATAAATTTTCCCTGTTTTAATGGACTACCTCTTGAAAAAGTCGGCAGACCGAGTTGCGGGGGCGGCGAATCTAGGCTTCGAAGGCAACCTGACAAGCCCTATTTTGAATTTTTTTTGAAATAGTTACGATCCGCTACGGAATTCCACTCCCATAAGGCTAAAAACTCAAGATCTTAGCCGTTTGGCGGAGAAATCGAAGAATCGACTTAATTTGCGACTGCCATCAACCGCGGCCGGACCGCCAGGTCGGCGCAGGTCCCGCCATTTCCCTTTTGGCGGAATCGGGTTATTTTATCCGGTGAAACGGCTTTTCATCATTCTGGCCGCCTGCATTTCCACCCCGATCCAAGGAGCAGCCATGGAACTCACCAGCACGGCATTCAAGCACAACGGAACGATTCCCTATGTTTTCAAACTCTACGCGCTCAAGGAGCCGTTGGTGTTGAAGCCCGGCGCCGACGCCAAGTCGCTCGCAGCCGCCATGAGCAGCAAAATTTTGGTAGAGACCAAACTGATCGGACTCTACGCCGCCGGTCGATAGGCACATATTCGCCGGAGCCATCCCCGCGCCCCATGAAAACCGAGCTCCGGAAACCAGGCAGGGCATTCATCGGCACCAGCGGATGGAACTACCGACACTGGGCGGACGGGGTCTTTTACCCTGCGGACTGCAAGTCGCCGGACTGGCTGAAGTTTTACGCCGGGGCCTTCGATGCGGTGGAAATCAACAATACTTTCTATCATCTACCGTCGCCCGAGGTGTTCGCAAACTGGCACGACAGCACGCCGGCGGATTTCACCTTTGCGGTGAAGGCGAGCCGTTTTATCACGCACATGAAGAAGCTCGCCGATCCTGAAGTGCATGTGGCACGGTTTCTAACTCATGTGGCGGAGCTGCGGGGAAAACTCGGAGTCGTGCTCTTCCAGTTGCCGCCGTTCTCGAAATTCAATGCCGGGCGCTTGAGCGGCCTGCTCGAAGTTCTGGCCGGACAGACGATCGTGCCCGGGCTCCGGACCGCTGTGGAAGTGCGGCACTCCTCGTGGCTCTGCGATGAATGTTTCCATATACTCCGTTTCCACCATGCGGCGCTTGTTTTCGCCGACTTGGCATCATGCCCGGTAATGGCTCCCGTCACTGCGGATTTCATCTATGTCAGACGTCAAGGAACCGTCTCCGTGGGCTATCCAGCCTCATCACTACGCGAGGATGCCAGGCGCATCCGGGCATGGAGAGCGGAAGGAAAAGACGTGCATGTCTATTTCAACAACGATTCCGAAGGCCATGCCGTGCACGATGCCCGCAAACTTGGCAAGCTCCTGCAATCCAGCAATCGGGCTGCGGAATTCATGCCGTTCTAAATCTCATCAGCCCTCTGGAGCACGGGAATGGTTTCCGCCAAAACCATCACTTGACGCAACGAGATTTAACGTTACGATAAATTCCGTCATGACTGATCCTGTTGCATTATTCCGCGCCATGGCGGACGAGACACGCTGGCGGATTATCCGCTTGGTGATGGAGCGCGCGCTGTGCGTTTGCGAGTTGGCGGACATTTTGGAAATGCCGCAGTCCTCGGTTTCCAGCCACGTACAGATCATCCGCAAGGCGGAGTTACTGGAAAGCGAGACCTGCGGGAAATGGACATATTTCCGGATTTGCGGCAGCCGATTGGTGCTTTTAAAGGCACTTCTCAAATCATTCCCGGGGAATGAAACCCACGCGCAAGATACCGATCGCGCGGCCGCCCGACTGGCCCGCCGTGAATCGAGTTGCTGCCCAGGTCCGGTCAAACTCGCATCATCCCACACCACTCAACAAAAATAAATTATGGCAATACGTATCGGCATCAACGGCTACGGCAGAATGGGCAGACTCGCGCTCCGTGCTGGCTGGGATTTTCCTGAAATTGAATTCGTTCATCTCAATGAAATCGGCGGCGACGGCATCGTCTCCGCGCATCTCACGGAGTTCGATTCGGTCCACGGCAAATGGAACAAAGAAATTCACGGCGAAAGCGACAAGGTCACCATCGACGGGAAAACCCTGAGCCATAGCAGTGAAAAAGATTTTTCCAAAATTCCATGGGGTGACCTCGGAGTGGACATTGTTTTGGAAGCCAGCGGAAAATTCCGCACTCCAGAGCTGCTTGAGGCGTATTTCAAAGCAGGCGTCAAAAAAGTCATCGTGGCCGCACCGGTGAAATCCGATACCGCTCTCAACGTCGTCATGGGCGTGAACGATCACCTGTATCAACCGGATCAACATCACATCCTCACCGCCGCTTCATGCACCACCAACTGCCTCGCTCCAGTCGTCAAAACCATCCACGAAGGCCTCGGCATCAAACATGGCATGATCACCACAATCCATGACATGACCAACACCCAGTCAATCCTCGACACCCCGCACAAAGACCTCCGCCGTGCTCGCGCTTCAAGCTTGTCTTTGATTCCGACCTCCACCGGATCCGCCACTGCGATCGCCATGATTTTTCCTGAGTTGTTAGGAAAACTCGATGGTGTCGCTGTCCGCGTTCCGTTGCTCAATGCCTCGCTCACCGATTGCGTGTTCGAAGTTTCCCGAAAAACCACCGTGGAGGAAGTCAACGGATTGCTAAAATCCGCAGCCGACGGTCCGTTGAAAGGAATCCTCGGTTACGAGACGAGACCGCTGGTTTCCATCGACTACAAAGACGACCCGCGTTCCTCCATCATCGATGCTTTATCAACCATGGTCACCAACGGCACCCAGGTGAAAATTCTCGCTTGGTATGACAATGAATGGGGATACGCGAACCGCTACGCCGAGCTCGCCCGCAAAGTCGCCACGCTCCTATAATAATCCGATGAGCACCACATCCGGCAAGCGCAACTACGCCATCGTGACGATGGCTTACTGGGCAGACACCCTTGCCGACGGAGCGATCCGGATGCTGGTGCTTTTCTATTTCTATCAACTCGGCTACAACGCGCTTCAAGTCGCCTCGCTGTTTCTCTTCTACGAGTTTTTCGGAATCGTCACCAATTTTGCAGGTGGTATTTTAGCCTCACGCTTTGGGCTAAAAAGCACGCTGTTCATGGGTCTTGGGACGCAATTACTAGCGCTAAGCATGTTGGTTTTCATGCCTGCATCGGGGCTGACCGTCGCATGGGTGATGGCCTCACAAGCACTCTCAGGCATCGCGAAAGACCTCACTAAAATGAGCAGCAAAAGCGCCGTAAAATTGGTGGCTGGTGATTCCGAAGGCAGGCTTTACCGCTGGGTCGCGCTCCTCACCGGTAGCAAAAACGCCCTCAAAGGCGTCGGCTTTTTCATCGGCAGCCTGCTACTCTCACTCGTTGGCTTCCAATCGGCCGTGGCCGCCTTGATGGCGGTGGTCGGCGCCGCGTTGCTGCTCGCGACCATGCTGATGCGCGGTGGTCTGGGAGACGTGAGAAACAAATCAAAATTCAGTCAACTTCTCTCAAAAAACCGCGCCGTGAATCTACTCTCTGTCGCGCGCTTCTTTCTCTTCGGTGCTCGCGATGTCTGGTTCGTCGTCGCGTTGCCCGTGTTCCTGTCCACTGTTCTCGGTTGGGAATTCTGGCAAGCCGGTGGCTTCATGGCGTTGTGGGTGATTGGCTACGGTTTCGTGCAAGCCTTTGCTCCCGCGATTCTGCGCGGAAAAGACCCCACCGGAAAAACGGCGACATGGCTCGCATTCGCGCTCTCACTGATCCCAATCCTCATCGGTGCGGGACTTCATTTCAACTGGCACCCCGCCACAGTCGTTCTGGGCGGACTCATTGGTTTCGGCATCGCCTTCGCGCTGAACTCCGCCGTCCATTCTTTCCTGATCCTCGATTACACCGACCACGACAAAGTCGCGATGAACGTTGGAATCTACTACATGGCCAATGCCTGCGGCCGACTGATTGGAACGATTTTATCAGGTCTGCTCTATCAGGCCGGACTCAACACCAGCGGCACCACCGGCCTCATCTATTGCCTGACCGCCTCCGCAGGATTTCTATTCATCACCGGTGTGATCTCGCTCGCACTGCCAAGGCGCAAGCTTGAAAAAAAACTACCACCAAACTCATGAATCTTTTCGAACGCCAGCTCACGCTGTGGGTTACCTTGAGCATCATTGCCGGAATCGCGCTCGGGAAAACCGCTCCCGCACTCGCCAAGGCTCTCGATGAAATGGCGATTGATGTGAACGGCGCGCCCGTCGTTTCCATCCCCATCGCCATCTGCCTTTTTTTCATGATGTATCCCATCATGGTGAAAATCGATTTCGGCGAGGTGGTGAAAGCCGGCCGGAACCCCAAGCCCGTGCTGCTCACACTGATCGTCAACTGGGGCATCAAGCCCTTCACCATGCTCGGCATCGCGACTTTGTTTCTCGGCGTTTTTTTCAAGGATTTTCTACCCGGTTCTGAAATCGTCAAAGGTGGGGCCGAAGTGGAACTCTACCGCTCTTACATCGCCGGGACTATTCTCTTGGGAATCGCGCCTTGCACCGCGATGGTGCTGGTCTGGAGTCATCTGGCAAAAGGCAACCAAGGCCACACCCTCGTGATGGTCGCGGTCAACTCACTGACCATGTTATTCCTCTACGGCCTGCTCGGGGGCTGGCTGCTGGGCGTGAACCAAATGCCGGTGCCTTGGGAAGCTCTACTGCTTTCGGTCGGCATCTACGTCGCGCTGCCACTGGTGGCCGGATATTTCTCACGCACATGGATCATGAAAACCAAGGGCCCCGAATGGTTTGCAGAGACGTTCCTGCGCTTCCTCACGCCCGTCTCCATTATTGCCCTCCTCGCCACCCTCGTGCTGCTGTTCAGCTTCAAGGGCGAGACCATCCTCGCCAACCCGCTCACCATTCTTTGGATCGCCATCCCCCTGACGATCCAAACCCTCCTCATTTTCGCCATCACATACATCGCTGCAAAACTCCTGAACTTCTCCTACGAAGACGCTGCTCCCTCGGCGATGATCGGCGCATCGAACCATTTCGAGGTCGCCATCGCCACCGCCGTCATGCTCTTCGGCCTCAGCTCAGGCGCTGCGCTGGCCACCGTCGTCGGAGTCCTCATAGAAGTGCCGCTGATGCTCATGCTCGTCCGCTTCTGCCAACACACGAAAGGCTGGTTTCGCGCCGAGGCCGCCAGCCATTAAGTCCGAACCCCATCTTTGCAGCACTGGCTCAAAACCGCATGTTTATCCTTTCGGATGAGGGAAATACGGATTAAATCCCCTCTCCTGAGTTCCGGCCTTGCCAAGTGACTGAAACGCCGTAGCTTCCCTGCCGAGCAGGTTTTCCCAACCTCCAAAGCCCAATTCATTTCGAATGCACGTTCATTCACGCCTGACTTCAGGCGGCGGAGTCGACTATCGGCTACGGAGACCGGGATCTCCTGCCTCACGGGCGGCGGCGCAAGCCGGTCTGATCCGACAGGGTGATGTTCCTTTCCGCAAGCCGTTGCGGTGCCTCACCCCGGCAACAATAAGCCGGTTTGTCGGATTCATATCGGTCGGCACGAGGTCCTAGCAGCATCAGCGGGCTTCGCAGAAAGCCCACCGCGCCGGGCCGCCTGAAAACCATGACCAACTGACACCATGTCAAACGTAACACAAAATTCCCGCCAGTCGGGTGACAATAGGAACCGCCGCTCACGCGGCGGTAAAAACCGTAATAGCAGCAACCAACAAGACAACCGCCGCAGCGGCGAACGGGGCTCCCACGAGCAACGTGGTTCACAATCGAACCGCTCCGAAGAGTTTCGCCCGCAAGGCCCGCGCCCGCCGCGGACTTACGCCCCGGCGAAGCTCAGTTGGTGGCAAAAGCTCCTCAAGGCCGTCGGCCTCTACAAAGCTCCCGCCCCACCCTCCCGCCGCGAACACAGACAGGACGAAGCCAAGCCCCGCAGCGAGGCTAGGCCGCCCAAATCGAACACCCGCAACGCCCGCACTCAGGATGGACCTCCCACCGAAAGGTCGGAGCCAAGATCCAGTGAAGGCACTCCAAGGCGCGCTGGCCGCAGCGGTGAACAACGCCCTCGTGGCGGCGATCGCTCGACCGTAGAATCCACCCGCGTCTATGTCGGCAACCTGTCCTACGACGTGTCCGAACAAGACTTGCAGGAGCTCTTCAAGGGCATCGGCGGAGTCCGCAACGTCGAGATCGTTTACAACCGCAGCACCCATCGCTCGAAAGGCTATGGTTTCGTGGAAATGCTCCACATGGATGAAGCGATCAACGCCGTGGAAGTCCTCAACGACCAGCCTTTCATGGGTCGGAAACTGACGGTTTCCGGAGCCAAATCCAAGGGCCAGGACGAACGTGAGGAGAATGAAGAACGCCCGGAACGCGAAGCGCGCCCGGTCGTCATCGCCCCGCTCCCGCAATTCGACGCCCCCGCTCCCGCAGCGGTGGCTGCCGAAGTGCAAGCCGAACCACAAATCCAGACCATCGTGGAAACCGTAACGGCCCCCGCCGCCACGGAAGCGCCCACCGAGACCGAAAGCGCTCCTGACCTCGTCGCCAAATACGGCTTCGATGAAACCAAGAAAGAGCCGAAGGAAAAGACCGAAGAAGCCTGATCGGCCACATCGAAATCATTACAACCACCCCCGCCCGGCATGTCCGGCGCGGGGGTTTTGTATTTATAAATCCACTTGCCAACATCCCTTGGCGGAGATACCCACTCGCCCCCACCGCATAGAGTTGCGGAACCCGATTTGTATTTATGAAGTTGGCGAATTTGCTCGGTGCAGACCAGATCATCCTTGATATGAAGGCCGTCGAGCACTGGCCCGCAATCGAGGAACTTGTCGGGCATCTGGTGAAAATCAATCTCCTGCCGGAGGCCCAGCAGCAATCGATGCTCGAGGCATTCAAAGCCCGCGAGGAACAAGTCAGCACCGGCATCGGCTCCGGAGTCGCCATCCCACACGCGTTTTCCGACGATCTCGAGCAAGTCGCCGCCGTTTTCGGCCGATCCAATGCGGGCATCGATTTCGAGGCCATCGATAATTCGCCGGTCCATTTCATCATTCTCTTCATCGTCCCGCGCAAGGATTATCACCTCCACCTGCGGACGCTCGCCGCCATCGCGAAAATGTTCACCAACAGCGAAGTCCGCCGCCAACTCGGCACCGCGCAAACCCGCGATGAAATCCTCGCCATTCTCGATTCCAAACCGTCCCGGGCGCCCGCTCCGCAACCCTGACGCCATCGAACCGCCTCTCTCACCATGACGATTCTCCAGGAACTCGAAGCCCGCCTCGCCTCCGCCCTCGCCACCACCCTCGGCGAGCCCACATCCGCCGCCGTAACCGCCGCCGCCGACCTCCGCTTCGGCGATTACCAATCGAACGCCGCCATGGTGCTCGCCAAGCTGCGCAAAACCAACCCACGCGCCCTGGCCCAAGAAATCATCAGCCACCTCCAACTCGACGGTCTCGCCACCGCCGACATCGCCGGCCCCGGATTCATCAATTTCCACATCCTCCCGCAAGCTTACTCCGCCCACGCCTCCGCCCTGCTGCGCGATCCGAAACTCGGCGTCCCCGCCATCGGCGAAGGTCAAACCGTCGTCATCGATTTTTCCGCCCCCAACGTCGCCAAACCCATGCACGTCGGCCACATCCGCTCGACGATCATCGGCGATTCTCTCTGCCGCATCGCGCGTTTCCTCGGCTTCAAAGTCATCGCGGACAACCACATCGGTGATTGGGGAACCCAGTTCGGAATGATCCTCCAAGGCTGGAAAACCTTACTCAATCCGGAAGCTCTCGAAGCCGATCCCATCCCCGAGCTGCTCCGCATCTACCGCGATGTGAATGCCGCCACCAAGGCGGATCCCACCGTGCTCGAAATCTGCAAAAACGAGTTGGTAAAACTCCAAGCCGGCGATCCTGAAAACCTAGCAATCTGGCAGCAATGCATCGACGTCTCCAAACGCGGCCTCCAGAAAATCTACGACACCCTCGACGTCCAGTTCGACCACTGGCTGGGCGAGAGCTATTACAACGATCGCCTCGCCGGCCTCGTCGATGAGTTCTTGAAAAAAGGCATCGCCCGCGAGAGCAATGGCGCGATCTGCGTCTTCTCGGATGGCTCCAAAAAACCCGAGGACGATCCGTTCATGGTCCACCGCGAAGAGGGCTGGACCGATAATCCCGCGATCATCCGCAAGGCCGACGGTGGATACCTCTACGCCACCACCGACCTCGCCACCATCCAATTCCGCATCGACGAATGGAAGGCTAACCAAATCTGGTATGTTGTCGGCGTCCCGCAACAACTGCATTTCCGCCAACTCTTCGATGCCGCCGCACGCTGGGGCAAAACCGGGGATTTTCGCCACGTCGCCTTCGGCTCAATCCTCGGCGAGGACCGAAAGTTGATGAAAACCCGCTCCGGCGACAACGTGCAACTCACCGACGTGCTCACCGAGGCCGTCGAACGCGCCGCGAAAATCATCGCCGAGAAAAACCCGGACCTTCAGGGCGAGGAAGCCGCTGAAATCGCAAGAATCGTCGGCATCGGCGCCGTGAAATTTGCCGAGCTCTCACAAAACCGCCTCACCGACTACGTCTTTGCCTGGGACCGCATGCTCGCCCTACAAGGCGACACCGCACCTTACCTGCAATATTCCACCGTCCGCATTCGCTCGATTTTCCGCAAGCTCGATGCCCCATTCGATGCGACCGCGGCCGAGATCTCCCTCACGGCACCCGAGGAAATCCATCTCGCCCGCCTGCACGCCCGCTTCGGAGAATTGCTGCCACTCATCCTTGAGGATTTCCGCCCGAATCTGCTAGCCAACTATTTGCTAGAGCTTGCCCGTGCGTTCCACTCGTTTTTCGAGGCCTGCCCGGTCCTCAAATCCGACGAACCCCTCCGCTCAAGCCGCCTCGCTCTCTGCGAACTCACCGCCAGAATCCTCAGCGCTGGCCTCGGATTGTTAGGCATCCGCTGCCCCGAGAGAATGTAATCACCCCGGGAGCGCGGAATGAATTCCGCGCTGCAGTTGTGGCGTTATCCTTTTCTGTGTCGGCTTAGAAGCACGCGACGCAAACGGATGCGATTGTATCGCTGGGTGAGGATGCAGGGAAGATTCGCCATCATCGCATAAACGACGATCACGACATCCGCCCACCAAGGATTCCACAGAAAAAACAACGGCACGAATGCGAGCGCGCACCAATGGCACAACTCGCCACGCCAGGTTTCCTGAATAAAGCGCTTCAAGTAGTCGGCATCCTTGCTGGCCAAGCTGCGCTTCGCAAAACCACCACCAAACCACGCGGCAGCATCCGGCAACTTGTCTTTCCAGGATTTAATCCGGAAAACCTGCTCAAGCATCCACGATTCATACTTCCCCGTGCCAAATCCAATCGGATGAAACCAATCAACCGGCAGCCTTGTGATCCCCCACGCGAGACCTAACTGAATCAACGGCCAACCGACACAATTCAGCACGATGATCCAAAAAACCGGCAGTTCAATCGGCATGGATTTCCCGTCCTTTCCAACTGACTTTTTTGCCCGATCGCAGGGCCGACCATCCGAAGACGCTGAAGAAAAAAACCAGCGGTGCCGGATAGAAGAGAATGCCCGTCCAATGAAATGAACCGATCTTCCGACTGATCAACCCCACTTGAAGCACGCCTAGAAAATAAGCCCCCAACCAGTAAGCCCAATCGCCGGTCATCATCTCGCCCAGCAGCGGAAGCATCAGCCCGGTCATCCAGGCCACGACGAGCAGCAGAATCCGCGGCGGAGTGCGCACCGCGCCGGAGGCGAAACCCTTGGTCCAGCCTTCCACCAGCGAGGCAAAACCCCGCGGATACATTCGGAATGACACCATTTTCCGGCCGATCACACTGCGCACGGGAATGCCAGCTTCGCAAAACTCCTCGGCAAGGCGGAAGTTTTCCAACACCCGACCGCGCACGGATTCATGCCCTCCCACTTTCTGATAGTCCTCGCGCCCCACCAGAAAACACTGCCCGGACAACCCATCCGGCACCGTGCCCGCTGTCATGCTGAAGTTGAAGAACAACGAGAGATCTTCATAAGGTTTGTGCACGGCATGATAGGGAAGCACTGAAAATGCGCCGCCCGGGTAACGCGCGAGCACGCGCGCAAGACCCTCTGCTTCGAACCAGGTGTCGGCATCGATGAAGAGGAAAAGCTCGCCACTAGCCGCCCGCGCACCTTGATGGCAGGCCCAGGTTTTCCCACGCCAGCCATCGGGCAGCGGCGCGGATTCAATCACGGTTGCTCCCAGCTTCCTCGCGATTCCCCCTGTGCCATCTGTGGAACCGTCATCCACAACCAGAATTTCATAAGGCCTAACGGATTGTGCCGCCAGCGACTCCAACAAACGAGGCAGGTTGTGTTCCTCGTCACGCGCCGGGATGATGATGGAAACACGCGATGACCCCGTCGTTGGGACACCGGCACCACGTCCGAAAAACCGGTAGGCGACGAAGAATCCACACGCCCAGAGAATGAAAAAAACAGCAATCATATACTTTCCTGGGAAACCCGTTTTTTCGGGACGTTGTGACCCCAGCGAAAGCCCGCCAGCCCACGGGCTCGCGCTGTTTCAATCCTTGGATTCATGCGTTGATTCATAAGGTTTTCGCGTTTCGGCCTTTTCCTCCAGTTCCCGAGAGCTCCAAGGAACTGCGGATGTCGACAGAGTCGGCGATGAAAACGCGTTCCGCAAGCTCGTCGTCATGCGACTCATTTGGATAAGCCCCTCACCCACAAACCCCTCTCCGGGATCATCGGTTCCGTCGATGGTATCGATTTCGCCGCCCTCATGCTGAAAATAATCATGGACGCGCATTTCTTCAACGATCCGTGATTTTCTTCGGCACGAAGGATTCGAAGTGAGGCTGAAGATTAGTTTTTTGAGCCAGGGTGAAATAGCGAAAAATTGCTTAAGTATTCGTTTGCAACGAGTCGCGGCAGCCCAAAACGTAACCGCCCAGACCACCATCCAAATCCACCGCACCATCAGGAAGTTTCTCTGCCCGCATTGCCAATTAAACCTCAGCGCCAAGCCATGCTGCTCGACATCCTACCGGTCCGCCTCAGCGCGGAAATCAACAGCGAAACGGTGTGCACCGTGATCGAGCACATCTACAAACTCACCAACCGCCTGCGCGACAGCCTGATGGTCAACCGCATCCGCAAGGGCCTCGAACTCTTCGAAAAACGCAATAACAACTCCGAAGTCTCGTCGCTACTATTAGCGCAGTCGGACATCGATGCGAACCGCGCCTCCGGTTCCCACTCCTTGCTTAAGGTCTTCCTCTGGGCCATTCCGATCCTTGGTTTCATCGGCACCGTGCAGGGCTTCTCCATCGCTGTCGGCAACCTCGACATGGTAAACGCCGCCGATCCCGAGGCCATCAAAGGCGCGATTGGCAAACTCACCGGCGGTCTCGGCATCGCCTTTGACACTACGCTGTTAGGCATAGTGCTCTCGATGATCATGAGTTTTCCGATGGCCGCCATGCAGAAACAGGAAGAGGAAACACTCACGCTCAAAAAACTGGGCAGCGAGAAAATCATCATCCAGAAACGCAGATTCTTTACCCGCTCCTGAGTTGCACACCTATGGCACGACGGGCATCCAACGCGGGCGGCGGCGTCTCGCTTTTTCCCTTCCTGAGTATCCTCGCAAACATCCAATCACTGCGCAAAGAACAACCGGCTCTTGAAAAGAATATCGCCGCGCTCAAAGCCGAACTCGCGCGCCGCAAGGTCAAGCCTGACAACAAACCCGTCCCCATCCAAGTGCAGCCTGGAGGCCCCGGCAGCGCCAGCGTCAACCGCGTCTCATTCGTCGAGTGCGATTCTACAGGCATCATCCTCCACCGCAAGGATGGCGCTAAAACCAATGTCTCGCTCGCCGCCATCGGCACGGATCAGAACTACAACCGCTTTCTCGATGAGTCCCACGGCACCCAGGGCTCTATGGTCCTCTCCCTGCACGAATCTTCTATCAAAGATAGCGATGTGCGGTTTCTCGCCGCCGAAAAACGCCACCTATCTCCAAGCCCGTGAGATCGCCGACCGCTTCAACATTCCATGCGGTTGGGAAATCAACTTCAGCCTCTCCCATTCCGAGGCTCTCGACGACTTGGAAGTTAACCGCCTCGAACAACCGGCAGCGAAAAAACCTACCTCCCCCACTGGCCCGCCGCCACCGAAACGCCGCCTCGACTGATGCCGCCCAGAGAACGATTGATTAGACAAAAATGCCCCCCACCAGTCCTCCACCGTGGACAGCAGGCTTCACGCAGTTAAAGGTGCTGGAAATCCATTCGACTACGACACAGATCTCTCAGAGCAATTCTTGCGGCAGGAGCGGAGAGAGATTCTTGATGGCGTCGGCTTGATGGCGGTTGGCGATGAGTAGGGCATCTTCGGTTTGAACGATGATGAGGTCATCCACGCCTAACAATGCGACGCGGCTGTCGGGGCGGGCGTTGAAGACGATGTTGTTTTTCGAATCGATTTCAGTGATCGCTTCGTTGGCACGGTTTTCGGTGCCATAGGATTCGAGATATTTGGCGACGGAGATCCATGAGCCGACGTCATCCCAATCGAAAGTGGCCTCGATGTTGAGGACGCGGTCGGCGTTTTCCATCAGGGCATAATCGATTGAGCGGGCGGGGAGAGTCGGAAATTTTTCCGTAACGGTGGTGAGGATGTCGGGTGCGCTGCGGAGTTCGGCGATGAATTGCGCGAGTTCCGGCGCGTGTTTTGTGAGTTGGCCGATGACGGTGGGCAACGACCAGACGAACATGCCGGCATTCCAGCTGAAGCCACCTTGGCGAAGGAATTGTTCGGCAAGTTCGGGATTGGGTTTTTCACGGAAACATTTCACCTCGTAGGGTGGATTTTCGGAAACGAGGCCGGAGATTTCCGCGCGTTCGCCGCGCTCGATGTAACCGTAGGACGGGCAGGGCCAAGTCGGGTGGATGCCGATGGTGACGAGGCCGTCGGATTGCTCGGCGGTGACGAGGGCGTCGCGCATGACGGAACGGAAGGCGTCGGCGTCTTGGATGAGTTGATCGGCAGGCAGGACGAGCATCACGGCCTCGGGATTGCGGGCGGCGATGAGCCCGATTCCGAGCGCGACGGCCGGGGCGGTGTCGCGTTTGGCCGGCTCGGCGAAGATGTTTTCCGGGGGCAGGATCGAGGCGTTTTCACGCACGGCATCGGCCTGTTTGGCATTGGTGAGGATGAGAATATTTTCAACCGGGACGAGGCCTTCGAGACGGCGGATGGCGTGCTCGAGCAGGGTTCCGGTGCCGAAGAGATCGAGCAATTGTTTCGGGCGGGAGTCGCGGCTGAGCGGCCAGAAGCGCGTGCCAGAACCACCGGCGAGGATGAGGGCGTAGGTATTTGCGGGAGTAGGCATCGCGCCTGTGAGATTCCTCTATTTTCCCGATCAGGGAAAGCGGGGAAAACGAAAACCTGGAACATTTTATTTTCCAGGGTTGTCGTGAGGCCTTGCGGTCGCTAGTTTTCGCTCATGTCTGACGAGCATACCGAAACGACTCCCGCATGGATTGAAAACACCGCACTCTCGGCACCGGCGCTTTTGGGCGCGGCGGCGGGGCTTTTACTTGGGGATTTAATGCACCGCGGCGCGCGGCGTGGCGTAGGCCTCGGCCTTGGCGCATTGGGTGTGGCGATGTTGGTGCCAATCGTATTCGGCGGTGTGCGCGGCTTGGTGACCGGGCCCAAAAGCCGGTTTGGCGTCCGCCGGAAAATCCAACGCATCCGCGATGCGGGAATCTGCGCGCCGACCTATGACGAAGTGGACGAGGAACTGCGCGAGCAAGGGTTGATCTGAGATTCACTGCTGTCCACCCGGCTTGAGCCAGTAGAGGACGGCCATTCTGACGGCGATGCCGTTTTCGACTTGGTCGTTGATGAGCGAGCGTTCGTAATCCATGACTGCGTCGCAGAGTTCGACGCCGCGGTTCACGGGGCCGGGGTGCATGATATAGAGTCCGCGTTTGCGGATTTCTTCGAGGCGGGCGTCGCTGATGCCGTAGAGTTTGTGGTATTCGCGCAGGCTGGGGAAAAACTGGACGTCTTGGCGTTCCATTTGGACGCGTAGTAAGTAAATCACGTCCGGGTTCCAAGCCATGGCGTCTTTGTAGTCGGTGAAGCGGCGGATATTTTCCGGGCCGACGCGTGGGACGAGCGAGCCGGGACCGAGGTAGGCGACATCGACACCGAGTTTTTTCAGGATCGTGCTGGTGGAGCGGGCGACGCGGGAATGGAGGATGTCACCGATGATGAGGACTTTTTTTCCGGTGGGATCGGGGAATTTTTCCTTGAGGGTGAATGCGTCTAACAGCGCTTGGGTGGGATGGGCGTGGGCACCATCGCCGGCATTGATGACGGAGGCGCGAGTGAGACGTGCGATGGTGCCGGGAAGGCCAGAGGCTTTGTGGCGGACGATGATGAAATCGGTGCGCATCGCCTGGAGCGTCTCGATGGTTTCGCGGACGGACTCGCCTTTGGTGACTGAGGACTGGGCGACATCGAAGTTGGTGACATCAGCGGAGAGGCGTTTGGCGGCGACTTCGAAGGAAGAGTGAGTGCGAGTGCTGGGTTCGTAGAAGAGCATGAGCACGGATTTCCCCTTGAGGGCAGGGACTTTTTTCACCGAGCGGGTGAAGAGTTCCTTAAAAGGCGTGGATTGATCGAGCAAGTGGTCGATGTCCGTGCGATCGAGGGATTCGATGTCGAGCAGGTCTTTACGTGGCATTCCGGAGGTGGGGAAAGTAGTGAAGTAAGGCGAAGGCGAGGACGAGCAAGGCAATCACCGCGATGAAGGCCGCGTGGTGGCGACAAATCGGGTAACGCCATAAAATGATGGCGGCGATCAGCAAGGCGACCAGACCGCAGACGGCGGTAGCGAGGATCGGGAATTGGGCGAAAAAGAAGCATAAGGCACCGGCGAGGGCGCAGAGGTAGCCAAAGACGAGAATGACCGGATGGGCGACGGCCAGTTTCCAATTCCGCGGTGGAGGACTCATCATCGCGAGGGTTTCGCGGCGTCGGATGGCGGCGATTTCCTCATCGCTGCGGCGCTGGAAGGGCAGCTTGGAATCCGGGTCGGGATTTGGCGGAGTGGTTAGAAGAATGGGGACTTGCTCGGATTTGCGAAAGGAGCGGACGGTTTTTTGGGGGGGCGCTGGCCTGGGTGACGACGAGGCGGGTTCGGTGACTTCGCTGGTAATGGAATCGATAACTACAGTAGTCGCCGACTCCTGATTTCCCTGCAGCGCGGGGACGCCGAGTGTTTCGCGGAGCTGGGAGATCTCCTCGGCGGATTTCTTGCGCTGCGGCAGGAGACTCATGGGATTTCTTTGGCGACGATCCGCACCTCGTCCAGTGCGTCGGTCCCTTCGAGGGATACCAATACATGGTCGTGGCGGTGGGTGTCGAGCGTGATGCCGACATAATCCGGTTGGATGGGCATTTCGCGGTGGCCGCGGTCGATGAGCACGGCGAGCTCGACCTTGGCGGGGCGGCCATAGTCGGACAAGGCATCGAGGGCAGCGCGGATGGTGCGACCGGTGAAAAGGACGTCGTCCACGAGGATGATATGGGCGCCCTCGACGGGGAAACCGATATCGGTTTCCTGCAGGGCGGGGTTTTCGTGGAGATGTTCGAAGTCATCGCGGTAGAGCGAGATATCGAGCACGCCGTAGGAGAGTTCGCGGTCTTCGGTGGAGAGCAGGGTGAGTAGGCGCTCGGCGACTTCATCGCCACGGCTGCGGATGCCGACGAGGGCGATCGGTTTGTCTTGGGTTTTCTCGCGAATGGCCGTGGCGAGGCGTTCGATTCCGGCTTGGATATCTGCGGCGCTGAGGGAGTGTGGTTCCATGAGTGGATCAGTCGAAATTGAGGATGCCGATATCGTGGCGGCGTTGCAAGCCGGGGAAATGGATGAGGTCGGCGGCGGCGTGGGCTTTGGCGGCAGCTTCTTGGCGGGTGGCGGCGCCGGAAACGACGGCGAGCACGCGACCGCCGTTGGTTTCCCAGTCGGCATCGACGTTTTTAAGAGTTCCGGCGTGATAGATCCGGAAATCACCGGTGTTTCCGAGACCGGTGATGAGATCCCCTGAGCGCGAAGTTTCCGGGTATCCGGCGGAGGCGAGGATGACGCAGACGCTCCATCCGTCGTCGAAGGAGATAAATTCGGGGCGGAGATCGCCTTTTGCGCCGGCGAGGCAGAAAGATGCTAGATCGCCTTTGACGAGTGGCATCACCGCCTGGCACTCGGGATCGCCGAAGCGGCAATTGTATTCGATCACTTGCGGGCCGGTGGGTGTGAGCATCAGGCCGAAGTAGAGGAACCCCCGGTAGGGCAGGCCTTCCGAGCGGAGCCCGGCGACGGTGGGCTGGACGATTTCCTTTTCGATCTGAGCGAGCATTTCCGGCGAAATCAGGCGACGGCTGGCGACGGCTCCCATGCCGCCGGTGTTCGGGCCGAGATCGCCGTCGAGGGCGCGCTTGTAATCGCGGGCGGGAGTGAAAATCAGGTAGGAGTCATCGACAATCGCCGCAAAAATGGAAACTTCCGGACCGGTGAGGCATTGTTCGACAAGCACGCGGCCCGGGCCGAAGCGGCGCTGGGTGAAGACCTCGTCGAGGAAAGCCATGGCGGAGGGTTCATCCGGGCAAACGGCGACGCCCTTGCCAGCGGCGAGACCATCGAATTTCAGCACCGTCGGGTATTCGCCGGCGATGGCGGCCACGGCTTCGTCCAGCGTATCGGTGGCGGTGGCGCGGGCGGTGGGGATGTGATTCCTAACGAGAAATTGTTTGGCGAATTCCTTGCTGGCTTCGAGTTGGGCGGACTCCTTGGGTGGCCCCCAGCACGGGATGCCGTGTTTTGCGCAAAGATTCGCGAGGCCCTCGCCTTTGACGAGATAGCTTTCCTCCCCGGCGACGCAGAGATCGATGGCGTGGGTCGTCATCCATGCGATGAGCGAATCGAGACCGTCGGCCTCGATGGGTTTGGCGATCTCAAAAATCGCGTCACTTCCGGGGAAGCAGAACAATTCGGGTTTCTCCGGCGATTCCGCCAAAGCCCTTACCAACGCGTGTTCGCGCCCACCTTTGCCAACGACCAATATTCTCATCCGCGGTTGTTTTCGCGGAAACCGGAAAAAGACTCAACCCTGAAACGCAAATGGTTTATCTACAGCTCATGACGGATGATTTTTAAAACTGACACGATCCGCCCAATCCTCATTAATGATTTCCTCCACCATGCAACAAACTCTCCGCGATCATTTCGGATTCGACACCTTCCGTGAGGGCCAGGAGCCGGTGATCCGCGCCTTGCTGGAGGGTCGCTCGGCATTGGCGGTTTTTCCAACGGGCGGCGGGAAATCCCTTTGTTATCAGCTTCCCGCGCTGATGCTGGAGGGCCTTACCCTGGTGATTTCCCCGCTGATCGCGCTGATGAAAGACCAGGTGGACGCGCTGACCGCACGCGGGATTTCCGCCGCACGGCTGGACTCGACGCTCGGCCTGGACGAACTGCGGGAACTCTACGAACAGCTTGATGGCGGTCGCGTCAAATTGCTCTACATCGCCCCCGAGCGCCTCGCCAACGAAGGATTCCGCCAGAGGATCAAGCGAATGCACGTGGCCATGGTGGCCATCGACGAAGCCCACTGCATCTCCGAGTGGGGCCACAATTTCCGGCCGGATTACCTGAAGCTCGCAAAATTCTGTCGTGCCCTGAAAGTCCCGCGCGTGCTCGCGCTCACCGCCACCGCCACGCCCAAGGTGGCGCGGGAAATCCGCAAACATTTCCGGATCGCCACCGCCGATCACACCCAACTCAGCTTCCACCGGCCCAACCTCGATTTGCGCGTCACGCCATGCCCGGCGGAGGAGCGAAAAAAATTGTTGCTAGATCGGATCACCGCCATCGAGGGCGCGGCGGTCGTTTATGTCACGCGCCAGGAAACGGCCGAAGAGGTCGCCACTTTTCTAGCGAAAAACGGGGTTTCCGCACGGGCGTATCATGCCGGCCTGCCGCACGAGTTCCGCGCCGATGCGCAGAGCTCGTTCATGACCGATGGCACGCGCGTCATTGTCGCCACCATCGCCTTCGGCATGGGCATCGACAAAGCGGACATCCGCGGAGTGATCCACTACAACCTGCCGAAAAGCCTGGAGAACCACACGCAGGAAATCGGGCGCGCCGGGCGCGATGGCAAACCCGCCGTGTGCGAGATGTTGGCTTGCTGCGACGATCTCACGGTGTTGGAAAACTTTATTTATTCGGACACGCCATCGCCGCGCGCATTGGGCAATCTGATTGATCGCATCCTGCGGCTCGGCAAGACATTCGATGTTTCGATTTATGATCTGGCCGTCACCTGCGATGTCCGGAACTCGGTGATTGCGACCATGCTGGCCTATCTCGAAACCGCCGGGATTCTTAAAGCAACCGGGAGTTTTTACGGCACCTATCGCTGCAAGCTGCTCAACACGCGGGAAAAAGTCCTCGCCGGCCGCTCCAGCGCCGAGCGGAAATTGATCGGCGCCATCCTGGATTCCGGCGAAATGAAACGCTGGTGGCTCTATCTTTATCCCACGCCGCTTGCGGAAACGCTCAACACACCGCGCGAAAAAATCGTCACCGCCATCAACGGCCTGCAAGCTGCCGGCGACATCACCCTAACCGTCTCCGGCGTGCGCCAAGGATACCGGATGAAAAAAGATCCAGGCGATTTGCGGGCGCTGGTGGACCGCTATGTGGAAGTGTTCCAACAACGCGAACTCACCGATCTCGACCGGCTGCGGCAGGTCTTGGGAATTTCCTCCCATCGCGGATGCCTCACCGGATATCTGACCAAACATTTCGGCGAGACCTTAACAGAACAATGTGGTCATTGTGACCGCTGCCGCGGAGTCCCGGCCAAGACGCTCAAACGCCCGCGTGTGCGCAAAGCCGGCGATGTGGAGTGGTCGGCCGTGAATGAATTGGCAGAGAAAAAACATGCGGCGCTCGGCACGCCGCGGCAGCTTGCTAGATTTCTCTGCGGCATGACGAGCCCCGCCAGCATCCGGGCCAGGCTGACTCGTCATGAAGCGTTCGGGCTTCTATCAGACATGCCCTTCAGCGAGGTTCTCGCGATTGCCGAGGCGGTGTAGCCCTGAAGATGGACTCGCAGGCTGAAGCCCAATGCCTTTAAGGATTCGCGTTGCCGGAGCGCGTGCATTCTGCGCGCTGCTGGATGACGGACATACTGTCCGGCGAGTCTCTGCGCGGAAGACAGGTGACAGAATGTCCCCCGTCCGACAGCCGACAGAATGTCGGCGCTCCGTAGGATGTCGGCGCTCCGGATCTAATCACCATCTTCCTCAGCGGATTCCGGGGCGATTTTCCGGAAATGAATCTGGCCGACCCGGCGGCCGTCGGTGCTGGTGACGCGAGCTTCGTAGCCGAGGATTTCATGGGTTTCTCCGACCAGCGGAAAACGTCCGAGTTGTTGGGTGAGGTAGCCGCCGACGGTGGTGACCTCGCCGCTTTCAATGATGAGTTCCGGCACGTGACCGCCGAGGTCGTTCAGAGTCATGGTGCCCTCGACTACGAATTCGGAGTCATTGATGCGGGTGAAGGCGGAGCGCTCGTTGTCGAACTCATCCTGAATATCGCCGACGAGTTCCTCCATGATGTTGTCCATGAACACGACGCCGACGGGCGTGCCGAATTCATCGACGGCCATGGCGAGGTGCGCGTGCTCACGCAGGAAGAACTTGAGCAAGGTATCCAGCGGCATCGTATCCGGCACGATTTTGAGTTCGCGCTTGATGCGCATTAGGTCCGGATCGCGGTCGTTGAGAAGTTTGAAAAGATCCTTGATGTGAATCAGGCCGATCGCGTTGTCGAGGTGGCCTTTCACCAGCGGGAAGCGGGTGTGCATGCTGCGCAGTGCGATTTCGAGGGTTTTCTCGAAGGGTTCGTCGGCATCGAGCACGACCACATTGTTGCGTGGGGTCATCACATCACGCACCCAGAGTTCGTTAAGGCCGAGGGCGTTGATGAGGATCTCACGTTCGGTTTCCGTGACTTCCTGGGACTGGCCGCTCTGGATGACGAGTAGCGCAAGTTCCTCAGCGGAGTGCGCCTCTTCGTGGCCGTTGGTTGGCTCGATGCGGAAAACCACGCAGGCAAGCCAGTTGGAGGCGCCGTTGAGCATGCGGATCGGGATGCTACAAAGCTTGTAGAACACGCGCATGGGCTTCGCTAGGAGCAGCGTGGTTTCCAGAGACTTCCGGATGGCGATGGTTTTTGGCAGTTGTTCGCCCACGACCACGTGCAACATGGTGAACGAACCGATCGCCAGGATCCACGAAATGGTGGGAACCAGCCCGGTCGGAAACCAGGAAATCCCCTGCAGGGCGGGACCCACAAGTTTTTCGATAAACGGCTCGCCCAGCGCGCCCAACGCCAGCGAGGCGATGGTGATGCCCAGTTGTGCGGCGGACAGGTAGGGATTGATATCCTCCACGATCTTGCGGGCGGCATTGACCCCGCTTGATTTGTCCTTGCCCTCCATTTCGATTTGGCTGGGACGCACTTTGACAAAGGCGAACTCGGCCGCCACGAACAAGGCGTTGAGGATCAGGAACAACAGGATGCCACCCAGATAAAACAAGGCCTCATCAACCGTCGGCCATTGGTAAATGACTTCGCCCGCCGTCGCCAGAATCATGAAATCCGCAGTCATCGATCAGAGTTTTTCGTAAACGCCTTGATCGCGCCGTTCGAGGACGGTGAAGCCAGCCTTTTTGGCGTCGCTGACGGAAAGCGGCTTGGTGATCGTGGGCGTATTGAAGCTTGTGATCACTTTCTTGACCGGGTTTTTGCACAACGGACACACCAGCAATGGAGTGCGGTCCACGGGGCGTCTCAGATCGAACCCCCGGGCGCAGATGCGGCACGAGTGCGCGGGGTCGTCGGCAGATTGGGAAACGTATGCGTAAATGGGCATAAACGAAGCGTGGGCCGGGTAATTTCCGTCCCACGCCACAAATAGCGGAAACCGTGCCAGTTTACCAGCTCGACTTGGTCACGCCTGGGAGCATCCCGGCGGAAGCCAATTCGCGGAAGGTAATCCGGGAAAGCCGGAAGCGGCGCAGGAATGCGCGGCGGCGGCCGGTGATTTCGCAACGATTGACCAAGCGGGTTGGGCTGGCGTCGCGCGGCAGCATGGAGAGACCCACGTAATCCTTCTCAGCTTTGAGCTTGAGACGGAGTTCGGCGTATTTCTCGACGGTTTGTTTTTTGCGGTCGTTGCGGGCAATCCAACTTTTCTTAGCCATAATTCGGGGGGGAGGTGTTAATGGATGGGGGTGGGCTTGCAAGCCCAAAATTGCAAATATGAGGATTTTTGGCGAACTGCCCGGAATTTAGGGCGGACTCGTTTCATGCCAAAAGCTCCGCAGGATTCGTGAATTCCATCCCATGCGCCTAGGCGACCGGGCGGCAAGTCACTTTTCCGGCGAGGCTATTGATACCTCCGAGCAGCTCTTTGCGGACGGCACAAGCTCCGGCCACGCCCATGTCGGCGAGGAGCAGGGTCCACGGATGGGTGACGTTGTTGAGCGCTTGGGTAGCCGTGCGGGAATACGCACCGGGCATGTTGGCGACACAGTAGTGAAGCACGCCCTCCTCCTCATACGTCGGCTGATCGTGAGTGGTGGCACGGGTGGTTTCCGCGCAGCCGCCTTGGTCCACCGCGATGTCGACGAAAACGCTGCCCTTCGGCATCAACCGGAGCATTTCGCGGGTGATGAGTTTCGGGGCCTCGGCGCCGGGAACGAGCACTGCGCCAATCACCAGGTCCACCCGCGGCAGGAGTTCGGATAGATTCGCTTCATTTGAAAAAACCGTGCTGGTCCCGCTCATGGTGATGTCGAGGAAACGCATGCGCTCGAAGTCCACTTCGAGAATCGCAACATCCGCGCCGATGCCGGTGGCGATGCGGGCCGCATTCACACCGGCGGTTCCGCCGCCGAGCACCACGACGCGCCCGGCACTCCGCCCAGCAGGCAGCCGCGGCCTCCGCGGTGTTTCGCGAGATGGGAGGAACCGACGATGGCGGACATCCGGCCGGCGATTTCGCTCATGGGTTCCAGCAATGGCAGACGGTGGTTCACCTCGATGGTTTCGTAGGCGATGGCGGCGAGGCTTTCGGCTAGGGCCTAATTCGCGGCCAGATGGAGGCAGGTGAAAAGGATGTGGTCGGGACGGAGCATGGCCACTTCCGACGGTTGAGGCTCCTTCACCTTGATGATCAACTGCGCCTCGGCAAACACGCTGGCGGCATCCGGCAGGATTTCCGCGCCGAGAGCCTTGTATTGTTCATCGCAGTTGCTGGCCCCATCGCCCGCGCCGCTTTGAACGAACACCTAGTGACCTCGCTTAACGAGTTCCGCGACCGAGCCGGGAATCATGCTCACCCGATTTTCCTGCGCCTTGATCTCCTTCGGAATTCCTATTTTCATAAATTGCGCAGAGGTATTATCTCCAATCTCCCCGGAAGTCCATGGTTCGTTTGAAGATCCAACCGTAGCGCGCCGGGGCGCATAGCGAGGGCAAGTTCGCGTCACTAACGGGTTGATGCATCCCCGTCGGCCGGACTGGTTTTCATCAGCCGGAAACGGTCGTGATAAGTGCCATGATTGTGTTTACGGCAGCAATCGTAGCAGGCGACGCTGCGTTGGATGGGTTTGACGCGGTGAATGGTGGTGAAGCAATTCGGGCAGATGTAGGCATGGTTGCGCTTCATGCGGCGGCGTTTGAATGGCAACGTGTGGAAGGGTTGTTCGCCGGCGATGCCAAGATCGGCGCAGGCGGTCTGCCATTCCAGGCCGTGGGGCTCGATGTAGCGGCGGCGGCGGCCGCGTTCGTAGGCGACGAGGTGGGCGAGTTCGTGTTTGAGGGTGCGCCAGAGTTCCTCGGGCCCGCACTCGCGGAGTTTCGGGTTGAGTTCAATCGAGCGATCCGGCCACCAGGCGCGGCCGGCGGTGGTCTGCATCCGAGGGTTCCAGGAAACGCGCACCTTGCGGGCGAGCTCGGGCAGCGAAAGGTCGGCGGCGGCTTCCGCGCACCATGCCGTGAGGCCGCCATCCTCTCTAACAGGCTTGATTTTAAGCGGGACCGGAGGCCTCAACGCACGAAACCATGCGGGCCATCTGAATTCGAGTTGCGGGGTGCTCCGGCCCATTAAGGTGAGCGTTAGCAAGTTTCCGCGCGGATGGCAACAGGGCTTGCGGAAATTTTTCGGATTTAAACGCACTTGGCAGTATCCGAGGGCGGAATGCGTTCTGTTAGCCGCAATGAGTCGCAAAAAAATTTAAAAAATGGCGGCGGGCAGGATGCCCGCGCCACTGGCCGGTTACATTCTAAAATCGTCGCCGAGGTAGTGCTTGCGGGCGATGGGATCGTTGACGAGTTCGTCGGAGGCACCTTCGAGGATGACGCGACCGTCATGGATCAGGAAGGCGCGGTCGGTGATGGTGAGGGTTTCACGGACCGAGTGATCGGTGATGAGAATGGCGAGGCCGTCGCGATCGCGGAGTTCGCGGACGATGCGTTGGATGTCTTCCACGGCGATGGGATCGATGCCGGCGAAGGGCTCGTCGAGCATCAGGAGCTTCGGGTCTGAACAGAGCGAGCGGGCAATGGCGAGGCGGCGCTTTTCCCCGCCGGAAAGAGTGATGGCGAGCGACTTAGCGAGCTTGGTGATGCCGAAGCGGGCGAGCAGGTCGTGGGCGCGGTCGTGGCGGTCGGAGCGATTGAGGTTGGGCCGGGTTTCGAGAATGGCGAGCAGGTTATCGAGTACCGAGAGTTTGCGGAAAATCGATTCCTCTTGGGGCAGGTAGCCGAGGCCTTGGCGGGCGCGGCGGTGCATGGGCAATTGGGAAATTTCGTGGCCTTGGAAAAAGACTGAGCCGTCATCGGCGGGGACGAGGCCCGCGATCATGTAGAACGAGGTGGTTTTACCCGCGCCGTTAGGGCCAAGCAGTCCGACGATTTCACGGGGTTGGACGGTGATGGAGACGCCATCGACAACGGCTCTGCCGCCGTAAGTTTTACGGAGATCCTTGGCGTAAAGGACGGCGGTTTGGGTGTGGCAGCAAGTGGAACCGGGATCGTGCATGGCAGAAATCTGAGATTTGAGATCTAAAATTTGAGATTTGAGATTATTTGGACTCAAGGGATCCGCCCATGTCCCAGTCTCCTTCAGTGACGAAGCTACCGGATTTTTGAATGCGGAGGGTGAGGTTTGGCTGCTTGGCGCGCATGAAGGTGGTTCCTTGTTTGACCCAAGGATAACCGCCGCTAAGCACGATTTGGCCGGTTTTCGGTTGGTAGGTGAAAATCGCACCACTGGCTTCGACGGGCGGTTTGTCATCCGCTACATTTTTCTGTTGGATGCGCACCGCGCCGGTGGCGATGATACGATCGACATCTCCGAACTTTGCGCCGAGTCCGAGGCCGGCGGGTTCCTTGGCGGCGGGCTTGTCTGTTGCGGGCTTATCCGCGCCGGGTTTGTTAGCAGCGGGTTTGGTGGCGGGTTTTTGGGTGAGGAAGATTTTCAATTCGTTGGCACCGGAGAGGGAGAAGCGCGGATCGGTGACTCGGACGTTTTTGAGGTAAACAAACACACCTTTATCGGCATCGAAATACATGCCGCCATCGCATGAGATGACGGTGTCTTTCGGGCCGGGTTGGATGTCGAGCGAGGTGGCTTCGGAGGGAGGCGGGGAAGCTTCATTCGGGTTGTCAGAGACGAGTTCGGCTTGTTCGAGAAAAGCCTTGGCCTTGGCGGTGGCGGTGGTGGAGGCCTCGAGGTCGGCCCGCAAGTCCAGTTTGGCTCTGGTGGCGGCGGCGGAGTGCTCGCCGGATGCCGAGGCGATGTCAGCTTTGAGGGAATCGTTCGAGCTGGCAGGCGGCTCGGCGAGCGATTGTGAGACGAGGGCGATTCCGGCGAGGGCAGTGGCTCGGATTGCAGACGGGCTGGAGTTCATGGTGGTGGGTGGCTCGTTGGGGGCGAGAATCCAAGTGGTGGCGGGACCGAGTAAAACCCCCTCGCCTTGATTGAAGGCGTAATAGAGGCCGGTTCCTTCGGCGTGGAAGCGATCTGAATGCAGGGTAACAGGCTCGAAAGCCTCTAGGAAGCCTTTGACCTGGTTGAAGTTGGCTTTGGAGAGATCGATGTGGCCGCGAGGGCTGCCATCTGGATTTGAAAACCCGATGTGCACGGTTTCTCCGGCGACGATTTCCTCGTTGACGAGGGTGATTTTGGCGGCTTTCAGGACGCCGACGAAGCGATGGTTTTCATCGTAGCGTGGCAACATCACGCCGATGAGTTCGCTGCCATCAGGGAGCAGCGAAATGGCGGAGAGTTTTTTCCGTGGCGGCGGGTTCACGGCCTCGGCCGCGTGCAAGGCGGGAGTCAGGAGCAGCAGAACTGGAAGGATGGGGCGCAACGGGCGGCGGCGAGGTGATTCAATGGGCGGCGTGATGGATGGCGATGAGCTTGATGAGGATGTCTTCGATGAATTCGAGCGGAATTTGGTTAGGTCCGTCTGAGAGCGCGTTGGCGGGATCCGAGTGGACTTCCATGAAGATGCCATCGACGCCGGTAGCGACGGCGGCGCGGGCAAGGACCGGGGCGAGTTCGCCATCGCCGCCGGTGGTGCCGCCGAGCCCGCCGGGGCGTTGGACTGAGTGGGTGGCGTCAAAGACGATGGGCAGACCTTCCTTGCGGATCCAGTAAAGCGAGCGCATGTCGGCGACGAGGTTGTTGTAGCCGAAGGTGGCGCCGCGCTCGGTGATCAGGAAGCGATCGCAACCGAAGGCGCGCATTTTGTTCCCGATGTGGACGGTGTCCCATGGTGCGAGGAATTGGCCTTTTTTGACGTTCACGGCGCGGCCGGTTTTGGCGGCGGCTTCGAGCAGGTCGGTCTGGCGGCAGAGGAAGGACGGGATTTGGAGGAGATCGATGTGTTCGGCGGCGATGTCCGCTTGTTCGGCAGTATGGATGTCGGTGGTGACGGGCATTCCGAGTTCGCGGGAGATTTCGCCGAGGATCCGGCAACCTTCCTTGATGCCCGGGCCGCGAAACGAATCGACGGAGGTGCGGTTGGCTTTATCGAAGGAGGCTTTGAAGAGGAAATGGATGCCCGTGCGGTCGGCGATTTCCTTGAGGGATCTAGCCATCTCCCAAGCGAAGGGCTCGGATTCGAGGGCGCAAGGGCCGAGGATGAAAAACGGGACGTTTCCGCCGACGGGAACATTGCCAATGGTGAAGGGATCGAAGGACATGGTTGGGTAAAAGCTGAAAATCTGAAATGCTGAAACGCTGAAATCCGGGACTATCCCTAATTCCGAAGTTGTGTGGTGATTTGTGCTATTTTAACCACGGATGACACGGCTTACACGGATTTGATATTCTACCAACCCTGTTGCCATTTTGTTTTCACAATCTTTTTAAAATCTGTGTTCATCTGCGTAATCTGTGGTTTAATTTGGGATTTTTAAAATCATTCTCCGGAAGCGGCTTGGAAGAGGGGTTTGAGGTTTTGGAGGGCGGTGGTAAGGAGTTTGGCCTCGGAGCTTGTGAGATTTCCGCGGGTTTTGGAAGCCAGCATTTCGAGTGAATCGATGACGGATTTGGCGGCGCGGAGGTTGATGGATTTCTGGCCGGATTGCGGGTTGGGGATTTGGCCGAGGAAGAGTCCGGCGTTCTGGGCTTGGAGGATGACGAATTCGTTGAATCGGGGATCCGCTTCGGGGCTGTCTGGCATGGGCTGGAACGTAGCGGGGAAAATGAGGGGCGGGAAGCGGAAAGGATGAGGAGATTGAACATCGAACGTTGAAGGGGTGGCGGAGGATGTGACAGGCTTTGCGGCAGATCCTTATGATTGTGCCCGCATTGATTCCACCAGCCCCGCCCGCGGGGATCGCCTTGTTTGACTTGGATGGCACTTTGATCGCTTGGGATTGCCAGTTGTTGTTCCGGCATTTTGTGCTCCGGCGAGAGCGGTGGCGCGGGATTTTTCTGCCGGTTTTCCTGATGTTTTTGCCATTGGCCGGGCTGCTGGGCGCGGCGACGATGAAGCGGATTTTCCTGAGTTATTTGTGGCGGATGAGTCCGGAGACATTGGCCGAATACTCGAGGGATTTTGCGCGAAGATTGATGCCTGGGGTTTATTCGGAGCTGCGGGACGAGCTTGAACGCGAGCGGGCGGCCGGGCATTTCCTCATTCTGGCGTCGGCGAGTCCGGAATTTTATGTCGGCGAAATCGGCCGCGAGCTGGGGTTTGACCTCACGCTCGGCACCTTGGTGGAAACGGGGCCGTTTTTCCCGGATTTGGAGAATCATAAGGGCGAGGCCAAGGTGAAGCGCTTGAGGGCCGTGCTGCCTGCGGCGTATTTTGAAAATGGCAAGCTGCGCGGGTGTCATGGCTATACGGATAGTTGCGCGGATCTTCCGATGCTTGGGCTTTGCGAATCCGCCACCGTGGTGAATCCGTCGCGGAAGCTCACCACCATGGCGCAGGAGGCCGGTTGGAAAATCGTGCGCCCGGATCGCCCGTGGAAATCGCGGGCCGGGTTTGCTTGGCGGGTGCTCGCGCTGTTGACCGGTCTCGGTGACGACCCGGCCGGACTCGCTCAGAGGTCGATTTCAAAAAAATCCCTCATGACCTCGCGGTAAACGTCGCGCTTGAAGTCGGGGAGCCAATCGAGATCGAACTCTTGAGGCGGGATCCAGCGGTAAGCTCGGAACTCCTGCGGTTTTTGATTCACGTTGATCGGCGGCGCGCCTAGCTTGAGGTGGCAGAGGAAATAAGTTTGCTCCTGCCCGTGGCCGCCGTGCTTGCGGATTTTTTTATTTCTCACCTGCTGCGGATAGAGGTAGCGATATCCTTCGCGGCGGGCGATCACATCGTAATGTCGGGGTTCCAGGCCGACCTCTTCTTGGACTTCACGGAATAGCGCCTGTTCCAGTGTTTCGCCTGGATCGACTCCACCTTGGGGAAACTGCCAGGCACCGGGGATTGTGGCGCGCTCGCAAATCAGCAGGCTGCCCACCGGATTGACCACCACGGCGGCGACGTTTGGGCGGTAGCGAAGCATAGAGGTAATTTGCCCGCCCGCCCGCTCGATGACAATGTTTAACTCATCCGAAACTTTGAGAGAGTTGCTGGCCAAGCGCCGCTGAATCTGCAATTTTACGCCATGTTCACAAAAGTCCTTCTCGCCCTGACGGTGGTTTTGCTCGGAAGTCTCTCACCCCTTCACGCCCAGAACGAAGCTCCTCCTGACGGTGAAAATGCCAGTAAGGACACCGTGCAGAACAATCGTTTCTGGCAAGCCTCGGTGAGTGGCGGCAGCTACATGGTGGCGCTGGATCGCATCTCGGCCATCAGCCGTCACAAGTACGTGCTGGATGGCGCGTTGATCGTCGATGAAGTCACCATCGATGCGCTTGGCCAGGCCTTAGTTCGGTTTTATTTCATCAAGCCGATCACCGATGAGGTAGGCAACTCGGCGGGTGCGGCGGCCGGCCGCTTGGTGGGGCGTGGGCGTGAAATCTTGGAAAGTGCCGCCCAGACTGCGGGGACCGATGTTCAGAATATGGTGGTCAAAAAATTCCCTGAAACCACGCACGCCCGACAAATCGAATACCGGGTGCTTTCCGAGCAGGAATTGACGGGACTCTACAACAGTGCGCGCAGCGCGTGGGAAACCGGCCGTGGCCGGAAATTCGCGTTCAAGTGAGGCTGGTGGCCGCCGTCACTGCGAATGTTGGATCGCCTCGCAGACGGCAGGGAAAATCTGGCGTTTGCGGCTGACAACGCCGGGCGCATGGAAGAGTGAGCCATCCACCCGCTCGAAGGGCAGCTTGGAGAGCGTGGCTTCCTGCCCGATGGCGAGGACCATGCTGTGATGCAGCGCCACGTCGGTGACGGCCAGCAGGGTGAGATCATAGTTGCGCTTGTTGTGGAGGTTTTGAAGAACCTCCTCGAGTTCTTTGCGACGCGCCGCGAAGCCATGCAGGTCGCGTTCCTCGACTTGGGATATGCTCACGCTTTGGCCTTGTTCGGTGAATTCCTTGCGGTCCGCATTGATGATTTCATCCGGCGTGCCATTGGCGATCAGCGAGCCGACCGCGAAAAATTCGTCGGTGAATTTTTTCGGATCCACTCCGGCCACCCCGCCTAACCAAGTGAGCATCTCGCGATCTAACAAAGTAGTCGTCGGCGAGGTGAGGCAGAGGGTATCGGAAACAATACCGCCGCAGAGGCACATCGCCACGCCGGGCGAGGGCATCAGGCCGCGGTGGAAAAACTTGCGGCCAACGAGCGTGCAGGTCGAGCCGACTGGTTCGTTCAGGTAGCGGATCGGCTCGCGCGAAACGAGGTCACCGGCGAGACGGTGGTGATCGATGACTTCGGTGACTTCCGCTTCTTCCACGCCATTGACGGCTTGGGCGTATTCATTGTGATCGACGAGAGCGAGGCGAATGCGCAGTGGATCGACGAGGTCGGATTTGGAGATGACGCCGGACAATTTTCCGGAGACGGGATCCACCACCGGGAAAAGATCCTGTTCATAAGAAGACAGGCGTTTGCGCAGACGGGAAACCGGCTCGGTCGGGCAAATGGTTTCGAATTGGGTCTCCATTACGTGGCGCACAGTGCGAGAGCAACGAATGAGGGTGGATGCGCTGGCAGTGTCTTGGGCGCAACGCAGGAGCACTACTTTCTTGGTCCGTGCCAGATGCCGGATTTCTTGCGAAACCGCGTTTTCACCGGTGACGAGCAAGGCCCGTGCACCGCAAGTGATCGCATATCGCTGGACGATCGGGCGATCGCCGCAAATGACCAGGAATCGGTCGAGATTGCCATCCGCCGCAGCTTGCTTGAGACGGGATTCCACGGTGGCTTGGGACGAGGCCCCGACCAGCAAGATCAGGTCTTCCTCCTCTTCGGGAAGCGGTTCATCGGCCCCTAGGCTTTCCGCTTCGAGCGTTGCGGCGAGGTGGGCGAGTGAGGCGTGGACGGTCCGCACGCTGAGTCCCTCGGTGTCTTCGGGAAGCAAGAGTCGGAGCAGATCAAAATAGCGGAGGATGCCGCAGAGGTTGCCATCCGCATCTTCGACCGGGACGCAGCGGATCTCGGCGGCGAGCATGCAGCGGTAGGCGGTGAGGAAGGTGTCCGAGGCGGAGACCTTGACGACATCGCGATGGCTGATCATCCCGGCGTTGGTGCGGACGTCGGTGACAAGCACGGGTGCATCCAAGCCGGCGCGCTCCAACACCCATTTGGTGCGCTGGGAAATCTCGCCACAACGCGCCGCCACCGCATTGGGCTCCTCACCCACAGCCCGCAGCAAGGCGGCGTAGCCGATGGCCGAGCAAATCGCATCCGTATCAGGATTCTTGTGGCCGATGACGTAGAAGGGAGACATGAGTGGCAAATGCGGATGTTGGCTTAATGATCAGATCCCGGTAACAAGGTTTTACACCAGTTGTGGGTCCGATGATTCTTGCTGTTTGGTTTTACGAGGTCAACGCGTGATCCTGCGTTTTTTATTTCAGGATTTCTCTTGCGTTTTTTGATTTTCAATAAAAACTGAAATCGATGAACGCCGCATCGGATAAACTAAAACATGCACGGGATGAGTTTGTAGGTCAATGGGGCGCTTTAGGCACGCAATGGGGAATCAACCGCACCATGGCGCAGATCCATGCTTTGTTGATGACCTCCCCGGAACCGCGCTCGACGGATGACGTGATGGAAGAGTTGCAAATCAGCCGCGGCAATGCGCATACGAATTTGAAAGAACTGGTGGCGTGGGCGCTCGTCCGGAGCGTGGTCCGCAAAGGTGACCGTCGCGAGTATTTTGAGGCAGAAAAAGACGTTTGGAAGATTTTCACCACCGTCGCCCGCGAGCGGAAACGGCGGGAGATCGATCCAGCGCTGGGGGTGCTTCGCCGTTGCGCGGAGGAGAGCCAAGATATCGACACACCGGAAGGCCGGGCGTTTTACGAGCAAATGCGCCAGCTTCAGGAATTCGTCGAGTTCGCCGCCAATATGGCGGATCGGGTCGCATCGATGAAACACGGATTCGCCGTGCAGATGGCTGCGAGATTGCTCGGGTAATGCTAGGAATCCGAATCACACCCATTCATTTCTATCCTAAAATTTCAATTTTTACTGAAATAACCAGAGGGAAAAACATTCAATCCCTTATTCAATACTCATTCCGATCCAATCCATTTTATTTATGAATCCGATCATTGTTATTTTTGGGGCCAATGGCTTTCTAGGTCGCTATTTGTGCCGGCATTTTGCCCGTCAGGGCCGAGAGGTGGTGGCGGTGGCCCGCAACCGCGAGGGTTGGAGCGGTGATGGCATGTTTCTGGAATGGGATGGCAAAACCGCCGGGCCGTGGACGCTGGCCTTGGAGGGTGCGGAAGCGGTGATTAATTTGTCCGGGCGCAGCGTGAACTGCCGCTACACCCCGGAAAATCGACGGCAAATCCTGGAATCGCGGGTAGATGCGACGCTGGCGATTGGCCGGGCGATAGCCGGATGCCGGGTTGCGCCGAAAGTGTGGCTGAATGCGAGCACGGCCACGTGGTATCGGCACGCGGAGGACAAGCCGCAGAATGATTGGCTAGGAGAGCATGGGGAGGGATTTTCATGCGATGTCGCGCGGGCATGGGAGGAGGCGTTTTTCGGGGCAATGGTGCCGGCGGAGACCCGCAAGGTGGCGCTGCGCATCGGGATGGTGTTGGCCAATGAGCCGGAGACCGTGTTCGACGTATTGCGGAAGCTAACGGCGCTTGGCCTCGGTGGGGCGATGGGGAAAGGCACCCAACGGATCAGTTGGATCCACATGGAGGACTTGTTGAGGGCCGTGGAGTGGGTGGTGAATGATCCCTTTCTATCAGGCGCGATCAACATCACCGCGCCGGAATTTCCGAGCAATCGCGAATGGATGAGGATTTTCCGCGAATCCGTGGGCATGCCTGTCGGGCTGCCGGCCAGCCGTTGGATGATGGAAATCGGCGCACGATTGATGCGGACCGAACCCGAGTTGGTGCTGAAGAGCCGCTGGGCGGAACCGATGCGCTTGCGTGACTCGGGATTCCGCTGGCGGTGGAGCCGGGCGGTGGATGCGGTGGCGGATTTGGAGGCGCGGCCCGGATTGCAGGGGTTTTTTCGGACCGCTTCCGGACGCAGCGCGGGCGCAAAGGTGTGGCTTCCGGCAGCAACCCGGTAACTACATTGTGGTTTTTAACCGCAAATAATGCGTCTCTTTAATTTTCGTAAGTCGCTTATAATCAACAAAAGCTCCAAAATATTCTTCTGCGTCGAGGATTTTGAATTTGCGGCATCCCGTAAAATCGCCTATTCCACCTGCGCTATTCGGAATGTGCGTGCCAAGCTAGATGCTGTTCGCGATTTCACTCATTCTATCAAAAACCATTCAGCATGATTTATCGCCTCGCATCTCTCGCTATCGCCGCTGTTCTTTTCACAAGCTGTGGGGATTCAGGTATCGCCATCGTCCCCAAGTCCAGAATTGGTTCAGGATATGCGGCCAACGAGCAGTTTTCCCTGCCCGGTCCATCGTCCACCGCCGTTGCGAATGCCATCGGCAAGCCACGCGACAAGCATTCGATGCCGGTGTATTCTTTTAACGAGCGCAATCGAGTGGTCCGCACGACCGCTTACACCTGCTCTGAGAACGACCACTTGATTTATGGCAATAAAAACGCTACCGGCACTACACTCCGCTACACCAACCGCGTACGCAGCGCCGCCGCCGATTGGTCATTTTATCCGGTAGGCACCACCTTCCGCATCAAGGGTCTCCCCTATCTCTACGTGGTGGACGATTACGGCTCTGCGCTTACCGGCACCGGAACCCTAGATATCTATAAGCCAACCAAGGATATCATGAATCTGTGGGGCAGGCGCAATGTCGAGGTGACCATCGTCCAGTGGGGTTCCTTCACCCGCAGTGCCGAGTTGCTGAGTCAGCGCACCAAGTATGACCACTGCCGTCAGATGCTTGCCAACATCGTGCGTCAGCAGCCGAGCCTCGGCCGCGTTGCCAAACGCTGAATTCAGGCGTCCTCGGGCATCGCCTAATTTTAGAATGTGGTTCGAAAAGTTAACCCGGGGCGATCGGCGCTTACGCTTCACGTCCCCGGGCGATCGGATTATCAAAAATGCGAGGATCAGAGCGCTTTGAGAGCAGCTTTGATTGCTTCAAAATCCGGCAGGTCTTTTGGGCTTTCTTTGACCTCGGCGTATTGAACGACACCCGCTTTATCGATGACAAAGGCGGAACGCTTGGCGACGCCACCCATGATGAGGTTCACGGCGGGAAGGAATTGATCATAGGCGACGCCGTAGGCTTTCGCGACGGTGTGTTCGTAGTCGCTGAGCAGCGGGATCGTGATGCCTTCTTTTTCGGCCCACGCGGCTTGCGCGAATGGGTTGTCGCCGGAAATCCCGAGCACCTTGGCATCGAGCGCTTCATAATCCTTGATGCCTGCGGAAATATCGCAGAATTCCGTGGTGCAAACGCCGGTGAAGGCCATTGGCACGAACAGCAGCAGGATGTTGGATTTTCCGATGAGTTCACTCAACTTCACGAGCTGCGGGCCTTCGGCGGTTTTGGTGACAAGGGTGAAATCAGGGGCGAGGTCGCCAATATTGATGGACATGGTGGTTTATGGGGTTGTTGTGGTGAGGCCCGGACGATAGAACAAGCCGACCGCTTATGTCATACGAATTTTCGGAATTTGGTGTCAACCTCGGCTGCGGCAGTGGAATCGAGGAGTTGATGGACGATCTTGGCCATGCTTTGGCGGGCGGAGGATCGGACATTAAAATGCTTGGAGGCGGACAACCGGCGCGGATTCCGGAGATGAATGCGGTCTGGCGGAGGCGGCTTGAAGAACTGACCGAGCAGGCGGGTGGAATCGACCGTGCCATGACATTATATGATCCGCCGCGGGGAAATCCGCAGTTTCTGGATGCGATCGCCGCCCTATTTCAACGCAGCTTCGGCTGGGAAATCCGTCGGGAAAACATCGCCATCACGCCGGGAGGGCAAACGGCGTTTTTCTTTCTATTCAATCTCCTCGCCGGTCGAATGCCGGATGGTCGACGCAAAAAAGTGCTGCTGCCCTTGGTTCCGGAATACATCGGTTATTCGGATCAGGGCGTCGATGGTTGTGTGTTCCGAGCCGTGCCGCCCTTGATCGAGGAAACCGGGCCGCATGAATACAAATACCGGGTGGATTTCGACCATCTCGAAGTCACGCCGGATATCGCCGCCATCTGCGCGTCGCGACCGACCAATCCCACGGGCAATGTGCTCACCGACGACGAGACGGCCCGGCTTTCCGCCCTGGCAAAAGCCCATGGCATCCCCTTGATTCTCGACAATGCCTACGGCGCGCCCTTTCCCGGCATCATCTTCACCGATGCCAAGCCATTTTGGGAACCGCATGTGATTCTAACATACAGCCTGTCGAAAATCGGCCTACCGGGGACTCGCACGGGCATCGTGATCGGCCCGCCGGATGTCATCCGCGCGCTGGGATCGATGAGCGCCATCGTTGGCCTATCAAACCCGAGCACCGGCCAGCAGATCATGCTGCCGCTAGTCGAATCCGGCGAGATCCTACGACTCAGCAGCGAGGTCGTGCGGCCGTTTTACGAGGAGAAATGCAAGCTCGCCCGTCAGACGGCGATGGAGGAATTCGGCGATGATTTCCCGTGGCGCATGCACCGCAGCGAGGGCGCGTTGTTTCTTTGGTTCTGGTTTCCAGGTCTGCCGATCACCACCAAGGAGCTCTACACGCGCCTCAAGCGCTGCGGTGTGCTAATCATCCCCGGCGAGTATTTTTTCTTCGGCCTCGAACAACCGGATTGGGCGCACCGACACGAATGCATCCGGGTTTCCTATGCGATGGACGAAGCCGTCGTGAGGGACGGCCTTCGCATCATTGCGGAGGAAGTGAGAGCATGCCGGTAGAACACATGCTTACTCGGCTCTAGCCATCGTGAAACGCTTCCAAAGCCGGGCGGCACCTTGATTCGTGGCACTGCGCACCGCCGCCCATGAGGTCGATGCCGAGGCTTCGCGTTTTACGCCGAGACGGTGATCAATCAACGCACTGAGACGCTCGCCGCTCACCGAATCGAGAATTTCTCCTTCAAATGAGATATTGGAAACAAATCCAGCCACGGCCGCGGATCCCAGATTCCCGGACAAGGTGGCTTGCGGATTGGTGTGCACCGTGGTCACTGGCTTGCCTAGCTCCCGGCCTTCCACCACATCAGTTAGGGCAGTGCGGAGCCTCAGAGTGGTCGGACTTGGGGCACTGGTAATCTTGAGTTTGCCTGCAAGTTGGGCACGCAATGCATCGTTGAGGTTGGCGGCGAGTTGCTCGTTGAGCGCATGACTGACGCCGGGAGTGGCGACAACCGTTGTGACGGGATCAATGATGACACTATCGTATTTTTTCAGATCGGCAGCAGGCTTAAGATAGGCCGAAACCGCGTCCGTCGTACCATAGCCGGCGTTCAATTGCTTGTAGTTGGTGAGAAAGCCTGAAGGCGAGCGTCCGCCGGGGGTGCATGAGGAAACAAGAAGCGCACTTCCCGCTACGGTGATGGCTGCAATTCGATGGATGGATTTCATGGCGATGAATGGATGTTTTCAAGGACGGTTTGAAACTGGCAATCCCGCCGTTTCGCTTCGCAAGATCTTCTCTCAGGCTTCTGGCGTCAGGTCAAGGGCGGCTCTTGATTTCAATACGAATCCCCCGCATTGCGCCAAATTAAATGACATCGGCGGCTCAGCGAGAAAGAAGCTGAAGTAGGTCGTTGCGCCAGAAAGAATGACACCCGGATGAGAACACTTGCCGGGATCATGAGTCAAAAGAGCAAAATCAAATATTTGGAAAGCTGCCGGGCGCGCAAACGGCTGGGACGGAGCTTATGGCTATCAGGCAAACGCGGCAAACTCTCACCCTACGAAATGGGCATTCGCACTCCGATGTTTGTCCGCTGGCCAAAAACGGTGAAACCGCAACGCGATGACGAGACCCTCGCCACCATCCTCGATTTCCCCACCACGATCCTGAAGCTGGCCGGCGCAAAGGCCCGGCGGATCTTCCCGGCCTCGATCTCCTCGACCGCCAAGCGATGACCGCGCGCAAATCGATCTTTGTCGAAGCCTACACCCATGACATCGCCGACCTCGCCAAACCCGCTGCGAGCCGGATTGCCCAAGTGGTTTTGAGCGGTTGGTCGAAGCTGATCATCCCCGGCCAAGCCAAACCGGACAGACCGTTTTCCACGGCTCCCGCATCCATCGAGCTCTTCGATCTAAAATCAGATCCGCTGGAAAAAACCAACATCGCCGCCGAGCGCCCGGATGAAGTCAAACGGCTCCAGGCGATTTATGACGCCGCTTACAAGGCGAACTGATTTCGGCGACTCCATCATCCCAGGATATCCAGCAACTCGCCGATAGTGTGGCGGTTCTCCAGCGGGTGCCGGAGCCGGGTCGTGCGGTTGATCACGTAGTTGTTCCGGCGCCCTTCCTTGAGGACTCTGATGATCCCGCTCTCAGTCAACTCGGCGAGGATTCGCTGGACCGCCCGCTGGGTGATCCCCACCTCATCGGCGAGATCACGAATCCGCATGGACGGCTCCCTGGCGAGCACCACCAGGATGTGGGTGTGGTTCGTCAGAAAGGTCCAGCCAGCGGCTTCCGGAGGGACGGCTGAAATTCTGGAAGATTTTGATTGCATGTAATTTAAAGCACGATACAAAATTCACCTATTGAGGCTCTCGCACGAACCTAATGTCGGGTGAGCGCTCGCCAGATCAATCAAAATATGGACCTGCTTATCCAAAATCTCATTTCTCCGGTAGTGCTCGCCTTCGTTCTCGGGCTCGTCGCGCGGTGGATCAAGAGTGATCTTGAGATCCCCAGCGCGATTTATCAAGGCATGTCTGTTTACCTGCTCTTCGCGATCGGACTGAAAGGTGGAGTCTCGCTCTCAGAGTCCACGCTGGCTGAGCTGGCGGCACCCGCTGCGCTGACGATCGTGCTGGGAGTGCTCACGCCAGTCTCCGCCTTTTTTCTACTGCGTGGGTTCGGGCGACTTAGCCGGATCGACGCGGCAGCCACTGCGGCGCATTACGGATCGGTCTCCGCCGTCACATTCATCGCCGCGCTGGAAGCCGTGAGATTGGCCGGCATGCCTTCTAACGGCTATCTTACCGCGCTTCTCGCGGTCCTCGAGGTGCCCGGCATCATCGTCGGCCTGCTCTTGGCCCGCCAAAGCCGGGCGGGCGGAGTAAAGGCAGCTTTGCACGAGGTCATCACCGGGAAAAGCATCTTTCTGATGATCGGCGGACTGGTGATCGGCGCCCTTTGCGGCGCAGCGAAGGTCGATAGCGTCGCACCATTCTTCATCACTCCTTTCAAGGGGGTTCTGTGCATCTTCCTGCTGGAGCTCGGCATGGTCGCCGCAAGCCGCATGAGCGATATCCGCAAAGCCGGTTGGCGGATGATCGTCCTGGGCTGTGCCCTGCCCTTACTCCACGGCGCGGTGGCGACAGCGGCAGCGGTGGGCGTAGGCATGGCATCCGGCGGGGCTGCGGTTTTCGGAGCAATGGTCGGCAGCGCATCCTACATCGCGGCACCGGCGGCGGTGCGCATCGCCCTGCCCCAGGCAAGCCCGGGAATTTATCTGACGCTTTCCCTCGGCGTGACATTCCCCTTCAATCTGTGCGTCGGCATCCCGCTTTTCCTGAAACTTTCCGAAATTCTAACCACACTCAAATCATGAAGGTTCCGCTAACACTTGTCACGATTGTGATCGAAGGGCTGCTCAAGGACCAGCTGATCCAACTGCTGCGCCGTCACGGAGCGACGGGATTCACGATCACCCGCACCGAGGGCGCCGGCTCACGCGGGGTCCGCGCGAGCGATTGGGAGGGACCCAATCTGCGCTTCGAATGCATCGTTTCCCGGGAAAGCGCGGACCCGATTCTAGAAGACGTAGCCCGGACTTTTTTCGAGAACTACTCGGTCATCGGCTGGTTGACCGAAGTCAGCGTCGTTCGTGGAACCAAGTTCACTTCGGGCGGAGGCTGATGGCTCGGAAAGAGTGGACGATGAACTGATTGAAAGTTGATGCAGCATTGCGATTTCAGGGAAATACGGCGCATGGTCGGGATCGCCGACGAGGGCAGGGATCAACAATCGACCGGACGGGAGCGGCAGTGAGGTTGTGATCAGTTCCGCCCCAAGCATGCCGGCACGCGCATGGTCACCATGGAGTCGCGCCGCGCCCAGACCGAGGCCCGTGGCGCTGGTCCCGAATCCTGCCACCACCGGACCGGAGTCGGGATCACAATAGCTCTCGCTTTTGTTGCCTCCCGGATCACGGGGAAACTCCCTCCACCCGGCACACCCGATATTTTCCTGCCAGAACCCGGCTACGTATTCCGAGTAGAGGCGGGCCGCCACCTCGGGCTCGATGTTTCGAATGAAAGAAAAAAAGAAGCCATTGGTGCATACACGACTCGGGCCGGTGGGTTGGCCGCTTTCACTGAGGGCCATGCAAGCAGGAAGAGAACCGCCGCAGCTATGAATCAGTCTCTCAAGCGCGTTCTTAGCCCAGTCGGAACGATCGGAGCCACGCGCAGTATCGGCATGGCGGATGATCGCGATGGCCACGCCGACATCTGCCGGAAAACACTGCCCAGGGTAATCATCCACGAGGCCGACGGGAGAGCCGTCGATGTCGGCTGCCAGATCGTTCACCAGTTGGCGTAGAAGCGGCAGATTCGATGTATCATCGGTCAAGTTGCGATGGGCAGTTAGAACGCCAATTATCAGCATCCGGTAGAAGCAGTTCGGGTCTTCGAGGTAGTCATCTCCCCAGTATTTTTTGCCCAGTGGGCGCGGCTATCATCGAGCATGATGCGGGCGCTGGCCTTGATCGCCGCGAGCCCGCCCCCCCCCACGGCTATAACCAGTATTTCGACGAATGGCATGAGCACGATCTAACCGACCACCTCAAGCGCGACCGCAACCATCCGTGCGTGATCATGTGGAGCATCAGCAACGAGGTGCCCGAATCCGTGAAAAACGGTGAAATCGAAACCGTAAAGATTCTTCGCGATCTCTGCCACAAAATCGACCCCTCCCGCCCGGTGACCGTGGGATGCAACCACATCCAAAGCGCCAACGAAAGCGGCTTCACCGAGCAGTTGGACATCGTGGGCTACAACGAGGGCGTCGAATCGGTGTTCGAGATCGAGGGCGATCGCATCCGCTACCCGGATCGCAAAATGTATCTCTCCGAGGTTCCGCACTCGCTGCAAACACGTGGTGAATACCGCACGCATCCGCGCTATTACCGCCCGGGATTCGATCATCCGAAACTCATGGAGAAGGAAGTGTTTCCCGAGACCGATGTCTACTATGAGTCGCCTTATGACAATTCCGGCGTGCAGATCGACGCGCGGCGCAGTTGCCGTCCGCGAAGTGAGTAAGGAGGGTGGACGCTCATGTCCACCAAACCAATGAGATGAGAATGGAACGCGTGCAAAGCACTTCTCTCTCACGGCTCATTGGCACCACGACAAGAGTGTCGTGGCTCCTTATTTCCCCGCAAGCAGACGGATTTTCCTGTCAGAGCTGCTTTCTCTCTGTCGGATTTTCCCCTTGTAATTACATTTTATATTTGAGATATGAAATATATGCCTGTTGCGAAGCTGGAAGCTTTTGAGAAATCGTCGGTGGAGATGGCGGGGTTTGCGCGCGCTTTGGCGCATCCGGCGCGGATTTGTATTTTGCGGCATTTGGCGGGCAAGGGCGAGGTGCCGTGCATGGACATTGTGGCGGCCTTGCCATTGTCGCAGCCCGCTTGTTCGCGCCACATCAACGAGCTCCGCAAGGCCGGGCTGCTGAAATCCCGCACGCATCGGAGCAACGTGATGTTTCAATTGGACGAAGCCGTATTGGCAGGTTTTTGCCAAGCCATGAACCAATCGCTTCACCCGAAGAAAAAAACCTCCGGCTGATGCCCAATTATTTCAAAAATCAGTTAGAATACCCATGAAAACCGAACCAACGACCCTGCTCATCATCGGTGGCGTAGCTGGCGGAGCATCCGCTGCCGCCCGTGCCCGTCGCCATTCCGAATCCGCCCACATCATCGTGCTGGAGCGCGGTCCGGACGTTTCATTCGCCAACTGCGGCCTGCCCTATCACATCGGCGGCGATATTCCGGATCGCGCCGATCTCGCGATCCAAACCCCGGACAGCCTGCGCGCCCTCCTCAATCTCGACGTCCGCACGCTCACCGAAGCCGTGTCCATCGATCGCGAGAACCGGCAAGTCCGCATCCGTTCGCTCGGCGATGGCGCGGAGTCCTTGCTCAGTTACGACCAACTCATCCTCGCCCCCGGAGCCAGCCCGCTGCGGCCGCCGTTGCCGGGCATCGATAGCCCGCTCGTCCACACGTTGCGCAATCTTCAAGACATGGACCGCATCAAGGCTGCGGCAGCCGCAGTGGAAAAAGTCGCGATCATCGGCGCGGGATTTATCGGCCTCGAAATGGCCGAGCAACTCCACACCATCGGCAAGCAGGTCAGCGTCATCGAACTGCAACCGCAAGTGCTCCCACAGCTCGACGCGGAAATGGTGCGCCCGCTAGAAACCACGTTGCGCGAAAAAGGCATTGAGCTAATTCTCGGCGATGGGATCGAGGGTTTTGAAACCACCGCTACCGGCATCGACGCTAAACTCAAGTCCGGCAGAAATCTCAGCACCGGACTCGTTATTCTATCCATCGGCGTGCGCCCGGAAAGTGGCTTAGCCAAGGACGCCGGTCTCGATCTCGGACCGCGTGGTCACATCCAGGTGGACTCGTGGCAACGCACTTCCGATCCGGCCATTTATGCCGTGGGAGATGCTTGCGAAACCGAAGACCCGATCCTCGGCAAACGCACCGCCATCCCGCTTGGCGGCCCCGCAAACCGTCAAGGCCGCACCGCCGCCGATCACATTTTCCTCGGCGAAAAAGCCCTGCGTTACCCCGGAAGCATCGGCACCGCCATCGTCCGCGTCTTTGATCAAGCTGCAGGCATCGCCGGCTATTCGGAGACCCGGTTGAAAATGGAAGGTACTCCCTATCAAACCGTCACGGTCAATGGCTCATCGCACGCCAGTTATTTTCCGGGCGCGGAAACGATCACCCTCAAGCTGTTGTGGTCGCCGGAGGACGGACGCGTGCTAGGCGCCCAAGCCAGCGGCAAAGACGGCGTGGACAAGCGCCTCGATGTAATCGCCACCGCCTTGCGCGGGCGACTCACCATCGACGATCTCGCCCACCTCGAGCTCGCCTACGCCCCGCCCTTCGGCAATGCCAAGGATGTCATCAACGTCGCCGGCTTTGCCGCTGGCAACATGCGCGATGGTTTGCTCGTCCCCGTGCCGGATCTCAAAAGCGCCGGGGTGCAAATCGTCGATGTCCGACCGGCTGCTGTCGCGGCGAAACGCCCGGTGCCCGGCGCAAAAAACATCCCGTTGGCCGAGCTTCGCGGGCGCCTCGCTGAACTCGACCGCAGCCAACCGGTCTTCACCATCTGCCAAATGGGCAAAACCAGCTACTTCGCCGCCCGTATTCTCGCCAATCATGGATTCGATGCCCGCAGCATCCTGGGCGGGGCTCATCACCAACTCAGAACTTACCGAGAAATCTGATTGTCAATGGGTTCGAAGAATGGCAGGATCTTTGGTAATCCGTGTCGCCCCAGTTCCAAATTTTCTGCCAGCCCCTCTCGCTCGCCTGTCGTGTGAGAACCGAGCTGCTGTGCGGTTTTGCGGCCATGGCAGCACTCGCCTCCGCGGCTACCGAAGCCGGTTGGCAGGTCGCCAAAATCGATGGCCACGACTACGTTTCGCTGCAAAGCATGAAGCGCTTTTACGGGTTCACCAAACTCACGCGCTCCGGAACTTCGATCACTCTCGAAAATACCAAGATCGAGATGAACCTCAAAGTTGGCGGCTACGAGTGCCTGATGAACGGCGTCAAATTCGTTTTCAGCAATCCGGTGACCACCTCAGGCGACGACGCCTATGTCTCACGCATGGATTTGGCAAAATTGATCGATCCGGTGCTGCGGCCTAACTTCATCAAAAACGCCGGTGATTTCCGCACCGTGATTCTTGATCCCGGCCACGGCGGCAAAGATCCCGGAGCCACCAATTCCATCGGCACCGAGGCCTTCTACAACCTCAAAGTCGCCGGACGGGTGAAATCCCAACTTCAAGCACAAGGATTCAAGGTCGTCATGACCCGCGAAAGCGATCGCTTTCTCTCCCTCCAAGAACGCGTCAATCTCGCGAACGCCGTGAAGGAAAAAGCGATCTATATCAGCATTCATTTCAACTCGGGTGGCCCGGCCGCGCGCGGCATCGAAACCTTCACCCTCTCGCCTCCCGGCGTCGCCCACTATGGCCGCGATTTCATTCCTGCGGACAACCAGCAGCGCAGCGGAAATGAGCACGACTCCGCGAACATCGCTCTCGCCACCTCCGTGCACGGGTCCATTCTTCGCCGCCTCCAGAACAACACTTTCGATCGCGGCATCAAGCGCGCCCGTTTCAGCGTGTTGTCCGGCGTCTGCCATCCGGCGATCTTGCTAGAAGGCGGGTTCATGTCGCATTCCTATGAAGCCCGTTTGATCCAAAACGAGGACTATCAGAAGGCGCTCGCCACCGGCGTCGTCGAGGCCATCGCCAAATACCGTTTTGCGGTAGGAGCCAAGCCCCCCGTCAAAGCACCAAACTAAGATTTTCCAAGGATCGCCTCGGTCATACGCATCGCCTCCAGATTTGGACGGACGGCATGCACGCGGTGCAGCATCACTCCCTGCTCGCGCGCCTTGGACGTGATCGCAACCGTCGGCCAATCCCGCAACGCCAAATCGTTCGTTCCCAGCAAGGTTCCGATGAAGGATTTCCTCGAAACTCCAAGCAACAAGGGCCGGCCCGCCGGGCTAAGATCACCCACCGCGCGCAGCAATGCCAGATTGTGATGCAGCGCTTTGCCAAAACCAATCCCCGGATCAAAACACAGTGCCTCCGGATGGATCCCGATCCGGGTCAGCGCCTCCATCCGCTTTGCAAAAAACTCCCGCACCTCCGCGACCACATCCGCGTATTGCGGAGCCGCCTGCATCGTTTGCGGCTCACCCCGCATGTGCATCACCACCACGCCGCAGCCACTCGCCGCACAAACTTCCGCCATCGCCGGATCACCGCGCAGGCCGGTCACGTCATTCACGATGTCCGCCCCGGCGGCCAACGCGGCTTCCGCCACCGCCGCCTTCGAGGTATCGATAGAAATCAGCCCGTCCCACTCCGCCCGCAACGCGCTCACCACCGGCACCGTGCGTTGGATTTCATCCAGCGCGGAGACCGGAGCCGCCCCCGGCCGCGTCGATTCCCCACCGATGTCGATCAACGCCGCGCCTTCTCCGATCATCAAACGCGCGTGGCCCAGCGCCCGCTCCGCACCCCAATGACGGCCGCCATCCGAAAATGAATCCGGTGTGACGTTGAGAATCCCCATCATCTGTCCGCGCCGGGTCAGGTCCAGCGTGCCGCGTCGTGTTTTCCAAATCATCAGGGAATTGAGGGAATTGGCGGCTTGCAGCATCCGCCGTGTGCGCCTACTTTGCGCCCCATGCACCCGCTGGCAATCTGGAAAATCCTCGCCCTCATCTCAGGGTTACTGGTCACCGTGTGTTATGCCGTGCCGGATGCCGACTTCAATGCTGTGGACGGCCCAAACGTCCGCGTCATGCGCCATGAGGACGGGGCACGCACCTTTTTTACCCGCACCCCCGACAACCGGACGCTCACCAAAAAAAAATTCACCGCCAACGGTCGCCTGCAGATGCTTACGATCTATCGCATGGACGCCAACACCAACCCCATCGGTTGCAAGATTTTCGATGCCAGCAACAAGCTACTTTTCAAGGTTAGCTACGGCTACCGCAAGGCCGACGGCCAACTCGTCGAGGAACGGATGTTTGATGCACGCCTCTTCCGCAAGGATCCCAAGACCGGCAAGGAAACGCCCGTCCAGATCGTCCGCTACGTCTTTGACGCTCAAGGAAACCGCAGCGCTCCCATCGTTTACAACTTACTTTCCGGCAAAACCTTCGAAGAAGTCTTTGGCGTGAAATCCTCCGCACTTGAAACCAATCCCTTCAAGGAAAACGCGAGCCCCGGTCGCTGAATCCCGGCCGCCCGATTTTCCCTGACCTCATGATCGCCAAACGTGTCATTTTCGAAGGCCTTGTCCAAGGCGTCGGCTTCCGCTACACCGTCAAAGACTTGGCCCGTGGATTCGACGTCTGCGGCGACGTTAAAAACCTGCCGGACGGCAGTGTCGAACTGCAAGCCATGGGTGAGCCCGCCGAACTCGACGCGTTCATCCGCGAGATCATCGTCGAATCCCCCGTCGCCCACCATATCAAGAGCCACCGCACTGAGACGATCCCACTGTTGAAAAACCGCTCGGGTTTCCGAATCGAAAAATAATCTCCCTTCACCGCATTTCTATCCAAACACTTCCCATGCCCGCTCCTCAAAAAGGCTACAAAGCTATCAATCACCGCGACACTCAATACCGCTGGATCATGCGCAACACCCGCGGCGTGAATGAACTGGTGATCGAAGCGAGCGCGCCCGTCAACGGCCAGATCCTCGTCGCAGAACTACCGCGCGTGGTGAGCTGGAATATGGTCACCGACGCCATCGATTTCGCAAACGCCAATGGCTGGACTCCGAATGAAACGGCGGAACCCTACCGCTGCACCTATTCACGCCGCGAATTCCATCGGGCGGATTGATGGCCGCATGGCCATGCATGGCCGTTGCTAGGGCATTAAATCGCCCGCCACCATCACGCCAGATTGGTGTAAACCGCCTGCACATCGTCATCGTCCTCAAGTTTATCGACGATGGTTTCCACCTCTTCCATCTGCTCCTCGGTGAGTTCGATTGGTTGATTTGACAGGCGCTGCAAACTCGACTTGGTCGCGGTGATGCCGAGTTCTTCGACCGCTTGGCAAAGCTGCGCGAAGGACGTGTAATCGCCGATGACCGAGACGATGCCATCATCCACCGATAATTCCTCAAGCCCGGCATCGATGAGCGCGAGTTCCAGCTCTTCCAAATCTTTGCCTTCGGGCACCGGAAACTCGATCACCGACTTGCGCGAAAACATGAAATCCAGCGCCCCGGAGTTGAGCATTTGGCAACCGTTCTTGTTGAAGATCGTTTTGATGTTGGTGACCGAGCGGTTCGAATTGTCCGTCGCGCACTCGATGAAAAACTGCGCTCCATGCGGCCCCTTGCCCTCGTAGGTCACTTCGGAAATATCAGCGGCGTCCTTGCCGGCCGCGCGCTTAATCGCGGCCTCGATGTTTTCCCGCGAGAGGTTTTGCGCTTTGGCGTTGTTGATCGCCACCCGCAAGGGCGCGTTCGATTCCGGGTCCGGCCCGCCATTTTTCGCGGCCATCGTGATCGACTTGGCGAGCTTCGGAAACACTTTGGACATCGTGGCCCATCGCGATTCCTTGGCCCGGCGGCGGCATTCAAAAGCTCTTCCCATGATTTGGTGGTGGTTTGGACTACCGGCGGCAGGCCGGGAGACGGATTCAAGCAGACCCACGCAGAAGCTCAATAGCGGATCTCCGCGTTTCGATTTTGTCATAAAGGAAATTCAGATGAGCGTCCCTGCCGCCGCGCGAGTTCCCTCTTTCCATGGCCCGCCTCCGGTGTGTATGATGACCTATGGCCACCCTCGTGCGGATTCTCCGCCACACCTTTCGCTTCCCATGGCAGAGCGGGTTCTCGTTGATCATGGCCGTGGCCTGCACCGTGCTAGTGCTTGTGCTGCCTGGCATCACCATGCAGTTCATCGATGTCATCATCGCCAAGAAGCGCCCCGATCTCATCATCCCCACCGCCGCCATCGGCATCGGCGCGATCTTGGTGCGGCAGGGGATTTTCACGTTGCGCACTTATTACAACAACTCGCTGGAAATGAAACTCACCCATCTCATCCGCGTCGAGCTCTATGACAAGCTGCAGCGGCTGCCGGTGAAATGGTTCGACTCAAACTCGTCGGGCGAGATTATGTCCCGCGTCGCCAACGACGTGCCCACCACCAACCGCGTCATCATCGAGGGCGTCGATCAAGCCATCGCGGCGGTGCTCCAGTTCATCATCGTCATGGGTTACATGTTCTGGCACTCGTGGCAGCTCACGTTGGTTACGCTCATTCCGCTGCCGTTCATCGCCATTCTAACTACTTGGTGGAGTCGTCGCTCCGAGCCGATGTGGCGCGAGTCCTCGGAAGCCACTTCCGCACTCAACGCCATCCTTCACGACAATCTATCCGGCATCCGCCAGATCAAGGCCTACACCGTGGAGCCGAAAGCCCTCGATACCTTCGACAAAGCCTCGCGCAAGGTCGGGGAAAAAACCATGTCCGTCATGCGCGGCCAAGCGCTCGTCTGGCCCGGTGTTTCCTTCATCGCCGAGTCCGGCATCATCCTGATGGTCGCATTCGGCGCGTGGTCCGCCTTGCAAGGCCAGATCCAACCGGGCGTGGTCGTTTCATTCCTCGTCGCTTGGGGTTTTCTGTTCGATCCAATTTCCCGCATCAACGCTCTCGCCCAAACCTTCACCCGCGGCATCGTCTCGGCTGAGCGCGTTTTCAAAATCATCGACACCCCGGATGAAATCAACCTCACCGAGGGCATCCGCCCCGAGCAGATGACCGGTCACGTCCAGTTTGAAAACGTCTCGTTCGCATACTCCGACGAAGCACCCACCATCAACAGCCTCACCCTCGAAGCCCTGCCCGGCCAGACCATCGCCCTCGTCGGCGCCACTGGAGCTGGCAAGTCCACGGTCCTCAATCTGCTCACCCGCTTTTACGAACCGACCGCCGGCCGCATCCTAATCGACGGGATCCCGCTCGATGGGGTTTCCAAAGAATGGCTGCGCGACCAACTGGGCTACGTCACCCAGGAAAGTTTCCTTTTCAACACGACGCTCCGCGAGAACCTCCAGCTCGCCAAACTGAACGCCACCGATAATGAAATATGGGACGCCCTCGAAGCCGCCAACGCCGCCGGCTTCGTCCGCGCCAGTCCCGACGGCCTCGACACCATCGCTGGCGAGCGCGGCAGCCGCTTCTCCGGCGGCGAGAAACAACGTCTATCCATCGCCCGCGCCTTGTTGAAGAATCCCCCGCTGCTCCTCCTCGACGAAGCCACCTCCGCCCTCGACAACACTACCGAACGCCTGGTCCAACAGGCACTTGAAAACCTGCGCTCGGACCGCACTTGCTTTGTCATCGCCCACCGCCTCTCCACCGTCCAGAAAGCCGATCGCATTTGTGTTCTTCACCACGGAAAACTCATCGAACAAGGCACTCACGCCGAACTCCTCGAGCTCGGCGGATCATACTCCAAACTTTGCGAGGCCAGCTTCGTTGAAAAGTGAATGAAATGACCGGTTAAAAGCGGGGCGATGCCGTGGTCGTAAACCCATTGGATTGAGCTTTCGGGTTTGTTCGTCGTGTTGACCGGCATTTTTGGCGGCGTTGGATCGTCCGGCTTTTTCGGCGTGACGGTAGTGTATTCGAAATCGGGTTTTGGCTCTGGTAGGCCTGGAAGCAGCAGGAGTCCGAGGAAGACCGCTACCAGCACCATGGCCAAGCCCGCGATCGCGTTCGAAGTAATGGTCGAGTTTCTGCGTTCGGCATGTAGTCGCTATAGTTGCTTCAGAATTCCCCGTCGGTTTCAGCCTGCTCACCACGTCTAGCCGCCAATATGCCGCGTATTACGATGCAGATCGTAACATGACGGTGACATCCCGGGTGTTAGTTACCAGATTCAATGGGAAACCTTTGGTGCCAATCACGACCGCTCAAGACCGCCGCCGCTCCCGTTCCACCCACACTCCGTCTCTACAAACTCACACGGCCTTCCCGCGCGGACAGCGATGCAAAGTGAGTGAGTGAAAATCTTATCGCGGCGGATGGTTTAAATCAACGGCTTGTGAGCGAACATCGGTTCAAACAACCAACGGTTGCACACGTGTCCTGATGATCTTTGCCCGTTGGATCTGGACCAAGCGCAGATCATAACGACTCTGAAGATTGATCCAGAACTGTGGGTCCATGCTGAAGAAGGTGCCGAGAGTGAAAGCGATCTCGGCGTTGATCGGGCGCTTGCCCTTGATAATCTCGTTGACTGTGGAGCGCGGGATGCCAGTGCGGCGGGAAAGCTCGCTCTGACTGAGTTGGTGAGCATCCAGAAATTCCTCCTTAAGCAGGCGGCCGGGAGTGGCGGCTACAAAGGCTTTCCATGGATCAGCGGAAGGAGGGCTACCGGCCGCTTGGGGTCGCTTGTGGGAGTTGCCGCACAGAGCGGTGTGCCATCTTTGCCATTTCCATTCAAGAGGCCGGGATTCTTGTCCAACAACTCACGAACTCGTCTCACATTTCAATCAAACGCGGCTTTCTCAAACTCGGCCAAAGCGGTTTCGGAGGCATGAAGAGGAATGCATAAGGATAGCATCACGAGGTATTGGATGATCCTCGAATAAAATCCGAATGACTTTATTCCTGGCTTCATGGAACGAGCTTGGATGTGGCGGCATCTTTAATAGCGGAAAGCTTCCCCCGCTCTGGCGCGGCACCGCGGGCCTGATCCGGCTTGCCACCGCCTTTGCCGCCGGCGAGGGCGGCGAGGTCGCGGAGGAGGTCGCCGGCTTTGAGGCCTTTTGCTAGGGCATCGGGACCGCAGTGGGTGGCGATGTGGAGTTTTTCGCCGTCATCGACGATGAGCAGGGCGACTCCGGCGAAGGCTTTCTTTTTGAGACCGTTTTGGAGTTCTTGGAGCAGTGATGCATCGGACTCGAAGGAGACGATGATCGGTTCACCTTTGGCGATAAGTTCGGCGAGCGATTCATCGGCGAGGGCGGCGGCTTGGGCGGACTGGATTTTTTTGATACGCTTCTCGGCCTCGATCGCTCCGGCTTGGGTTTCCTCAAGCGTGCGCGCGCCGTGGGCGATGGTGGCGTTGAGAAGGGAAATATCAGCGCGCTCGACGAGCATGGCGCTCATGATGTGCGGGAACTCGTTGACCGTGACCGGTTCCTCGCCGAGGGCTGCGAGTTTGTCGTTCGCGGCCTTGAGCTTGGTGCTTGCGGCTTTGAGTTCGTGATCCCATTTCTCGATGTTCTCGCGGAGGTGGTTCCAAGCAGCTTCGCCGCATGCGGCTTCGATGCGGCGGACGCCGGAGGCGATGGCACCTTCGCTTTTGATTTTAAACAGCCCGATCTCGCCGGTGTGGCGGACGTGGGCACCGCCGCAGAGTTCCTGCGAGTAGCCGTTGAGTTGGTTAGGCTGACCGCCGATCTGGACGACGCGGACGACGTCGCCGTATTTATCGCCGAAGAACTGCATGATGTCCGCGCGGCCCTTGATGTCGGCGTGTTTGACTTCGGTCCAGGAAACGGAATCGTTCGCCTTGATCGCGGCGTTGACCTTTTCCTCCATCGCGGCGATTTGCTCGGGCGTGACGGCGGCGCTGTTGAAGTCGAAACGCAGGCGGTTTTCATCGACCGAGGAACCCTGCTGTGCGGCATCGGCGGAGACGACTTCGTGAAGCGCCCAGTGGAGCAGGTGGGTGGCGGTGTGGTGGGCTTCGATCGGGCGGCGGCGCTGTGTATCCAGTTTGATCGTTACGAGGGCACCGGGCGTGATCTTGGATTGTGGATCGTGGATCGAAGATGAAGAGATAACCAGAGCCCGAGCTTTGCCGATTTGTTGGACGCCGGTGACGGGGATGTCAGTTCCGTTGAGGGTGAGCGTACCGGTGTCGCCGGCTTGGCCGCCCATTTCGGCGTAGAAGACGGTTTTGTCGGTGATGACGAAGAGCGCGTCTTCCTGCGGGTGGATTTCTAACACGGTGACTTCGACGGCGTCAGATTCGAAGCCGACGAATTCGGTGACGGCTTCGGTGGCGATGTCGAGGGCTCGGACGACCGATGTTTTTTGAGCGGCGCGGGCGCGTTCTTGTTGAAGGCCCATCTCCCGCTCGAAACCAGCTTCATTTGAGGTCCAGCCGCGCTCGGCTAGTACAAGATCAGTAAGATCCTTGGGGAAACCAAAAGTGTCGTAGAGTTCGAAGACATATTCTCCAGGGAGCTCTTTCGCACCAAACCCAGTCGCGAACAAATGATTCACAGCATTCGCATCATGCCAATTTTCGGAATGCTCCAGGATCATGACTTCTAGTCGCTTCAATCCCCTATCCAGCGTCTGATTGAAGCTCGCCTCTTCATTCTCAAGCGTTTGCCGGACGACGTCCTGACGATTTTTCAACTCCGGGAACACGCCGCCCATTTCCGCAACCAGTGTTTCCACGAGCGCGCCGAAGAACGGCTTTTCACCCGAAAAACCGAGCTGGCGGCCGTAGCGGACAGCGCGGCGGAGGATTCTACGAAGGACGTAGTTTCGGCCGTTGTTGCCGGGCATGATGCCGTCGGCGATGGAAAATGATAGAGTCCGCAAGTGGTCGGCGATGACGCGGAAGGCGATGGCAGTTTTCATTTCCTCATCGAAGAGGGAACGGTCGGCGCCGAGTTCGGGGTAGATGTTGACGTAGGTTTTTCCGCTGAGCGCTTCGAGCTTGCGGAAGAACGGTTGGAAGACGTCGGTGGCGTAGTTGGAGGGTTTGATTGAGAAATCGGTGAAGCCTTTGGTGTTTTGGATGATCGAGCAGGCGCGCTCGAAGCCCATGCCGGTATCGACGTGTTTGGCGGGGAGTTCGCGGAAGGTTCCGTCGGCTTCGGCGTTGTATTGGATGAAGACGAGGTTCCAGATCTCGATGCAGAGGTCGGAGTCGTTGTTGACGAGGTTGCGGCCGGTGAGAGGGTTACCTTCGGGCGTGAGGTCGACGTGGAGTTCGGAGCAGGGGCCGCAGGGGCCGGTTTCGCCCATCATCCAGAAGTTGTCTTTGACGTTGCCGTGGACGATTTGGACGGCGGGATCGCAACCTTTGGAGATGAAGAGGGCGGCCCAGATGTCGTAGGCTTCCTGGTCGAAATTTCCAGGATCGCCGGGTTTCGGCGCATAGACCGACGCGTAGAGCCGGTGGGCGGGGAGGCCCCAGCGTTCGACGACGAGTTCCCAGGCCCAAGCGATGGCTTCCTTTTTGAAGTAGTTTCCGAACGACCAGTTCCCGAGCATTTCGAAGAACGTGTGGTGGTAGGTGTCGTAGCCGACATCTTCGAGGTCGTTGTGTTTGCCGCCGGCGCGGATGCATTTCTGGGTATCAGCGGCGCGCGGGGGATCGTAGGGGGCTTTTTCGACGCCTAGGAAATACGGGACGAAGGGATTCATCCCGGCATTCGTGAACAGCAAGCCAGGCGACTGCGGGAGCAGCGATGCGGATGGCACGATGGTGTGCTGTTTCTCGGCGAAGAAATCGAGGAAGCTTTGGCGGATCTCGGCGGCGGTCATGGGGTCGGCGGGTGAAAATTTGAGTCGCGCGGAGGGATGCGGCAGCGACCGGGGCGGGAAGATGCGCGAAACCCGGGGCGGAAGTAAAGCCCGGCGGAAAGCGGATTTGTAGACGCATAGGCGAAACCGTGAGGGGCAAAATGCGAACTACTGTGAATTTCCGGAATGATGAAATCGTGCATTCGGAGGGCCTTAACAAAGCGATGGAACCATGAATATGACGTCTTGGAGTGTTTCCGGGCTTGGAAATCCACGATCCGTGGGCATCTTATCGGGCGTCACTCCTTCGCCCATGAATCCCGGATTTCGTCGTCTGCTTGCGCTGCTCGCCGTTTTTTTCACCGCATTTACTGCAGTGTCGGTGATGCGGACTTGCCGTAGCGGCGGGAGTTTCCGGGATTGGATCACCGGGATTTCTACAAACGGCGAGCACTTCAGGCCGGAAAAATTCACCCTGCCGGAAAAAGGTGCGGTGGATCTGGGGGACGTGGAATTGCTTTCGCGGATCAACGATGAATACGCCCACCTGACACGCGCGGTTGTGCCATCCGTGGTCAGCATCAACACCGCCGGCATCCGGACGGAGCGCATGTTGGATCTTTGGGGCCGCACCCAAGTGCGGCGTTATCCGACGCAGGGACAGGGATCGGGCGTCATTGTCACCCAGGAGGGCCATGTGGTGACCAATCATCACGTCATCGCCGGTCAGCAAAAAATCCAAGTGACGCTGCATGATGGGAAATCGCATCCGGCGCGTTTGATCGGCGAGGACACTTTGCTTGACATCGCGGTGCTTAAAATCGATGCGGACGGGCCTTTTTCGCCGCTCAAACTGGGCGATTCATCCAAGGCACAGGTCGGCCAGTTAGTCTTCGCCGTCGGCAATCCGTTCGGGCTCGGCGAGACCGTCACTCAAGGCATCATCTCGGCGAAAGAACGTTCGCTTTCAGACAACCAGCGCGATCTTTTCCAAACCGATGCTGCCATCAATCCGGGCAATTCCGGCGGCCCGCTCGTCAATCTGCGCGGCGAAATCATCGGCATCAACGTGGCGATCTTTTCCCCGGACAAGGAAAACCCCGGCTTCCAAGGTGTCGGCTTCTCCATTCCGGCAAACGATGTCAAAGACGCCTTGTTCCAGATTCTGGAACGGGGCCGACCGATCCGCGGATTTCTGGGTGTGCAAATGCGCGATCTTGATCCCGCTGTCCGCGCGGCCCTGCAATATGATGGCGATCATGGCTCGGCCGTCGTTGGCATCTCGCCGGGCTCGCCGGCACAAGCGGCCGGCTTGCTGCCGCAGGATATCGTGGTTTCCTTCAACGGTGTGCCCATCCGCTCGGCCACGCAATTGTTCACACTCGTTCAGGGAACTCGCATCGGACAAGCCGTCACACTCGGCGTCTGGCGCAACGGCGTGGCCATCGAACTCAAGGCGACCATCGCCGAAAGCGGGGCGTCCATTCAAGCACTCGAACGCCCGGTCACTCCGCCCGGGCAGGGCCGCGCGCGCGATCCCGAGGAAATCCTGCAAACGCTCGGCATCGAAGTGCGAGACCTTTCCGTGCCGGAACGCATGCGCGGATACCGTGGCGTAGTGGTCACCTCTCTTGTCGCCAATAGTGTGGCCGCCAAACAACTCCAGCCAGGCGATCTCATCGTCGCCGTAAACGATGCGCACATCACCGGAGCCCGTGAATTTTACCTGCATCTGGCTTCGTCCGCCGCAGTGCAGGAAACCGCTCTTCTCGTTGTCCGTGAGGGAAAATCATCGCGCGTGATTTTACCCTTACCGCCCCAAAACGAATGACCCCACGCTTCGCATCCTTTCACATCGCCATATAACCGCCCCATTTCCTAACTGACATGACCCGCTCCAAAATCCCCTATTTTTTCCTCGCTCTAGCAGCTGCACTCGCCGTGGCCGCGCTGGTGATGTTACTCCTCCACACGGGAGCAAAACCCGCACCGCCTGATACCCCCGCGCCATCGACTCAGGAAACCCCTGTGACCCCAAAAACCGATCCCATCGATAATTCCGTCCCGCCCCAAGATCCGGAAGAGGCCCTGAAGGAAGTCGGCATCGGCGTCGCTACCACGGATCCCGCCGAACTCGTCAATCAGATTGCCAAAGCTTTTGATTCCGGCGATTTCGCCACACTCTCCCGCCTCATCGGCAAGGACGCATTGGACCCTCAAACCGCGGAACGCCTCAAGTTGCTCTCCGCCGCCGGTCTGCGCTTGCGCCAGCCGAATGGCGTTCGGGAAATCGGCGAACTCGAGTTGAATGCCCGCACGCGCTGGATACTCGAATTGACTAGCCAGGAACCCGGCCGCGACCAAATCCAGCTCGATCTCCGCCGCAGCAATGGCAAGTGGTCGGTGGAAAAAATCATCCTGCCCACCGTTGCCGAACCAGCGACTCCCGAGGCCCTCATTCCCGATTCGCTCAGCGTGGTGGACTCCTTCCTGCAAGCGGTTCTCAAACAGAACTTTGAATTCGCCCGCGCATTCGTGGACTCCACCACTGTATCCGACACGAAGATCGCCGGGCTCTGCATTCTCTTTGAAGAGGGTGAATATCGGATGCGCGCCACCAAGCCCTTGCGTGCCATGTTTCAGCGTCAGGACACGGTCGGTTATATCGCCAACCTGGAAACCAACGATGGCAAACAAAGCGCTCATTTCGCCGTCACGATGAAACTTACGCCCGCCCCATCGAAATGGCTCGTTTCCGAAATCAACCTCGACCAACTCCTCGCCGACTACGCCAGTCGCGTCGCCGGTGGTGATGTCTATTATTCACCGCTCGTCAAAAACCCGGCCGGTGGTGACACCTTGGCGCTCTACTTCGAATTCGACGAGGACGTGATCAATCCACGGACCCGCAGGCAGTTGGAAATTGTTTCCCTGATCCTCAAATCCGATCCCGGAAAAAAACTCACCCTGAGCGGTCACACGGATTCGCTTGGAACGGAGGGCTACAACAGAAGTCTTTCAGAACGCCGAGCCGATGTGGTCCGTGATTTTCTAACGTCATCCGGAGTGAATGCCGCGCAGATCGTCACCGTCGCCAAAGGCTCCAGCCAGCCGCGCCGGCCAAACGTTACCGAAACCGGTGTCGACAACCCCGAAGGCCGCCGCGCCAACCGCCGCACCGAGATCTATCTGGATTTCTGATGGTTGTGATCCAGTGGGAATCCGTTGATCCGGTGAAATCCGCGCTTCCGTCGGACAGTATACGGGTGAATGGTGCACCGCGCACCCGTTTCCGGAATGATCCTCAGTCGAAGCCACCTGATTTGCCACCTGATCCCCCTCGGGCTGGCCGCTTGCGCCGTCAAGGGACCGCAGAACGTTTCACCGGACACCCCCGCCGCGTGGAAGAATGCCGCCGCGTTTCCCATGGCCTCCGCTCAGCGCGACCTCAGCCGCTGGTGGAAACGCTTCGACGATCCCGTGCTCAACCGCGTCATTGCCGACGGCCTCGCCAACAGCCCGGACATCGCCTCCGCCGCGTCGCGCATCCGCGAGGCCCGCGCCCGCCGGAATGAAGTGGCCTCGTCGCTTTTCCCGTCCGTCGGCGGGGCCGCCGGATCCAATTCCAGTTGGCTGAAAACCCGCGGCCTGCCTGAGGTTTCCGAAACCCGCTATTCCGCCGATCTCAATGCTTCTTGGGAAGTCGACTGGTATGGCAAAAACCGCTCGCGCGTCGAGGCGGCGTCCGCCCAAATCGGTGCCGCGGCCGAGAACTTCCACTCGGTCCAGGCCTCGCTCGCAGCCGAGATCGCCACCACCTACACCAACTTCCGCGCGAATGAAACGCGCATGGCCGTGCTCCGCGACATCGTCAAAACCCGCGAGCAAACCGCCCAGCTCGCGACTTGGCGACAGCAGGCCGGTGAGACGGATTTGCTCGAATCCAGCCAAGCGCTCACCAGCCTCGAACAAGCGCGCGCCGGCATCCCCACGCTGGAACAAGCCATCGGCCAGGGGAAAAACCTGCTCGCCCAGCTCTGCGGCCGCGCCCCAGGCGCGCTCGACGCCGCCCTAACATCCGGCAAGTCCGCCATTCCCACTCCCTCCCGCAGCCTCGCCATCGGCATCCCGGCGGACACCATCCGCCAGCGCCCGGACGTCCGCCTCGCCGGTTGGCAACTCGTATCCGCCGTATCCAGCACCCGCTCGGCTGATGCCGAACGTTTTCCGTCGCTCAATCTATCAGGAAACCTCGGCGTCAACGCGCTCAGCGCCGGCAAACTCTTCGATCCCCAAACCACCAGCGCCAACCTCATCGCCGGGCTCACCGGCCCGATCTTCGATGCCGGCCGCATCCGCTCGAACATCGAGGCGCTGGGCGAGGCGCAGGACCAGGCCGTGCAGACCTACCGCTCCGCCGTTCTAACCGGCCTGTCCGAAGTGGAGGACGCGCTCATTGCCTGCCGTCGCTCGGCCGAGCGTCTTGAAACGATTGAAAAGGCGACCCGTCTCGCCCGCGAATCCGACCAACTCGCCCGCCAGCGCTATGAGGCCGGCGAGATCGACTTCCTCGCCGTGCTCGATTCCCAGCGCACCTTGCTCTTTCTCGAGGACAACCTGCTGTCCTCCCGCACCGACCGGACTACGGCCTACATCCGTCTCTATCAGGCCCTCGGCGGCGGTTGGTCGCCCGCCTCCTGACGCCGCACAAATTCCAGCCAGTTTCTCTCCCATGCGAAAACCAAAACCAAACGAAGATCTCGCTGCAATCGTCCGTGAAGGCGCGTCCAAGCCGGTCCGCAAATGGCTAATGCTTCTCGTCGGGATCTCCCTGCTCGGCGGTGGCGGCTGGTATTATTTCAACCACGCCAATGATGCGAATGGCGAACCCGAATTCGTCACCGAGCCCGTGAAGATCGGCCGCATTTCACTGATCGTCACCGCTGCGGGCAACCTCGCACCCACCAACCAGATCATCATCGGCAGCGAACTCTCCGGCACCGTCAAGGAACTCTACGTGGATACCAATGATTCGGTGAAAAAAGACCAGATCCTCGCCAAGCTGGACACTTCCAAGCTCGAACAACAGACCGAGCGCAGCCGCGCTGCGCGTCTTGTCGCCAAGGCGCGGGTAAGCCAAGCGGAAGCCACACTTTCCGAAAGCAAGGCCGCACTCGCCCGCCAGGAGGAATTGCTAGAACTCAGCGGCGGCAAAACCCCGTCTCGCGCCACCATGGAAAACTCCCGCGCCACCGTCGCCCGTTCCGAGGCCGACCTTGAAAGCACCAAGGCCGCCGTCAACGGCGCCGAGGCCGATGTCCGGGCATTCGAAAGCGATCTCCAGAAAGCCATCATCCGCTCGCCCGTGGACGGAGTCGTCCTCTCCCGCTCGATCGAGGTCGGGCAGACCGTCGCCGCTTCCTTCACCGCTCCCACGCTTTTCACCATCGCCGAGGACCTGAAGAAAATGGAATTGTTAGTCTCGGTGTCGGAAGCGGACATCGGCCGCGTCGAGGCCGGGCTAACCGCGACTTTCAGCGTCGATGCCTGGCCCACCCGCTCCTACACCGCCACCGTCAAAAAGGTCGCGTTCGGATCGGCGAACAACAATGCGACGGGCACGGGCGGTGGGGCTAACAACAATGGCTCCGCTGCCGCCACCGGCGTCGTCACCTACAGCACCGAGTTGGACGTTGCCAACGACGATCTCTCGCTGCGCCCCGGCATGACTGCCTCGGTGGACATCGCCATCGTGGACAAGAAGGACATCATCGTGGTTCCCAACTCGGCGCTGCGCTTCGATCCGGAAGTAGCCGCAGCCATCGGCAAGCCGGACCAGAGCAAGCGCACGATCGTCCAGACCCTCATCCCCGGCCGCGGCCGCTGGCGCACTCCTCCGCCACCGAAGCCCGGTTCCCGCACCACCGAGCCCCATGTTTGGACGCTGAAGGACGGAAAACCCGAACTGATCATCGTGAAAACCGGCATCACCGACGGACTATGGACCGAAATCACCGATACCTCCCTTTCCGAAAGCACGCCCGTCATCGTCAGCATCAAGCCTAAAGACAATTCCGAATGATTGCGGAAACTCTCATCGAGCTGCGTGGTCTCACCAAGACCTATGGCAGCGGAGACGCCGCGTTCCAAGCCCTATGCGGAGTGGATCTGAAAATACGCGCTGGCGAATTCGTGGCCGTCATGGGCCCCAGCGGCTCGGGGAAATCCACCCTGATGAACCTGTTAGGATGTCTCGACAGCCCCACCTCCGGTTCTTATCGATTCAAGGGCATCGAGGTGGAAACGCTCAACAAAGACCAGCGCTCGCTAATCCGCCGCCATGCGTTAGGTTTCATCTTTCAGGGATTCAACTTGCTCGCCCGCACCTCGGCACTGGAAAACGTCGAGCTCCCGCTGCTTTATCGCGGCTATTCGCGCAAGGAGCGTCATGATCTCGCCCGCGAGGCACTCGCCAGTGTCGGCCTGCCCAACAAGGAACGCAACACACCCGCCGAACTCTCCGGCGGCCAGCAACAGCGGGTCGCCATCGCCCGCGCCATCGTCACGAATCCGGACACGCTCTTCGCCGACGAGCCCACCGGCAACCTCGACTCGAAAACCACCCGTGAAATCATGGAACTGCTTGACCGCCTCAACTCGGAGCGCGGCATTTCCATCATCATGGTGACCCACGAGGAGCATGTCGCGTCCCATGCGAAACGCGTCATCGAGGTGATCGATGGCCTGATTTCCAAGGATTCCACCCCCACGCCGCCGCGCATTGAGTTATGATTTTCAACGCCCTGCTCATCGCCATCCGTGAGATCCGCCGGAACTTGACGCGCTCTTTTCTAACGGTGGTTGGCATCGTCATCGGCGTGGCGGCGGTCGTCACGATGGTCACTCTCGGCCGCGGCGCGACGGTAAGCGTCAAGGAGCAGATTTCCAAGATGGGCAGCAATCTATTGATACTCCGACCCGGTCAGGGCTGGGGATCACGGGGCGCGCCACAGTTCACGCTTGCTGATGTGAACGCTATCCGCGACCAGACCCCGGGCATCGCCGGCATCGCTCCCTTTGTCCGGACCAACGTGACTGCCGTCTATCAGGAGAACGACCGTGCCACCGACGTCCAAGGCACCACCGCCAATTATTTCGGCATCGCCAACTGGAATATCACGCTCGGCCGCTTCTTCACCGATGACGAGGTGAAAGATGCAGCCCCCGTCTGCGTCATCGGGGAAACTATCCGCGAGGAGCTTTTCGGCGAGGGAGTGGATCCCATCGGTTGCAAGATCCGCGCGAAGTCGATCTCCTTTGAAGTCGTCGGAGTTACCGCCGCCAAGGGCCAAGGCGGATTTGGCGATGATCTGGACGACAACATCATCACGCCCTATACCACCGTCCAGCGCCGTCTCACCGGGCGCGGTAACGGCCAGAATATCAACCAGATCATGATCTCCGGCATCGACGGCTACCCGGGGGCCAACATCGTCGCCGATGTCGGCTCATTGATGCGCGAGCGCCGCGGCATCCGTCCGAATGAGAATGACAACTTCTATGTTTTCGACTCTCAGCAACTCGCGGAAGTTATCAGTTCCAGCACCAAGGTGATGACATCTCTGTTAGGCTCGGTGGCCGGCGTGAGTTTGTTGGTAGGCGGCATCGGCATCATGAACATCATGTTGGTTTCCGTGACCGAGCGCACACGCGAGATCGGCATCCGCCTGGCCATCGGCGCCCGTGCCCGCGAGGTGCTGCTGCAGTTCCTCGTCGAGGCCGTCACGCTCTCCTGCGTCGGCGGCATCGCAGGCATCATCCTCGCCTACGGACTCTGCGTCATGCTGGTGAAGGTGGTCGGAGCGCCGTTCGTTTTCGATCTCCGGATCAACGTCATCGCCTTCGTGTTTTCCGCAGCCATCGGCATCGGCTTCGGCTTCATGCCCGCCCGCCGCGCCGCCAGCCTCGATCCCATCGAAGCGCTCAGGCATGAATGAGGAGACACCACACTTCTGTGGTGCAGTTTCTTCCGGGATAGGGCCGTCCGGCCGAAGG